>CAZFRU010000053.1:20416-33711 GCA_964521385.1 uncultured Gemmatimonadaceae bacterium | reverse complement strand
ATTCGCGGGATGCACGTTGTTGTCGATGTCACCCGTGGTGAGCAGCAGGTGTCCCTTCAGGTTGGCGGCGAGCTCGGAGTTGCCGTCGATGTCGTACTCGAAGGTCACCTTGCCTTCGTCGTCGGTGACTTCCTTCACCCCATGGTGGGTTTCGGACCACCACCGGTTGTAGACGGAGTTTTCGTGATTGCCTGACGACGACACCGCCACCTTGAAAAAGTCTGGATAGACCAGCATGGCGGCGGTGCTCATGAATCCGCCCCCCGAGTGGCCATAGATGCCCACGCGCTGCAGGTCGATGAACCCGTGGCGGTCTGCGAGCTGTTCGGCGGCCACCTTCTTGTCGGCCAGGCCGTAGTCGCGAAGGTTGCCGTAGCCGAAGTTGTGATACCACTTCGAACGCGATGGGCTACCCCCTCGGTTGCCGATGGTGATGACCACCATGCCGAACTGGGCCAGGCCCACCTCGTAGCGACTCGTGGAGAAGGCCTTCGAGACCGATTCGGTCTGGGGACCGGGGTAGACGTATTCGACGAGGGGGTAGACGCGGGTCGAGTCGAAGTCGAACGGCTTGTACATCACACCGTAGAGGTCGGTCACGCCGTCGGCGGCCTTGACCGTGAACGGCTCCGGAAACTGCCAGCCTGCGTCGAGCATGAGCGAGAAGTCGGCTTCTTCGAGCTCGACCACGACCTCGCCCCGCGCATTGCGCACCCGCGATACGGGAATCGTGTTCACGCGTGACGCGTTCTCGACCGCAAATCGCCGGGACTCGCCCATGGTGGCCCGATGGTCGAAGTCGCCCGGGTCCAGCAGCCGAAGGCCCGAGCCGTCGAGCCCGACACGGTAGAGATGCTGGTAGTACGGGTCTTCGCCCGCCTCGCGACCGGCTGCCATGAAGAAGACGGTGCCCGTCTCTTCGTCGACACCTGCGATCGATTGTACCGCGAAGGGCCCCTCGGTGAGGCGGTTCTTCAGCGTGCCGTCGGGGCCGTAGCGGTAGATGTGGGCCCAGCCGTCGCGTTCCGACCACCAGAGCAGGTCGCCATTGTCGAGTTGCAGGAGGGGCTGGGTCTCCATGTAGGTGTTCATGCGATCTGCGATCACCGTACGGAGCACCGACCCGGTGCTGGCGTCGGCCACGAACACGTCGGTGCGATGCCGGTCGCGACTGATCCGCTCGATCCAGAGCTCATCGGATCCGTCGGAGAGCCAGAGGGAGCGACGCGGCTCGTCGGAGTCGGGATAGATGAACTGCTGGTCGGTGATCACCGACATGGATTGGTCCTGCCATGGATCGTCGTCGACCTTCACCGACGATCGGGATTCGAAGTCGAAGAGCCAGACCTCGCTCTGGGTGACGTTCTCCTCACCGGGCATGTCGTACTTGTAGGTCTCGAGCTCAGGGCGCTTGTTGCCCGTGGCGTGGATCACCCAGAGATCGCCGACCTCTCGCTGGTCGGAGCGCACCAGGGCGATCCGGCGTGAGTCCTTCGACCATGAAGCGGGGACCCGCGACCGCTCAGGGATCTCCTTCTTGCGCTCCCGCTCGATCTCCTGGTCGGTGTCGCCCCGCCCGGTGCTGTACCATCCATAGTCCTCGACCCCGTCGTCGGTCAGACGGGTTTCGGTCACCTCGATCTTGTGCTCGGCCGAGTCGGCCTCGGAGCCGCTCTTGCCGCGGCGCGCGTCCAGGATCCTGGCGTACTCGTCGCCCGTCATCATCCACAGGTCGTGGTCTCGTCCGAACACCACGGTCCGGCCGTCGGGCGAGACGTTGGCCCAGGAGGGGTGGTTGTCGGGGTGCTGGGCCTCGGCGAGTTCGGTGAGGGTGCGGGTCGAGACGGTATACTCGAAGTAGTGCACCTTCTTTTTCGGACGGGGCCGAGCCGGCCCTCGCTGCTCCTGCTGCTGTTCTTCGACCTCGACCGAGTCGGTGGCTTCGTCTTCCTTCGGTTCGTCCTGCGACGACTCGACCTCGAAGTGCAGGGTGTTCGGGTCGATGAACCTGATGCTGCGAATCGGAAGATGGCGCGCCTCGTAGGGGTCTCCGGTGATCCGGGTGAGCTCGGCCGCGATGCGATCGCGGTCGAAGATCGCACGCTTCGTACCCGCGACCGGGTCGACGAGCCAGTGGAAGGTGCCCTCGCCCGTCTCATACTCATACCAGAAGGTCTCTCCGCCCTCGATCCAGCGGGGATTGACCGAGGTGCTCTTGAGCAGATCGGCCGCCTTGTAGGGTGCCCACCGGCTGGCGAGCTCGAAGTTGGCCGAGCCCGGACCCCCGACCCAGCCCAGCGGCATCGGCGACTCGAGCTGCCGGGGCATCTGCGCTGGGAGCAGGGAAGGGGCCGCGGCGAGCACGGCCAGCAGCGCCGTGGCAAGGGCGCCGCCTCGGATGGGGCGGAGCGAATGGAGCGGACGTTGAAGCATGGCGTGAGATCTCCTCGGACTCGTCTTGCGGGCGGGGCAATCGCCCCCGGTGCATAGCGCACGAAAAAGGGGGCGGCCGGGCGTCCGGGGCAAGGCGGTGGTGGCGCCTACACCTTGCTCTCGTCCAGCAACCGGCAGCCTTCCATCAGCACCCCGTCGGTGGCCACGTGGATGGTGGGGGCCGGAGGATCGGTCTCGGGATACACCACGAAGGTGCCGTCGTCTTCCCAGGTGATCACGCGGAAGACGGCCTCTTCGCCCAGCAATTCGCCACAGGCGGCGTGGATCACGCGCCCGCCATGCGTGAACACCGTCGCGCTCTCGCCGTTGTCGCGGCGAATCTCGATGCGCGCCGACTTGCGGCTGTGGCTGAGCGTCTGGACCAGATCGAGAAATGAGAAGATCTCGAACGAGGCCGAGAACTGCCCGCCGGCCGTGGCTCCGGGTTCACCCGTGCGGTACCGGGCCCGGGCACGCACCGCTCTACTGATCCGGGCCGAGACGAGATCGAATTCGTGGGGGGGAGCGAAGACGTCGTCGGCGCCGGCATCGAGGAGCGCCAACGTCTTCGAGGCGTCGGTCGAGTCGGTGAGCACATATGCCAGCAGGTCGTGCTCCCGGGTCAACCAGGCGCAGAACGCCCCCGTGGCCTCTTCGAATTCGTCGTGGTCGATCACGATGGCGGCCGGCACCTGGCGCGCCACCATCGTGCGCGCGTCGGTGAGGTCACGGGCCTCGAGCGTGCGGCATCCCACGCGGCGCAGACGGGCCGCCAGGGTGCGCGAGATGCGCTCGGAGCCCACCAGCAGGACATCGCGGTCGTTGCGCTCGGTGGCCGATTCCCCGCGATCGGCGATGATGCGCAGGTAGACTTCGATCAACTCGAGCGAGGCCAGCCCGCCCGCCTCACCCCGCAGTGCCGCACCCGGCACGCCGCCCCGGGCCTCGTCGGACGGGGCGACGATGGTATGCCGGTACCAGACGAGGGCGAGCATCTGCGCCGCGAGGTGGACCTCCTCACCCCAATGACCCACGGTGTCGGGCTTGACCCGACCGCGGAACAGTGCGTGACAAACGCCCAGCAAGGCATCGATCCGAAAGGGAAAACGCAGTGACGCCGCCATCTCGAGACTGCCGGGGAACTCCGCAAAGGGACCCGTGGCACCCTCGTCCGCCTCGCCTCGGGTCGGCACCAGGAGGTGCACGCCGAGGTTCAGACCGTCGCGCGCGAGGCGTCGTAGGCCGTAGCGTCGGGCGATGGCGTCGAGGTCTTCGGCCATGAGACCGTAGGGAGGGGCCGCTCCCAGTCGTTTGCCGCGCTCGTCGGCGACGGCCTGCACGGCGACGCGCAAGCTGCGCACCGTGATGTCGTAGGGCGCCGGGTTTTCGAGCAGCGACCCGCTGATGCTGGGAAACACACTCACTTCGGCACTCGGGGTCGGGACCCGGTGGTCGCGAACCCATCCCGAAAAGGTCTCGAGCAGGGGGCGGGCCACCAGGATCGCGTCGAAGGCGGGTCCCTGCATGGCGTCCCGGCAGTCCTCGGCGCTCGACACCACGACGAGATCGGCGGCTTCCTTCTGGAACACCGGAGGAAGAAAGTTCTTGTGGGCCGCGCCCTCGATCACCATCAGCACGCGGGTACCCGATTCCTCCGCCTCGTCCAACTCCACGAGGGTCGGGTGCGGTGCCTCCACCTCGAACAACTCGGGCAACTCGACTCCCGAGGGCGCCGCAGGGCGCGCGCCCCCCAGATAGAGCTCGCCCAGCTCCAGTACCACCCGCTCGGGAGCCAGCATCACGACGACGCGGTCGGCCCCCAGCGCCTCCTTCACCCGATCGACGGCTTCGCGATCGAGGGGGTCGGCCACGAGCAGGGTCAACGATCCTCGACCTGATTCCAGCGGCACGACCATGCGTTCGAGCACCATGCCAGGTGGCACCCGGCGCACCAGCGCTGCGTCGATCTCGCGGTCCCAGGAGGCGACCCAGGGCAGGTCGAACTGGGCTGCGAGGGCTTCGACCAACTGGGCATCGGTGAGCGAACCCAGATGCACCAGATGCGACCCGAGGCGTCCCCCCTTCGTCTTCTGACGGGCGAGCGCCTGCGTGATCTGCGCCTGGGTCACATACCCCAGCCGCAGCAGGATCTGGTCGAGACGCGCCTTCTTCTTCATACGCGCGTCAGACACCCACCAGGCCTGGGCGCCGGAGTCCGGTCTTGCCGAAAGCGAGCACGGCGGCGGGATCGTCGGCGAAGCGCGCGGCTTCTTCGCCGGTCACCACCTTGTCGCCCACGAGTTCCTTCAGGCATTGGTCCATCAATACCATTCCCTCCTTTTTGCCGGTCTGGATCACGTTGTTGACGTGGTGGCTCTTGCCCTCACGAATCAAGGTGCGGCAGGCCTGGGTCCCCACCAGGATCTCCATGGCGGCGACGCGGCCGTTGCCGTCGGCCCGCCGCAGGAGCTGCTGCGAGCAGATGCCCACCAGCACCTCCGACAGCGTCAGCCGCATGGCCGCCTGCTGCTCCGAGGGAAAGGCGTCGGCCACCCGCCCGATGGTCTGCGCGGCCGAACTGGTGTGGAGGGTGCCCAGCACGAGCAGACCCAGTTCGGCTGCGGTGAGGGCCAGGTGGATCGTCTCCAGGTCACGCATCTCACCCACGAGGATCACATTGGGATCGGCGCGCAGCGCGCCGCGCAGGGCGTCGGCGAAGGTCCGGCTGTGTTCCCCGATCTGGCGCTGATTGATGAGGCAACGTTTGTTGGGGTGGATGAACTCGAGGGGGTCTTCGAGGGTCAGGATGTGGTAGTTCATCCGCTCGTTGAGGTAGTCGACCATGGCGGCCAGCGTCGTCGACTTGCCCGAGTTGGTCGGACCGGTGACCAGGATCAGCCCCGACCGGTTGTGGAGCATGGTCTTCAGTACCTCCGGAAACCCCAGGCTGTCGAGGGTGGGCACCTCGTGGGGAATGATCCGGAAAGCAGCTCCCATGCCGGGAAACTTCTTGAAGAGGTGGATCCGAAAGCGTGCCACGCCCTCGAGCGTGTAGGCGCAGTCCAACTCGCCGTGCTCCTCGAACCGCTCCACCTGGGTGTCGGTGAGCAGTTCGAAACACAGCAGGCGCACCTCTTCGCCGCTCAGCGGTCGGTGCTTGGCGCCTTCCATTTCGCCGTTGATCCGGAGCATCGGCGTGCAGCCGGTACTCAGGTGCAGGTCGGACGCTCCCGACTCCTGCATGATCTTCAGGAATGCGTCGATTCGAGCCATATATTCGTGCCGATGCGGCAAAGTGTGGACAGCGATAGCGAGGAGGCCTCGCGTGGAGGCCCTACATCAACGCTCGGTACAGGCCACCGCCCGGCACAAGAGAAACCTTTCTGCTCGCCGAGGGGCGCCGCCTGCGTTATCGTCCGGTTTCTCGCCACCGAACCACCCCCATCCTCGGAGTCCCGTCCATGCAATGGCATCGACGACCGATCCTCGGCCTTCTCGTGGCCCTCATCGCTCCTGCGATCTTCGTACCCGGCGCGGACGCGCAGACCCTCGACGAGGCTCTGCTCTCGGCGTTCAACTACCGGAGTATCGGCCCGACCCGACAAAGCGGTAGGTTCGTCGACATCGCCGTCCATCCCGACGAGGCAGCGACCTTCTACATCGCCACCGGCTCGGGTCATCTGTGGAAGTCGGTGAACAACGGACACTCGTTCGAGGAGCTGTTCACCAACGAGAGCGTCTTCTCCATCGGGGCGATCGCGATCTCTGCCTCCGATCCCGACATCTTGTACCTGGGCTCGGGCGAAGCCAACAACTCGCGCAGCACGTATTACGGCGACGGCGTCTACAAGTCGACCGATGCCGGTGAGACGTGGACCAATGTGGGACTCCCCGAGTCGCACCACATCGGGCGGGTGGTGATCCATCCCTTCGATCCCGACATCGTCTACGTGGCCGCCCTCGGGCACCTCTATTCCGAGAACGAGGAGCGGGGCCTGTATCGCACCACCGATGGCGGCGCCACCTGGGAACAGGTGCTGAGCCCGGTGGTCGAAGGCAAGACCATTGGCGCGGTCGACGTGGTCATGGACCCGACCAACCCCGACGTGCTGTACGCGGCCACCTTCGACAAGGTGCGAGTGCCGTACAGCTACGACCTCGGCGGCCCCGGGAGTCGCATCTACAAGACGGTCGATGGCGGGGACTCGTGGGAGATGCTCACCAACGGGCTGCCGTCGGGTATGCTGGGCCGGATCGGCATCGACGTCTACGACGGCGATCCCAGCATTCTCTATGCGACCATCGAGAACGCCAACAAGCCGGGGATGTCCGACGAGGAGCGCCTGCAGGAACTGCGGGATCACAAGTCGTCGAGCGGCATGATCGGCGGTGAGATCTACCGCTCGGACGACGCGGGAGCGACCTGGCGCAAGGTCAACTCCGACGATCAGGAGGTCGGCGGTGCTCCGGCCTACTACTACGGACAGATCGTCATCGACCCCAACGACGCCGACGTGGTCTACGTGCTGTCGGTCTCGACCTGGGGCACCCGCGACGGGGGCGCGACCTGGCAATCACGCGTCCTCGGCTTCGGGGGCGACGACCACGCGCTCTGGATCGACCCCGACGATTCCCGGCACATGATTCTCGGCTACGATCACGGCATGGGCATCACCTTCGATGCGGGTGAGACCTGGTACCATCCCGACTTCCAGTCGCTGGCCCAGTTCTATGCGGTGGGATACGACATGTCGTACCCCTATCGGGTGGCCGGCGGCCTGCAGGACAACGGCTCGCACATGGCCTTCAACACCAACCCGGCCGGAGGGCCCCTCTACTTCGAGTCGTGGAGCCGCGTGGGTGGGGGCGACGGCATGTTCAACGTCTTCGACATCTGCACCAACCGATACCTCTACAACGAGTCGCAGTTCGGACCGATCTCGCGCCTCGATCTGTGGACGGGAGAGCGCAAGGGAATCCGGTACGACGACCCGGATCTGCGCTTCAACTGGAATGCTCCGATCCTGGTGTCGCCCCACGGCTGTGACGTGATCTACCACGCGGCCAACAAGCTCCTGCGCTCCGACAATCGGGGTGAATCGTGGGAGGTGATCAGCCCCGACCTGACGCGGGCCGATCCGGCCACCCTCGTCACCGGCAAGGGCGGAGACGGCAACATCCAGTACGCCACGATCACCACCATCGACGAGTCGACGCTGATGCCCGGTCTGATCTGGGTCGGCACCGACGACGGCAACGCGCAGGTGACCCGTGACGGCGGCGGCAGCTGGACGTTGCTCAACGACCGGATCCCCGGTCAGCCCGGATACTGGGTGAGCGGCGTCGCTGCGTCGCACCACGAGCCGGGTACGGCGTATGTGGCCTACACGGGGCTACGCAACGACGATTTCCGACCCTTCGTCTATCGCACACGGGACTACGGCGAGAGCTGGACCTCGATCAGTGCCAACCTTCCCCAGGGCTCGATCAACGTCATTCGCGAGCACGACGACAACCCCGATGTGCTGTTCGTGGGCACGGACTTCGGCGTGTTCGTCTCGGTCGACGGAGGTGGCGCATGGACGGCGATGAAGAACGAGATGCCGACGGTGCCGGTCCACGACCTGAAGATCCATCCCCGCGACAACGACCTGATCGTGGCGACCCACGGGCGCGGCATCTACATCGCAGACATCAGTGGTTTGTCGCAGCTCACGCCCCAGGTGCTGGCGTCGGATGCGTACTTCTTCGAACCCGAGAACCAGATCCGGTACACGGCCGCCGATTTCATGAACTACGCGTCGGCCAACTACCCCGGAGAAAGCGCCCCCGAGGCGGTGACCCTCTACTACTACCTGGGCTCGAGGGCGTCGGGTGAGGTGAAGTTCACGGTGTATCAGGGCGCCATGGCCATCGCCGAGATCAACGGTGTGACCACGCCCGGACTTCACCAGGTGCGGTGGAACCTCGACAAGCGGCGGGAACGCAGCGCGGCCGAGCAGACCGCGATGCGCGAGCGCATGGAGCAGTTCGGGCGTCCGATCCGGGAAGACCAGATTCGGTTCGTCTCCGAGCCGGCCCCCGTCGGCAGGTATCGCGTCGTCATGTCGGTGGCGGGGCGCGAGATGGAACACAGCGTGGCGATCCTGCGGGACGAGTGGTGGAGGGATCGGCGCTGACCGCGCCCGAGTCGAAGATCACGGGCCGTCCCGCCAGGTGCGGGACGGCCCGTGTGCGTGTGGGGCGGCATCCCCTTGTCCGAGCGCACGCGGGGGCAGAGATTCGGGCACAGTACGGGCCCCGACCAGCGGCCCCGGATTCTCATCTGAACCGGACGATCGAAAGCGATGAAGTACTTCGGATACGTGGCGGGCGTCATCTGGGTGGGATTGGTGCTGGCCGCCTTCGGCAACGCGCGGGCCGGATCGGCGGCAGGGCAACCCGATGTCGCCTTCTGGTGGACCGTCATCGCAGCGCTACTGGGCCTTGCTACCCTCGGCGCCTTCATCGGCACCACCATTCACATTCGTGCCGGTCAGAAGCCGCACTGACTTCGGGTCGGGCCTTCGCCCATGATCGGTCGCCTGCGGCCCTCGAAGATCATCTGCGTCGGGCGGAACTATCGCGCGCACGCCCAGGAGCTCGGCAACGAGGTCCCCAGCGAGCCGCTGCTCTTCCTGAAGCCGCCCTCCGCACTGCTGGCCTCGGGTGAGGCCATCGTGCTGCCGAAGGAGTCGCAGCAGGTGGAGTTCGAGGGTGAGATCGCGGTGGTGTTGGGTCGGCGCCTACGCGGTGCGTCGGAGGCCGAAGCTCGCCAGGCCGTTTCGCATGTCGTGGCCCTCAACGACGTCACCGCCCGGGATCTGCAACGGGCCGACAGCCAGTGGACCCGCGCCAAGGGCTTCGACACCTTCTGCCCCGTGGGCGAGCCGGTACCGGTCGGTCTGGTCGACCTCGACGCGCTCGAAGTCGTCACCACCGTCAACGGCGTCGAACGGCAGCGGGGACAGGTGGGGCAGATGGCGTTTTCCATTGCCTTCGTGCTGGCCTACGCGTCGCGCATCATGACGCTCGAGCCCGGTGATCTGGTCACGACCGGAACGCCCGAGGGGGTCGGGCGCCTCGAGCCGGGTGACACGGTGCGGGTGGAGATCCCCGGCGTGTCCTGGGTCGAAAACTCCGTGCGAGCCTCGGTGCCATGACGTTGCCCCGCAGCCGCCGGCTCGACGCACTACCGGGGTACCCGCTGGCCGATGTGCCTCGGATTCGGCGCGAGCTGCGCGCGGCCGGGATCGACGTCATCGACCTCGGGGCCGGTGACGCCGACCTTGCGCCGCCCCCGGCCGCCATCGAGGCGCTGCGCACCGCGGTGGGTGATCCCGCCATGTCGCGGTACCCGTTCCAACTCGGATTGCCCGCCTTTCGCGAAGAAGCCGCTGCCTTCATGGAGCGTCGCTTCGGGGTCGAGGTCGATCCCTTCGACGAGCTGCTGCCACTGATCGGGTCGAAAGAAGGTATCGCACACCTGGCCTTCGCCCTGCTCGATCCCGGCGACGTCGCGGTGCTGCCCGACCCCGGGTACCAGGCGTACCGGGGGGGCGTGGTGCTGGCCGGCGCCGAGCCCCACCTGGTTCCGCTGCGACCCGAGCACGATTTCCTGATTCCCCTGAGCGGGCTCGATCCGGAGGTCGAGGCGCGGACCCGCATGGTGGTGCTCAACTATCCCAACAACCCCACCACAGCCGAGGCACCTCCGGCCTACCTGGAGTCGGCGGTGCGCTTTTGTCGCCGGCGCGACACGGCGCTCGTTCACGACCATGCCTACTCGGAGCTGGCCTTCGACGGCTATCGGCCCCCCAGCATTCTCGAGATCGAGGGGGCGCGTGACGTGGCCATCGAGTTCCACTCGCTGTCGAAGAGCTACAACATGACGGGCTGGCGGATCGGGTGGGCGGCGGGAAACCGCGAATTGATTGCCGCCTTGTCCCGCGTGAAGACGTTCGTCGACACCGGGGTGTTCCTTGCCGTGCAGGCGGCGGGGGTCGCAGCGCTGCAGAGCTGGCAGGAGTGGGTGCCGGGTAACGTCGAGGTGTTCCGGCGGCGTCGCGACGCGGCGGTGGTCGCGCTGCGCGAGGTGGACTTCGACGTACGCTCCCCGAGAGCCACCATGTATCTCTGGATCCCGGTCCCTGCCGGCGAGGGGAGTGAGGAGTTCGCGCGCCGAGCGCTCACCCAGGAAGGGGTGGTGGTCTTGCCCGGAGCGTCGCTCGGGGCCGGGGGCGAAGGGTTCTTCCGGGTCGCGCTGACCTGTCCGGAATCGAGGCTCATCGAGGCGGCCGGACGACTCGGACGGGTGTTGCGGAGCGGCCCCACGTAGGCGCGATCCGGCGCTCTCGCCGCCCGCGCGGGGGCGCGTGTACCAGGAACCGCGCCTTCGGTGCCGGGTTACGACTGGCATGACCGCCCCCCCCACATCGCTCCGGCCCCGGCCGTCGCCGCCGCCTGCGGCGCGCCCCCCCGGGGGTGGCACCGGCGGGAGCCCTGCTGCCGACGAAGATCTTCAGGCGCAGCCCTGGAGTCGACGGCATCCCGGTCGGGTACAGGTCATCGGACTCGCGGTCTCGCTCCTGGTGCACCTGGTGGTGCTGGTGTTGGTGCCGGCCATCACGATCCGGTTCAGCGAGGTGACCAGCGCCGTCGATCCCGACGCACCGGTCGATGTGCAGGGGATCGAGGTGGTCAACCTGCTCGAACTCGCCTCCGACGAGGTCGACTCGCCGTTGAGCCCCGAAGACCGGGTGGAGCCCAATCTGGTGCCGCTCGGGGTGCCGGTCGTTCCCCTGCCGGGGGGCGACCTGACGCTCTCGCCGCCCGAGGCTCCACCGGTGGGTCCGACCGCGGCGCGACGTCTGGTGCCGTCGACCCGGGACCAGCGGCTGTGGCAGCCCCTGGTGCCCGAGGCCGTGACGCTCACCGACCAGGAGGTGCTCGAGAGCATGCTCTACGGCCAGCTCCAGGCCTTCAACGACTCGATGGCGATCCGTGCCGCCGAGGCCGCCCGGGGGCTGGATTGGACCTATACCGACGAAGAGGGCAACCGGTGGGGGATCTCGCCCGGCAAACTCCATCTCGGCAAGATCACCCTGCCGCTTCCGGGGTTCGGGTCCCCCGCCGGAGGAGCGTCCGACGATCTGCTCGATCGCTTGTCGATGGACGCCGAGATCCGCCGCGCGGCCGGGCAACTCGGTGCTGATGCCACGGTGGCCGAACGCGCTGCTGCGATTCGGGCACGGGTCGATGCCGAGCGGGCTCGCCGGGCCACCCGGCCGGACACCTCGCGCGGGGGTGGTGGGCGCTGATCACTCGATGCTGGCGTCGCAGAAGCATCGCGGCCTACCTTCGAGAGATCCCCCCTTTCCGGCCCAGGAGGCCAGATTGTGACGCCCATGTCCCCCGAACCCGCGGGTCGAGCGTTCTACGCGGGCCTGCTCGAGGCCCTGGCCCGCGTCATGGGGAGTGCCAACCCCTATCTGTTCCAGCACGGAGGCCGGGTGGCGTGGGTGGCCCGACATCTGGCGCTCGAGATGGGGCGCTCCGCCCGGGAACGGTCGGCACTGGTGTTCGCCGGGGTGCTTGCCGACATCGGCATGGTGGGGCTGGCCGAGGACGCCTGGACGACCCCGACCCCGCGTCTGCCCCAGGACGTTCGCGATCGGGTCCGCGCGCATCCCATGCGCTCCGCATCGACGCTGCGGACGATTCCCCATCTCGAGGCCGTGGTGCCCCTGGTGCGGCACCATCACGAGTGGTGGGACGGGTCGGGGTACCCGGACGGCCTGAGCGGTGCCGCCATTCCCGTGGCCGTACAGATTCTTCGCCTGGCCGACACCGTGGCCGCCCTGGGCGAGCCGAGGCCCTCGCGCCCGGCGTTGCGCGGACGTCAGGTCGAGGCCGTCATTCGCTCGTTTCGGGGACTCGAGTTCGGCCCCGAGGTGGCCGACGCGTGGCTCGGCGCGGTGCATGCGGGGCGACTGCCTCCGTTCGAGGCCACGGCTTTTCGCGCCTGCCTCTACGAGGCCGCCGCCACCCTGGTGCCCGCCGACGTGTCGCCGTTGTCGGGGGGGCACCTGCTCGATGTGCTGTCATCGGTGATCGACGCCAAGGACCCCTACACGGCCGGTCACTCCCGCCGCGTCGCCTTTCTGGCGGTGGCCATCTCCAACCGCCTGGGGTTGGCGCCCTCGGTGGGCGAACGCGTCTGGGCCGGGGGCTTTCTCCACGACCTCGGCAAGCTGGTGGTGCCGGTGCGGGTCCTGGCGAAACGTGGCCCTTTGACGGCGAGCGAGAGGGCCGTGGTCCAGGCGCATCCCGAGGTCGGGGCCGACATCGTCGGCGAGATCGAAGCGCTGCGAGGGCTGACCTCGGCCATTCGCCATCATCACGAACGGTGGGACGGAGGGGGGTATCCGAGTGGCCTCGCGGGTGGGGCCATCCCGCTCGACGCCTGTATCCTCGCCGTGGCCGACGCCTACGACGCCATGACCTCGGCCCGGGCCTATCGCAATTCGCGCTCGCACCACGATGCCCTCGCAGAGATCGCCCGCTGCACCGGGCAGCACTTCGCGCCGTCCGTGGCGGGTGCGATGCTGGCCCTGCCGGACGCGGTGTTCGGGGCCCTCCGCCCGTCGCCGTCGGACGACGACGATCTCGTGCTCCAGCGCCCGTCCCTGCTGCGGCCCGCGGCAAATTGACGGTCCACCGGGGTTCGGGTAGTCTATTGGGCCGTGGCGCCATGATCCGTCGCGGCCCCCACATCGCCTCGTCCCACATTCCACACATCGGCTGACCCCCGGGTTCGCCGG
>CAZFRU010000053.1:0-20406 GCA_964521385.1 uncultured Gemmatimonadaceae bacterium | reverse complement strand
CCGGCAGCTGTCGGAACCCCCCCGGGAGGTCACGTGAGCCAGGAGCTCGCACCCCGCTTCGACCCATCTGCCATCGAAGGCCCCCTCTACCGACGCTGGCTCGAGGGCGGGCACTTTCATGTCTCGGCCGCCGACGTGCTGGAGCGCGGGGGCGATCCCTACGTGATCGTGATCCCGCCGCCCAACGTCACGGCGGTCCTGCACATGGGGCACGGGCTCAACAACACGATCCAGGACGTGCTGATCCGGTTCCGGCGCATGCAGGGACGCGCGGCCGAGTGGCTGCCGGGCACCGACCATGCGGGGATCGCCACCCAGAACGTGGTGGAGCGTCAACTCGCGGCCGAGGGCCTCACTCGCGACGACCTGGGGCGTGAGGCGTTCGTCGAGCGGGTGTGGTCGTTCGTGAACGAGACGGGCGACACCATTCTCGAGCAGCTCAAGGCCATCGGCTGCTCGTGCGATTGGGAGCGCACCGCCTTCACCCTCGATCCCAATCTGTCGGCTGCGGTGCGCGAGGTGTTCGTGCGCCTCTACGAGCGCGACCTGATCTACCGCGGGGAGTACATCATCAACTGGTGTCCCCGCTGCCTCACCGCGCTGTCGAACGAAGAGGCCGAGGGCACCGAGTCGGAGGGGCACCTCTGGCATCTGCGCTACCCGCTCGCTGAAGCCTCGTGGCCCGCGGCGGCGTCGGCTCACGCGGCCGGTGCCGCGGCGCTCGGTCGTTTCGACGGGGGTGGGTGGTACCTGACGGTGTCGACCACCCGGCCCGAGACCATGCTGGGCGATCAGGCGGTGGCGGTCCACCCCGACGACGATCGCTATCGCGCGCTGGTGGGGGCCGAGGTCGAGTTGCCCCTCACGGGGCGCACGATCCCGGTGGTGGCCGACGCCTTCGTCGATCCCGAGTTCGGCACCGGCATGGTGAAGGTCACCCCGGCCCACGATCCCAACGACTTCGAGATCGCCCGCCGCGCCGAACTGCCCATGCTCGACATCATGACCGAGTCGGCGCACCTCAATGACTCGGTGCCGGAGGCGTTTCGCGGGCTGGAGCGGTTCGCGGCGCGTCAGGCGGTGATCGACGCGCTCCAGGAGTCGGGACTGCTGGCGGGTCAGGACGCCCACGCACACACGATCCCTCATTGCTATCGCTGTGACACGGTGGTGGAACCGCGCCTGAGCCTGCAGTGGTTCGTGCGCATGAAGCCGCTGGCCGAGCCCGCTCTGGAGGCCTCGAGGAACGGCACGGTCACCTTCACCCCCGATCGCTGGCGCAAGGTCTACGAGCACTGGATGGAGAACATCCGGGACTGGTGCATCTCGCGGCAGCTCTGGTGGGGACACCGCATTCCGGTGTGGTATTGCGACGCCTGCGGCGACGAGGGCGTCTGGGTGCTGCGCGACGATCCCGATGGCTGCCCCACCTGTGGGGGTGTGGTCCATCAGGATCCCGACGTACTCGACACCTGGTTCAGTTCGTGGCTCTGGCCGCTGAGCCCCTTCGGCTGGCCCGACGAGACCGATGATCTCGAGGCGTTCTATCCGGGACACACCCTGGTGACGGCTCCCGAGATTCTCTTCTTCTGGGTCGCGCGCATGATCATGGCCGGGATCGAATTCCGGGGCGAACCCCCCTTCCGGGACGTCTTCCTGCACGGCACGGTGCGCGACGCGAAGGGGCGCAAGATGAGCAAGTCGCTGGGCAACGGGATCGATCCGCTCGAGGTGGTCGAGCGCTTCGGGGCCGATGCCATGCGGTTCACCCTGGTGAGTGCCTGCGCCATCGGCACCGACATCCAGCTCGACCACGAAGACGTCGAGGGCTCGTTCGCCGCAGGGCGCAACTTCGCCAACAAGGTCTGGAACGTCGGACGCTTCACCCTCATGTCGCTGGGTGACGACCCGGTGGCTGCGCTGGCCGAGGTCGAGGGTGATCTCGAGCCCGCCGACCGTTGGATCCTGTCGAGGCTCGCCGCGACCACCGAGTCGATGACCCGGGGCATGGAGCGCTTTCGACTGCACGAGGTGGCCGAGACCGGCTACCACTTCTTCTGGGGCGATCTGGCCGACTGGTACCTCGAACTGGTCAAGAATCGGCTCTGGGGCGAAACCGGCGAGGCGAGTCGTCAGGCGGCGCGCTCGACGCTGGTCACCGTGCTCGATCGGGTGCTCCGGCTGCTGCATCCCATCGTGCCCTTCGTCACCACGGCGCTCTGGGACCGGCTGCCCTGGCCCGCGGGCGAGCCTCGGCCCGATGATCTCATCGTGGCCCCCTGGCCCGACGTCCCGGCCACGTGGCGCGACGGTGAGGCCGAAGCCCGGATCGGAGCCTTTCAGGAGTTCGTGACCTGCGTGCGGTCGCTGCGCAAGGAATACGGGGTGGGTGAGGGCGAGCTGATCACCGTGCAGCTCGAGACCGATGTTCCGGCGGTGCGGGAGGGGCTCGAGGGCCAGGCCGGCCCCCTCGAGCGCATGGCGCGCGTGGCGACGCTGGTGTGGAGTGGAGCGGCTCCGGGAGCCATCGGTGCCCATGCCGTGCTGCGGGCGGGTGGGGGTGTGTTCCTGCCGCTCGAGGGTGTGATCGATCTCGACCACGAGCGAGAGCGACTCGGGGCCGAGATCGAGCGGGGAGCGGCGCACCTGGCCACCATCGAGAAGAAGCTCGCGAACTCGAGTTTCGTGGAGCGGGCGCCGGCAGAGGTGGTCGAGCGGGAGCGGCAGAAGGCGGCCGGCCAGGCCGAGCAGATCGCCAGTCTGCGGCGAAAACTCGCGCTCTTCCAGGGGCAGGGCTGACGCGTGCGTCGCGCGCTGGTTCCCCTGCTGGCAGCGGCCGCCACGGCCTGGTTCGCCGCCTGCGCACGCCAGGGGGCTCCGTCCGGGGGTCCCCAGGATCACCGTCCGCCGGTGATCGTCGCGGTGCGCCCCGACACCTTCGCCCGCATCGAGGCGGGCGGCGGGCGCATTCGCATTCAGTTCGACGAGCCGCTGGCCGAAGCGCCGTCGGAGGGCACGCTGGACCAGGCGGTGCAGCTTTCGCCCCGCACCGGTGAGGTCTCGGTGCGGCACAAGGGCGACGCCATCGAGGTGTCGATCGCGGGCGGCTTTCAGGCGGGAGTCATCTACCGCGTGACCGTGCTGCCCGTGATCCAGGACCGCTTTCGCAACACCATGCTCGACGCCTTCGAGTGGGTGTTCACCACGGGACCCGAGTTCCAGGCCAACGCCCTGGCGGGTGAGGTCTGGGACCGCGTGAGTGGGGATCCGGTGCCGGCGCTCGACGTGTTCGCAGTGTCGGACGACTCCGTGCGCTACGTGGCGCGTACCGATTCGCTCGGGCTCTTCGTCATGCGGTATCTGCCGCTGGGAGAATACCAGCTCCGCAGCTTCGACGACCGCAATCGGAACGACGTGGCCGACCCCTTCGAGATCCAGGGCGTGGGTGAGCGCTTGTCGCTGGGAGCCACCGACACCACGCTCACCTCGTTCTGGGTGATGGTGCCCGATACCACACCGCCCCAGTTCGCCCGCGCCGAAAAGGTCGATTCGTCGACGCTGAGGCTGATCTTCGACGATGCCCTCGACCCGGACCAGAACCTGGAAGGCATCGTCATCGGCATGTACCGGGATTCGGGCAACACCCCCGGCGTGTTGCAGGCTCTGCACCCGTATCAGTACGACGCCCGGGTCGATTCCCTCGCCGAGGCGCGCGCGGCCGAGGCGCGGGCCGATCCCGAGGCCGTGCAGGAGCCTCCGGTCGACACCGGGGGGGTAGAGCTTCCCGTGGTGGCGCCCACCCCCCGTGGGGTGGTGCCACAGTCGCGCCAGGGGCCGACCCAACGCGAGTTCCTGCCCGACGGCCGTCGGGTGCCGAAGCCCGAGGTGGTGCTGCTGCTCCGGGGCGTGATCGAGGGCGGGTCGCTGTACACCGTGCGGCTGGGACCGGTGACCAACATCTCGGGGCTGACCAGCGAGCCCGCCGAGGGGGTGTTTCGCCTACCGGCCGATGCGTTGCCGCCGCCGCCCGATACGGCGGTGGCCGATACCGCGGTGGCGGACACCGCTGTGGCCGACACCATGAGCCTACGTTCACGGGTTCGTCGTCCACGCCCGTGAGCGACCCCCGTAGCCGGATTCCCGGCCTCGACCACCTGCTGGAGGCCGCCCGCGGCCGCGAACTCCTGGACCGGTTCCCCCGGGCCCGGGTGGTCGAGGCGCTGCGCGAGGCGGTGGCGGTGGCGAGAGAACGGATCCGCCAGGGGGCATGGCCCCATGGGCCCGCCGCCGTCGATCCCTACTACGACGAGGCCGAGTGGCGCCTCGCCAGCGGGGCCCTCTCTTCGCTGCGGCCGGTGATCAACGCCACCGGTGTGGTGCTGCACACCAACCTGGGGCGAGCGCCTCTGGCCGCCGAAGCCCGAGCGGCGATGGCCGAGGTCAGCGCGGGCTACAGCACCCTCGAGTTCGATCTCACCACGGGTGCTCGGGGATCGCGCTACGACCACTGCGCCGCGCTACTGGGTCGACTGACCGGGGCCGCCGACGCACTGGTGGTCAACAACTGCGCGGCCGCCCTCGTGCTGGTGCTCAACACGGTGGCGCGGGACCAGGGTGTGATCGTCTCACGCGGCGAGTTGGTGGAGATCGGCGGAGGGTTCAGGATTCCCGAGATGCTCGAGCGGGCCGGCGCCCGCATGATCGAGGTGGGCACCACCAACCGCACCCACGTCGCCGACTACCGCGCCGCATTGGAGGGGCCGGTCCCGGTGGGCGCCATCTTGAAGGTGCACCGCTCGAACTTTCGCGTGACCGGCTTCACGGCCGGGGCCGACATTGCCGAGCTTGCGCCGTTGGCCGAGGCGGCGGGGGTGCCGCTGGTGCACGACATCGGGTCGGGATTGCTGATTGATCCGGCCACCCTGGGACTGCCCCCCGAGCCCCGAGCGGCCGACTCGTTGGCCGCAGGCGCCGACTGCGCGGTGTTCTCGGGCGACAAGCTGCTGGGTGGACCCCAGGCGGGGATCATCGTGGGCGGTGCGCCGTTGATCGCCGCGGCCCGCGCCAACCCCCTCTGTCGGGCGTTGAGGGTCGACAAGGCCACCCTGGCGGCGCTCGAGGCGACGTTGCGGCTCTACGAAGAGCCCGACTCGGTGGCCGAGCGGGTGCCGGTGCTGCAGATGCTCGCCCGCTCGGTGTCGTCGATCGAAGAGAGGGCCCAGGCCCTCGCCCACACCCTGCGACCGCTGGGTGGGGCCTCGACCGTGGGGGTCGAGCCCGGAGTGGGGCGGGTCGGGGGTGGGACCTATCCCGACCACGAGGTGCCCACCTGCCTGCTGCGTATCGAGGCGCCCACGGCTGGGGCCACGCGGGTGGCCCAGCGGTTGCGGGCCGACGCTCCGCCCGTCGTGGTCCGGGTCGAAGACGGAGCGGTGCTGATCGATCTGCGCACGGTCGATCCCCACCACGACCAGCAGGTGGGCGAGGCGCTGGCTCGAGCGCTCCGGGGTGAGGACGAGTGACCGTGTCGCCGTTGCGCCCCGCCGTGTTTCTCGATCGCGACGGCACCCTGATCGAAGACGCCCACTATCTCGCCGATCCCGACGGCGTGGTGTTGATCGACGGCGCCGTGGACGCGCTGGCTCGGCTGCGTGCAGCCGGCTTGGCGCTGGTGGTGGTGACCAATCAATCGGGCATCGCCCGGGGGCTCATCTCGCTGGACGAGTACCAGGCGGTGGCAGCCCGCGTGAACACCCTGCTCGAGCGAGCAGGCGCACCCGTCGACCTCACCTGCTTCTGCCCGCATCACCCCGAGGTCACCGGGCCCTGCTCGTGCCGCAAACCGGCGCTGGGCATGCATCGGGCGGCGGCCCGCGCGTTGGGGCTCGACCTCGCCCGGTCGTACTTCGTCGGCGACAAGTGGGCCGACGTCGAGGCGGGCCGCAGGGCAGGGGGGCACGCCATCCTCGTGCGCACCGGATACGGACGCCGCACCGAGGCTCGAGAAGAGCTGCCCCGTGAGGTGGCGGTGGTCGACTCGGTGCGCGAGGCGGCCGATCTCATACTGGAATCCCATCGTGGCGCGCGCGTTGACCCCTCCCGAACCGCTGAATAGCTTCGACGTCAGGAACGGGTGGGTCCCGTGAGGGTATTCCTGCTCTCGTCGAGGCCCTTTTCCTGGCCAAACCTCGGAGAACCATGGACATGCTGACGATCACACCCACGGCGGTGTCGAAAGTCCAGGAATTTCTCACGGAGCACGGATCGAGTGACGTCTCCGGGCTGCGTGTGGCGGTACTTCCCGGCGGATGCTCCGGCTTCCAGTACGGGCTCAACATCGAAGACGGTCCCGATTCCGAAGACGAGATCCTCGATCTTCAGGGTGTACGGGTCTTCGTCGATCCGTTCAGCGCCCAGTATCTCGAGGGCGTCGAGATCGACTACGTCACGAGCATGATGGGATCCGGGTTCAGCTTCCGGAATCCCAACTCCGCCGGCGGCTGCGGTTGCGGCTCGTCGTTCACGGTCTGAAGCCCATTTCCCCGCGCTTCATGACTCCTGCGACTCTCGGGGTCCTTCCGACTCCGCTCGACTACGCTGGGCTTTCGACCGACGAATTGACGGCGCGGATCCTGCGTCGCAAGGCCGAACTCAACGCGGTGATCCTGGGGCACAACTACCAGCGGGTCGAGATTCAACAGGTGAGCGACTACCTGGGCGATTCCCTGGGACTCAGCCAGGAGGCGGCCGCCACCGATGCCGACGTGATCGTCTTCTGCGGCGTGCATTTCATGGCCGAGACCGCGAAGGTGTTGTCGCCCAGCAAGACGGTGCTGATGCCCGACCTGCGGGCCGGATGCCCCATGGCCGACTTCGTCACGGGTGAGGCGCTGCGTCGTCTCAAGGCCGAGCATCCAGATGCTGCGGTGGTCACCTACGTGAACTCGACGGCCGAGGTGAAGGCGCTGTCGGACATCTGCTGCACCTCGTCGAATGCGGTGCGGGTGGTCGAGAGCATTCCCCGCGATCAGACGATCTTGTTCGTACCCGACAAGAACCTCGCCGACTGGGTGGCCGAGCAGACGGGTCGCGACAACATCATTGCGTGGGAAGGCTACTGCTACGTCCACGACGACATGGTGCTCGACGAGCTTGAACGCATGCGTGCGGCGCATCCCGAGGCGAAGGTCGTCGTCCACCCCGAGGCCCGACGTGAATTGCTGGAGGCGGCCGATTTCGTCACCTCGACCGCAGGCATGGTGGCGTTGGCCGAAGAGCACGATGCGCTGATCTTCGGCACCGAGCGCGGGTTGGTCGATCGCCTCAACCAGCGGTTCCCCCACAAGACGCTGGTGCCGCTGTCGGGTGCAGCCATCTGCGGCAACATGAAGATGAACACCCTGTCCAAGCTGGCCTGGTGCCTCGATCACGGAGCCCACGAGATTCGGCTCGATGAAGAGGTGCGCGTCGGCGCCGAGCGCGCGCTGCGGCGCATGCTCGAGCTGTCGGGTGGCTGGCGGCCTCCCACCGACGAAGAGGCTGCGCTGGAAGAGGCGGCCCTGGGTCGAGGGTGTGGTTGCGCGTGAGCGTGGACGTCCGCGTGTTCACCGGGGGGATGTTTGCCGAGAACGGCTACGTGGTGCGAGACCCCGAGAGCAACCGGGCCACCATCGTCGACCCGGGGGCGTGCGCGCATGACCAGATCGACTACCTGCGCTCGGTGGGTGCCCAACTCGAGTCGGTGGTCCTGACCCACGCCCATCTCGATCATGTCGAAGGGGTGCCGGCGGTGCGGCGCGCCTTTCCCGATGCCCCGATCCATCTGCATCGTGCCGATCTGCCCCTGTACGACAGGGCCGTGCAGCAGGGGGCCGTCTTCGGGATCCGGGTCGAGCCACTGCCGCCGCCGGATCGATTCATCGAGCCGGGTGAGCCCCTGACCATGGGCGGCACCGCCTTCGAGGTGCGCTTCGCGCCCGGTCACGCTCCGGGTCATGTGGTGCTCGTCGCGCACGAGCATGGCTTTGCGCTGGTGGGCGATGTGGTGTTTCTCGGCTCCATCGGTCGGACCGACCTTCCGGGCGGTGATTTTTCTGCGCTCATGGACTCGATCCGGAGCGAGATCCTCACTCTGCCCGATGCGATGCGCCTTCTGCCGGGCCATGGGCCCGAGACGACGGTGGCCCACGAACGGGCGCACAACCCCTTCCTGGTGCCGAGCTATAGGGGCCACCTGGCATGACCGAAGCCGAGGGCGATCGGCCTCTGCGCGCCGCCGTCTTCGCCTCGGGAGGGGGATCCAACTTCCAGGCCCTGCTGGACCACGAACGACGCAGCGGAGAAGCGGCCGCGGGAGCTGGAGCGACTGGCCGCGCCGCCGGTGAGGGATCGCCCTGGTCGACCGTGCTGCTCGTCACCGACCGCGCGTCCTGCGGCGCTCTGGAACGAGCACAGGCGGCTGGGGTGCCGACGCGTGTGATCGAGGTGGCGGGGCGCGAGGCGGCCGAGGTCGGCGCCGAGACGGTGGCCGCCCTCGACCAGGCCGGCGTCGAGGTGCTCTTTCTCGCCGGCTATCTGCGCCTCCTGCCTCCCGCGGTCGTGACCTGCTGGCGCCGGCGGATCCTCAACGTGCATCCCGCGCTTCTTCCGGCCTTCGGGGGCCAGGGCATGTGGGGGCGCCGCGTCCATGAGGCCGTACTCGCTTCGGGTGCGCGGATCACGGGACCCACCGTGCATTTCGTGGACGAGGCCTACGACGAAGGCTCGATCCTGGCCCAGTGGCCGGTGCCCGTATTTCGAGACGACACCCCGGAGCGTCTGGCCGCGCGGGTGCTGCAAGCCGAGCACGTGCTCTATCCGCAGGTCGCGGCGTATCTGTGCCGTGCGCTCCGCCTCGGCAACGAAGCGTTGCCTCCCGACCCTGCAGGGCCCCATTTCACGAGTTCACGGGCTCCGGGTGTCGTCGTGCCCGACCGCTCTCCGCTCCTCGATTCGAATCCACCTGCGATCCCATGACCCAACGCCGTGCGCTCCTCAGTGTTTCCGACAAGACGGGCATCGTCGACTTCGCCCGGGGCCTCGTCGAGCGGGGATTCGAACTGCTCTCCACCGGGGGCACCGCCCGGGCGCTGAAGGACGCCGGATTGCAGGTGACGGAGGTGGCCGAGGTCACCGGGCACCCGGAGATGATGGAGGGGCGGGTCAAGACGTTGCATCCGGCCATCCACGCCGGGTTGCTGGCGCGCCGCGACCGGCCCGACGACCTGGAGGCGTTGCAGGCCCAGGGCTACCGACCCATCGATCTGGTGGCGGTCAACCTGTATCCGTTTCGAGAGACCATCGCGCGGGGCGGAGTGCAGATCGACGAGGCCATGGGCAAGGTCGACATCGGTGGGCCCACCATGATCCGGGCCGCGGCAAAAAACCACCAGGATGTCTGGGTGGTGGTCGATCCCGCCGACTACGACGAGGTGTTGAGATGGGTCGGCACCGCTGACGATGGCGGGGCCGATGAGGGTGCCATGATACGGCGCCGTCTGGCGGCGAAGGTGTTCGGTCACATCAGCGAGTACGACGGTGCCGTTGCCGAGTACCTCGCAGCCGGCGAGCTCGAGGTGCCGCCCTTCGTCGTGGAGGCCGAGCCGGCACAGGTGCTGCGCTATGGCGAAAACCCCGATCAGACGGCGGTGTTCTACCGGCTCGGCGATCACGCCGTGGGGGTGGCCGCGCTCCGGCAGCTGCACGGCAAGGAGCTTTCGTACAACAACATTCTCGACCTCGACGGGGCACTCCTTTCGCTGGCGCCGTTCGCCTTCTCACCGCAGCCGGCGGTGGCCATCATCAAGCACACGACCCCGTGTGGTCTGGCGGTGGGCAGCACCCTGGCCGAAGCCTACGAACGCGCGCTGGCCACCGACCCGGTCTCGTCGTTCGGCTCAGCCATCGCGGTCAACCGGGTGGTCGACGCCGAGACGGCCGCAGCCATGAGTCAGCTCTTCATCGAATGCCTGGTCGCGCCCGGCTTCGATGACGACGCGCTGGCTATCCTGACCCAGAAGAAGAACGTGCGCCTGCTCGAGGCCCCGGCCATCGAGACGCCCCTCGCTGGCGAGCCCACCGGGGGAGAGTGGATGACGGCCTCGCGCGCCGTGAAGGGCACGGGCCGCTTTCTCGCCGAGCATTCGCGGCGCCCCGAGGCGCGCACCTTTCGCAGCGTCTACGGGGGCGTGCTGGTGCAGTCTCCGCCCGCGCCTCCGTTCTACGGCGTCGTGGGTGACGCATGGACGGTGGCGACCCACCGCTCTCCCACCGAGGCCGAGTGGAGCGATCTGCGCTTCGCCTGGGCCGCGGTCTTCGGCGTGAAGTCGAATGCGATCCTGCTGGCCGGCGGCGGGGCGACCCTGGGCATCGGGGCAGGGCAGATGAGCCGGGTCGACGCCTCCCTGATCGCGGTGCGGAAAGCGGCCGACGCCGGGTTGGAGCTGGCCGGCAGCGTGCTCGCCTCGGATGCGTTCTTTCCATTTCGGGATGGGGTCGATGCCGCGGCCGCGGCCGGAGTGCGGGCCATCGTGCAGCCCGGGGGCTCGGTGCGCGACGCCGAGGTCGTCGAGGCGGCCGACCAGCATGGCCTCGCCATGGTCTTCACCGGGCAGCGGCTGTTCCGACATTGAGCCCCCCGGGCCGACGTACCTTCGACCGCTCCATCATCGAGGGCCCCATTCCCGGAGCGGTCTGGAAGCTCGCCTGGCCGACCATGCTGCAGAACGTGGTCGGCGGCCTGCAGGGCATCGTCGATCACGCCATGGTGGGGCACTATGTGGGATTCACGGGCAACGCGGCCATCGGCGTCTCGTGGCAGATCTTCCTGGTGGTGGTGGTGTTCATCTCGTCGCTGTTCACGGGAATGGGCGTGCTGGTGGCGCGCTTCACCGGGGCCGACGACCACGTCAGCGTGAACCGCACCGTCTATCAGGCCTTTCTGACGGCGCTCTTCCTGACCGTCTGTGTCATGGCGCCGCTGGGCTGGTACCTGTCGCCGGGGCTGCTGGGCCTCATCAACGCAGAGCCCAGCGTGCAGGTCGAGGCGCTGCCCTACCTGCGCATCATGTTCGTCTTCAGCTTCGGCATGATGATGTTCTTCATGCTGGGGGGAGCGCTGCGTTCGGCCGGTGACGCCCGTACTCCGCTGCGGCTTGGCATCGCCATGACCATCCTGAATGTGGTGCTCAACGTCATCTTCATTCGCGGTCTGGGACCGATTCCCTCGTTCGGCACCGCGGGCGCCGCCATGGGCACCGTGATCGCCGGCGGGTCGGTGAGCATCTACGCCCTCTTCCGGCTCTTCGGTGGTGGGTGGGTGGTGGCGTTCGATCGGGCTACGGGGTGGCGTCCCGACCTGCGCGTGATCCGGGAACTGTTCCGGTTCGGGCTCCCCACCGGTGTGCAGGGAGTTGCCATGAATGTGGCGGGCGTACTTCTGCTCCGTTTCGTCGGCTCCCTCGACCTCAGTGCCCAGGCGCAAGCCGTCTATTCGGTGGGATACGGACAGCTGTTCTCATTCATCACCTGGACCTCGGTAGGGCTGTTGGGCGCCACGGCCGCGGTGGCGGGCCAGAACCTCGGTGCCGGCAAACCGGAACGCACCATCGCGGGCGCGCGGGTCGCGGCGCGGATCGGGCTCATGGTGGCTGCGGTCATCGGCGTGGTGTTCCTGGTGATGCCCACCAGGCTCTTCGCCATCTTCGGCATGGACGACCCGGTGGTGTTGGGCCTGGGGGTGGAACTGCTCCGCTATCTCAGCGTGTCGGGGCTCTTCATCACCGTGGCGCTCACCTATACGGGAGCGCTCCAGGGGACCGGCGACACTCGCAGCCCGCTGTACATCTCGCTCGTGTCGCAGCTGGTCCTGCCGCTGGGCATGTGCTGGATCATCCAGACCTTCTGGACCCTCGATCCCGGTGACATCTGGCTGGCCATCGTGCTCGGCCACTTCACCCGGGCCGCCCTGAGCGTGATCGTCTTTCGCCGCGGCAAGTGGCGCGGGATCGAGGTGCGCAGCCTGTCCGGCGCGGGCGGGAGAGGGTAGTGGAGCGTCCCCAGCGCGCCTCACCCTCCCCAGGTCACCCCCAGCACCCGTTCCCAGTTCTCGTGGGCGACGGCCCGAACGTCGCTGGCGCTGAATCCCGCCGCAGCGAGCGCGTCGAGCAGGTGCGGTAGAGCTGTAACATCTGGTAGGTCGCTGGGCATGGTGGCGCCGTCGAAGTCCGATCCCAGCCCCACATGTGCGATGCCGATGCGGTCGGCCACGTACCGCACGTGGCGAACGATCTGGTGGTACGAGGTCTCTTCCTGCCAACGCCCGTCTTCACGCAAGAATCCCCGGTGGAAGTTGATGCCCACCAGGCCGCCGCTCGCGCCTACGGCGTCGAGTTGGCGGTCGGTCAGGTTGCGAGGCGAGCGACTGAGCGCCCAGGCGTTGGAGTGGCTGGCCACCAACGGCGCCGACGAGATCTGGGACACCTCCCAGAACCCCGCCTCGTTCAGGTGCGAGAGGTCGACCATGATGCCCATGCGCACGCAGGCGCCGACCAGGGCGCGGCCCGCCCGGGTGAGGCCGGGGCCCGTGTCGGGGCCGCGCGGAAAGTCGAAGGGCACCCCGTGGGCGAAGGCGTTGGGGCGACTCCAGACGAGTCCCAGCGACCGCAGCCCCGCCGCGTAGAGTACGTCGAGCGTTTCGAGCCTCTTCGGGTCGAGGCATTCGGCGCCTTCGATGTGCAGGACCGCTGCCAGGATTCCCGATTGGCGACAACGCCGGATCTCGTCCGCCGTGCGGGCCACCGCGATGGCGCCCTCCGACGCGCGTTCCAGCCGCAGCAGGTCGGACACGACCGACAGGGTGTGGCGGAGCGCCGTGCGCCGGGACAGTCGCGGGGGCGGCTCGACGGCAAAGCCCCCCTCGATCACCGAGCCGTCGGGCGCGTGGAGCGGCCGCAAGACCTTCGTCCAGCCGTGCGAGGCGGTGAAGATGGCGAACATCCCTCCGGCGAGCCCTCCCTCGCGCGCCCGCGGCAGGTCGATGTGCCCGACCTCTCGCCCGCGGAGAAACGCCTCGACGGGAGCGCCGTCCAGGTCCCGCATGCAGGTCAGGGTGTCGTTGTGGCCGTCGAAGACGGGAATCCGCTCAGGTGAGGTCATGGCGAGGGGTGTTTGCGACGAGTGTTGCGGGCACGAGACACTTCGGGCTCCGCGTCAGCTGGGTCGAGATCGGCTCGACCAGGGGGCAGGTCATGAGAAGTCGATGTGACTAAACAAGTTGTTCCGGCGTCATTCAGCTGGGAACGCCTCTTGCTTCAAGATCGCCCACGACCCTCGACCCTCACAGGCCAGACCCGACCTTGAACTCTTCTGCCCAGACCCTCTCCGACGCCATGCCAGTTCTGCGAGCCCCCGGCCGACCGCTGCTCAGCGGCATTCATGACCCTGCGGTGCGCGCGCTCAACGTGGGCGTCGCGGCCATCGGCCTGATCCTCGCCGCACCCGTGATGGCCCTCGTTGCGCTCCTCGTCAAGCTCACCTCGCACGGGCCGGTGTTCTACACCCAGCCCCGGGTCGGCATCGACCGCCGCACGGGTACTCCCACGCCCTAACAGCTCTCCCGGCGGCGGTTCGATGCCGGCGGGCGGGTCTTCCAGATCTACAAGTTCCGCACGATGTCGGCCGACTCCGACCGGGTGGGGCAGGTCTGGGCCTCGGGCACCGACCCACGCATCACCCGTATCGGAAGCGTGCTGCGCAAGTACCGGCTCGACGAGCTGCCGCAGCTGTGGAACGTGCTGATCGGCGACATGAACATCGTGGGGCCTCGCCCCGAACAGCCCAGCATCTTCCTCGACCTGCGCGACCAGGTAGCGCGCTACCAGCAGCGGCAGAGGGTGTTGCCCGGGATCACGGGTTGGGCCCAGGTCAACCACCCCTACGACCAATCGATCGACGACGTGAAGAAAAAGGTCGCCTACGATCTCGAATACATCGGACGGCGCTCGATGGTCGAAGACCTCAAGATCATGGCGCGCACGATCCCGGTCATGGTGGGCAAGCGGGGGGCGGTGTAGGCGCGGAGCACGTGGTGCCGCCCATCGTGCATGCCGCTCGGTCATTCTGCACGGTTCGCCGGAAGCCAGCTCATCGACCCCTGAGCACCACACCCCCCGCTACGGTCCAGGCACTGCGACGTCCGTCGACGGTCTGCGGCAGAGTCGCGCTCGACGTGCCCGGCCCCATCGAGGTCGTGGTCAGTCGCAGCCACACCCGGCGTCCGCTTCCGTCATCCCAGCGTCCTCCGAGCACCAGCGCCCGGGTCGACGCCGGTGAGCCCAGCACGGTCAGCTCGGGTCCGATCCAGCGTCGGTATTCGGGCCCCATCGCAGCAGGATTGGGAACACCACCGACGGGGTCATAGCCGACCAGGGCGGCGCCGGCCGACACCGCCAGAGTGCGACCGAGGGCGCGCACCACCTCGGCCGAGATGCCCAGGGCGCGCGTGTCGAGATTCGACTCTACGCGGATGATCTGGTCGCGCCGCACGCGCACCTCGGAATCGAAGGTCAACGCGGTGGCCAGATTCCACAGATCCCCGCCGAAGGGAATACGCAGGTCGACCACCGCGCTCACCGTGCGTTCATCGACCCGGAAGGTGACCGGGTCTTCGATGGGATCGGCGTCGGGGTCGACGGGCGGCGGGGGCTCGGCTTCGCCCTCGAGATCCGTCCAGGTGAGGGTGGCGCTCAACTGCGCGCCGCCCGACATGCGGTGGCTTGCCGCCGCCCCCAGCGTGGTGCTCGAGGCGCGCCAGAGGTCCGAGCGGGGATCGTTGGATTGCTCGTTGAAGTATCGCTCGTCAGCCTGGGCCCGATGGCCCCAAACCGTCCACGCGGTTTCGCCCACCGACCCCGACGCGCCCCCCCCGAGGGTCCACGCCTCGCGTTCGGAGTTGCGGAAGTAGCGGCTGGTGACGCTGGCCGGACGCGGGTCGAAGTACCCAGCGATCTGGTAGATCTGTGTCGGGGCCGCCACCGTGTAGACCTGCATGGTCTCGTTCAGCGATTGCCATCGTCCGAAAACGCCCAGTCGCAGGCGGCCCTCGGCAAACTGCCGTACCACACCGCCGCCCACTCCGGGCCCGGCACTGCGCATGCGGCGGGGCACCGGCGAGGCCACCGTGCGGGTCTCCTGCCCCTGAAAGCCCGCCGCGACACCCACGCCCCACTCGCCCAGGCGCCAGCCACCCGCCGCCTCCAGTCGGGTCGAGAACTGATCGAGGTCGGACCCGAAGGTGTCGGCGACCACATAGGGGTTGCTGCTGTAGGGCCGGACTCCTTCGGAATGCACGTCGTCACGATACGACCCGCTCTCGACCGTCGCGGTGGCGATGCCGGCGCCCACAGACCCCAACGGTCGCCATCCGGTAGCTGCCGCACGGGTCCGTGACTCGCGCCCCGGGTCGAAGGGCCGGTGGTAGTCGCCCGAGACGTCTTCCGTACCGACGCCGAACAGGCTGCGAGTCTCATCGACCTCGAAGGGGAGCCCGCCGGGATTGGCGCCATTCCAGAAGAGGCCCTGGCGGGGCGCGTCTCCGGTGAGCAATCCCAGAGGCCACCGGATCCGTGCCGGAAAGGCGCGGGGCAGGTCGGCCAGCGGAGCCAGTGCACTCCAGGGTGCATCGCCCTCGCCGAGAAAGCCGTGCACGAGTCCCGGTCCACTCGCGGCCCGCGCCTGGGCGACGCCCGCAGCAGGGAGCACCGCCAGCAGGGTATTCGCTAGCATACCCGCCAGCAGGGCGACACCGGCGCGGCTCACCATGGCAGCAACCCGGCTGTGGGCATGGAGAGCTCGAATCCGAATCGCATCGAGGCGTACGGCCGCGAGCGGGTGCTGATGTCTCCGAACAGACCGGGCCGATCGAGCAGATTGAAGGCCCAGAACGACAGCTCTCCGTCGAGCGGAAGTGTCTTGCGGACCTGCACACTCATGAGCCAGTCGCCGGGGGTCTCCAGGGTGGTGAGAAGCACTCCCGAGCGCGGGCCCCGAATGTCGGCGTACTGCGGCTCGGTCCGCTCCTCTCTCGGCACGGGTACGGCGCGGCCGTCCCGCGTGAGATAGCCTGCGAAGGAGAGCGAATCGGTGCCGCCTACGTCGTCGAAACGGTCCTTGATGTTGTGCTGGATGGTGGCGGTGACCACCAATCCCGCGTCGGGCTGCTGATGGATCAGGCGGTAGGTGGCCAGCGCCCGCCACCCGCTCTCACGGAGCGACTCCCAATAGGGGACCCGGTTGCGGACGGTACGCAGTTGAAAGTCCGTGAAGGCATCGTACGTGCCGAACTGACGTGCATCGGTGATGCGCTCCGTACGCACCCACGCGCCCTGGACCTGGATCCGCGTACGGAGGGCGTGAATCTCCGGAAGCAGCGCCGTGAGCTCGACCCCCCGGCTCGTGAGGTCGATGTTGTTGTCGGGACGAACCGTGAGAATGGGGATCGTATCGGCGCCCGTAGAGGGTTCCAGGATCTCGGGCGGGTGGCCTGTGCCCTGGATCGAGTCGGACAACTGATAGAGATCGCGCAAGAGATAGGAGGGCTCGCGGATCCTGCCCACGCCGCCCCGAATGCGATCCTCGAATCCCACCACCGAGACCATCGAGCCGCCCAGTCCCAACTCGAATCCCAACTCGATCTTCTCGCCGCGCGACATCTCCAGATCGGGGTTGGTCGGGTCCTGGATGAAGGTCGTGAGCACGGCCAGTCGCTCGGCCGGATCGGCGGCGTACCAATTGACGTTGACCATGTCGTAGTACTGCGGCGGAGGCCCCAGCTGTGCCAGCGACGGTTGCTTGGCGGTGCGCCCCCACCCCCCTCTGAAGCGCAGCCAGGACCAGGGCTGCACCTCGACATTCAGGCGCGGCTGCAGCACGGCGTCTCTGGGGCCACTGATCCAGGTCGACCCGTCGTGGAGCAGGTCCACGCGCACTCCCGCCTGCAAGTTCAGCACGGTGTTTCGGCCCAGGGTACGGCGCAGCGCGTCATCGAAGTACAGACTGCTCGTGACCAGGGGCGCCACGGTATCGAAGCGGCGGGGGCGGTCGAAGCCGTCGACCGCGTTGAGGCCCGACTGGGGGGGGGTGAGCATGTCGAACTGATAGCCGGCCCCCGAATTCCACTCACGGCGCAGTTCGAGCCCCGCCCGCAGCTCGTGGGCAAAGCCGAACGCCTCGCGTTCCCGAGCGGCTTCGAGGCGCCCATAGACCATCCAGGGCTCTCCGTCGAGAGTGAGCTCGGAAGAATACGAGCCGCTGACGAAGCGGCCGATGGCGCGGCCCGGCTCGATTCGCTCTGTAAAGGGAATCGTGTTGCGGAACTTCTGCATGCGGTGGAACGAGGTCTGGAACAGCGCGCTGACGGCCCCGGTGAAGGTCAGCCGTGTGCCACCTTGCCATTCGATCCGGGCCCGCTCCGACAGCATGAACCCTTCGTCCCGGCTCTCCGACGCACTGCCGAACCTGACGTTGGGGTCTTCCGGGCGGTCGTCGCGCAGACTGTGAAAGTCGAGACGGGTATCGAGTACGAGTCGGCGGCCATCGGTCTCGCCGCGGTCGAGCCGATGCGAGAGCTGTCCCGCCAGGCGCCGGCTCATGTCGTCGCCGAGCCCCGGTGCGCTTCGGGTTCGGGCCATGTCGAAGACCAGAGTGCCCGTCCCGCCCAGCCAATCGGCTCGGCGTCCGGCCACCAGACTGAGCTCGGTGGAGCGCGGGTCGAGCTTTCCCGTCAGTTCGGGAGCCACTTCGCCCGCGCGGGTGTCGACCAGGACCACCCCCTGGGTCAGGTCTCCGAAGCGCGCCGAGGGAATGCCGCGGATCACTTCAACGCGCTCGATGGTGCTGGCGGGAATGGCGCGGAGGTCGATGCCGCCCCCGGCGGACGACGAAAAGCTCGCCTCACCGCGCGCGCCCAGCGCCTGCAGGTTCGCGTTGTTGGATCGGGGGATGCCGTCGAGGATCAACAGGGTACCGAACGAGGCAAGGTCGGCCGCCGAGGTTCCACCCGAGATTCCCGAGGTGGGCACGGCCCGTAATGAGATCTGCTGTACGCCTATGAGTCCCGGCGGGCTCAGGGGGGTGCCGGGAATGAGCTCCAGCACTCCGGCCAGACTGGTGGCGGATTGGTACCGGATCGCATCTTCGGCGATCACGCTGCTCGTGCCCAGTTCACCCCGCGCGCGACTGACCGCGTCGGCCGTGACCGTCACGCCTTCGATCTCCAGCGCCTGGACGCCGATCTGCAGATCCCGTACGAGCACCCCGGTGGTCGGCACTACGACCGATACCCGGATCGTCGCATAACCGAGGCCTTCGGCCCGGAGCATCCGAGGTCCCGGGGGCACGCCGACGAGGCGGTAGTGGCCAGCGCTGTCGGTCAGGGCGCTGAGGCGAAGATCCTCGAAGCTGACCACCACGCCAGCCACCGACGTTCCGCGCTGCCGATCCGTCACGCGGCCCTCGACGACCGCGCCCGCCGCCGGCACCTGCGCCGCGCCTGCGGAGGCGGTGGTCGCCGTCAGGAACAGCGCTGCCAGAAACGGCGCTGCCAGAAACGGCGCTGCCAGAAACGGCGCTGCCAGACAGTGCATCGATCGAACGCGCCACGTCAGACGACATGCCATGAGGCCCCCCCTCGGATCGGGATTCGCGACATTGCGGCATACTAAGTCTGATGGCGGGAAAGCACCAGAAGAGTTTTCCCGGGCGGCTCTCGACGAATTGGTTGCGCAGTCAACGCGAAGGGTACAACCCTGGAGTATGCAGGGACGCGCACCCCCACTCTCGTCAAGGAGGTCGTCGTGTCGAATGCGGCGCGTTACGCCTTGGAGTTGTTTTCGCAACCCCACTACCGGGATCCGGCGCCCGCGGCTCACCTCGGGGCTTCGCCGTGTGGGTGGGTCGCGGTGATCTCAGTCGGCGCCAGCGATCTCGCACCGGCGGAATTTCCGCAACTCGTCGCCGCGGTCCGTAGCCTCGTCCTGGATCGCCCTCGCCTCACCGTCGTCTGCTCGCTCAGCGGCCCGATCTCCGTCCGCGACGAGTTGCATGCGTTCAGGGACCTGGATGTCCATGCGGTGGTTCGAGGGTCCCTGCCCGCGCTGCACGATCTTCGATTGGTTCTCACGGAGACATCGCTCGTGCCGGATTGGGTACGTATGCGCCTCGAAGCCACGATCGACGAGCATAGAATCGTGGATTGGGCTTGCGATCTCGTCTCCGATGGGCTCAGGGCGCCGCCGACCGGCCCGCTCCCGCCGGGGCACGTGCGAGGGGGAGCACGGTGGCGCTGCCCGCCTGCCAGCCATTGGTTTCGCCTGGCGCAAGCCCTGAACGGGGCGATGGCGTTGCAACGGGCCCATAAGACCAGCGTGAGCCATGTGGCCCACGGCCTCGGCTACCACGACGCGAGCAGTCTGAGCCGGCAACTCAACACCGTCTTCGGACATCGCCCCAGCTTCATCCGACCCCGGTTGGGATGGCCATGGTTGCTCGACGACTGGTGGCAGAGACAGGAGCGATACTGGCCGGTGTAAGGTGCGGATGCCAACGCGCTGCTCGAAAAACGGTCATGGCCGAATCCGGCAATTCCGTGCAGGTTCGGCCATCGCTGATGAGGTGGCGGATGGGTATTCTGGGAGTGAGGACGTGATCATCACATCTCAACCGGGAGGCTACGATGAACCGCTCGATCCTCACCCTCGCCAAGGCGGCATATGTGCTCGCTGTCGCCGCCATCCTCACTTTCGGCTTCTCGCAGGTCTCGGCCGCCTCGGTCGACTGGCCCGAATGCGACATTGCGGCCAGCGGGGAGATCGGGACCTGCCCGCCGTTCACCCCAGGGACGTGCCACGACGAGTGCGTCCGTATCTACGGCACCTTCGGCGACTGCCGCCCCAGCGATAACGCGGGCTGCTGCCTCTGCGCCTACTGAACGATCGTGGGATCGGGTGTCGTCCACCGCACTCTTGATGGGCGACGCCCGGGATCGTAGTCACAGTCCCCCCGCGGGGATCCATCCCGGCGTCGTGGGCAGCATGACGAAATCGACGGCGCTGATGTCGGTGTCGAGAAGCATCGTTCGCCCGTCGCGCGCCGTGACCACGCGGCGCTGCGCCGAAAGGGCCGATTGGAAACCGTCGCTGAACCCACCGGGGATCGCGTCGAAGATGGGGTTCACCGGGTCCCGGCAGAGGGGAAACGGAGGAAGAGGTGTGTACGCCTCGGCGTTGTCCCACCAGATATACGTCACATCGAGGATTCGCTCCCGGGGAATGCGGACGAATTCCCACGGTACCTCCTTGATGTCAGCCGGAT
>CAZFRU010000052.1:22223-33977 GCA_964521385.1 uncultured Gemmatimonadaceae bacterium | reverse complement strand
GTCGTCTTCTTCACCCCCGCAGGGCGGGTCATGTTCGACACCGCGCGCGGGGGGCACGCGCCGGGGGAGGGGCACGGCCGGGGTCAGTGGCACGACCAGGGGGAGGGGGACGACCGGGGTCAGGGGCAGGACCAGGGTGAAGGGCCGTGTCTGCTCCAACGCAGGGCGAATCTGGCGCCACTCCCCCCCGCGCCGCCCAGCCGCCTCCCGACTCCCGGCGCCGCGCGGTGGAAGCGCGATGTCGAGATCCCCTGGGCCATCGAGGCCCGAGCCTGGGAGGCGCTCGACTGCGACTGAGGCCCTACTCGCTGCGGCCCTGCTGCGGCGCTACCTCCCCGCTGCGGCCCAGTGGGTGATCTCCAGAGCCGACGTCCGCGGGGGCATGAACATGGCGTGGCGAAGTCACCCCTTCCAGCGCGACGGATGGCTCCCTGGTTGATTTCCGCCTGGATGCCGGGGCAGGTGAAGGTTCGCGGCGGCACAAAGGGCTGGCCCGGATGGGGTGGTGATGAGGTAGATTTGAAGCATGCGGCGTCTTTCTGTGGTCAACGTTCCGAGTTCGTGGGTCCTGAACCCCTGGACCCCGGGCTTGGGGGTCCGGAGTTCGTGGGTCCCGGGCTTGTGGGTCCGGGGTTCGCGGGTCCCGGGCTTGTGGATCCGGGGTTCGTGGATCCTGGGCCTATGGATCCTGGGCCTATGGACCCTGGCCGTCGCAGCTCCGGTGCAGGCCCAGTCCCGTCAGGCGATCCGCGGCACCCTGACCGAGGAGGGCACCCAGAACCCTCTTGGGGGGGCATTCGTCATCCTGCTCACGGCGGGCGGCGAGCGGGTGGGAGCCACGCTGACACGAGAGGACGGGGTGTTCCTGGTCAACGTACCCGAGCCGGGTCGATACCGGGTACGCGCGGACCGCATCGGCTACGCGAGCGTCGAGAGCATTGAGGTGGAGGTGGTGCCCGGCGAGATCACGCGCGCTGATCTGGTGGCGCCAGCTCAGGCCATCGAGATCGGGGGGATCGAGGTCGAGGGGGCCCGGCGGTGTGACCTGCGCCCCGAAGCGGGGCGGATCGTGCTCGGCCTGTGGGACGAGGCCCGCAAGGCGCTGGACGTGGCGCTGTGGACGGGTGAAGGGGCGAGCCTCGTCTATGACGCCCGCACCTGGACGCGCCGGTACGACCGCCGGGGGCGGCGGGTCATCTCGGAGCGCGTCGATCGCCGCACGCATGTCGGGCGCCACGCCTTTCAGGCTGTAGCTCCCGAAGCGCTGGCTGCGGAGGGGTTCGTGCAGGGCAACGACACCGAGGGGCGCTCGTTCTATGCTCCCGATGCCGCGGTGCTGCTCTCCGACCCCTTCCTGGCCACACACTGCTTTCGAGCCGTGAGGCAAGGCGAGCGCATGGGTCTGATGTTCGAACCCGTCGAGGGTCGGGTCGTGGCCGAGGTCCAGGGCACACTCTGGTTCGCGCCCGGAACGGCCCGGCTCGAGTCCATCGACTTCGGATACCTCAACGCCCCGATGGTCGACGACGATCGCTTCGGGGGTGAGGTCGTCTTCGAGGAGCTGCCCAGTGGTGCATGGATCGTGCGCAGGTGGGAGATCCGCATGCCCGTCCTCGCGCGCGAGACAGGTCCAGGTGGCAGCGGACCCCTGGTCGTGACCGGCGTCGAAGCAGCCGGAGGTGAGGTGCTCGAGGTGCGTGAGGCGGAAGCGCTACTCCCCCTGGGGGAGGGCGGACCGGGTGCCGGGGCGATCCGGGGGGTTGCGTACGACAGCATCTCGGGGGGCCCACTGGCCGAGGCCATGGTCTACGCCTCCGGCACCCAACACTCGACCCGCAGTGGGCCCAACGGCGAGTTCCTGCTCACGGGACTCGACCCCGGCATCTACACCATGGCGCTCCAGCATCCGCGCCTCGAGGAGCTGGGAATCGTATCGCCCGGGAGGGCGGTCGAGGTGAGAGCGGGTGCCGAGACCCAGGCGTCGGTCGCCCTTCCGGCCCCGGCCACCCTGGTGCGCGGCGCCTGTCGTCGGGTAGGGGCCGAGGCCGGGGACGGAGCGGTGGCGGCCGTGGGCGGCTCGGTGCATCTGCGCGGCGACCCCGCGGCCGAGCTCATCGTGCGCGTGACCTGGACCCGGATCACCGGCAGCGCGTCCAACCTCGCAGCACGCTCGACCGGGGTAGATATCGTGCCCGATGCGCAGGGTCGCTGGGGGGTGTGCCGAGTACCGCCGGAGCAGCGGGTGGTGGTCGAGGTGGTGCGGGGCAAAGCGAGGGGACCTGCGGTCGAAGTGGGACACCTGGAGGCCGGAGAAGCGCGCTGGGTTCGGGTCGTAGCACCGGGAGGCGAGTCCCGCTGACCGAACCGACCGTCCGAGCTTCGGCGCTGCCCGACGGTCCTGAAGTGTTCGAGCCTCAGCGCCGCACGAGCGCCCTGGAGCCGTCGAGCGTCAGCGCCGCGCGAGCGCCCGGGAGCGATGGAGTCTCAGCGCCGTACGACCATCCGGGAGCGCTCGAGTTGGAGCGAGAGCCTGAGATCGAGCCATTCGCCGGGATTCACGACCACCGGTTGCGTCGAGAAGTCGCGACCCGAGCCTACCAGGGGCTGGGCCTGCAACACGACCTGTCCAAAGCCCTTGAACTGCGAACGGGGGACGGCAAACCGTTCGGTGCGACCACTCGACACCAGGCCCAGCCGGGTCGGACTTCCCGAGGTGACCAGGTAGATGTCGAAGTTCTCCAGATTCTCGTTGGTGACCTGGATCAGGAGGGTCTCCGCGAGGGCGGGATCGGGCGCGTTCGCACCCGGAGCAGGGGCGCCGCCGCACGCCGTGGTGGCCAGCAGGAGGGCGAGGGCGGCGACGGGGCGAAGCGACATGCGCATGGAGGACTCCGGGCAGGTGGGTCGACCGGGGTTCATACGCCCCAACGCCTTTCCGGGGTCCGATACGAATCTGATTGAGCAAAGCCAGCCGGGTCGAGTGGGTCCGGCGTGACGGGGACTCAGTCCTCGCCCGGCGGCGCCGGCGGCCCCCATCGCGTCTGCCCCTCCTGGGCATCACGCGCCGCCGCCATGATGCGCCAGATGACGTCGCGCATCAGTTCCTCGTCGATGCCCCGTTCGCGGGCCAGCTCGGCCGCCCGCCTCACCACCTGGGCCTCGCGTCCCGGATCCAGCACCGGGAGTCCCATGGATCCCTTGAGGCGCCCCACCTCGAGCACGAGGTCGCGCCGCTCGCCGACGAGGTCGACGAGTGCCTGATCGACCTCGAGGATCCGCGCCCGGATCTCTTCGAGGCGGGCGCGCGCCTCGGCTTCGGCCTCAGCCACCGTCGTGATCCTGTGACACGAAGCCCGCCACGTGCGCGGCGTCTTGCGGCCGGGTCGCCAGGCTCACGGCGATCAGCACCGGCACGTGCACCACGAGTCCGAGAATTCCCTCATGAAGGTCGAAGGGTCGCAGGGGTACGTTGAACAAGAAGAAGATCGAGGTGGCCGAGCCGGCCACGAGGCCTGCCAGCACCCCGGCCGTGGTGGCGCGGCGCCAGTAGAGGGTGGCCAGGACCGGTGGGGCCAACTGGGCGATGATCCCGTACGCGGTCAGCAGCAGCACCACCAGCGACGAGTCCTCGTCGAGGGCGAAGTAGTAGGCGATGACGCCCACGACCACTACCAGGACCTGGATCACCCGGCGCTGCATGGCGTCGGACATGGTCCGAAACGGTCGAATGCCGTCCTGGACGGTGACCGAAGCCGCGGCGTGCATCAGCGCGTCGCCCGTCGACATCGAGGCCGAGAGAGCGCCGGCGCAGAAGAGCCCCACGACCAGGGCCGGCAGGTCGGTCTGGAGCACCATGAAGGGCAGGATGAAGTCGGGGCTCTCCGGCTGACCGGGAAACAACACGCCCGCAAAGCCGATCAGGAACACCGGGATCAGGAACAGTTGAAAGGTCGGAAAGAGAATCACCGTGCGCCGGATGATCTCGTCGCTCCGGGCCGTGAAGGCCTTCATGAAGAGGTGGGGCCAGAGGCTGATGCCCAGCGCGCTCACCAGGATCGACGACGAGTAGGCGCCCCAACTCCAGGGAGAGCCGTCGGCGGCGAGGCCCGGGGCCGTCAGCAATTCGGGTCGTTCGGCCGCGATGCGCTCGAACATGGGGCCGACGCCACCGTAGAGGCGATACGGCAGGTAGAGCCCCAGCGTCCAGGCGATGATGATCATGAACACGCCCTGGAAGGTGTTGGTCCACCCTACTGCGCCCACACCACCGCGCAGCACGTAGATGACGACGATGCCGTACGCCAGAGCGGCTCCGGCCCACAGGGGAACATGGCCGTCGGTCACCGCCTCGATGACGATGCCGGCCCCTTGCATCTGAAGGGTGACGTAGGGAATGAAGGCGGCCACCGAGAGCACCGCGAGCAGCACCGACAGGGTGCGCGACGGAAACCGGCCCGTGACCAGCTGGCCCTGCGTGACATAGCCCTCGCGTCGGCCCACCTGCGCGGCGCGCGGGCCCAACCAATACCAGGGTGCGATCCCCAGTACTCCGTACGACAGGATGTAGAAGGCGGCGGCTCCGCGAGAATACGCCCACCCCGGTCCTCCGAGAAAGGCGAAGGCGCTGAAGACGGTGGCGCCGGTCACGAAGTACATGACCAACAGCCCGAAATCGCGATCTCCTGCCACATAGCCCGCCACCGACGAGCTGCTCCTGCGACCGGCGCGGAGTCCGATATAGAGGGTCAGCAGGAGGTAGGTGGTGATGACGCCCGTGACGACCTGCCAGCGTTCCACCTCAGCGCCTCGGGGCGCGACGAGCGCGCTCGGCGCCTTCGACGTGATCGAGCATCCACAACACGAGGGCGCCCGCCACGATCCAGACGGCGATCCAGAACAGCGAGAAGGGAAGCCCGAAGACGAAGGGTCGAATGCGGTTGAAGGGCACCATCCCGGGCCAGGTCACAGCCAACGCGAAGGCCGCGAAGAAGGTGGCGGTCAGGATCCGCGCGAAGCGTACGGTCATGTCGGATTTTCCTTTCGGATTCCCCTGGGTGTGAAGCGCCGCGGCTCGACGCGGCAACTCCAGGCCCCATCTTATCGCACGGCGTCGTCGCTGTCGACGCTCGTATTCACCCTCGTGGAGCATATCATGTCGAACGGCCCCTCACCCGATCTCCGCCACCCGATCACGGGCGCCCCACGCACCGGCTTCCTGAAGCACTTCATCACCCGGCCCACCATCGAGGTCGGTGATTACACGTACTACGACGATCCCGCGGGCCCGCAGCGGTTCGAAGAAAGCGTTCTCTACCACTTCGACTTCATCGGGGATCGCCTGGTGATCGGGCGCTTCTGCTCGATTGCCGCCGAGACCCGCTTCATCATGAACGGCGGCAACCATGCCACCGATTGGTTCACCACCTACCCCTTTCCGGCCTTCGGCGGGGGATGGGAGGTGGCCATGCCCGAAGCCTGGCCCCATCGGGGAGACACCGTCGTGGGCCACGATGTCTGGATCGGCTACGGGGCCACCATCATGCCCGGTGTGAGCATCGGCAACGGCGCCATCGTGGCGACTCACTCGGTGGTGACCCACGACGTGGAGCCGTTCGCCATCGTGGGCGGCAATCCTGCACGGGTGATCCGCTATCGATTCGACGAGGAGACTCGGGCGGCCGTGAGCGAGATTGCGTGGTGGGACTGGGATGCCGAACGGATCACCCGCCACCTGCGCGCCATCTGTGCGGGCGACCTGGACGCGCTGCGCAGGGCGGCGCACGGCGACGAGGGCGGCACGCGGGGTTGACCCGGTCGCGTTGTGAAGCGGATCGGGGACGCCTCAGAGAGGGTAGAGCCCGAACCGCAGGTGCTCGGCGGCCTCGTTGAGGCGCTTGTCATACGAGGCCAACAGGGGCTCGGCCGCCTGGTCCCGGAGGAAGAGCATGGACGCCAGGTGGAGGGCGTCGAGTGTGCGCAGCGCATTGGACCCGCGCGGGGGTGGCCGCCGCACCACGGGGTGGACGAGCTCGAGAAGTGAGACCCGAGCCACCAGCTCCGCCGCTGCTTCACCGTGGCTCTCCCCGAGTTGCAACGCCTGGAGTCGGGTGTGGATCTCGTATTCCAACAGACGACTCGAGATCAACGGCTCCGTCCAGATCTGCGCCGGGGGCACCGTCGTCTCAGAGAGCAGGTGGGCCAGCGCGACCGAGGTGTCGAGGTAGACGAAGCGGTCCCCGTTGCTCAACGGTCGGCTCGGTCTGCGGCGAGGCCCGTGAGGATGTCGTTGAGAGGCGCAACCGGCTTTCGGGGAGGTGGTGTTCCGGAGCTGCGACGCGGCGCCAACCACCCGGCCCGCACGGCCTCGGCGAGCTGGGCATCGGCGAGATTTTCGGCCCGACCGGGGCGCACGGGGCCGAGCTCGGCCACGACACGGTCTCGATCGGTGACGAGCACGGTTTCTCCCGATGCCGCGAGGCGGACATACTCCGAGAGTTTGTTCTTGAGAACCTTGATCCCGACAGCGCGCATTCCAGAAGGTAGCTACCGGTAGCTACAGCAGCAACGGATGCGGAGTCCGTGGGGCCTGCGGTAGCGAGTCCGGCCCGTTCAGTTTCCGACCACCTGAGCGGCTGCCCCCTGAACACTTGATGTCGGCGGCTCGGGGTTTGTATATTGCCCTCAACGTTTCAGGGCGGCGCGAGGAGGGCGATGGTGACTTTGCTGCGATCCCTGCGTCCTCCACGACGCGCATTACGATCCAGACGGCCTCCACGACGCGCACTGCGATCCCGACGCGCATTGCGATCCCGGCGCCGTCCATGACTCACACCAGCCAGGCGACCCCATGCCCCGCAACCTTCCCCTCCTGCAAGGCACCCTCAATGTGCTCGTGCTCAAGGCCCTCGAGGGCGAGTCGCGGCATGGGTATGACGTGGCGGCGTGGATCCGCGCTCGCAGTGACGACGCACTCGAGATCGAGGACGGCGCGCTTTACACCGCGCTCCACCGCATGCGCAAGAAAGGGTGGATCGAGGGCGAGTGGGGGCTTTCGGAGCACCGCCGTCGGGCCCGGTTCTACCGCTTGACCGAAGCGGGTCGTGCCCGACTTCGCACCGAGTCCGAGACATGGGACCGCTATGCGGCGGCTGTCGCTCGAGTGCTGGGTCCGTGACGTGGCGGACGATCCACGCGGTCCCGAGCAGGAGGTCGATGACGAGATCGCCTGGCACCTCGAGCGGGTGGCTGACGCGCTGAGAGCCCAGGGATACGAGGACGCGGCGGCCCGGGCCGAGGCTCGGCGACGGTTCGGAGACGTGGGCCGGTATCGACGCCGGATGATTCGATTCGAACGCGGGAGGCGGAGGATGCAAACCATGGAGCGGTGGGTGGACGGCGCGCGGCGCCACCTTGGATTCGCGGTGCGGAGTCTCGTGCGCAGTCCCGGGTTCACGACGGCCGTGGTGATGACGCTCGCGCTCGGGATCGGCGCCAACGCCACCATGTTCGGGATCCTCGACCGGCTCTTCCTGGCCACCCCCGCGCATGTGGTCGACGGCGCGCAGGTGCGCACCGTGTATGTGCGCCGTGCTTTCCTGGACCGGGTGAATACCGGAGCGACCCTCACGCTACCTGACCTCGACGACCTGCGGAGTGTGGCAGGTATTCAGGCCGCAGCCGCCTGGACGAAGCCGTCCCAGGAGACCGTGACGACACCGGCCGGTGGCACCGGGCGCGCCCGGGTCGCGACCGCCGAGCCGGCGCTGTTTCCGCTCCTTGGTACCCCGGTGCGGGCGGGTCGCACGCTGGTGGCCAACGACGATGTGTCCGGAGCGACACCCGTGGCTCTGGTCTCGCCCGGGTTCGCCGAGGGACGGCTGGGCGGTGAGGACGAGGTGCTGGGGCGCACCCTGCGCGTGGCGGGCACATCGTTCACCGTGGTCGGGGTCGTGCCCCCCGACTTCACCGGGCCCGGCCTCCAGCCGGTCGATGTATGGCTGCCGCTCCGGGTCGCCGCAGAAGCCGCGGGCAATGGCCAATGCGTCGAGAGCCGCGGCTGCTGGTGGGTGCGTGGCGTGGTGCGCCTGAGCGCGGGTGAGGGGGCGGTGGAGCGGTCGACCGATGCTGCCACCGCCGCGCACCGGGCCGCGCGCGCCGACATACCCAGCTACGATCCGGAGGCTGAGATTGTACTCGGCCCCCTCCAGGAGGCCCGCGGCCCGTCCGCGTCCGATGAGTCGCGGGTCGCGGCGTGGCTCTCCGGTGTGGCGCTCCTCGTCTTGCTGATCGCTTGCGCCAACGTGGCCAACCTGCTCCTGGTGCGCGCCACGCGCCGGCGTCACGAGTTGGCCGTGCGGTCGGCGCTGGGCGTGGGGCGCGGCGGTCTGTTGGCCGGCCTTCTCGTCGAAGCGGCACTCCTCGCGGGGATGGGGACCGCCGCGGCGTTGCTGGTGGCGCGCGCCGGAGGGTCGCTGCTGCGGGCGGTGCTGATCCCGGAGGTGTACTTCCCCCCGGCCTCGCCGGGCCGCCTCCTGATGTTCGCGCTCCTGGCGGCAGGTGTGACTCTGACCCTTGCCGCCCTCTACCCGGCGGCCGTGGCCAGCCGCACCACACCGGCACGGGTTCTCCGCGGCGCCGGCTCAGGAGCCCGTACGGGGCGTGTCCGGCGCCTCCTGCTGGTCGGACAGGTGGCGCTCTCGGCGATCCTGCTGGTGGGCGCCGCCCTTTTTCTTCAGAGCTTCGAGCGGGCCGCTTCGCTCGACCTCGGCTGGGACCGCGACGCGGTCCTGGTGGCGTCGCTGGAGTTCGAAGGGGAGCGCTCGCCTGAAGAACGCAGGCGCGTCTACGCCCATGCGCTGGAGCGGCTGCGCTCCAACCCCGCCGTGGCTGCAGCCTCGCCCACCATTGCGATTCCCTTCTGGTCGTCGTTCGCCGTGCCGTTCGAGGTCGAGGGTCGCGACTCCCTCCCGCCACTGCCCACCGGCGGGCCGTACGTCAACGCGGTCGATGCCCAGTACTTCGAGACCATGGGCCTCCAGCTTGAACGCGGTCGCAGCTTTCCCCAGGTCGCCCTGGGCGCGACAGCTCCCTATGAGGTCGTAGTCAACCATACCATGGCCGAGACGTATTGGCCGGGCGCCGACCCGTTGGGGCGGTGCGTGCGCATCATGGGCGACGACAAGCCGTGCACCACCGTGGTGGGCGTGGTGGCCGACCACCGGAGAGTGGGGCTCGAGGAAGAGGCCACAGGCCTCTACTACCTGCCGATGGGTCATCCCGCGCTGTCGAGCCGCCCGCCGCAGAGCCTGATGGTGCGTACGGTCGGGGCGCCCTCCGACGCTGCGGGTTCCTTGCAGGGCGTGCTTGCCGACCTGGATCCCGCGATCCGCTTCGCACGGGTCGAGCCGCTGAGCGACCTCGTCGACCCCCATCTCCGCTCGTGGCGCCTCGGCGCTGTGATGCTGTCGATCTTCGGTGTGCTGGCGCTCGTGGTGGCGGCGGTGGGCCTCTACGGGGTGCTCGCCTTCGAGGTCGCTCTGCGCCGGCGCGAGCTGGGAGTACGAGCGGCGTTGGGAGCTGCGATGGGCGACCTGGTGGCGATGGTGCTGCGCGACGCCGTGGTGCTCACCGCCAGCGGTGTGCTGGTAGGGGGAGTGCTGGCGGCGGTGGCGGCCCGCAAGGGGGCCCCCCTCCTCTTCCACGTCTCACCGTGGCAGCCGCGGGCGTACGTGGTGATGGCGCTCACAATGCTGGCGACCGCGGTGGTGGCCGGCAGCATCCCGGCCTGGCGCTCCACCCGGGTCGACCCCAGTCAGGCGCTCCGCCAGGACTGAGCCTCCCGCTGCCTTCAGCCCCCTCGCCGATACAGCTCCACCACCAGCGCCGTCCAACCCGTCTGGTGCGAAGCGCCCAGTCCGCGGCCGTTGTCGCCGTGGAAGTACTCGTAGAACGGAATGTGGTCCCTGAACCAGGGGTCGGTCTGGAACTTCTCTACGGCGCCGAACACCGGGCGGCGGCCGTCGTCGTCTCGCAGGAAGATCCGACCCAGGCGGTGGCAGAGCTCGCCAGCCGCTCCCTCGAGCGAGACCATCTGCCCTGATCCCGTCGGACACTCGACCTGGAAGCCGTCGCCGTAGTAGCCGTGAAACCTCTCCAGCGCCTCGATCAGGAGCAGATTCACGGGGAACCACACGGGTCCCCTCCAGTTCGAATTGCCCCCGAACATCCGCGAACGAGCCTCGCCCGGCTCGTAGCCGATGGTGTGGGTGGCGCCGTCGAGCGTCAGTTCGAAGGGATGCTTTTCATGAAACTTCGACAACGCGCGCACGCCGTGATCCGACAGGAATTCGGTCTCGTCGAGCATGCGGGTGAGTAGCGCCTTCATGCGGTGTCCTCGAAGCATCGAGAGCAGGCGCCGCTCTCCTGCCCCGGGCTCGTGCCAGCGCGAGACCAGCTTCGCGAGCTCGGGCCGGTAGTTGAGGTACCACTCGAGGCGCTCCCGAAACGCAGGTAGGCGCTCGAGCAGCTCGGGCTCGAGGACCTCGACGGCGAAGAGCGGGGTCAACCCGACCAGCGAGCGTACATTCATCGATACCAGGTGGGCGTCGTCCGGTTGGCCGTGATCGAAGTGCAGCACGTCGTAGAAGAATCCGTCGTCTTCGTCCCAGAGGTTGACACCGGCGCCCCCGAGGTCGGCCATGGCCGCTGCGATCTGCAGGAAGTGTTCGAAGAACTTGGTGGCCAGGTCCTGGTAGACGGCCTCGTCGAGGGCCAGCTCCAGGGCGATCCGCATCATGGTGAGGCAGTACATCGCCATCCAACTGGTACCGTCGGCTTGTTCGATGTGCCCGCCCACCGGTAGCGGTGCGTTGCGGTCGATGACGCCGATGTTGTCGAGGCCGAGAAAGCCGCCCTCGAAGAGGTTGTCGCCGTGGATGTCCTTGCGATTGACCCACCAGGTGAAGTTCAAGAGCAGCTTCAGGAAGACGCGCTCGAGGAACGCACGGTCGGCTGTGCCCTCGAGTGTTCGGTCGATCTGGTAGACCCGCCAGGTCGCCCACGCATGGACCGGCGGATTCACGTCACCGAAGGCCCACTCGTACGCCGGCAACTGCCCGGCAGGATGCATGTACCACTCCCGGGTGAGGAGCAGCAGCTGGTCCTTGGCGAAGTCGGGATCGAGGCGTGCCAGGGGAATGCAATGAAAGGCGAGGTCCCAGGCCGCGTACCACGGATACTCCCACGTGTCCGGCATGGAGAGGATGTCGGCGTTGTTCAGGTGGCGCCACGTGTGATTGCGTCCCTGCTTGCGCTCGGGGGGCGGAGGCGGCTGGGTGGGGTCGCCTCGTAGCCACTGATCCACGTCGAAGTAGTACCACTGCTTCGACCAGAACAATCCTGCGTACGCTTGCCGTGACACATGCTTCGCTTCGTCCCCCTCGATTCCGCGTAGCGCCTCGGCGTAGAACTCGTCGGCCTCGGCTTTGCGCCGCTCCACCCCTTCGTCGAAGCCGTCGAAGGGACGGTCGAGTCGCCCGCTGCTCCACCGCAGCCGGAGCTGCCGCGTACCGCCTGCGGGGACATCGAAATGATGGTGGAACCCGACCTTGGTGCCGCACTCGCCGCTCGCCAAGGCAGACGCGTCTCCGTCGACCAGGGCAGCGTGGAAGGCATCCTTGTAGGGCCCGCCCTCGCCGGCCTCCGAGCCGAAGAGGCGGGGAGCGTTGGTCTCGTTGTCGGTGACGAGCAGGGTCG
>CAZFRU010000052.1:0-22123 GCA_964521385.1 uncultured Gemmatimonadaceae bacterium | reverse complement strand
TCCGAGCCGAAGAGGCGGGGAGCGTTGGTCTCGTTGTCGGTGACGAGCAGGGTCGCTCCCGGCTCGGCGCGAATCGTCCAGCGCCCGAGGTCGGGATGCCGGGCCAGGACCCGTCCCTCGCCTTCGGCCTCGAACGAAGGCACCGCGGCCCCCTCGCTCCAGGACCAGCTGTTGCGGAAGACGAACTGGGGGATCAGGTGCAGAAGGGCGCTCTCGGGGCCGCGGTTGTGGACCGAGATCCGGAGCAGGATGTCGTGGGGGGCGAGTTTGGCGAACTCGACCTCGACGTCGAAGTAGCGGTCGTCGTCGAAGATGCCCGTGTCGATCAACTCGAACTCGGGGTCCTCGACCCCCCGGCGGCGGGCTTCGTCCACCAGGCGTGCGTAGGGAAACTCGGCCTGCGGGTACTTGTAGAGCATCCGCATGTACGAGTGCGTCGGCGTACCGTCGAGGAAGTAGTAGTACTCCTTCACATCTTCGCCGTGGTTTCCCTCTTTGCCCGAGACCCCGAACAGGCGCTCCTTCAGGATGGGATCGCGCCCGTTCCAGAGCGCGAGACTGAAGCATATCTTCTGCTGGTCGTCGCTGAAGCCCGCGATGCCGTCTTCTCCCCACCGGTAGGCACGACTGCGGGCATGGTCGTGCGGGAAGTAGTTCCAGGCGTCGCCGACGGCGCTGTAGTCCTCGCGTACCGTGCCCCACTGCCGCTCGGCCAGGTAGGGGCCCCACGCTCTCCATTCGCCCTGGCCGTCACGAATCGCCTGCAGCCGACGGCGCTCTGCGTTCACGTCACGACTCCTCCTGCCAGGCCTCGAGCGCCAGTTGGACCGCGCCCATGAGCGGAGCCTCGGGGGTCAGCACCACACGCACCGGAATGCGCTCGAGCAGCGGCCGCATACGTCCCTTGGCCAGGAAGGCCCGGGCGAAGTCGGGGCCCTCGAGTGCCGACAGGATACGGGGCGGAATGCCGCCGGCGAGATACACCCCCCCGGTGGCCACCACGGCCAGAGCCTCGTTGCCGGCTTTGGCGCCGAGAATCGAGACGAAGAGCCGCACGGTTTCGCGGCAGAGCCCGCACGGCGCGTCCCCGTCGAGGGCGGCCTGGACGATGATCGGCGTCGGGTCGCCTGCTGCAGCGAGGCGCGCCCGTACGGCCTCGGTCTCCGCTCCCGGGTCCCGCGCTCGCAGATAGCGATAGACATGGGGCAGTCCCGAGCCCGAGCAGACGCGTTCGTAGCTGACCCGTGAGAACTCGGCCCGCAGGAACTCCAGCAACCCCTCCTGGAGCGCATCGGTAGGCGCGAAGTCGGTGTGCCCGCCTTCGGAAGCGACCACCCGGTAGCCGCGCCGATCCGGAATCCCATAGGCCACGCCCAGCCCGGTGCCGGGAGCGACCACCGCGATCGGGTCCTCCCTCGGATCGCCCTCCGTGCCGTCCCCCGCGATGAGGGTCTGTACGTCGTCGGGCGCCAGGAGCGGAATGGACCGTCCAATGGCCACGAGGTCGTTGAAGAGATCCACCCGGGAGACACCCAACGCGCTCCGGAGTCGGGCGGCGTCGACGGTCCAGGGCAGGTTCGTGGTGTGGGCGCGGCCGTCGACCACCGGGCCCGGGACGCCCAGCGCGGCCGAGTCGGGGTGTACCTCGTGCTCGAGCCCGTCCAGAAAGGCCTGGCAGAGGCTGCGCAGGTCCGGGTAGTCGGCGCTCACCAGCGTCTTCGTCTGGAGCGGCTGCCGGGGCTGGTCTGCGTCGAACACCCCGAGCCGGGTCTTGGTGCCTCCGACGTCGGCGGCGAGCACGATCATCGCTGGAGCGCCCCGGCCGCCGCGTCGTCCAGCAGCAGCACTGCGCGCGACCGCTCCACCCGACTCGCCGGAATCGAGCCGTCTGCTCGCACCAGTCGCGCCACCGCGCTCGCCTTCGACTCCCCGTTCACGAACCACAACACCCTGCGCGAGCTCGACAACACACCCGGTGTCAGCGTCAGGCGGCGATGGCCCTGGTAGACGGGGGTCACGGCCACGGGCTCCGTGCAGGTGAGCAACTCCGGCGCGCCCGGGATCAGCGAGGCCGTGTGGCCGTCGCTGCCGAGGCCGAGGTGCACCAGATCGAAGACGATGGGATCGCCCACGAGGCTTCGCATGAGCTGACCATATCGGGCGGCTGCGGCCGCCAGCGGCGACTCGTCGACCGGCAGGGCGTGGAGCGCCTGGTTCGGCAGCCGTCCCTCGGCCACCAGCGTGCGGCGCAGGGCCGTCAGATTGCGTGCGGCGTCGTGAAGGGGTGCGACCCGCTCGTCGACCTGGAAGACGTCGAGGGCTGCCCAGGGAAGATCCATCGGAGCCAATGCCTCCAGCAGCGAAGGAGCCGTGGAGCCTCCGCTGAACGCCACCGCGGCACGCCCGCGCGCCCGCACTCCGGCCACGATCGCCTCGGCCACGACCTCGGCTCCATGCTGCGCAAGCGAAGCTTCCGGGACGATTCGGATCGTGAGCCCGCCCGAGGCGCGCCCGGCGCCCGGTGACTGTGGGTCGGATGGTGGGGCAGGGGGGGGCGTCTCAGCCATGGGGATCAGAATCCGGGGCGTGCCACCCGCCATGATCGGCAACCAGGTGGCCGGCTTCGGGCGGGCCCCATGAACCTGCCGGATAGACCACCACCGGTGTAGAAGCCGTGAGGGCGGGGGCGACGATGCGCCAGGCTTCTTCGACACCCGCCGCACTGGCGAAAAGCCGGTGATCTCCGTCCATGGCGCTGTCGAGTAGCCGCGCGTACGCCTCTTCCTGAGCACCGTCCCGCCGCTCGTCATAGTCGTAGACCATCTCGGCGGGAAAGCTGTACAAATCCTCTCCCGGGCGCTTGATCTGCATCGAGAGCGAGAAGCGCTCACCCGGCTTCAGGCGAAAACGCAGGTGGTTGGGATGGGGCAGATCGTCGCCCTCCCGGGAGAAGAACACCCGCGCCGGGCGCTTGAACTCGACCACCACCTCGGTGGCCGTCACAGCCATCTTCTTGCCGGTGCGAATGAAAAAGGGCACACCCGCCCAGCGGGGGTTGTCGATCTCGGCGCGCAGGGCCACGAAGGTCTCGACCTCGGAGTCGGGGGCGACTCCTTCTTCCGTGCGGTAGCCATCGAATTGGCCCCGTACCAGTGTTGCGGGGTCGAGGGCCTTCATGGCCGAGAGCACCTTCACCTTCTCCGCGCTCAGAGCGGCGGCACCGGCATCGCGGGGAATCTCCATCGCCACCAGGGTGAGTACCTGCAGAAGATGGTTCTGGACCACGTCGCGCAGCGCGCCCACCTCTTCGTAGAAGGCGCCCCGCCCGTCGACCCCGAACGCCTCGGCCATGGTGATCTGCACGCTGTCGATGGAGTCGCGATTCCAGGCGGGTTCGAAGATCGGGTTCGCGAAGCGGAACACCAGAAGATCGAGCACCTCTTCCTTGCCCAGATAGTGATCCATTCGGAAGATGGCCTCATCGGGGAAGCGGTCCAGCAGGCAGCGGTTGAGCTCCCGCGCCGAGGCCAGATCGCGGCCGAAGGGCTTTTCGACGATCAGCCGACCCGATCGGTTCAATCCTACCGATGCGAGCCCCTCGGCCACCGTTTCGAACAGGCTCGGGGGAATGGCCAGGTGCGCCACGGGGCGCTCGCTCCCCTCCAGCGCCTGGGCAAGGCGCTCGAAGGTGTCGGCCTTGCGGTAGTCGCCCGCGACATAGGCGAGCCGCTGCGCGAGGCGTTCGAAGGCCTGCTCATCGAGTCCTTCGTCGCTTTGTGCGATCGATGTGCGCGCATACTCGACGAGCTGGTCGACTGACCACTGCGAACTCGCCACTCCCACGACCTGCGCCGGGAGGGCGCCATTTCTGGCGAGACGATGCAGCGCCGGGTAGAGCATCTTGCGCGCGAGATCTCCGGTGGCGCCGAAGAGGACGAGCGCGTCGGAGCGTTCGCTCATGTCTCGCGCACCGGATGCCCGCCGAACTGGTTGCGCAGGGTGGCGATGGCCTTCATGGCAGGTGAATCGTCCTGCCTCGATGCGAACCGTGCGAAGAGGGCGGCGCTGATGGCGGGTACGGGTACGGCGTTGGCGATCGCCTCTTCGATGGTCCAGCGCCCCTCGCCCGAATCATCGGCCCACCCTCGGACCGAGGCGAGCCCGGGATCTTCCGTGAGCCCTTTGACCAGAAGATCCAGCAGCCAGGATCGCACCACGCTGCCATGCCGCCATACTTCGAGAGCCGCAGGCACGTCGATGTCGAGGTCGACCGCCGTCAGCAGCTCGTAGCCTTCGGCGTAGGCCTCCATCAGGGCGTACTCCACGCCGTTGTGGACCATCTTCACGAAATGGCCCGTGCCGACCCGGCCCACGTGGGCGAACCCATCCTCAGTCACCAGAGCATCGAAGATCGGCTGCAGATACCCGATGTCGGCCTCTGCTCCACCAGCCATGATGCAGTAGCCCTCGTCGAGTCCCCACACGCCGCCCGAGACACCGGCGTCGACGAAGGCGACCCCCTTGCCCGCCAGCGTCTCGGCATGGCGCAACGAATCACGGAAGTTGGAGTTGCCCCCGTCGACCACGAGGTCGCCCTCGTCCAGCCGTGTCGCCAGTTCATCGATGACGGCGTCTGTCGCCCCACCGGCCGGCACCATGACCCATACCACGCGGCGGGGCTCGGCCTCGAGGGCAGTCACCGCGGCGGCCAGCGAGTCGACGTCGGCTTTGTGCGGGTCGCGATCGTACCCCACCACCTGGTGGCCGGCGCGACGTAGCCGCTCCGACATGTTGCCACCCATCTTGCCGAGACCCACGAGCGCGATCTTCACCTGTGCCTACCTCTTCCGGGAGCCGAACTGCGATCCCGTCGACAGTGCCCTGGGCGAGATCAACGACGATGGTTGACGATGGGGTAAAGCGCAGGTGCAGGTCAAGCCGGTACGGTTCCGGCCACGTCCCCGGGCCCAACCGACAGGTAACGAATCCTTGACTAGTGCGTGCTGTGGGTAAAGGATTCTTTACTGGAGTATTCCATTACTGGCAGCGCCGGCGAGCGAGCCTACCCCTACCGACCCCGACCCATCGCGCATGTCGAGACGAGAGACCGGACGGTACCGGATCACCACGGAGGGGGGCGAGGAGGTGCGCGCCTTCATCCCTCATCCGTTGCCACCTGTCGCGCCGCCCCTGGTCGTCGACGGCCGGTTGGAGGAGCGGGTCCGTGCTGCTGAGGAGGGGCTCGTGCGCCTCGAGCTGGCGGGCGAGATGGTACCGTCGCTCGACTGGTTCATCTACGCCTTCGTACGCAAGGAAGCCGTTCTCTCCTCGCAGATCGAGGGTACGCAGGCCACGCTGATGGACCTGCTCAGCTACGAAGCGAGGTCTGATTCGCCGCCGCCGAGCCCCGATGTCGAAGAGGTAGGCAACTACCTCGACGCGCTGGCCTTTGCGCGCGAACAACTCGCCGATCCCTCCGGCCTGCCGCTCTCGATGCGGCTCCTGAACGACACTCACCGGATCCTGCTTCGGGGGGTGCGAGGAGAGAACAGGCATCCCGGTGAAGTCCGGCGTAGCCAGAACTGGATCGGCGGAAGTCGCCCCGGGAACGCAGCTTTCGTACCGCCCCCGCCCTCCGCGCTACCCGAGGTGCTATCGGCCTTCGAGCGTTTCATCCACGACGAAGACGACGTGCCGACGGTCGTTCGCGCGGGGTTGCTCCATGTGCAATTCGAGACCATTCATCCGTATCTTGACGGCAACGGACGCATCGGTCGTCTGCTCGTGACGCTGTTGCTCGAGCACGGGCGCGTCCTCACCCGGCCGCTCCTCTACCTGAGCTTGTTCTTCAAGCGGCACCGGCAGGAGTACTACCGGCGGCTGGACGCCGTACGGCGGACCGGGGACTGGGAGGGTTGGCTCGACTTCTTCCTCGACGGGGTGACGACCATCGCCGACGAGGCGGTCGACGCTGCACGCGACCTCTTCATCCTCGTCACGGCCGACCGGCAACGCGTCATCCATGACCCTGGCGTAAACCTGCTCGCGGTGCGGCTGTTCGAGCGCCTACCCGGGCGCCCGCTCATCACGACGTCCTGGGTAGTCGAGCACCTGGCAACCACCAAGCCCACCGCGGGCCGCGCCATCGCCTCGCTCGAAGCGGCAGGCGTGCTGGTGGAGACGACAGGCAAGGAGCGCGACCGGGTCTATGTCTATCAGGCCTACCTCGACCGGCTCAGTGCCGGGACCGAGCTCAGCGACTGACGCCCTTCATTCGCCCCGGAACAGGGGATCGCGCTTGTCGACGAAGGCGGCCACACCTTCACGCCCGTCGGCCGAGCCGAAGGCTTCGAGAAAGCGCTCGCGCTCGGCGTCGAGCCCCTGGGCGAGCGGAAGCTCGGCGGCACTCGCCACGGCTTCCTTGACCAGTCGCAGCGCCACGGGGCTCCAGCGGGCCATGCGCCGGGCGAGGGCGAGGGCGGCGTCGAGGTGCCCGCCCTCGTCGGCGAGTACTTCGACCAGCCCGATGCGATGCGCTTCGGCGGCGTCGATCATGTCGCCGGTGAGCGCCATGCGCAGCGCCTGGCCGGGACCCACGAGCCGGGTGAGTCGCTGGGTGCCGCCGCCCCCCGGAATCAGCCCCAGGCGCACTTCGAGCTGCCCGAAGCGGGCCGTGGTGTCGGCCACGCGCAGGTCGCAGGCCAGGGCGAGTTCGCAGCCGCCGCCCAGGCAGAAGCCGTGAATGGCGGCGATGACGGGTTTCGGAAACTCGGCCAGCGTCTCGTAGATGCGGCGGCGGTAGGTGACGGGCCGCTGCTGGTCGACCGTGCGCCCCGCGAACTCGGCTACGTCGGCGCCCGCCACGAAGGCCCTGGGCCCCGCACCATGAAGCACCACGGCGCGCACCCCGGTGTCCTGCGTGAGGTCGTCGAAGACCTCGATCAGGCGCCGGCGCAGCTCGGCGTTGAGCGCGTTGAGTTTATCGGGGCGATTGAGGGTGACGCGGGCGACATGGTCGTCGCCGCGCTCGACGAGCACAACTTCGTCTCGGCTCACAGCCCCGTGCCCCACTCGTAGAAGCCGATACCCACTTTGCGGCCGGTGCGGCCCTCGGCCACCATCTGTTCCAGCAGCGCCGGGGGGCGGAAGGCCTCCGAGCCCAACGTCTCGTGGAGATAGCGGGCGATGCCGAGGCGTACGTCGAGGCCGACCAGGTCGGTCAGCTTCAAGGGGCCCATGGGATGCCGGTAGCCGAGCTCCATGGCCTTGTCGATGTCTTCGGGGCTCGCCACCCCTTCTTCGACCATGCGCATCGCTTCGAGCCCCAGCACCACACCCAGGCGCGACGACGCGAAGCCAGGGGAGTCTCTCACGACGATGGGTTCGCGGTCGAGGCGGTGAACCAGTTGGACAGCAGCTTCGAGCACCGCCGGGTCGGTGGCAGGGCCGTGCACCACCTCGACCAGCTGCATCACATGCACCGGATTGAAGAAGTGCAGGCCGACGAAGCGTCCTGGATGCGCGAGTGTAGTCGCGATCTCGGCCACCGAGAGCGACGACGTGTTGGTGGCCAGCATGGCGTCATCGGCAACATGGGCCTCGACCTCGCCGAAGATCCGCTTCTTGAGCTCCATCGATTCGGGCGCGGCCTCGATCACCAGATCGGCCCCCGCCACCGCGTCGGCCAGTTTCGTCGAGGTGGTGAGTGCCGCGATGGTCGTCTCGCGGGTGGCGTCGGCCACCTTGCCCAGTTGAACCCCCTTGGTGAGGTTCTCGCGGATACGCTGCAGGCCGGTTTCGACCGCGACCATGTCGATGTCGTACAGCGTCACACCGTAGCCCGACATGGCCACCACCTGGGCGATGCCATGGCCCATGGTGCCCGCTCCGAGCACGGCAACACGGGTGATGTGGGTCATGGTGGAATCGCTCCGCTCAGGTGCGTGGGTTTCAGGTCGGCTCAGATACGTTCGACCAGGGCCGCGATACCCTGGCCCACACCGATGCACATGGTGGCCAGGCCCCGCGCCGCATCACGGCGCTTCATCTCGTGCATGAGGGTCGTGAGGATGCGCGCCCCGGAGCACCCCACCGGGTGGCCCAGGGCGATGGCGCCCCCGTTGACGTTGACCCGTTCGGGGTCGAGGCCCAGTTGGTCGATGCAGGGCAGGGACTGGGCCGCAAAGGCCTCGTTCAATTCGGTCAGGTCGAGGTCGGCAATCGCCCAACCGGCGCGCTCGAGCGCCCGGTGGGTCGCGGGCACCGGGCCCATGCCCATGCGGTGGGGCTCGACGCCCGCCACCGCCCCCGCCACGAAGCGGGCCAGGGGGGTGAGGCCGAGCTCGTGCGCCCGGTCCTCGTTCATGACGAGCAGCGCCGCAGCGCCGTCGTTGATGCCCGAGGCGTTGCCGGCGGTGACGGTACCGTCCTGCGCAAACACCGGGCGCAGCCGGGCCAGGATCTCGGCGGTGGTGTCGGGGCGGGGGTGCTCATCGGTGTCGACCACCACCGGCGGACCCTTGCGCTGGGGAATGGAGACGGGCACCAGCTCGTCGGCGAACCGCCGGGCCGCAACGGCCTCGGCGCACCGGCGCTGGCTTTCCAGCGCAAAGGCGTCCTGCGCCTCGCGGCTGATGCCGAACTCCCTGGCCACCACCTCGGCGGTCTCGCCGAGTCCGATGGTCCACTCGGAGGGGAGGGCCGGGTTCGTGAACCGCCAGCCCAGCACCGTGTCGGCGGTCTCGGGAGCGCCCCGCGCGTAGCCGACCCCGGGCTTGAGCATCACCCAGGGCGCGCGGCTCATGCTCTCGACCCCGCCCGCGATGAACACCTCGCCTTCACCCGCCCGGATCGCGTGGGCCGCCGACACCACCGACTGCAGCCCGGAACCACACAGCCGGTTGACCGTCTGGCCCGGCACGGTCACCGGCAGGCCGGCCCGCAGGAGCGCCATGCGCGCAACATTGCGATTGTCTTCGCCGGCCTGGTTGGTGCACCCCAGGATCACGTCGTCGATCAGCGCCGGATCGAGGCCGGTGCGCTGAAGCAATGCCGTGATGGTGTGCGCCGCGAGGTCGTCGGGCCGGACGGGGGCCAGGCCGCCGCCGTGGCGGCCGATGGGTGTCCGGACCGCGTCGACGACCACCACGTTCATCCGTCCACCGCCACCCACACGCTCTTGACCTGCGTGTACTTGTCGAGTGCCGCCTGCATGCCCAGATCACGACCGTAGCCCGAGGCCTTGTAGCCGCCGAAGGGCGAGGCCGAATCGTACTGGTTGTAGGTGTTCACCCACACCGTACCCGCCTGCAGGTCACGGGCGATTCGCACCGCCTTGCCCACGTCACGCGTCCATACCCCGGCGGCGAGTCCGTACTCGGTGGCGTTGGCGATGGCAATGGCCTCGTCGACCCCGTCGAAGGGGATCACGGCAGCCACCGGTCCGAAGATCTCCTCGCGGGCAATGGTCATCTCGTTGGTGACGTCGGCGAAGACGGTGGCCGTGACGAAGTTGCCCTTGCCCTCGACCGTGGTGCGCTCCCCACCCACGACCAGGCGCGCGCCCTCGCTCTTGCCGGCCTCGATATAGCCCATCACCCGCTCGACCTGCTCCTCACTGACGATGGCGCCGACCCGTGTGGATGCGTCCATTGGGTCCCCCACCGTCATCTTGACGGCGCGCCCGGTGAACTGCTCGACGAAGTCATCGTAGATCGAGCGCTCGACCAACACCCGTGAGCCCGCGGCACACACCTCACCCTTGCCGTAGAAGATGCCGGTGGTGGCGCCCCGCACGGCCGCACCCACGTCGGCGTCGGCAAAGACGATGTTGGGCGATTTGCCGCCCAGTTCGAGCGACACCTTCTTGAGCGTATCGGCTGCCGAGCGCGCCACGATGCGACCCACCGCGGTCGAGCCCGTGAAGGCGATGACGTCGACGCCGGGGTGGGCCACCAGCGCCGCGCCCGCCTCTTCGCCGAAGCCAGGGACCACATTGAGCACGCCGGGTGGGAAGCCCGCTTCGGTGGCCAGCTCACCCAGGCGGATCGCCGTGAGAGGTGTCTGCTCCGCAGGCTTCAAGATCACCGCGTTTCCGCAGGCCAGGGCGGGAGCCACCTTCCAGGCGGCCAGCGACAGCGGGAAGTTCCAGGGCACGATCACCCCCACCACACCCAGGGGCTCCCGCAGCGTGTAGTTCAGGAACGGCCCCGCCACCGGAATCGTGTCGCCCTGGATCTTGTCGGCCATTCCCGCGAAGTAGCGAAAGTTCTCCACCACGCTAGGCAGATCGACCTTACGCGACTCGAAATACGGCTTGCCGTTGTCACGGGTCTCGAGCGCCCCCAGCTCGTCGGCGTTGGCCTCGATGAGGTCGGCGAGCCGCCACAGCAGCGTAGCCCGCTTGTGGGGGTTCATCTGGCGCCACTCGATCGACGCCATCGCTTCGCGGGCCGACTCCACGGCCCGGTCGATGTCGGCGGCGGCCCCCCGGGCCACCTGGGCGATCACCTCGCCGGTGGCCGGGTTGGTCGTGGCGAAGGTCTCGCCCGAGGCCGCGTCGCCGGCTTCGTTGTGGATCCAGAGGCGGCTACGGATCGTGTTGGTCATGCCCGCCTCAGGTGCCCGTGAAGTCGGCCTTGCGCTTCTCGATGTACGCCGTGAGGCCTTCCTTCGCGTCCTTGCTCTGGAAGAGCAGCTGTTGCAGCTCGCGCTCGACGGTCAGGGCCTGCTCGAAAGGCAGTCCGAAGCCGGTCTGCACCGCCCGCTTGATGTTGCCGATGGCCTTCGACGGCTTGTTGGGCGTGGTGAACTGCCTGGCGTAGTCCATGACCTTGGCCATGAAGTCTTCGTGCGAATCGGCGTCGAAGATCTTGTTGACGAGGTTCTTGTCCATGCCGACCTCGAAGTCGAACAGGTCGCCCTCGCACATGAGCTCGATGGCGTGCGACTTGCCCACGAGACGGCAGAGACGCTGGGTGCCACCCGTGCCCGGGAGCACGCCCAGATTCACCTCGGGCAGCCCCATCTTGCCGGCGCCCTTGCGTGCGATGCGCATGTCGGCGGCCATGGCGATCTCGAGGCCGCCGCCCACCGTGTGACCGTTGAGGGCCGCGATCGTGAGCTTGGGGGTGTGCTCGAGACGGTTGAGCGTCTCGTTGGCGTGGAGGCAGAAGTAGTACTTGAAGGTCGGGTCGACGCGGTTGAGCATCGCGATGTTGGCCCCGGCCGAGAAGAACTTCTCTCCGGCCCCGGTGAGCAGGATCACCTCGACGTCGTTGTCCATCCGAGCCGTCAGGATGGCTCGGTCCAGGTCCTGCATCATCTCGTAGGTGTAGGTGTTCGCGGGCGGGTCATCGAAGGTCAGGATCGCGATCTTGTCCTGGACTTCGTAGCGGACGAGCGCCTTGTCGGCCATGGAGCTACCTCGGGGTGTTTCCGGCGGGTGTGCGGGGCCTCGAACAGCCCCAGCGGACAGATCGCGAAGCTACCCGAGCCCCAGGGCAGGGTCAAGCGACGGCGGGGTGCGGCACAGGGCTTGCTGAGGACCGCTCGCCGCCGCGATTGTGTCACCGCTCTTCGACCATCTAGTTTGATCCATGTCCGCTCATTCCATTGGCCTGCGTGCCGCCGTCGTCACCGTCGGGCTCCTCGGGGCGTCCGCGTGTCATGACGCACCCGCCGATCCCCTTGCGGCTCTGGTCGCCGCCGAGACCGCCCCTGCAGTGGCCGTGCCGGTCGACTTGCCTTCGCTCGGCGAACTGGCCACACGGGCCGGAGTCCGGGACGAACTCGCGCCGGTACTCGAGACGTGGATCGCGGGCTGGGAAGATGACGAGGTGCTGTCCGGGCAGGCGGCTCGTGACGAGGCGATCCGCCTGGCCACACCCACACTCCGCGACGCTCTGGGTGCGGGCGGCGTGACCTCGACCCTCCAGCCCATCTTCAAGGTCGGAAATGATCTGGGTGAGATTCCCGATGTGCCGGCCGACCTCGCGCCCCGTCTCGAAGAGGTGCGCTCGTTGGTCGCCGCGACTCGGGCCGCGCTGGACGAGGGGCGTTTCGACCGGGCATTGTCGACCGGGCTGATCGCCTCGGACCGTATTCGGGCGTTGGGTCCGCAGGCCGTGGCCCGCACGCTGATCTCACGGGCTGACCGCGCCTTCGTCCGGGCCGAGCTCGACGAGGGCGTCGACCTCACCGTGCTTTCCCGAGGCGAGCGCCTGCTCTCGGGCGCCCGCCAGGCCATGGCAGACGGCGCCCTCGACCTCGCCATCCAGCGCGCCTACTACGCGGTGCAGGTACTCGAAGGGCGGAACGCGGGGGGCTGAGGGCGGGGCGGCTGCTACAGCCCCAACCACCAATTCACCTTCACGATGAACTGATTGTCCGAAGGTGCGCCGACCAGGGCGTCCAGATCGCGCCCGAAGTCGAAGTCGCCGATGGAGGCACGCTCCGACTGCCGGCGCTGCCACACCACGAAAATCGTGGAGCCCGGTCGGTACTCCCACCGAAAGACGGCGGTGGCCCGCAGAGAGCGGAGGTTGAAGTCGCGGTCCGGGAAATCGTCGTCGATCACGCCGTCGCCGTCGAAATCGACCAGGCGCCGCCCCGAGGCATCCACGCAGGTGCGGCCACTGCTGCATCCGCCTTCACCGGCCACCCCCTCTTCGAAGGCGTCGAAACCGAACGTCTCGGGTTGGGCCAGCTGTTTGTAGGTCACGTAGTCGCCCGCCGAGATCAGCGGCTGGGCGAAGAGCTCCAGCGACATCCGTGGGGTGAAGGTCATGTTCACGCGGCTGACCATGGAAAAGTCGCTGCGCTCCAGATCGGCGAAGAGGTAGCGGGAGCCATAGGTGGGCGCGTAGGGAAGGGCCCTGGAAGTGGTGACGTACTGGTCCGCGTCGGCGCTGTTGCCGTACGACGGTTGCAAGGTCACGAGCAGGCGGGTGGAGGGTTGGAGGGTGACCCCCAGGCTCGTGGAGAACGCATGCCCGGCGCCCTCCTTGCGCCGCGTGATGCTCACCTTGGGTTGGAGCGAGAGCAGGCGACGATTGTCGGTGCCCATACCCAGGGAGACGTTCCACGATCCGGGGACGCGCATGCGGGGTCCGCCTCGGGTGGCGGTGCGGCTCATCACGTCGGGCTCGTAGGCCACCGAGGCGTTGACGGTCCAGAAGTTCATGAACTCACCGGTCCCGCCCAGGCGCGCCATGCCACTGGTGTGGGCCCGATCCCAACTGTCGAGCGACCAGCTGTCCCGGAGCACCTCGTGCGAGAAGTTGTGGTAGCTGGAGAAGTCCACCTTCGAGGTGCGGAAGATGCCCTTCGGCCGCACCTCCTGATATCCCACCCGCAATCCTCCATCCAGGCGCTCGGGAGAGGTGTTGAAGCCCAGGTCGTTGACCTCGAAGCCACTGGTGATCTCGGCTGCCCATACGGCCCCCGTCCACTTTCCCACCCGCCGTTCGAACTGAAGGCGCCAATCGGCTCCGGTCATGGTGGTAGCCGAGGGATCGTACGTCGCCCAGTCCAGGTCGGGACGCTGGCGATAGTGGTTCGACGCCCGCTGGAGCCGCGTGATTGCCAGCGAGTCGCCGCGCACATGGCTTCCTGAGAAGAAGCCCCACAGAGCCCATTTGCGATCACTCCAGGCGTGCTCGAAGTCGACGCCCACGGAATACGCGCTACCGGGGAGGTGATCGAAGGCGCCACCCTCGGGAAGTGCCCGCCGCATGGCGGTGAAGATGCCGCCCACGCGGGACTGCCCCTCGCGAAAGTCCTGCTGGGCTCGCACGACGCCGTAGGTGGAGCGGGGCTCCACCGCGAAGGCCTCGTAGGAGTCGGTGTCGGCAAAGTACCCCTCTCCGGACTCTGCCTGCGTCACGGCGACCAACCCCCCCAGCGACAGGCCACCCGTCGTGCGCCCCGTCACCTTGGCGGCACCGAGGATCGACGTCGCCGACGGCACATCTTCGAAGGTCGCCCCCCCCGAGTCCCCGCCATGGGGGGCGCGGCCGATGCGTCGCGAGTAGAAGAGCGAATTCTGGCCACTGCCGAGATTGAAGTCGAAGACCCGAGCGTCCTGCACGAAGAAGGGTCGAGCTTCACGGAAGAAGGTCTCGAACGCAGTGAGATTCACCACCGCGGGGTCGGCCTCCACCTGCCCGAAATCAGGATTGATGGTGGCATCGAGTGTGAATGCAGAGCCCAGCCCATAGCTCAGGTCCACCCCCACCCGGGCGTCGGCTTCGGATCCGTCGAAGAAGGGGTCGCCTGGGGTCGACGGGCCCGTGTGTGCCTGAGTGACCACGTAGGGAAGCGCCTGGAAGCGCCCGGGCGTGCGGTCCAGGACGATGCCTGAGACGCGTCCGAACTGGCTCACACGCCCCGGCCGGAGATTGGAGACGAAGCTGAAGCGGGTCAGTTCGTTGTCCGTCGCCCGCCGGCGACCGAACTGAATGCCCCACGTCTGCGCGGTGTCGGCCGTCTCATAGCGGATCTGCGAGAGGGGGATCCGGAACTCGGCAATCCACCCGCGCTCATCGACCGTGACGGGCGACTCGTAGACCGCGTCCCAGGCCGCGTCTTCCTTGTCGTCGGCGTAGAGGTAGCGGTCCGTCTGCACTCCCCCTGCCGTCACCCGAAAGCGATAGGCGGTCAGGCCATCGCGATTGGGATCGATCATCACCTCGAAGTAGTCGGAGCGGCCGGCATACGAGGCGTCCCTACGCGCCATGTTGCGAGCGATGTGCGCCGGATCGTCGTCGTAGTTGATGACGCCCACGTACAACGCCTGTTCGTCGTACAGGAGCCAGACCCGGGTGTCGTTGAGAGCCGGTGCACCTTCGACCGGCTCCTTCTGGACCCAATCGGCGTACGACGGTGCCTGCTGCCAGACCTCTTCGTCGAGGCGCCCGTCGATGCGCAGCTCGACGTCCGCGGGGAGCCGGAAGGCCTCCATGGTGCGGGGGCCGGATTCCTGAGCTGCGCTCGGCGTCGCGGGCGCCGTCAGGACGAAGAGGGTCAGCAGGGCCGCGCTCAGGCGGAGAAATCGTTGGCTCATGGGCGCCCAAGATGCGGCATCGGGATTCCGGGAGCCAGCCCCTCTCCCGCAGGGGGGCCGGGGGTGGTCCACCAGCCTGCGCCGCCCTCGAGCACCTGCCGCCCCGACGCGGAGTGCCGGACGGAACCCATCGCGGTCCTTGCGTCGCGACGGGTCGGTGGCGAATGATGGCCCGTAGCCGTCCACGCCTCGTCACTCACCCAGCGGTGCCGATGGGATCGTCCTCGATCGACCGCCTGAATACTGCGCTGAGTGGGCGCTATCACATCGAGCGCGAGCTCGGTCATGGGGGGATGGCGATCGTCTATCTCGCGCGTGACGAGAAGCACGGACGTCAGGTCGCGCTCAAGGTGCTGCGGGCCGGATTCGACGACGAGAGGGCCGCCGAACGCTTCGCGCGAGAGATCGAGATCGCGGCGCGGATGAACCACCCCAACATCCTCCCCCTCCACGATTCGGGAGAGGCCGACGGCTTGCTGTACTTCGTCATGCCCTACGTCGAAGGAGAGTCGCTGCGCGCACGGCTGGAGCGTGAGGGGCCGATGGAGCTCGACGTTGCGACGCGCATCGTCCGCGAAGTCGGGGGCGGGCTGGCCTACGCGCACGAGCAGGGTCTCGTCCACCGCGACATCAAACCCGAAAATGTGTTGTTTCAAGCGGGCCACGCACTCATCTGCGATTTCGGGATCGCGAAGGCGGCCAACCCAGCGACGAGCCCCTTGACCCAGGCCGGCCTGGCGATCGGCACCCTGACGTACATGAGCCCCGAGCAGTTGACGGGTGACACCACCATCGATGGTCGTTCCGACGTGTATTCCCTCGGGTGCCTGCTGTTCGAGATGCTCGCGGGCGCGCCCACGTTCCACGGTGCGTCGGAAAAAGGGCTGCTGGCGAGGAAGTTGATGGGCGAGGTGCCCGACATCTGCGCGGCTCGTCCCGACGTGCCTCCGACCGTTCGTGGCGTCATCGCCCGCTCGCTCGCGCTCGCTGTCGGCGACCGCTTCTCCACGGCAGACGAAATGGTCGCCGCGCTCGACCAGGCCACGACCCGGGTCGCCATCGAACGGGACTCGACTCGCCGCAGGCGGACCCGAGTCATGCAGGCTCTGTTGGGGCTGGCGCTCGCGTCGACCCTCGGCGTCGTCGCGTGGTGGGTCGCGGCTTCGTTTGATCAGCCTGCCTTCCAGCGGGTGGCGGTGCTACCGCTGACGAGCCCTACCGACGACTCGACACAGGACTTCTTCGTGCAGGGAGTCCACGAAGACCTCGTGCTCGAACTCCAGCGAGCGGGGGTCCGGGTCATCAACCCCTCGTCGGTGCGACGGTTCGCGGGGTCGTCGGCGACGGTGCGCGAGATTGCCGACGACCTGGGGGTGGATGCGGTGATCCAGGGATCGGCGAATCTGATCGGTCAGCGGCTCAGCCTACGACTCTTCCTCACCGATGCGGAAACGGAGGAATTGGGATGGGTCGAAGAATTCGGAAGTGACGAGCGGGATGTGCTGGGCCTCATTCGCAATGCCGCCCGCTCGATCGCTGCCGAGGTGGGTGTAGAGCTCACGGCGGAAGCTGCGGCCCGACTCGCCGAGGCGCCGCAGGTGGACCCCCTCGTCTACGAGGCACTCCTCCAGGCGCGCTACGAGACGTATTCCCTGACCGAGGCAGGGCTCGATCGTGCGGCGGACTACTATCGCCTTGCCCTGGCTCGTGATTCGCTCACCGTCGAGGCGTGGACCGGCCTCGCCCAGGTCTGGAACGTGCGCGCGCAACAGGGGCTGGTGTCGCAGGCCGAGGCGGGTGACAGCGCCCGGCCCTATCTGGCGCGGGCCGCGGCCATCGATCCTGCACTGGGACAGGACTACGCGGCCCAGGCGCTTCGCCTGACATGGCCCGAATGGCCCGATGGTCGATGGGGTGAGGCCGAGGAGGCGTTTCGAAAGGCCCTCGAGCGAGATCCGAGCGACGCGGTCACCCGTGCCTATTTCGCCCTCTTCCTGCTCTACCAGGGCCGGACCGCCGAGGGCTCTGAGGAGACCGATCGCGCAGCCGGGCAAGCCCCCGACAACGTCCTGGTCCAGGGGCTGCACGGCCAGGCGCTCAACGCCCTGCATCGCTGGGACGAAGCCGAGGCAGCTCTCACCCGGGCCCGCCGCTTCGATGCCGATGCTCCGATCCTCCTCTCCACCCTGCGCACCGTCTACCACTTGCAGGGCGAGCACGAACTGGCCATTCGCATGTGGAGGGACACCTTCGCAGCCGGCAGCGACGACGAGTCACGAGAGAATCTGGAAGCCCTGAATCGGGGCTACCAACAGGGCGGATATTCGGCGGCGCTGCGCGCGGTCGCCGAGGTCTACGTCGACCGCGCACAGACCCGTAGAGTGCCCCCGTGGCAGATCGGCACTCTCTACACGCGGGCGGGCATGCCCGACGAAGCCCTCACCTATCTCGAAGCGGCCGTGCGCGAGGGCGATCCGAATTCCCCCTACCTGACCGTCGACGCCATCTTCGATCCACTCCGCTCCGATCCTCGCTTCCAGGCGCTCATCGACCGACTGGGGCTTCCCGCTCCTTCCTCGCGGACCCAGCCCCTTCCACCTTGATCGCGGTCGAACCCCATCGAGCGGGCTACCGCGTGTGCGGAGGCGGAGGAACGCGATAGGGGGCCAGTTGCTTCGGTGTTACGTAGAAGGCCGGGTCCACGCGAAGCTCGGCACCTGCTGCGAGCGACGTCGGCACGGACTGCCACTGCTGGGTCACCTCGAGTCGCGTGTAGCTGTCGCTCGCGGGGGAGAGTGCCGCGCCGATCGGCATCGCGAAGCCCGGCATCACCTCGCTCCAACGGTACCAGAGGGTGGTGTCCACGACCTGGTATTCGAGCGTCGGGACCACCGGCGTCTCCAGGTACTGGCGGAAGATCGTGCGTAGATCGACGCCGGTGGTGGCGCTCATGTAGTCGCGGATCTGGTCGGCGGTCACCGTGCTGTGGGCGAAGGTCTCGTTGAGTCCGCGCAGCGTCTCGAGCCAGCGCGTGTCGTCGTCGACCACGGCGCGGATCGTCATCAGGATGTTGGCTCCCTTGTAGTAGCGGTCCTGCGAGCGGGGGGTGTTGTTCACGCCGTAGTGTCCGATGATCGGAATCGTGTTCTCGATGTTCTGCCGCAGCCCCACCACGTACCGCTCACCGGCGGCCCGGTCCTTCTGACACTCGAGAAAGAGCGCTTCGGCGTACATGCCGAAGCTCTCGTGGATCCACATGTCGGCGTGGTCGGCAGCGCTGACGTTGTTGCCCCACCACTCGTGCGCACTCTCGTGGACGATGATGTAGTCCCAACTCAAGCCCTCGCCTGTGCCCGAGAGATCACGCCCCTTGTAGCCCGGCAGGTAGTCGTTGCCGTACGCGATCCCACTCTGGTGTTCCATACCCAGGTAGGGCACCTCGATCAGCTTGTAGCCGTCGTCGTACCAGGGGTAGGGGCCGAACCAGTGCTCGAAGCACGCCAGCACGGAGTCGACCTGGGGCAGAAGCGCCTGCGCCCGAGCCCGGTTCGCGGCGAGCGGCCAGAACTCGACGGTGAGCGGGCCCCGTTCACCCTCGTACTCGTCGCTCAACTGCACGTAGCTGCCGCTGGTATTGATCGCGACGTTGTAGCTGTTGATCGGGTTGGCGACGAACCACTCGTACGTCGTGGTACCGTCGCGGTTCTCGACGGTGGAGCGCAGCCGGCCGTTGGAGACCGCGATGAGAGGGTCCGGCACCGTGATCGCGATCCGCTGGCTATCGGGTTCGCTCGAGGAGATGTCCTTGACGGGCCACCAGGTACTGGCGCCGGGACCTTCGTTGGAGGTGGCGAACCAGGGGGTGCCGATGCTGTCGGTGGCCCAGGTGAAGGGGCTCCTGCCGCCCACCTCGTACGAGCCATGGTAGTAGACGCGCAGCGTCTTCTGCTCGCCCGGAGCTTGCGGTGCCGCGGGGGCGACGAAGAAGGCGTTCCCGTCGCGGCGAAAGGACAAGTGTGCGCCGTCCTGGACGACGCTGTCGACGGCGAGCGGGGGCTGCAGGTCGATCTGCAGCTCGCGCATCGGAGCGACGACCCGGTAGGTGATGCCGTGGTGGCCCCGAACGCTGCGATCGGCCGGATCGACGCGCACATGGAGGTCGTAGAATTCGACCTCCCACCAGGCGCGCTCGGGACCGTTGGTGCCACGCAGCGTATCGGCACGGGTGAACGGGGTCTGGGCTTCGGCCGTGCCGATGAGCGGCAGGAGCACGAAGGCGGACACGATGGCGGCAAACAGGGAGCGTAGCATGGGGGACAAGATAGGTCGAATGCCTCGCCAGGTCATTCGCCGCAAAGCCTGAACGCGATCCGGCTCAAGGCCGCCAGGTCGGACTGTCGCCCGTGTCCTCGTAGAGCGGCTTTCCGAACGAGTCGCGCACCTCGGAAAAATATTGAATGGTGCGGGGGAGGTATCGGGCGTGATCCGGAAAGAGGCGCTCGAACTCGGATCGGCACGGTGACCGGAAGTCGTTCAGCGACAATCGGGGATCCCGGTCGAGGAGTGGTTGCACGAGAAACTCGAAGAAATGCGTTCCCACGAATCGATCGAAGGCGATGCTCGCGAAGATGCCGTCGTCGAATCGGTTGTAGTCGTTCAGGCCCCCATCGGGAAGGCCGAGCTCCCGCCGCCGCCGCATGTCGATGCCCACACTGAGATCGCGATGGACGAGCCGGGTCACGGCACCGGCGGCGTCGAGTTCGAGCAGCAGGTTCTGTCCGTGCGGTTCGAGAATGAACCCCAGGTCGCGGTAGCAGGCGATCCAGTGCCGCACGATGGGAAGGAGGATCGTCTCGAGGGTCCAGCCGGCAGGGTCCGCATCGTCGGCCAGATCGAGAAGGAGCGGGCCGATCCGGTCGTCGAATGCGTCCCGCCCGTAGAGCGCGAATCCGGGCACGAGGCGGCGCGCGTCGCCCACCCGGGGAAAGGGTGTGAGGTCCCGCACGAGGTAGCCCCAGTTCTCGCCCCTCTCCGGGTCGGACTCGACGACGGGATGGCTCACCCCGATGACTTCGGGCAGAAAGGCGAATCCGGGGTCGGCCCGAGGAGTCCAGGCCTCCAGGGCGTTGGACACCACCACCGCCTGCTCGATGACCTCGCCCCGCATACGGCGTTCGTAGCGGGAGACCCTGAAGGGAAAGTGGACCTTGAGGGCATGTGTGAGGGGGTCGCCGTGCACGAAGAGGGTGCGGGTCGAAGCGCTCGGCGAGACGAGGGCCGGCGGGCACCGCCGCCCGAGGGCGAGAGTCCGCTGGAGATACGGATCGTCGGGGCGGTCTGCGAGCATCTGGGGATGCACGTAGAATCGTACCACCCCGTCACCGGGAAACGCGCAGCGGGCTAGATCGGCCGAAGGGCGGGCCTTCCACACCCGGAGCGCATCGAGCGGGAGTTCCCAGGTCGGTAGATCGAAGGCGGGCAGTCCCACGGTCGGTTGGTATTCGACCTTGCACTCCGTGTAGGCGGCGTGGGGACTGTAGGCGCGGGTACCCTCGTTGCGGTACCGCTCGAGATAGGGCCAGGTGGGAAGCGTTGGAATCACGGCACGGGCGCAGCAATGAGGAAACACCGTCTGCGTCAGGGTACGGGCGCCCGTCGGCGAGCGCCAGATCGAGGGCTCGGTGGGTGGCGATTGCACGTGATCGAAAAACGTTGTATTCTTGCACATGACGATCACCGCCTCGACCTTCGTGATCCCGCAGCCCTCGGCCGCCGACGTGCTGGCGCGGGCTGTGGTGCAGGCCGCGCATCGTCTGGGGCTGCGCAACGTCGATCTTGCCGCCGTGTTGGGCACCAGCGAGGCCTCGGTGTCGCGGCTGTCGCGCGGACGCACCATCGACCCGACGTCGAAGGAGGGCGAACTGGCGCTCCTGCTGCTGCGCCTCTTCCGGTCGCTCGACGCCCTGGTCGGCGGCAAGGAGTCCCAGGCCCGGGCGTGGCTGCGGGGCTTCAACACGCATCTCGGGGCCGTGCCCGCAGAACGCATCCACACCGTGGAGGGTCTGGTCGATGTCGTCCGCTATCTGGACGCGATGCGCGGGCGACTCTAGGGTCGGGCCCTTCGAGGCCACGCCGTATCGTGCGGTCGAGGCGCAGCATCAGGTCTCGACCCGCAAGCTCGTCGCCAGCGACGCGGAGCAGCAGTTGCTCGAGGAGCTGATCGAGGGTGCCAAACCGGCGTCGCCTGCGCCCCGCTTGCACTACCTGCTGAGCACGCCCTTTCGCTATCCGCCGCTCGAGCATGGTTCACGCTTCGGGCGCCCCCACGAGCGCGGCATCTGGTACGCCGCCGACTCGGTGCGCACCGCGCTGGCCGAGACGGCCTACTACCGGCTGCTCTTCATCGAGGGCACCACGACCGACCTGGGCGCCGTCGAAGCGGACTTCACCGTGTTCCGGGCCAGGATCTCGACCCGCAGCGGGATCGATCTCACCCGGGGCCCCTTCGAGGCAGAACGCGCACACATCGCCTCGCCCACGAGCTACCGGGCAACCCAGGCCCTCGGCGCCACCATGCGCGCCGAAGGCGTCGAAGCCTTTCGCTACCCGTCGGCACGCGATGTCGAAGGCGGCACCAATGTGGCCGCCCTGGTGCCGTCGGTGTTCGCGGGTCGGCGGCCGACGGGCATCGAAAGCTGGCATGGTCTGGCGCGAAAGACGGGGGTGGGATTTCAGAAGCGCGACTACTTTCGCAAGCAGTCGTTCTGGTTTCCGCGCTCTGATTTCCAAGGATAGGCGATACAAACGGGGTCGAGGTGGGGGTGGGGAGGATGGGCTGGAGACTCCGGTCAAGGGCGGTGATCCGCGGCGATCGGAGGGTCAGGATGGTGGCTTTGGGCCGTTTCGGGGGGTGGAGGAGGGCGGGGAGCGTGGAAAACGTGGGGAGATGTGCGGACGGGTCATAAGGCGGGGGGAATGGGACGTGGGGAGGGCGTGCCGGATCTTGGGGGGGTCGTGGGGACGGGGTGAGGAGCCCAGGCGCTCCAGGTACCGTCGTCG
>CAZFRU010000051.1:0-39820 GCA_964521385.1 uncultured Gemmatimonadaceae bacterium | reverse complement strand
ATCGACCGGGCCGCCGCCCACCGACCGGCCCGCCGCCCACCGTCCGGCCCGCCGCCCACCGACCGGCCCGCCGCCCACCGACCGGCCCGCCGCCTATCGACCGGGCCGCCGCCCTTCGACCGGGCCGCCGTCCATCGACCGGCCCGCCGCCCACCGCCCGGCCCGCCGCCCACCGCATGCCGAACGCGCCGCCTATCGACCGGGCCGCCGCCTACCGACCGGCCCGCCGCCTACCGACCGCGCCGCCGCCCACTGACCGGGCCGCCGCCCCCACCCCGGAAACGCGACAATCCCGGCTTGGCTCCGCGCTCGGTTCCGCGCTCGGCTCGCGTTTCCGGCGCTATCGCACGGATCAGCCGACCGCGCCCTCGATCTGCACCAGCGCATTGGCGCGCAACTGCCCGCAGGCCGCGTCGATGTCGCGTCCCCGGGGCTCGCGCACGGCCACGTCGACCCCCCGATTGGTGAGCACCGATGCGAAGTGCTGGATGCGCTCGGGCGTCGAGGGACCCCAGTCCTGCCACGGAATGGGATTGAACGGAATCAGATTGACGAAGGCGTGCAGCTCGTAGGCCAGGGTGGCGAGCTGCGGCGCCAGTTCCTGGGCATCGTTGACGCCGTGGATCATGGTGTACTCGAAGGTGATCCGGCGACCTCCTGCGGCGTTGAACGCCTGCAACGCCTCGACCACTTCGTCGAGCGACCACCGCTTCTGGAGCGGGATCAGCTCCTGGCGCAACACCGGGTCGGGCGAGTGCAACGAGAGGGCCAGTTTGAACTGTTCGGGCCGACGTGCCAGTTCGAGAATCCCCGGCACCACCCCGACCGTCGACACCGTGATGCGGCGTGCTCCGACCCCGAATCCGTGGTTGAGGATCGTGAGCGATGCGTTCACCGCTGCGCGATTGGCCAGCGGCTCGCCCATGCCCATGTAGACGATGTTGGTGATGGGGCCGTAGCCCTCCTCGGCGGCCCATCGGCGCGACGCGCGATATTGGGCCACGATCTCGCCCGCGGACAGGTTGCGGCGGAATCCGCTCCAGCCGGTGGCGCAGAAGGTGCACCCCATCGCGCACCCGGCCTGTGAGGAGAGGCAGAGGGTGAGTCGCTCGTGGGTCGGGATCAGAACCGACTCGACGAGCTCGTCGTCGTGCAGCCGCCAGAGGTGCTTCGCGGTCTTGTCGCTCGAAACCGCGACCGTGTCGATCCTGGCCTCGCCGATCGTGAACCGCTCGGCGAGGGCGCTACGTTCGTCGGCCGGCAGATCGGTCATTTCGTCGAAGCCACCCACATCGGTCTCATAGAGCCAACGCGCCACCTGGCGCGCACGGTAGGGCTTGAGCCCCCGCGCGGCGAAGTGACGAGTCAGCTCGGCGTGCATTTCGTCGGGAATCAGCCCGAGCAGGTCGGTGGTGGGTACCGGGGAGAGGTCGGACATGGCGGTATGGTGCCGAAAGGACAGATCGCGACAGATCGCTTGAAGGGGCTGTGGGCCCCGGCTAAGTTAGCGAAATCCGTGAATCCGAAGGAGTCATCGCCATCGGTCCCGGCCGGGGGACCCGCCGGTCGTCAAGATGGGGGTCCTCGTGTTCCATCCCTCGATCCGGTCCACTACATGTCCGAATCCGGTCCCGGCAGTACCGCGCTGCGTTCGTCCTACCTGGGCACGCTCACCCGCGCCGACGTAGGTCGCACACTGCGCCTGGCAGGCTGGCTGCACCGCCGCCGTGACCTGGGAGGGCTGCTCTTTCTCGACCTGCGCGACCGGTCCGGCATGCTCCAGGTCTCGGTGGGCCCCGATTGGACCGAGCAGACCTCGCTTGCGCAGGCCTTCGAGCTCGGGCACGAAGACGTGGTCGCGGTCGAGGGCGAGATCGTGCTACGCCCCGACCCCAACCCCGAGATGCCGACCGGAGAGGTCGAGTTGCGTGCCGTGCGGGTCGAGCGGCTGAACGAGGCTGCGACTCCGGCGATCCCGGTCTACCGCGGCCCCGAAGAAGAGCTGCCGTCGGAGGAACTACGCCTTCGGCACCGGGTCCTCGACCTGCGCCGCCCCGAGCTTCAGGCCAACCTGACGCTTCGGCACAAGCTGGTGCTGGCCACCCGCAACTACCTGGATCGGATCGGGTTCGTCGAGGTCGAGACGCCGATCCTGACCAAGACGACCCCCGAGGGTGCCCGCGACTTCGTCGTGCCCAGCAGCGTTCATCCGGGAGAGTTCTTCGCTCTGCCGCAGAGCCCGCAGATCTACAAGCAGGTGCTCATGGTGGCGGGCTTCGATCGCTACTTCCAGATTGCGCGCTGCTTTCGCGACGAGGCGTTGCGGGCCGACCGTCAGCTCGAGTTCACGCAGATCGATGTCGAGGCGTCGTTCGTGGGGGTCGACGACATTCTCGGTTGGATGGAGGGACTCATGGCCGAACTGGCCGCGGTGGCCGGGGTGCCCACCGAGTTGCCCTTTCCGCGCATGACCTGGGACGAGGCCATGGACCGCCACGGCTCCGATCGTCCGGACCTGCGCTGGGATCTCGCCATCACCGATTGGACCGCCACCCTGGGTGATCTCGACTTCGTGGTCACCCGCTCGGCTGTCGAGGCGGGTGGCCGCATTCGGGGGCTGGCCATCGCCGGTGGAGCGTCGCTGTCGCGCAAGCAGATCGAGGCCATCGAGGCTGTGGCGAAGTCGGCGGGCGCGCCGGGACTGCTCTGGGCGAAGCGGGCCGACGAGGGCGGCTCCGGTCCCCTTTCGCGATTCCTCGACGAAGGACTGTGGCAGGCCCTGGGGCTGGCTCCCGGCGACCTCGCGCTCGTGGCCGCAGGCCCCGACCGGATCACCTCGCCGGCGCTGGAGGCGGTGCGGACCGCGGTGATCGGGGCCCTCGAGCTGCCGCGAGCACGAGAGCATTCCTGGCTGTGGATCACCGATTTTCCGGTCTTCGACGTCGACGACGACGGCTCGCTGGCGCCGAACCACCATCCGTTCGTGCTGCCTCGCGCTGAATTCATCGACGAGCTCGAGCACGACCCGGCTTCGGCCCGGGCCCACTCGTACGATCTGGTCTACAACGGTTCGGAGCTGGGATCGGGGTCGTTGCGGATTCACCAGGGTGCCCTCCAGCGTCGGATCTTCTCGCTGTTGGGACTCGGCGGTGCCGAGATCGAGCAGAAGTTCGGCTTTCTGCTCAACGCCCTGGCGGCCGGAGCACCCCCACACGGTGGTGTGGCCTTCGGTATGGACCGGATCGTTCAGCGGTTCACCGGTGCGCCGAGCCTGCGCGACGTGATCGCCTTTCCGAAGACCACGGCGGCCCGTGCGCTTTTCGAGGGAGCCCCGACGCCGCTCGCTCCCGACGAGCTTGCGGGTCTCGGGTTGTCGCTGCTTCGAACTGCAACTCCGGATCGGCCGGCATGACGGATTCGACCATCATCGAGCACCGGCTCGACTCCGAGGGGGTCGACCACCTGCTGTTTGCCGGTGTCAACGATCGGCACATCCAGGAGATCCACCGCATCTTCGACATTCGGGTCGTGCTGCGGGGCGACCAGGTGATCCTGTCAGGACCTCTCGAGTCGGTGGAGCGTGCGGTGGGAGTGGTCCAGCACCTCATCGAGCTCGCACGACTCCGGGCTCCATTCGACACGCACGACATCGGCCGGTTCGCCGAGAGCTTCGACGCGTTGGGGCAGGGTGGCATGATCTCGCCGACCGCCGAGTTGCGCATCGCCCTGCCCGGGTCGAAGAAGGTGATCTCGCCCAAGAGCGATGGGCAGCGGCGGTACCTCGAAGCGATCGCGGCCAACGACATCGTCATCGGGATCGGTCCTGCGGGTACGGGCAAGACCTATCTGGCCGTCGCCTGTGCGGTCGATGCGCTCTACAAGAAGCGCGTCAGGCGAATCGTCCTGGCTCGGCCGGCGGTCGAGGCCGGTGAGAACCTCGGCTTTCTGCCGGGCGACCTGCAGGAAAAGGTCGACCCCTACCTGCGACCGTTGTACGATGCACTCGAAGACATGATGCCGGCCGACCGTGTGCGGCGAGCGCTCGAAGATCGTACCATCGAGATTGCACCGCTGGCCTACATGCGAGGCCGCACCTTGTCCGACGCCTTCGTGATCCTGGACGAGGCGCAGAATGCGACCACGGCGCAGATGAAGATGTTCCTCACCCGGCTCGGCCTGAACTCGCAGGTAGTGATCACGGGAGACAAGACCCAGATCGACCTGCCCCGTCGTAGTGACTCCGGCCTGCTCCAGGTCGAACAGATCCTGAGTGCCATCGAGGGGATCGGCATCGTCTATCTCGACGCCATGGACGTCATTCGCCACCGACTGGTGAAAGACATCATCCGCGCCTATTCCGAAGCGGGGACGGACGGTGATTCGCCGGCCGACGAGGCGCTCGCTGTGCCTCGCCCGTGAGTCGTCCCAGGGATCGCAAGCGGCGGGAGCAGCGAGTCGCGGCGCTGTCGACACCCCCCCAGCACGTCTGGCCGGACGGGGTGCTGCACCACGGGGTCCGCATTCTGCTCATCCTGGCCCTCACCCTGCTCACCACGCTGCTGTTTCCACCCGAGACGAGGGTGCAGGATCGCCCCCACCAACTGGGTGACGTCCTGTCGGAGCCGGTGCTCGCAGAGACCGACTTCACCGTGCCCCTCAGTCCCGAGCAGATCGCCGAGGCCGAAGAAGAGGCCCGTTCCTCGACCAATCCCACCTTCAATCGCAGGGCGGCGGCCGCCGACACCATGGCGGCGCGTCTCGACCGCTTCTTCGACCGCCTCGACGAAGCCGCCGTGCAACCCGATGCCGAAGCCCAGGTCGGACGAGCCCTGGGCACCGTGACCGCGTCGACGGCGTCCCAACGGCAACTCCTGTTGCGCCCCGAGACCCGAGCGCTGCTGCGCCGGACGGCCGACCGGGCGGTGCGTGAGTTGTTGAGCCTGGGGGTGGCCGACAATCGCGACCTCGAGCAGGTCCGGACCGATCGGATCGTGGTGCGCGACGAGGGCGCCCAGGGCGAATCCGAGCGTACCGTGATGCGTTCGACGGTACGCTCCGGCCCTGCCTTCTACGCTGAGGCCGAGGGGCTCCTGCCGAGCGGCACCCCACCCGAGCTGGCCGAGATTCTCCGTGTGGCTCTCATCAACCACATGGAGTACACCCTCGTCCTCAACCCCGTCGAGACCGCCCAGGATCAGGCCCAATCGGTGGCGGCGGTTCGCACCGTGGACCGTGAGGTCGTGACGGGTGAGGCCATCGTCCGCGCCAACGAACGGATCACCGACACGGCGCTGCGCGCCCTCGAGGCTCACCGTGAGGCGCTACGGGCCCAGGGGCGGCTGGAGGAGTCCGGAGTCGGCTTCGCCTCGTTCCTCGGTGCCGGGTTGCTCAACCTCGATCTGCTGCTGGTCTTTGCGCTGTTGGTCTACTTCTTCCGCCGCGAGCTCTACACCAACCTGCGCTGGATCGTGTTGTTGTCGATTCTGGCGGCCGTGTATATCGGTGGTGCCGCGCTGGTGGCGCGCAACGGCTGGCCGGTCGAACTCCTGCCCATCGCCTTCGTGGCCCTGGCGGTCAGTGTGCTCTGGGACGGTCGCATGGCGCTGGTGCTCGTCTTGACCCTGTCGGTGCTGTCGGCGATCCAACCGGGGTTCGACACCGACTACGTGCTGCTCATGACCCTGGTGGGAGGATCGGCTGCCGCTCTCTCCGTGCGTGCCGTGCGGCGCCGTGCGCAGACGTGGGTCTTCATCGCCATCATCACCGCCGCGTACGCCACGGTGCTCCTGGGTCACGCCCTGCTGGTGTCCCGGGAACCCATGGCCGTGCTGACGGCACTCGGATGGGTGGCGGTCAACACCATCTTCTCGTCGATTCTCGCCATGGGATTCCTGCCCGTGTTCGAGTGGTTTGCGGGGCTCACCACCGACCAGACCCTGCTCGAATGGGCCGATCCCAATCGAAGCCTGCTCAAGCGTCTGTCGCTCGAGGCCCCCGGCACCTACGCGCACACGATCAATGTGGCCAACCTGGCCGAGGCGGCGGCCAACGCCATCGGTGCCAACGGACTCCTCTGTCGGGTCGGGCTCTACTACCACGACGTGGGCAAGATGATCAAACCCCACTACTTCGTGGAAAACCAGCCCGATGGCCGCAACCCCCACGACCGACTCAAACCCGAGACCTCGGCCGAGATCGTCAAGGAGCATGTGATCGAGGGCGTGCGGCTGGCGCAGGAGGCCAAGGTGCCGGCGATCGTGGCGTCGTTCATCAACGAGCACCACGGTACGCAACGCATCGGCTTCTTCTACGAGAAGGCGCGTGAGGAGTACGGCGACGACGCGGTCGATCCGGCCGATTATTCCTATCCCGGGCCGCGCCCTCGCAGTCGCGAGACCGCCATCGCCATGCTGGCGGACTCGGTGGAATCGGCCACGAGGGCCTTGCAGGAACCCACGCCGGACCGGATCCGGAGCCTCATCGACTCGATCGTCGAGAGCAAGATCTCGCAGAGGCAGCTCGACGATGCGCCCATCACCTTGCGCGACATCGCGTTGATCAAGGAACAGTTCGCGAAGGTGTTGAGCGGAGTCTACCACCATCGTCTGGACTATCCGCAGACCCGCCACCTCACCCAGTCCGACGGAACGAGCAGGAAAGAGGCCGAGGTAGCGGCCGATGCCGAGGGAGCGACCGATGCCGAGGGAGCGACCGAGGAAGAGGGCGCGGCCGAGAAAGAGGCTGGGGGGGCGGTCGCGGGCGGGCCCGGCGAGGAACCGGTCGGCGAGGACGAAGAGGCGCCCCCGGCGTGATCGAGATCCAGGTCGACGCCCCGAGCCACATCGAGGTCGACCTCCGGGGGCTCGACTTCAACGACCTCACGCAACTCCTCGAGGCCGGGGCGCGCGCTGCGCTTGCCGCACGTGGGGTGGAGCGGGCCGAGCTTTCGGTCGCTCTGGTCGACGATGCCGCGATCCAGGCGTTGAACCGCGATCATCTCGGCCATGATCACCCTACCGACGTGATGGCCTTTGGTCTCTGGAGCCCCGGCGACCCGGTGGTGGTGGGCGATGTCTACGTGGGTCTCGATCAGGCCGAGCGGCAGGCGGCGGAGTTGGGCGTTTCCCTGGGCGACGAACTCGTCCGCCTCACCATTCATGGTACGCTCCATGTCACGGGCATGGACCACCCGGAGGGGGGCGCGGAACGGGCGGGCTCCGAGATGTACCGCCTGCAGGAGCGGCTCGTGACCGAGGTCATGGTCGGGGGGTAGTCGGGCCACCCGGGTCTGTGAGTGTGCTGATTCCATTGCCAACGCTCCGCGGGGGCATGAGACTTCTGGACCTGTCGACCCCCCTCAGCCGAGGCGCTCGAGATGATGAGGATCGTTCTCTTTCTGATCACCAACGTCGCGGTGTTGGTGATGGCCGGTGTGGCCATGGTGGTGCTCACCGCGCTCGGAGTGATTCCGCCTGACGCGCCCTACATCCAGACGCTCGTCTGGTGTGCGCTCTTCGGCTTCGGCGGGTCGTTCCTGTCGCTCGCACTCTCGAAGGGTATGGCCAGGCGTGCGACGGGCGCGCAGGTGCTCACCGACGCGTCCAACCCCACCGAGGCCTGGCTCCTCTCGACGGTCGAGCGTCAGGCGCGGGAACTCGGGATCAAGACGCCGGAGGTGGCCGTCTTCGGCGCGCGCGAGCCCAACGCCTTCGCCACCGGCATGTTCCGCAACAGCGCGCTGGTGGCGGTGAGCGTGGGACTGCTCGAAGCGCTGAACCGAGACGAGGTCGAAGCGGTGCTGGGTCATGAGATGGCCCATGTGGCCAACGGGGACATGGTCACGCTCACCCTGATCCAGGGAGTCCTGAACACCTTCGTCTTCTTCGTGGCCCGTATCATCGCCAGCCAGTTCGATCGGGCTCGGTTCCTGATCTACATCGTGCTGCAGATGGCCTTCGGCGTGCTGGCCAGCATGGTGGTCGCCTGGTTCAGTCGGCGGAGGGAGTTTCGAGCCGATGCGGGCGGGGCCGCCCTGGAGGGTGCCCCGTCGATGGCCGCTGCGCTCGAGCGACTACAGGCGCTGCAGGGGGTTCCGAGCCAGATGCCGAAGAACCTCGCGGCGTTCGGGATCCGCGGGGCGGGGCTGGGCAGACTGTTGAGCACGCATCCGCCCCTCGAGGTCCGGATTGCGGCACTGCGGAACCAGAAGAGCGGGCCTCGCTGAGGCGGTCCACACCGCCTAGCTGCAGACGATCTCCACGCGACGGTTCAGTGAGCGCGAGACCTCGTCGGGGTCGGGACTCCGGATCGGTTCCAGTTCCCCCTTTCCACTCGCCGAGATCCGGCCGGCGTCGAAGCCGCGGGCGATCAACTCGTCCATCACCGCCCCGGCTCGGCGCAGCGACAGCTCGAGGTTGTGCTCCGCCGAGCCCTCGGTCGAGGTATGTCCTTCCACCGAGACCATCGCCGCGCCCTCCGCCACCAGCCCCGCGTGGAGGTCGGCCAGAAGCTGCGCCGACTCCGGACGGATCGTAGCCGAGTCGAAGTCGAAGTTCACGTAGGCTGCGGTACCACAAAAGCCCGTCACGGGCGGCTCTTCGGCGCAGGGGGGAGGGGATAGGTCCGATATTTCGATGGGTGTGTAGGCGCCGAAGATCGAGTTGTTTTCCGACCAGACCGCCTGAATCGCCCCGTCGCCGTCGGCGACGAACACGAAGGCGCTGGGTCGGTCGTTGCGGAAGGCGTCCACTCCGGTCGCTCGGGCGATCGTGCCGCTCACCGTTCCGCGGATCACGATGGTGTCGAGACAGCCCGAGAGGATGGCGCCCTGCTGGCGCAGGAACAGTGGTTTGCCGCCGAGGTCCGGGCGTTCGGTCAGACGAAACGCCCACAAGCCATCGAAGACGGTGGCCAGAGGTATCTCAGCCTGGGTCCCGTTTCCGATCAACTCGGTGAATTCCAGGTTGGTCCGGCCTTCGTCGCCCGGGGCGATGTAGGTCCCACCCTCCAGACGGATCTTGATCCACCGCACGGGCATGGCGTCCACGACGACCACCTCGGTCACCTGGCCGGGGCCCGTGTGGGCCTCGAGGTCGAAGTCCGCGAGTGTGTGAAAAGGACCGTCCCGCCCGTCCCCTGAGCCTGTCACCGTCACCGACCGCACGAAGGTCACGTTACCGGGTCGCTCCCGCACGTCGGGAATCGCGAACCGGGTGAAGACGGTGTTGCCGGGCAATGCGTAGATCACCTCGACGGGTCCCCCCGCGTCGTTGGTGATGGTGATCCGCTGCACGTCGCCGTCGATCATCCTCAGCGCGTTCGAGGCGCTGCCGCGGGCGAGCCCCGACTGCGCCACGAAGGTGGCGCCCTGGGCGAAGCTGAGAAGATCGACTTCCTCTTTTTCCGCCTGGGGCACCGCAGCCGCGGCCCGCACGGGGCTGGGCCCGGCGAGAGCCACGAGGGCAAGGACCGCGAGAAGCCGAAACGAAACCAACGTGCGCATGGGGTCCGCCTCCTGTCGGGACGGTTGAACGACTGGGGATGGTGGGCAAGGTACGGGATCGAAGCTGCGCCCGCTTCTTGCCCCCCGCAGCGCCCTTCGGGATCTTCCGGGGCCCGTCTTCCGACTTCGCCTCCGACCGGATTCCCGCATGAGCAACGGCACCTCCGCATCGGAGCAGATCCACGATAGGATTCGTGCGCTGAGCGAAGCCGGGCAGATGCCCGACCTGGTGCAGGCGATCACGGAGTTCGACCTGCACGCCACCGACGTCGCCGACATCCTGGAGGGAATGGAGGATGTCGGCCGTCAGGCGGAGTTGCTGCGGGCGCTGCCTGCCGAGCTGGCGTCGGAAGCGCTCTCCGAGATGGAAGACGGCGAGGACCGGGGCGAACTGCTGGGCGCACTCGATCCGTCGAAGGGCGCCGAGCTGCTCTACGAACTGGCCGACGACGACGCGGCCGACCTGATCGGCGAACTGGAGCCCGACGAGGCCGCCCGCATTCTCGCGGCCCTTCCCATCGAAGACGCCGCCGAGATTCGGGGGCTGCTCGAGTACGACGACGAGACCGCCGGTGGCCTGATGACCACCGAACTGGTCGCCGTGCGCTCGGAGTTGACGGCACGCGAGGCCATCGACGAAGTCCGGCGTCAGGGCCGTGAGGTCGAGGAGTTCTACCTGATCTTCGTGGTCGACGAGCACCATGTGCTCAAGGGCACGCTCCCCCTCGGTGACCTGATCCTGGCCGATCCACAGACGCTGGTCGCCGACCTGGTCCACGAGTTGCCGGTGACGTTGACGCCGGACATCGACCAGGAAGAGGTGGGGCGTCTGCTGTCCCGCTACAATCTGGTCTCGGTCGCGGTGGTCGGGGCCAAGGGTGAACTGCTCGGACGCATCACCTTCGACGACGTGATCGACGTGATCGAGGCCGAGCAGACCGAAGACATCCTGCGCCTGGCGGGTGTGTCGGACGAAGAAGAGGTCCGTGGCGACTGGAAGGAATCGGTGCGGTCTCGGCTGCCCTGGCTGTTCGTGAACCTGTTCACGGCGGCGTTCGCGGCCTCGGTGGTGGTGCTTTTTGCCGCCACCATCGACCAGCTCTGGTACGTGGCCGCCGTCATGCCCATCATCGCCGGCATGGGTGGCAACTCCGGCACGCAGGCTCTGGCGGTGACCGTGCGGCGGATCGCGCTTTCCGACGGGCCGCTCGAGCGCAAGTCCGACGCAGTGGTCAAGGAACTACGGGTGGGGCTCGTCAACGGCATGGCGCTGGGCCTGGTTGCGGCGAGTGTGGCCTGGGTCGCCGCGCTCACACTGGACCTCGATCCGCAGCTTCCCGTCGTGGTGTTGCTGGCCCTCTGGGGCAACATCGTGGTGGCCGGATTCGCCGGTGCCTTCATACCGACCGTTCTCGACAGGTATGGCATCGATCCCGCCGTTGCGTCGTCGGTCTTCGTGACCACGCTCACCGATCTCTGCGGGTTCATACTCCTGCTGGGGCTCGGGACGGCTCTGCTGTTGTGAGGGGGTGGGTGGTATGCGTCGATTGAGCCGGTCGTTGCGGGTGTTGGTCACCCTCTCGCCGTTCGTGATGGCGTTTCTGCGCGACCGTCACCGATGGATCCTGGTGGGTCGCGGTGCCCGTCGCACCGCTGAACATCACCAACGGCGAGCGGAGCGCCTCACGCGCCGGATCGCGGGCCTCGGTCCCACCTTCATCAAGCTCGCCCAGCTGTTCTCGGCTCGGGCCGACATCTTTCCGGAGCCGTACCTGACCGAGATCGGTACGCTCCAGGATCAGGTGCCTGCCGACGATCCCGACGAGATCCTCGCCGTCATCGAGGCCGAGCTCGGGCAGCCCGCGTCAGAGGTGTTTGTCGATTTCCAGCGCGAGCCGCTGGCCGCCGCTTCACTGGGACAGGTGCATCGGGCCCGGGTCGATGGCCAGGAGGTGGTCGTCAAGGTGCTGCGACCCGGGGTCGAGGAAGTCGTGGCCCTCGATCTCGACCTCTCGTTCCGCATTCTCTTCTGGCTGAACCTGCTCTTTCCGAACCACCACGTGCGGGCGCTCACGGGCGTCGTGCGTGAGTTCAGCCACAAGGTCCGGATCGAGATGGACTTTCGCCGTGAGGCCGAGCACATCCATCACGTCCAGGAGACGTATCGCAGTTTGCGCCGCGTGCGTGTTCCTCGCGTCTTCGACGCCTTCACCCGACGCCGCATTCTCGTGATGGAGTACTGCCGCGGTACCAAGATCGACCGGCTGCACAGCCAGTTCGAGTCGGGACAGCTGTCGTTTCGCGAGACGATGGAAACGATTACCGGCGTCTATCTGCGCATGATGATGGTCGACGGCTTTCTGCACGCCGATCCCCATCCGGGCAACCTGCTCGTCGAAGATGACGGCACGGTGATTCTGCTGGATTGGGGCATGGTGGTCGAGATCCCGCGCTGGACGCGGGAGGCGATCCTCAACGTGGCGCTCGCCGTCGGACGCGAAGATCTCGACGGGATCATCAACGGCATGTATCAGCTGGGCATGATCTCTCCCGAGGTCTCGCGCGGCGAGATCCGCGAGGCCGCGCTCGAGATCATGCGGATCGTCGATCGCGCCCAGGGCTCGGGACGGGAGCGCGTCCAGGAGTTGGTGCAGGAGCTGTTCGACACCTTCTACACCTGGCCGCTGATCCTTCCCCAGGAGCTGGTCTACTTCTTCCGGGCCGCCGTGCTGCTCGAGGGGATCGGGTTTCGCTACGATCCCAACTTCAACGGTCTGCATTTCATCCGGGGCGTGGTCCGCGAGTTCAGGGGTGATCTGCTGAGGAGCACCGGGAGGGAGCCCGCCGCCCTCGCTCGCAACGTGCTGGACGAGGCGCAGACGACCCTCCGTTCGCTACGTGACCTGGTGGGGCGGGCCGAGCGCGAGGAGCTGCGGGTTCGAATCCACCCGCGCGACATCCAGCAGCAGGAGCGGTTCATCCACCTCCAGGCGCGACGGCTCCTGCTGTCGATCTTCGCCACGGCCACCGCGGTGATCACCTCGATTCTCTTCCTCTCGATCCGGAGCTGGTGGCTGCTGGCCATCGGGCTCCTCGCTTCGCTGTTCCTCTTCGTCCTGGTGCTCTTCCTTCCGACCCATCTGCTGGAGAACCCCCTGCGCCACGCCCGGGGTCTTCGGCCCGGGGATTTCAAACGCTGATGCACGAATTGACTCCTCCCCTCGCCGATCTCTTCGCCCGCTTCCAGGCGGGCCAGCGGGTCGCGCTCGCCCGTGCCATCTCGTTGGTCGAGAACGAGCGCCCCGGCTTCCAGGCGCTGCTCCACCATGTGCTTCGTGAGGGATTGCAGGCCGGGCGGGTCGGGCTCACCGGCCCGCCCGGTGCCGGCAAGTCGTCGCTGGTCGCGGCCCTGGCCACCGTCTGGCGGGCAGCCGATGAAGAGGTGGGCGTCGTGGCCGTCGATCCGACTTCGCCCTATTCGGGGGGCGCGCTGCTGGGGGATCGGATCCGCATGAACGACCTCGCCACCGATCCGGGCATCTTCATTCGCTCCATGGCAACGCGGGGCTCTCTCGGTGGGCTCGCCGCCACCACCCGCGAAGTCCTCGATCTGATGGACGGGTTCGGGTTTCCCCGCCTGCTCGTGGAGACGGTGGGGGTGGGCCAGACCGAACTCGAGATCACGGGTGCGGCCGATACCGTGGTGGTGGTGCTCGTGCCCGAGTCGGGAGACGGCATCCAGGCCATGAAGGCAGGGCTCATGGAAATCGCCGATATCTTCGTGGTCAACAAGTCGGATCGGCCGGGGGCCGATCGCCTGCTCAAGGAACTGCGGGCGGCGATCCACCTGCGGAGCCGGGACGGCACGCGGGCGCCCTCCGAGGGCGGACACCACGGGGTCGATCTCAGCCGGGTGAGGCCCGTGGGTGCTGTCGACGGAACCTCCCCACGCGGGCCCCGACGCTGGGTACCTCCCGAGGGGTGGACGATTCCGGTTCTCAAGACGGTGGCGCATTCGGGCGAAGGGGTGGACGAACTGCTCGCAGCCATCGAAGCCCACCGTGCGCACCTCGTGCAGAGCGGCGAGCTCGACGCCCGCCGGCGGGCCCGCACCGCGACGCGGATCCGCGATGTGGTCGAGCGCGACCTGCGGCGGCGTACCTGGCTCGATCCCGCGACACGGACGCGGCTCACCGCAGGGCTGGAAGAGGTGGCGACGGGGCAGGGTACGCCCTATTCGGTGGCGCAGGGCATCGTGGCTGCGCTGTTGCGAGCCGAGGTCGGGGAGCCGGAGTGAGCGGTTGGTTCCGGAGTGTGGTCTTCTCCTGCGCATGGTTCGCAGCGGGCGCTGCGTCCACGGCTGCACAGGCCCTCGATCCGCCGGCGGGCGGTGCCTTGTTCGAACTGGATCGCGTCTGGGTCTCGGTCGCTTCGCGACTGCCGGGCGACGCTCGCACCCGTGCCGTGTCCGTACTCGATCGCGTGGCCATCGAGGCGCTGGCGGCCACCTCGGTGAGCGAGGCCCTGCGTTGGATGGTCGGTGTCGACCTGCTTCCCCGGTCGGCGGCCCAGGCCGATGTCGCCCTCCGGGGCGGCACCTCCGAGCAGGTGCTGGTGCTCGTCGACGGGCTGCCCATGAGCGACGCGCAGACCGGCCATTTCGATCTCGACCTCGCCATTCCCCTCTCGCGAGTCGAGCGGATCGAGGTGTTGCGCGGCGCGGCCTCGTCGGTGCACGGTGCCGACGCCATGGGCGGAGTGATCAACATCGTCACCCGGGCGCCCACCTCGGCGCTGGAAGGCTCGCTGCAACTCGAGGGCGGCACCTTCGGGCGGGCTGCGGGCACCGTGGCGTTGGCCGGTGGTCGGGGCCGGTGGGCAGGCGCCCTGTCGGCGCGGTTCGACCGCTCCGACGGTCACCGCGCCGGTACCGATCACGAGATCGGCCAGGGCGACCTCCGCCTCGCAGGGCCCCTTGCCGGAGGACTGCTGTCGCTCCGGATGGGGCTGGCGACGCGTGACTTCGGCGCGGACGGCTTCTATGCACCCTTCCCATCGTACGAAGAGACCCGTACCCGCACCCTTTCGGGCCAATGGCAGCGACGTGTGGGAACGACGCGGGTCGAGGTGGCCGTCCACGGCCGCGAGCACGATGACGACTTCGTCCTGCGTCGCGGTGATCCCGCCTTCTACCGCAACGTCCACCAATCCCGCCAGACCGGCGTCGACCTGACGCTACGCTCCGACGGGGGTGGGCGCTGGGGTTGGGCCACAGGCGTCACCGGGGGCCGAGACGACCTGGAGAGCACGAATCTGGGGGCCCGCACAGCCGACCGGGGCGCGTGGTTCGGCGAGGGGGGGTGGACCGGGGCCCGAGCACGTCTGCGCGGCGGCCTGCGGCTCGACGCCCATGAAGGCTTCGCTCCGGCTTGGGCGCCCTCGATCTCGGCCGGGTGGTCGGCGACCTCCCGGGTGGGGCTCCGAGCTGCGGTGGCCCGATCGTTCCGCACCCCTACCTGGACCGACCGGTTCTACGAGGATCCTGCCAATCGAGGTGATCCCGATCTCGCGGTCGAGACCGCCTGGAGCACCGAAGCCGGCCTCGACTGGACCCCGTCCGGGGGTGGGCTGGTGCGCCTCACCGCATTCGTGCGCGAGGCCCGCGACCTCATCGACTATGCGCGGCCTGCAGGTGGAGCCGACGACGCTGTCTGGCAGACCCGCAACGTCGAGTCGGCGTCGTTTCGGGGCCTCGAGCTCGAGGTGCACGAAATCGACGCGGGCCCGATGACCCTCGGCGCCTCGCTCGAACTGCTCGATGTCTCGAGCAACGAGGCCGGCGCCTATGTGTCGAAGTACGCGCTGCGACCGCTGACCCGTACGGCCATGATGAGCGCACGACTGCCCCTGTCGCACTGGCTTTCACTGGCTCTCCGCGTCGAGAACCGGAAGCGCACCGACCAGGGCGACTGGACCGCGTCCGATCTGCGGATCGAAGTGCGCCGTGGGTCCAGCCGTCTGTGGTTCGACGCCACCAACCTGGGCGATGCCCACTGGCTCGACGTGAGCGGCCGGCCCGGACCCGGAAGAGCGTTCCGCACCGGTCTCTCGGTCGATTTCGGGGGTCGAGGTCCCGACCGCTGAGGCACCTCGGGCGCCGGGAGATTGCGTTCGAAGCGCCCTTGGGTTTGTTTGGCTGTTCGTACGACTCGATTCTCCATCCCCATCCCCTGTCTGCTCCGAATCGGAGGCGCGCAACCGGCGGCTCCGGTGGGGTCGGTACGGGTCGGGGGCATGCTGCTCACAACGACGAACGCATGGGTGTCCACAAGGTCAAGAAGGGGCTCGACCTCCCGCTGACGGGAGCGCCGAGCCAGACGATCTCCGACGGCCCGCAGCTGCGGCGGGTGGCGATCATGGCCGACGATTTTCCGGGCATGAAGCCGGGCTTCGAGGTCGAGGTCGGCGACGCCGTCCGGCGCGGCCAGCTGGTCTTCGTGGATCGGCGCCGCAACGAGGTCCGTCATACGGCTCCCGGGGCCGGCACCGTGGTGGCGATCCATCGCGGCGCACGCCGCGCGCTGCTTTCGGTGGTGATCGAGCTCAACGAGCGTGAACGCGAGGGTCGGCCCTCCGACGACGACTTCGAGCCGTTTCAGTCGTACACCGGAGGCGATCCGGCCCAGATGACCGGGGAGCAGGCTCGTGCGCTGCTTCAGGAATCAGGGTTGTGGACCGCCCTTCGTGAGCGTCCGTACAGCAAGGTGCCCACTCCGGATGCGGCGCCCCCGCACAGCATCTTCGTCACCGCCATCGACACCCACCCGCTCGCCCCCGACCCGGCCGTCGTCCTCGACGGCCAGCGCGAGGCCTTCGAGCAGGGGCTGCGGGTGCTGGGGCGACTCACGGCGGGCACGGTCTTTCTCTGCGTGGCCCCCGGTTCGCCGCTGACCCGTGGCCTCGACGCCCCGGTACGGGTGGAGGAGTTCACGGGCCCGCACCCGGCGGGCACCGCTGGATTCCACATCCACAGTCTGGCTCCGGTGAGCCGCAGCCGGACCGTCTGGTGGATCGGCTATCAGGATGTCGCCTGTATCGGCCGTCTGTTCGAGACCGGTCGGCTCGACCTGGATCGGGTGGTGGCGCTGGCCGGACCCCCGCTCTCCGATCCGCGCCTGGTACGGAGCCGGGCGGGCGCCTCGACCCACGATCTGCTGGCCGGCGAGGAGCCGGGCATGGGTGAGGTACGCTACATCTCGGGGTCGGTGTTGAGCGGCAAGCGTGCCATGGGCGAGGAGTACGGCTACCTCGGTCGGTACGACAACCAGCTCAGCGTGCTCCACGAGGGTGGCGAACGCAAATTCGTGGGCTGGCTCACGCCGGGCATCAACAAGTTCTCGACGCTGCCCATCTACCTGTCGACGCTCACCCGCTCCCGACGAATGGATCTCGACACGTCGACCAACGGCTCGGAGCGTGCCATCATTCCCATCGGCCTGTACGAGTCGGTCATGCCGTTCGACCTCGTCATCACCTACCTGCTCCGGGCCCTCGCCGTGGGCGATATCGAGACGGCCGAGAAGTTGGGCTGTCTGGAGTTGGACGAAGAAGACCTCGCTCTCTGTACCTTCGTAGACGCGGGCAAGACCGAGTTCGGTCCGATCCTCCGGAAGAACCTCGAGATCATCGAGAGAGAAGGCTGATGAAGCTCGTACGACACCAGATGGACCGGCTCGAGCCGCTCTTCCTGAAGGGCGGTCGGCTCGAGAAGCTGTATCCGCTCTACGAGATGCTCGACACCATGGCGTTCACGCCAGGGCACGTGACGCGCAGCGCGACACACGTCCGTGACGGCATCGATCTGAAGCGCATGATGTTCACGGTCGTGATCGCCCTGCAGCCCGTGGTCTTCTGGGCCATGTACAACGTCGGCTTCCAGGCTGCGACGGCTATCTCCCAGGGCGCGACCCCGCTCGATGCCTGGCAGACCCGCGTCTTCACCGACCTCCTGGGCCTGTCGTTCGACCCGGCGAACATCCTCGCCTGTTTGGTCTACGGTGCGCTCTTCTTCGTGCCCATTGCGGTGGTGGTCAATCTCTCCGGGGGCCTGGTCGAGGTCCTGTTCGCCCTGGCCCGCAAGCACGAGGTCAATGAGGGGTTCCTCGTCACCGGTGCACTGATCCCGCTCATCGTTCCGCCCGCGATCCCCCTGTGGATGGTGGCGTTGGGCACCATGTTCGGGGTCGTCTTCGCCAAGGAGGTGTTCGGGGGCACGGGAATGAACTTCCTGAACCCCGCGTTGACCTCGCGCGCCTTTCTGTTTTTTGCGTATCCGGCGGCGATGTCGGGCGATGCGCCGTGGATCGCGGCCAACTTCCAGGGGATCGACAGCTTCAGCGGCGCCACGGTCCTCGCGCGCGCGGCGGCCGGGCCCATCGACTATGCCGACATGGGGGCCTGGTGGAACTCGTTCATCGGTCTGGAGCCCGGTTCCCTCGGGGAGACGTCGGCGCTGCTCTGCCTCGTGGGTGCGGCGTTGCTCATCTTCACCCGTATCGGATCGTGGCGGACCATGGTGGGCGTCACCCTTGGCACCGCCGCCATCGCGCTGCTCTTCAACGCCATCGGATCGGACACCAATCCCATGTTCGCCATGCCCTTCCACTGGCACATCGTGGCCGGTGGCTGGATGTTCGGCATGGTCTTCATGGCGACCGATCCGGTATCCAGCGCCTACACCCGGGTCGGCAAGTGGTGGTATGGGATCGGCATCGGCGTGATGGTGGTGCTGGTCCGTGTCGTGAACCCGGCCTACCCCGAGGGGATGATGCTGGCCATTCTCTTCATGAACATGTTCGCACCCCTCATCGATCACTTCGTGATTCGGCGCAACGTCAAGAGGAGGATGCTGCGCTATGCCGACTGACGCCCTCAAGACCATCGGGTTCGCGGCGGCGGTTTGCGTCGTCTGCTCGATCTTCGTCGCCGGTTCTGCCGTGGCGTTGAAGGACCGGCAGGAAGAAAACCGGATTCTCGATCTTCGCTCGAAGGTGCTGCTCGTGGCCGACCTGGCCGAGCCGGGTGAGAAGCTGCCCCGTGAGGTGGTCAATCAGCGCTTCGAGCAGAACCTCACGGCGGTCGTCATCGACCTCGAGAGCGGTGAGCTGTCCGACCTCGACCCGCTGACCTTCAATCAGCGTGCGGCGACACAGGATCCGGATCGCAGTGAGATGGCGCCGGCCAACCCGGCCAAGGTGAGTCGCGTACCCGATCAGGCACTGATCTACGAGTTGCTCGACGGGAGCGAGGTGAGCCGACTGATTCTTCCGGTCCAGGGCTACGGCCTCTGGTCGACGCTGTACGGCTTCGTGGCGCTGAGTGGTGACCTCGAGACCATCGAAGGCATCACCTTCTACGAGCACGGCGAGACCGCGGGGCTGGGCGGAGAGGTCGACAACCCGCGCTGGCAGGCGTTGTGGCCGGGCCGCAAGGCCTTCGACGACGCGTGGGAGCCCCAGATCGAGGTGATCAAGGGCAACGCGGGCCCCGTGGCGTCCGACCCCTACCGGGTCGACGGGCTGGCCGGGGCCACGCTCACCTCGCGGGGCGTGACCAATCTCCTGCACTTCTGGCTGGGCGACAACGGATTCGGTCCCTTCCTGGACCGCTACCGCGCTGAAAGGGGGATCTCGTGACCAAGGCCGAACGCGAGGTCCTGCTGGACCCGTTGCTGAACAACAACCCCATCGCCCTGCAGGTCCTGGGCATCTGCTCGGCGCTGGCCGTCACCACCAAGCTCAGCGTCTCGATCGTCATGGGGATCGCGGTCCTCTTCGTGCTCGTGGGCTCGAACATGGCGGTGAGTGCGATCCGCAAGGGCGTGCCGTCGAGCATCCGCATCATCGTCGAACTCGTGATCATCGCGTCGCTCGTGATCATCGCCGACCAGATCCTCAAGGCGTTCGTCTACGACATCTGGAAGCAGTTGACCGTCTTCGTGGGGCTCATCATCACCAACTGCATCATCATGGGCCGAGCCGAGGCCTTCGCGATCCAGAATCCGATCAAACTGTCGTTCCTCGACGCCGTGGGGAACGCCGCCGGATACACGCTGATTCTGCTGGCGGTGGCGTTCTTCCGGGAGTTGTTCGGTACCGGTCGCTTGTTCGGGCTCACGGTGCTCAAGCCCATCAGCGAGGGGGGGTGGTATCAACCCAACGGGCTCATGGTGCTCGCACCTGCCGCCTTTCTCCTGATCGGGTGCTTCATCTGGGTCCTGCGCTGGAAGCGTCCGGACCAGTTCGAAGAGGAATTCCACACGGGCGGTCTGCTCGAGCCCCACGAAATCGGACTCCTGAGGTAGAGCCATGCTACAGCACTACCTGAGCCTCCTGACCACGGCGGTCTTCGTCGAGAACCTCGCCCTCGCCTTCTTCCTGGGCATGTGCTCGTTCCTTGCGGTATCGCGCAAGGTCGACACGGCCATCGGGCTGGGGCTGGCGGTGATCTTCGTGTTGGCGATCACGACCCCCCTGAACCAGATCATCAACTCGACCCTGCTCAAGCCGGGTTCCCTGGCCTGGTTGGGGATCGAGCCGGTACCCGATCTGTCGTTCCTGACCTACCTCTTCCTGATCGGCACCATCGCTGCGGTGGTGCAGGTCGTGGAGATGGCGGTCGACAAGTACGCCCCGGGCCTCTACAGCGCGCTCGGCGTGTTCCTGCCGCTGATCGCCGTGAACTGCGCGATCCTCGGGGGCGCCCTCTTCATGGTCAACCGTGACTACACCCTGGGAGAGGCGTCGGTCTACGGTCTCGGTTCGGGCATCGGATGGGCGCTGGCCATCATCGGGCTTGCCGCCATCCGTGAGCGGATTCGGTATTCGAATGTGCCTGCGCCGCTGCGGGGATTGGGCATCACCTTCATCGTGGTGGGCTTGATGTCGCTGGGCTTCATGGCGTTTTCGGGGATTCAGCTATGACCACGATTCTGCTGGGAGTGGTGTTGTTCACCGTCGTCATCCTGGCCCTGGTGGCGCTGCTGCTCGGAGCCCGCAGCAAGCTCGTGGCCAGTGGCAACGTGATGATCACGATCAATGGTGGCGGCGAGCACGATGTCGAGACCGCGGCGGGAAGCACGCTCCTCAACACGCTGGCCGCCGAGGAGATCTTCATTCCCTCGGCCTGTGGGGGTGGAGGCACCTGTGGGGTGTGTCGGGTGAAGGTGCTCGACGGGGGTGGTGCGCTGCTGCCCACCGAAGAGAGCCACATCAGCCGCGGCGAGGCCCGCGAGGGGTGGCGGCTCTCGTGCCAGGTCAAGGTGAAGCAGGATTGCGCGATCGAGGTCGAAGAAGAGCTGTTCGACGTGCGCCGGTGGCGGTGCACGGTACGCTCCAACGACAACGTGGCCACCTTCATCAAGGAACTCATCCTGCAGTTGCCCGAAGGTGAAGAGGTGCCGTTCCGGGCGGGTGGATACATCCAGATCGAGGCGCCGCCCCACGTGGTCGACTACTCGAGCTTCGACATTCCCGACGAGTACCGGGGTGATTGGGACAACTTCAACATGTGGCGCTACAAGTCCGTCGTCACCGAAGAGGTGACGCGGGCGTATTCGATGGCCAACTATCCGGAAGAAGAGGGCATCATCATGCTCAACGTCCGGATCGCGTCGCCGCCTCCGCGTATGCCCGACGTACCGCCCGGCGTGATGTCGTCGTTCATCTTCGGGCTGAAGCCCGGAGACGAGGTCGACATTACCGGTCCCTTCGGTGAGTTCTTTGCCCGCAAGACCGACAAGGAGATGGTGTTCGTGGGTGGGGGCGCCGGCATGGCTCCCATGCGCTCGCACATTCTCGATCAGTTCCTGCGGCTCCACACCGATCGCAAGGTGAGCTTCTGGTATGGTGCGCGCAGTCGCCGCGAAGCCTTCTATGAAGACGATTTCGATCGCATCCAGGCCGAGCACGACAACTTCACCTGGCACCTGGCGCTCAGCGATCCCCAGCCCGAAGACGAATGGACCGGGCTCACCGGCTTCATCCATCAGGTGCTCCACGACGAGTATCTCCAGCATCATCGGTCGCCCGAGGACTGCGAGTACTATCTGTGCGGGCCACCCCTCATGATCGCCGCGACCAAGCAGATGCTCATCGATCTGGGGGTCGAAGAGAAGGACATCATGCTGGATGACTTCGGCTGAGCGCACGGTGGCACGACCGGGGCTGAGTCCCCGGGCGAAGATTGCACTTCCGCTGGGGCTGCTGTTGCTCACGGGCCTCACCGTCTATCGGTTCTTCTTCGCCGAGCCGCCGGGCGCGCAGATCGAGATCCGTGGGCCCACCATGGGGACCACCTACTCGGTGCGCTTCGATCTCGGCGAACTCGGCAGCGACGAACGTGCGCGGGTGAGTGGCGCCATCGAGGCTCGCTTGTCGGAGATCGACCGCCTGATGTCGACCTACGATTCGACCTCGGAGCTGTCGCGGTTCAACGCCCTTCACACCACCGACCCCGTAGGCCTGTCCGCGCCGACCCTGGCGGTGCTGGCCGTGGCCCAGCAGGTGAGCGAGGCGAGTGGAGGCGCGCTCGACGTGACGGTGGCGCCGCTGGTCGAGGTGTGGGGGTTCGGGGCGGCCGGCGAGCCTCCCGAGACACCGCCGGCGGAGGTGCTCTCGGCGTTGTGGGATCGCGTCGGTTACCGGGGACTGGCGCTCGATCCCGATGCCGGCACGGTGCAGAAGGCCCGTCCCGACCTCACGGTCGATCTGTCGGCGGTGGCCAAGGGCTATGCAGCCGATCGGGTGAGCGACACACTGGCGGCGTTGGGGTATACGCGGGTGCTGGTCGAAGTGGGCGGCGAACTGAGGGCGGGGGCGCCCAAGGCCGACGGGAGCAGGTGGCGGGTCGCCATCGAGCAGCCCGATGTGGGGCGGCGGAGCGTCTATCGGGTGGTCGAAGTGGCCGACGAAGCGGTGGCCACCTCGGGAGACTACCGGAACGTGTACGAGCTCGATGGGGTTGTCTATGCTCACCTCATCGATCCGCGTACGGGCCGCCCGGCCCAGCACGCCGGAGCCTCGGTCAGCGTGGTCCACCCGTCCGGTGCGGTAGCCGATGCCTGGGCCACGGCGCTGGCTGTGCTCGGCCCGGAAGAGGGTCTGGCAGTGGCGGAACGGGAGGGATTGACCGCATTGTTCATCACGCGCGCCGACGAGGGCTTCGACGCCCGCGCCACGACAGCGTTTCGTACTCGTTTCGGACCGACTGGAGAAGAGGACTGAAGCATGGTCACAACCATCGTCATCACCGTGCTCGCCGTCGCCTGGATCATGATCGGTCTGTCGGTCAGCCTGATGGGCGGGCGTCCGGGCCTCAAGGGATCGTGTGGCGGAATCGCCGGCAAGAGCTGCGCCTGCGGCAAGGCACCGGGCGAGAGTTGTGGTCTCGACGAGGCTGCGTGATCGGCATGTCAACCACGACGGAGGTAGAGCCATGACCGGGGCCCAGGTCTTCACCGCACGCGACATCATGACCACCGAGCTGGTCTCGGTGGCGCCCACGACCGCGATCTTCGACGCCATCGACCTTCTGCTGGAGCACGCCATCTCGGGGGCGCCCGTGGTCGACACCGACGGAGGCTTCTGTGGCGTCGTCTCTCAGATGGACTGCATGCGGATGCTGGCGGTTGCGTCGTATGACGAGCCGGCGGCCGAAGAGATGCTCCAGGTCGCCGGGCACATGAGCTCGGATTGGGTGAGCATCGCCCCCAGCGACGACATCTACCACATCGTCGAGCTCTTCGAGAAGCACCCCGTGGGGAGCTTCCCCGTGCTCGATGAGGGGGCACTGGTCGGCATCGTCGCTCGCTACGATGTGATCCGGGGCATCAAGATGATGAAGAGCGAGTTGTTGGCGCAGGCCGGTCGCGACCACCGCCGCGGTGACTCCCACAAGCCGGGCAGCTTCTTCGGCGCCACCCGGCACGACGGATCCGAACTGGCTGCCCGGCTGCGGCGCTGACCGAGACTCCCGGACCCATTCCTGCAAGCGAGCGCACGTATGTCCACTCTCGAGCATGAGATCGTCGAAGGCACGGACCTCTCGGCGGTCCTGGCCCGCAAGGAAGCAGAACTCCACGAGTTGAGGGCTCGCCTTGCCGCCTGGGAGGCCGACTACGCGTCTCAGGGGGTTCGTGACGCCCCCTTCACGAGCGTCTCGGGCCATGAGGTGCGTCCGCTCTACACCCCCCTGGATCAGAGCGACGAGGGGTACGCCGCGAGCCTGGGCCTGCCGGGTGAATTTCCGTTCACGCGGGGCCCCTACACCTCGATGTACCGCACGCGTCTGTGGACCATGCGTCAGTTCGCCGGCTTCGCCACCGCCGAAGAGACCAATCAACGCTACCGGTATCTGCTGCGACACGGCCAGACCGGACTGAGCGTCGCCTTCGATTTTCCGACCCTCATGGGCTACGACTCCGACCATCCCCGCTCGCTGGGCGAGGTGGGGGTGTGCGGAGTGGCGATCTCTTCGTTGGCCGACATGGAGACGCTCTTCGACGGGATTCCGCTCGATGAAGTGTCGGTCTCGATGACGATCAATGGTCCCGCCATCATCTTGTTCTGCTTCTACGTGGCGGCCGCCGAAAAACAGGGCGTTTCTGCGGCACAGCTGCGGGGCACCGTTCAGAACGACATCCTCAAGGAATACCAGGCGCAGCACGCCTGGCTCTTTCCCCCGGAGCCGGCGTTGCGCTGTATCGTCGACATGTTCGAGTGGTGCAGCGAGCACACGCCGAAATACAATCCCATCTCGATCTCGGGATACCACATCCGCGAAGCGGGATCGACCGCGGGGCAGGAACTCGCGTTTACGCTGCGCAACGGCTTCGAGTACGTGGAACGCGCCATGGCTCGTGGACTCGACGTCGACGTCTTCGCGCCGCGCCTGAGCTTCTTCTTCGACATCCACAACGACTTCTTCGAAGAGATCGCCAAACTACGTGCCGCGCGGAGAATCTGGGCGAAACGGCTGCGGGACGTCTACGGGGCGAAGAACCCGGAGTCATGGCGGCTGCGCACGCACTGTCAGACGGCCGGGGTCACCCTCACCGCACAACAGCCCGAGAACAACATCGTGCGGGTCGCCTACCAGGCCATGGCGGCGGTATTGGGAGGCACGCAGTCGCTGCATACCAACTCGATGGACGAGACGTTGGCGCTGCCCACCGAGAAGGCCGTGCGGATCGCTCTGCGCACGCAGCAGGTGCTCGCCCACGAGACCGGCGTGCCCAACACCATCGACCCGCTCGCGGGCTCGTACTATCTCGAGTCGCTCACCGACGACCTCGAAGCCGAGGCCGAAGCTCTCTTCGCCGAGATCGATGAGATCGGCGGGGTGGTGCCGGGCATCGAAGGCGGCTGGTTCCAACAGCAGATCGCCCACTCCGCGCTGCGGCAGCAGGGCGAGGTCGAAGCGGCCCAACGGGTGATCGTCGGCGTGAACGAGTATACCGACGGCTCGGAAAAGGTCGAGATCGACGTGCTCCGGATCGGACCCGAGGTCGAACAACGCCAACGCGCGTCCATGGCAGCGCTCCGCCAGTCTCGCGACCACGAAGCGGTCGAGCGCACCCTCGCGGCCCTCACCGATGCCTGCCGCGATGGCGACAACCTGGTGCCACGGATCCTGGACTGCGCGCGCGTCTATTGCACGCTGCATGAGATCCGCCACGCCATGGAAGTGGTGTTCGGGGCCTACCGGGAGCCGGTGTTCTTCTAGAGGGGCGGTACCTCCCCCGCCTCCTCCGCGTGGAACTCTCCGCGCACATGGAGGCGGATAGCATCAGAGCGGAAAGGCTGTTGTCTCGGTGACGTGAAGCAGCGATCCCGGTCGTTGTGCGGGTTGCACCAATACGCAGCCACGAAGTCGAAGTGCCCAGTGATCTCGCCTGCCTCTGTCACCTCGTCAATCGTCAGAGTGCCAGACTCGGCGATGTAGTGGTTGCCGGTCACAAAGTCGACATACAGCGCAGTGTACCCGTCGTTGTCCCCCGCATTGAAGCTTCGGGGAACCAGTGCGTATATGCCAGCTTGAAAGGGACCTTCAGGTGCTGACGAGAGGCGCTGAAGGTAGAGGGTGCGGTCGACTTCGGCGTCCGCTGACATGATCTGGAGCTTCCGCTGCGTGACGCTCTTGGTTCCCCCCCCCCAGATCGCTCCACCACGGTGCTCGATGTTGATTGTGCCTGGGGTACCGCCCGACGTACTTGTAGCCACAGACACCAGCGTCGCGTTCAGGTATGCCGTTTGCCTGGCACCGGTGGGGTCCGATTCGCACGCCGTCAACAAGGCACCCAGCGAGACCAGAGCTACTAGCTTGGAGAACGAAGTGTGCATCATGAACCTCCTCAATAGACGCAGATAGGTGCATTGGAGTCTTCGGTTACGGTAATCTGATCCGAGCTGCCTCCAGCATCGTTGGAGACCGTGAACTTCAATACGAAGCTCGAACCCGAGCTTCCGCTCAGCTTTCCTCCAGTATAGCTGGTCGTATAGCTCACTCCGTGACTGTCGTTTTCCCAAATATATGAGAAGGGGGTGGTTCCACTGCTGACACTGCCTTCCCAGAGGCAGGTCGCGCCGGGGCGAATCGAGGTTGGCCCACTGATGGAGACCCCGGAGGGAAGGCTGGGAGAGTCCGTGATGACATCGATGTACGCGCCGAAGTCATCTTCAATGTTCTTCAACGGACTATAGAAGTAGACGGAATCTGGCCACCCACCCCACAAGACCCCGGCCAAGCTGACTCGTCCGTACGTTCCCATCTCGAATACCGGTGAGCCGCTATCACCACCGTCAGCCCCCGCTCTTACCATGACTTGGTCAATGTACCAGTATCCACCCGACTGCCGGTCGACAGCAGGATCGCTCACCTCACCCACGGTCCAACCAGTGCGATAGCCGACCTTATGCAAGGTATCGCCCTGCACGACAGTAACGTATGAATCGGTAATCCAGAAACGGCCGCTAATCGCTGTGGAGCCCGACCACTGTCCTGCGTAGGTCGGCCTGGCGATGTGGCCGAAACTCCAGGACACGGAGTCATCGTACTCGATCAAGGCAGCATCGCTATTGCGGCAGTTGTTGACAGGTGATCCTTCGCCCTTTGGGGTACAGGTGAAAGAAGACGGCGTCAGCAATACATCACCTATCTTATTTCCGCCACCGTACGTCGGCTGGTAAACGGTCGTCGAAAAACAATGGAAGGCCGTCAAGAAAGTGCGGGAACTGCCCCACTGCACATTTGCCCCCACGGTGCATTCACCGTCCGTACCCGCCTTGTCCACAATGTACCCGCCCATGACGGGCCGGAGCCGGTCGTCGAGATTTGAGAACAATTCAGTTTCCGGCTCCTCTCTGAACTCGACTGCGCCGAGGTCAATATCCAACCTCGTGAGACGCTCTACCGCCCCAGCGGATGACGCACCGATTGCGAGACCAATGATGATTCGGTTGTGACTGGTGGATATTCTGAGGGAACGCAGCTCCGGCAGGTCGAAGAGGCCCCGAGCCTTGAGGCGCCAGTTGTAGAGATCTCCCCACGGGAATTGGGCTTCGCGAATCCGGATTCCGCGTCCCACCTTGCCCTTCGTCGCGAAGAAGGGGCTCAAGACTGACTTTGCCAACTCTGTTCGCCCGCTATCCACGAGGTAGATGGTCGGAATCCCATCCTCGAAGGTCAGGCCCGCGAAGCCGGGAACGGCCTCATGGATCCGGGCAAAGAACGCATCCGTGCTCTTCGTATCACGGGCGGCTTGGAGGACATCAAGGGTCCCGGCGGCAGCACTGGCAGCGCCAGAAATGCCTGCCGCCGTGCCGTTCACCCCGTGGGCCGGTGCCACTGGCTCGGCGCGCTCATCGCATCCGAGGACCAACAGCGATGCAAGCAGGAGGACCAAGTGTCGAGTGTACATCAGAGCCTCCATGAGGAGAACCCAAACATGGGGGAGGGCTCATGTGTGTCGCTAAAATAGCGCAACACATGAATCGCGTCAATTGGTCCCGGCTTGATGCATCGTCGTCCCGACGGAGCGGTACCCGATTCTCGTCGTGCGGGGTACGCATCCGCGCACCTCCCGCATATCTTTTGAGGTCGGGACGCACCCCCGTTCCGAGGCCGCTGCGACGTGAACCGATGGGAGCTCCATGACCGACGACCACAAGATCCGAGTGCTGGTGGCAAAACCCGGCCTGGACGGCCACGACCGCGGCGCCAAGGTGATCGCCAGCGCCTTTCGTGACGCCGGTTTCGAGGTGATCTACACCGGCCTCCACCAGACGCCCGAAATGGTGGTGGCTGCCGCCGTGCAGGAAGACGTCGACGTGGTGGCCATGTCGATTCTGTCGGGTGCCCATATGACCCTCTTTCCGAGGGTGCGAGGGCTGCTGGAAGACGCCGGCGCCGACCACGTGCTCCTGACCGGTGGGGGCATCATTCCCGAAGAAGACGTGGCGGCACTCGAAGAGCAGGGCATCGGCAAGCTCTTCGGTCCCGGCACCCCCACGAGTGAGGCCGTGGACTACATCCGGAGTTGGGTCGCCGAGCGAGGCGAGCGGGTTTGACGGAGGGGCCCGGGGGTCGGCTGGCTCGGCTGGAAGAGGAACTCGAGTCGTTGCGCGGTACGCTGCGCGAAGGGGGAGGCGCAGAGCGCATCGCCCGGCAGCACGCCCAGGGCAAACTCACGGCCCGGGAGCGGGTCGAGGGGTTGCTCGACCCGGGTGAGCCCGTGGTCGAAGTGGGTCTGCTGGTCGCGCACGACCTCTACGACGGCGGGGCACCCGCTGCCGGGGTCGTCACGGTGGTCGGTCGCATCGAGGGACGCGAGTGCGTGGTGGTGGCCAACGACGCCACGGTGAAGGCCGGCTCGTGGTGGCCCGAGACCATCAAGAAGATCCTGCGCGCGCAGGAGATCGCCATGCGCTGCCGCATCCCCATCGTCTATCTGGTCGATTCTGCCGGGGTCAACCTGCCCTATCAGGGCGGGGTGTTTCCGGGCCAATACGGCGCCGCGCGCATCTTCTACTACAACTCCATCATGCGCCGCTACCTCGACGTACCGCAGCTCGCGGCGGTCATGGGGCCGTGCATCGCAGGTGGCGCCTATCTGCCGGCGCTGAGCGACGTGATTCTCATGGTCGAGGGCACGTCGTTCATGGGGCTGGGCGGACCCAATCTGGTCAAGGGCGCGACCGGACAGTCGGTCGAGGCCGAAGAACTGGGCGGTGCCCGTGTGCACACCGAGCTCAGCGGGGTGGCGCATTATATGGTCCCAGACGATCCGACCTGTCTCGCCAAGCTGCGTCGCCTCGTGGCCGAGTTGCCCCACGATCGGGCTCCGGCTCCCTCGGGTGCCGGCACGGCGCCGACCCGCCCGTGGCAGGACCTCCACGGGATCCTTCCCGACGATCACCGTCTGCCGTACGACATGCTCGCGGTCCTCGATGTGCTGCTCGACGGTGAGGGGCTCGACGAGTTCCAGCCCGGTCATGCGGCCGAGATGATCTGCGGCACGGGCTTCGTCGCTGGCATGCCGGTCGGGGTGATCGCCAATCGACGTTCGGTGGTGAAGGACGACCGCGAGGGCCCTCCGCGCTTCGGCGGGATCGTCTATACCGAGAGTGCCCGCAAGGTGGCCTACTTCATCGAGACCATGGCGCGGCACAAGACCCCGCTGTTGTTCGTGCAGGACGTGAGCGGATTCATGGTCGGACCCGAAGCCGAGCACTCTGGCATCATCCGGGCCGGCGCCGAGTTCGTCGAAGCCATGGCCACGGCGGCGGTACCCAAGCTCGTGCTCACCCTCAACCACGCCTCGGGTGCCGGATACTATGCCATGGCCGGGCAGGGATTCGATCCCGACTTCATTCTCAGCCTGCCCACCGGGCGGATGGGGGTGATGGAGGGTGAGAGTGCGGTCATGGCGCTGTTCAGCGCCCAGATCGACCGGCTCAAGGCCGAGGGCAAGGTACCCGACGAAGACCTTCGCACCCGTATGGACGAGGTGCGCGACGACTACGAGCGGCAGCTCGACGCCCGTTTCGCCGCTGCCCGAGGTTTCGTCGACGAGGTGGTGACCGCCGCAGAGGTCCGCCCGGCGTTGGCGCTCCTGCTGCGCGCGGCACTTCACAACCCCGGCCCGCATCTGGGTGCGTTCCACCTGGGTGGGGCCCGACACGGAGTTCCCGATTGTGGCTGATATATTACGGATCGCCAGCGGACAGGGGTTCTGGGGCGACGACCTCGAGGCGCCCGTCCGGCAGGTCGCAGGCGGGCCCATCGATGTGCTGATGCTCGACTATCTGGCCGAGGTCACCATGTCGATCATGCAGAAGCAACGGGCTCGGGATCCCTCGGGCGGGTATGCACGGGATTTCGTGCCGCTGATGGAGCGCATCTTTCCGGAGGTGGCCGAGCGGGGGATTCGCGTGATCACCAACGCCGGTGGCGTGAACCCACGGGGGTGTGCCGAGGCCCTCGTCGAGGCCGCCCGCCGGGCCGGGGTGGCGGGGCGGGTCAAGATCGGTCGGGTCGAAGGCGACGACATTCTCGATCGGCTACCCCAGCTCATCGGGGAGGGGCATGAGCTCGCCAACATGGAGACGGGTGAGCCTCTCGCGAGCATCGTCGACCGGGTGCAGAGCGCCAACGTGTACATCGGCGCCGAGCCCATCATCACAGCGCTCCGCCTGGGTGCGCACGTCATCGTGACGGGGCGCTCGACCGACACCGCCCTCACCTACGCGGCCATGATGCACGCCTTCGGCTGGAGCGCCGACGATCACGACCGCATGGCCGCCGGAGTGGTGGCGGGCCACATCAACGAGTGCGGCGCCCAGAGCACCGGGGGCAATTGCCTGGCGGATTGGTGGACCATGCCCGATATGGCCACCGTGGGTTTTCCCATCATCGAGGCCCACCCCGACGGCTCGTTCGTGGTCACCAAGCATCCGGGCTCGGGAGGGCGGGTGACGCGGCGTACCGTGACCGAGCAGATCGTCTATGAGATGGGCGATCCGTCGAGCTACATCACCCCCGACGTTGTGGCCGACTTCACCACGATCCGCCTCGCAGACGACGGCCCCGATCGGGTGCGGGTCACCGGCGTGAAGGGCGGTCCCCGGACCCCGTTCCTGAAGGCGTCGATCGCCTATGCCGACGGCTGGAAAGCCACCGGCACCCTGACCTATGCCTGGCCCGACGCCGCGGCCAAGGCCCAGGCCGCGGATCGAGTGCTGCGAGAGCGCCTCGACCGACTCGGGCTCGAGTTCGACGCCGTGCGGACCGAACTCGTGGGTTGGGACTCCACGCACGGCGCCCTTGCGGGCCCGCCGCCCGCCGACTTGCCCGAGGTCCAGCTGCGGGTCGGGGTCCGCGGGTCCGACCGTGAGGCCGTCGAGCGCTTCACCCGAGAGCTTGCGCCGCTGATCCTCACCGGCCCGCCATCGGTGACGGGATTTGCCGGTGGACGCCCGCGGGTGCAGGAGATCATGGCCTACTGGCCGGCGCTCATTCGGCGTGAGGCCGTCGAGCCGGGGCTGCGTGTCGACGTGATGGAGGTGGAGGCATGACTCGGGTTTCGCTCGTGCAACTGGCGCACGCCCGTTCGGGCGACAAGGGCGACACGGCCAATGTCGGCGTGATCGCCTACGACCCGGAGCATTATCCATTGCTGGTCGAGGCGCTGACCACCGACGCGGTCAAGGCCCACTTCGGGGCGCTGGTCGAGGGAGCCGTCGAGCGCTTCGAGTTGCCCAATCTGCACGCCTTGAATTTTCTGCTGCACGGGGCGCTGGACGGGGGCGGCACCCGTTCGCTCATGAACGACGCCCAGGGCAAGGTGTTCAGCACCGCGCTGCTACGGATGGAGATCGAGGTGAGTGAGGCGGTGGCCGAGGCCACGCGGGGGCGCGGGCGTGTGCCCGACGACTGGCGCCCCTCGGAGTACGGACGCGGGTCCCCGGAGTGAGCGGGGTCTTGCACGTCGAGAAGGAGGGCGGCGTTGCCGTCCTGACTCTCAACCGGCCGGAGAAGCGCAACGCGCTCAATGCCGAGCTGGTGGCCGCATTGAAGGCGGCGCTGGCCGAAACCGCGCTCGATCCCGAGGTGCGGGTCGTGTGCCTGCGGGGTGCGGGACCCGACTTCTGCTCGGGCGCCGACCTGGCCGAGTTGGAGAAGATCACCACCCTGGGCATCGACGAGAGCGTCGACGATGCCATGCGGCTGGGCGACGTGCTCACGGCGCTGCGCGCGCACCCGCGGCCGGTGGTGGCGGCGGTGCACGGCAAGGCGCTGGCCGGGGGGTGTGGTCTCGCCACCGCCTGTGACCTGGTGGTGGCTCGTGACGACGCTCGGTTCGGGTATCCGGAGGTGCACCTGGGGTTCGTGCCCGCCATGGTCATGGCCTTCCTGCGCCGAAAGGTGGGTGAGACGAGGGCCTTCGAGCTCGTGATCCGAGGGCACCGTTTCGACGCCGTGGAGGCCCGCGACCTGGGCCTGGTCAATCGGGTGGTGCCCGCCGCCGACTTCGAGGCGTCGCTCGCCACCTTGCTGGCCGAGCTCTCGGCGTTGCCCGCGAGTGCCATCGAGCTGACCAAGCGCCTGTTCTACGAGGTCGAGGGGCTGTCGGTGACCGCGGCGGTGCGCCGAGGGGCCGAGGTCAACGCGGTGGCGCGCTCGACCGAGGCCTGCCAGGCCGGAGTGCGGGCGTTTCTCGAGTCCGTTCGGTCGCGGAGCGAATGAAGATCGACCGCAGCCCCGATCGGCCGGTGCGCCATCTGGTGTGGCGCGCGCGGCTGCTCGCCCTGGGGGCGATACTGGGACTCATGGGCATGGCGACCGAGCGGGATTGGATCATCAATGTCGCGATCGCGGTGCTGGTGGGCGGGTTCGCGCTGCGGTACTGGCCGAGCGACGAGGGGTCCGACGACGAGGGCGAGGGCGGAGACGAGAGCGAGGGCGGAAACGAGAGCGGGGGCGAAGCAAGGGGATAGCCCTCGTCCCACCGTCCCATCCCCACGCCCCGCCTTCGCAACGATCATCGAGGGCATGGACCCCCTCCGCGGCGCTCTTCAGCGTCATTTCGGCTATCCCGGCTTCCGGCCCGGCCAGGAGGCCCTGATCCGGGCGCTCCTCGCCGGGCGTGACGCGGTAGGGCTCCTGCCCACCGGGGGCGGCAAGAGCGTGACCTATCTGCTGCCGGCAACGCTCAGCGGCGATCTCACCCTGATCGTGAGTCCGCTGGTGTCGCTGATGGCCGATCAGGTCAGGCGCGCCGTCGAGGTGGGTCTGCCGGCGGCGGCGTTGCACGCAGGCGTCCCGGCGGCCGAGCGGGCCGCGACCCTGCGACAGGCGCTCGCCGGCACACTGCGAGTGCTGCTCCTGGCGCCGGAACGGCTGGCCAGCCCGGGTCTGGCCCCCCTGCTGGCTTCGGGGCGGGTGGGGCGGGTGGCGGTCGACGAGGCGCACTGCCTCGTCCAATGGGGGTTCGACTTCCGCCCCGCCTACCTCTCGCTGGCCAACATCGGCGGGCGCCTCTCCTGTCCGGTGCTGGCGGTCACCGCCACGGCGACCCCCGACGTGCGGCAGGCCATCGAGCGCGTCCTGGGGCTGCGCAATCCGGTGCGGGTCACGGGGTCGCTGGATCGACCCAACCTGCGCTGGATCGTGCGGCGGGTACGGGGAGAGGCCCAGCGTTGGACCGAACTGGTCGCCGCCCTGAGCGAGCCGGGTCCCGCCCTCGTCTACGCCCCCACCCGCCGCTCCGTCGAGGCACTCCGTGACGCCCTCGCGCGCCAGGGCATCGGCGCCGAGGCCTATCATGCCGGACTCGTCGCCGCCGAGCGCACCCGCGTCCAGGACCGCTTTCTCGCGGGCGGCGTACGGTTGGTGGTCGCGACCAACGCCTTCGGCATGGGCGTCGACAAGTCCGATGTGCGCCAGGTGATCCATTGGGCGCCGCCGGGCTCGATCGAGGCGTGGTATCAGGAGGCGGGGCGGGCGGGACGGGACGGGCAGCCGGCTCGCTGTCTGGTGTTCTGGCACCCCGACGACTTGAAGTTCAACGCACGTCTGAGGGGGCTGGAGAGGCCCCAGGCGGAGCGTGATCGCCCCGATCCACATTCCGACGGGAGCCCCTCGCAGCCCGCACTCGATCCCAGCGAGATTCTCCGCTGGCGCAAAGCCGGGGCCCAACGCCTGCGCGCGATGGGCCGCTTTCTGCGCCGTCGCCGTTGTCGACGACAGATGGCGCTCGAGTACCTGGGCGACGACGACCCCCCGAGGCGTTGCGCCGCCTGCGACCGTTGCCGTCCTGGCCTGGGCGCCGGAGCCTCCCTTTGAGGGCCGTCGACGTGGCGGTACCTTTTCTGGTCGATACCTGCGGATCCGACCTCCGCACCCCTCCGGCTCCCACCCCGGCCTGTATGGATCGGTACCTCACGGACCACCACTTCGCACTGCGCGCACGTGTCGCCGACTTCGCCCGTGAGGCGGTGGCCCCCGTGGTGCGCGAACTCGACGCGACGTCGACCTTTCTCTGGGACAACGCCAAGGCCATGGGCGAAATGGGGCTACTCGGCATTCCCGTTCCCAAAGCCTATGGAGGGCAGGGCCTCGATTATCTGAGCTACGTCCTCACCGTCGAGGAAATGGCCAAGGTCGACGCCAGCCATGCCATCACGATCTCGGCACACACGACGCTGGGAAGTGGGCCGATCCTGCAGTTCGGGACCGAGGAGCAGAAGCAGAAGTACCTGCCCTATCTGGCTTCGGGGCAGGTGTTGGGGGGCTTCGGTTTGACCGAGCCCGGCGCGGGCTCGGATTCGGGGGGCACCCGCACTCGAGCGATCGCCATCGACGGCGGATACCGCCTCAACGGATCCAAGATCTTCATCACCCATGCGGGGGTGGGTGAGATCTTCACCGTCACGGCGGTCACCGATCCCGAGCGGGGAACCAAGGGCATCTCGTCGTTCATCGTCACCAAGCCGACCGTCGACATCGAGCGAGCGAAGAGCCTGGGAATGGGTCATCGACCCGAGATCGGCTACATGGCCGGGGTCGAGTCGGGCAAGAAGGAAGACAAGATGGGCTGGCGTTCGTCTGATACCCGCGAGCTCATCCTGAGAGATGTCGAAGTGCCTGCCGCCAATCTGTTGGGCGAAGAAGGGCGCGGTTTCGTCAACTTCATGAAGACCCTCGACGCCGGGCGAATCGGAGTGGCGGCTCTCTCGCTCGGGCTGGCCGAGGGAGCGTTCGAGACGGCACTGGGGTATGTCACACGACGGGAGCAGTTCGGACGCAAGCTGTTCGACTTCCAGCAGGTGCAGTTTCCGTTGGCCGATATGGCCACAGAGATCGAAGCGGCGCGGCACTTGACGTACCACGCCGCGTGGTTGAAGGACCAGGATCAGCCGTTTTCCCGCGAAGCGGCCATGGCCAAGCTGTACGCCTCGGAGCTCGCCATGCGAGCGACTCTCAAGGCGATCCAGCTCATGGGTGGCGCGGGTTATTGCGACGAATACCCGGTCGAGCGTATGGCGAGAGACGCCAAGATCTGCGAGATCGGTGAAGGTACCAGCGAGGTCCAACGCATGGTCATTGCCCGCCACCTCCTCAGGGATGAACTCGACGGCGCGGCAGCTTGAGAGCTGACGAACCCCTCCGCTCGCTGGGAGGAGGGATTCCAGGACCGGGCGCCCTGCGTGACCGGAGCAGACGATCGGGTCGAGGTGACCCCGTATCGGAGGTCGAAGACATCGGGTCTTCGTCTCGGATCGGCGCCGACCTCGGACCGATCGGTTCCGGCGTGGGCCTTACACAATTACAGGAGCGTATTCGCCTTGCGGCGTGAAATCCTCGTGAGCGCGTCACCCAAGGAGTCCTGGGTGGCGTTGCTCGAAGACAGTCAGCTGGTCGAACTCATGTTCGACCGGCCGGACCAGAATCGGTTGGTCGGTGACTTCTACCTCGGCAGGGTCGAGGCGGTCTTGCCGGGCATTCAGGCGGCCTTCGTCGACATCGGTGAAGGCAAGGCCGGTTTCCTGCACGTCTCCGACCTTCTCGGCGAAGAAGAAGACGACGACGACAATGGCAACGGGGGCGGCGGCGGCGGGCGCCGCAACCGCAAATACCCCCCGATCCAGGACCAGCTACGCAAGGGCCAGGACATTCTGGTGCAGGTCACCAAGGAGCCCATCAGCACCAAGGGCCCCCGTCTGACGGCGCAGGTGTCCCTCCCCGGCCGCTTCCTCGTGTACATGCCCTTTTCGTCGCATGTCGGAGTGAGCCGCAAGATCGATGGGCGCGAGGAACGCTCACGGCTGCGGGCCATGGCCCGGGAGATCGTGCCCCCCAACTCGGGCGGAGTGATCGTCCGCACGGTCGGCGAAGAGGTCACCAAGGAGATCCTCGAGCGCGAGTACCAGCGGCTGCACGCCATCTGGGGCAAGATCCAGCGGCGCGTGAAGTCGCAGAAGGCACCGGCCAACGTCCATACCGAAGCCAAGCTGATCTCGGGTGTGATCCGAGACCTGTTTTCCGACAAGTTCGATGGGCTGATCGTCGACTCGCCCGAGATCCACAACGAGATCAAGCAGTACGTCTCCAACGTGGCGCCCGAGCTCCTCGAGCGGATTCACCTCTATGACGATCCTGTGCCGCTCTTCGACAAGTACGGAGTTGAAGAAGAGATCCGGAAGGCGTTCCTGCGGCGGGTCGATCTCCCCTCAGGTGGCCACATCATCGTCGAGCCCACCGAGGCTCTCGTCTCGATCGACGTCAACACGGGGCGTTTCACGGGCAAGAAAGACCCCGAGCACACGATCCTCAAGACCAACCTCGACGCGGCGCGCGAAGTGGCCCGCCAGCTGCGACTGCGTGATGTGGGCGGCATCATCGTGGTCGACTTCATCGACATGGAGTCCCAGCAGAATCGGGACCGGGTCCTGCACGAGTTTCGCACTCACCTGGGGCGCGACCGGGCTCGGACCAAGGCGTTCGAGGTGTCGAGTCTCGGGCTGATCGAGATGACACGGCAACGGGTGCGGCCGTCTCTGTTCCAGTCGCTCACGGCACCCTGTGAGCACTGCGGTGGTACCGGACGGGTCTCGACCCCTGCCACCGTGGTGCGCAGGATCGAGCGGAGCCTCGTACGGGCTGCGGTCGAGCAGGAGCGCAAACTCGTGGTGCGGGTGCATCCCGAGGTGGCCCTCCAGCTGATCGAGAGCGAGCCGGACTTTCTGCGCCGTTTGCGCTCGAAGACGCGGATCGATCTGGAGATGCGCGACGATCCGCTGCTGCGCGAAGACGAGTTCCACCTGCTGTCCGGGCCCGCCGAGGCCGACGTCACCGAGAAGTACCTCATGCGTTGATCAGGCCCTGGGTTGACCTCGGCGCCACGACGCTGCAAGTTTACAGGCTCTTCGATTTGACGGACGCCTCACGTGAACGGGCCCAGCCGATGTACGCGGTAATCAAGACTGGTGGCAAGCAATTCAGGGCCGAGCCCGGCAAGCGTCTGCGCGTGCCCACTCTGGCCGTCGAAGCGGGTTCGACCGTGACGTTCGACGACGTCCTGCTCGCCTCCGATGGAGAGGAGGTGAAGGTCGGGGCGCCCGGGGTCGAGGGGGCTTCGGTCACGGCCGAGGTGTTGCACCACGGTCGGACCAAGAAGGTGATCGTCTTCAAGCGGAAGCGCCGCAAGGGCTATCGCAAGAAGAACAGTCACCGACAGGGATTCACCGAGATTCGCATCGACGAGGTCCGGGTCTGACCTCAGGTCGACTCGGCTTCGCTTCATAGAGGAGTCTTCATGGCTCACAAGAAAGCTGGCGGCTCCAGCCGAAACGGCCGCGATAGCAATCCTCAGTTCCTCGGCGTCAAGCGGTTCGGCGGCGAAGAGATCCGAGCGGGCGGGATCATCGTGCGGCAGCGCGGCACGAAGTTCCATCCCGGCCGCAACGTGAAGAAGGGCCGCGATGACACGCTCTTCGCGACCGTCGACGGAGTCGTGACCTTCGAGACGTTCCAACGCCGCAAGGCCGTCTCGGTCTACCCGGCCGCCGAGTAGTTTCCGACCGTTCGTGATGGGTCCGCTCGAGGGGTTGTTCGTCCCCCGGGTGGACCTTTCTCGTGCGTAGGTGTATCTCACCTGCGCATCCGCAGTACCCCCCCTGTGATCCTGGTACGGACCTTGTATTCGAGGACCGGACCTTCACAGTCGTGGACAGGAGGTTCATAGATGCGTTCATCCGACGAAGCGAGGCCCCGAAGTCCGGGCCTCACCCGCGGTCTCTTGAAGCCTGGCTCCGACGGCTTTCGCCTTCGCGTCCGCCCGGCGCTCTTTACGACGGCCCTGCTCGCGACGCTGGGCGCCACGGCGCCCGGGCTCCGCGACATGGTGTCCGACGAACGTCCTCGAGACGAGCCGTTGCTCATCCCGCTCGAGATCGTTCCCGTGGCGTCGCTCCCACTCGAGGTCAACGCACGGGTTCGATACTGGATGGATCGTTTCAAGACAGTGGAACGACCCACCTTTGAGCGCTTCATGGCTCGCGAGGGTCTCTACGGCGAGGTCATTCGTCAGAAGCTCGCGGAGCGGGGGATGCCCGAGGAGTTGATCTACCTGGCCATGATCGAGTCGGGCTTCTCGACCAGTGCCACCTCGCCCGTGGCGGCGGTGGGTTTGTGGCAGTTCATGGGCCCCACGGCGAAGCAGTATGGACTGCGCGTCGACCAGTGGGTCGACGAGCGTCGGGATCCGATCCGAGCCACCGACGCAGCGCTGACCTACCTCGAGGTCCTCCACGAGCGCTACGACTCGTGGTATCTGGCGGCTGCCGCGTACAACACCGGCCCCGCACGGGTTGATCGTGCGCTGCGCCGACGCGCGGCCTCCACGACCGCAGCCGCTACGACCACCGCCGACATCGAGACCCAGGAGGGTGCCGATGTCGATCTCTACTGGCAGATCATCGACCAGCTTCCCCGCGAGACCCGAGAGCATGTGCCCCGCCTGCTCGCCGTCACGCTGCTGGCCCGTGAGTCGGAAGAGAACGGCTTCGACGTCGAGCGCCTGCGGGCATATACGTATGATCGGGTCTGGGTGCCCGGAGGCACGCGCCTCACCGCCGTCGCCCGAGCGCTCGAGGTCCCAGCTCGCGAGTTGCGCGACCTCAACCCCCATCTGATTCGCGGCACCACACCACCCGGTGGTTCGTACGGGCTTCGGGTGCCGGTCGGACGCACGGCGCAGGTCGTGGCGTCGATTGGTGGGGGACCCTGGGGCTCGAGGCGCGTCGACGACTGAACGAAGGGCTGGCCTGAGTAGGGTAGGGTAGGGTAGGGTGGTGCGTGCACCCTGACCGGCACCTGGCCCTTGTCCTCCCTCTGGCCGTGGCCTGGCCCCGGTCCCTCCCCCTGGCCTTGGTCATGGCCGGTCCCTCCCCCTGGCCTTGGTCATGGCCTGGCCCTCCCCCTGGCCTTGGCCATGGCCTGGCCCTCCCCCTGGCCTTGGCCATGGCCTGGCCCTGGCCCTCCCTCTGGCCTTGGCCGTGGCTCGGCCTTCCCCTGGCCGTAGCGATGGTGGGGTAGTTGTGGTCTGCGGTGGCGGTCTGTGGCGTGGTCGCGGAATGCCCTCCGGCGCGGGATGCACATCTGTCCCATCCAGACATGGACGGATTTGCGGTGGCCGGGGCGCGATCGTCCGGCGACCCGAGCGGAGGCGCCCGTGCCCAAGGCTGGCGGGCTGCTGAGCGGCGATCGGCCGCCTGCCCCACCCGTTGAAGCCTCGAAACCCCTCGTGGCGCCTTCTTGGGGTGCCCGAAGAGGTCCCGAAACCTGCCGTTAGATTTCATGTGTTCGCAGGATGGTGGGTGCTGGATGAATGAGGAGGTGGCGCATGGGTGGGTTCGGGGTGGAAATGGTGTGGGATCGAGGGGTGGATTCGGGGCTCGTGTGGGATCGGGGGCTGGATTTGGAGCTGGCATGGGATCGAAGGCTGGGTTTGCCAGGCACCGAGGGCAGTCGCAACTGGTGGGTGCGCGAGGCGCGACCCGACTATGATCTCGGGCCGGAGGCGCACCAGGTGGCGGGGTTCGGGCAGGCGGCGGCGGGACTCTTCGGCGGGGTAGCCCCGGAGCCCGACATCGCCGATCCTGACGTCGAGACCCGCGAGTTTGCAAAGCTCGCCGAGGCCGCAGCCGACGCGGAGGCTTCCGACCCCGACGACGAGGTCTTCCTGCTGGGTGAGCGGAT
>CAZFRU010000050.1:0-40929 GCA_964521385.1 uncultured Gemmatimonadaceae bacterium | reverse complement strand
CCGGGCGCCAACCCCTTCCGCACGGATTCAGAAGGCTCGGGTGAGATCGGCCTCGACCTGCGGTACCGCGTCACCTCCGACCTGACCCTCAACGCCACCGTCAACCCCGACTTCGGCCAGGTCGAGGTCGATCCGGCGGTCGTCAACCTCGGGGTCTACGAGGTGTTCTTCCAGGAGCGGCGCCCCTTTTTCGTCGAGGGTAGCGAGATCTTCGATTTCGGGCGCAACACCTCGGGTGGCCAGCTGTTCTACTCGCGCCGCATCGGGCGCTCGCCACAGCTCTCGCCGCCGACCGCCACCGCAGACGTTCCCGATGTCAGTCGCATCTGGGGCGCGACCAAGTTTTCGGGCAAGACGTCGGCGGGCTGGTCGGTAGGAGTCATCGAAGCGGTCACCGGACGAGAGGAGGCCCGCGTGAGGATCGACGATGTCGACTCACGCTTCGGGGTCGAACCGCTCACCAACTACCTGGTGGCCCGCGTTCGCAAGGACGGTGCCGAGGGGCGCACCAGCCTGGGAGGCATGGTCACGGCCACGAGCCGCGATCTGGATTCCGAACCGCTCGAGGCGGCTCTGCGTGCCAGTGGCTACTCGGGGGGCATCGACTTCCGGGTGGAAACCGCGGACCGCGCCTGGGCCGTGCTGGGCTCTGCGGCCATCTCGCGGGTGGGGGGCAGCGCCTCGGCACTGATTCGTACGCAACGGGCTGGAAACCACTTCTTCCAGCGACCCGACGCAGACCACCTTTCGGTCGACGAGACGGCGTCGTCGCTGACGGGCTATTCGGTCGGCGCGTCGTTGGAACGTCGCGGTGGCGAACATTGGCGCGGATCGGTAGCCCTCGCCGCCACCAGTCCGGCCTTCGAGGTCAACGATCTCGGGTTTCAGACCCGCACCGACCGTCGCGATGCCGCGGTGGAGCTGCGATACCAGGAAGACCAGCCCGGCACCTTCTTCCGGAACTACTCCGTCACCTCGAGCGTTCGCTACGAACACAACTACGACTGGCAGCGCATCCAGGGGCGCTGGAACGCCGGCTTCAACTTCCGGGGCCTGGACTTCTGGGGTGGTCATCTGGGGGTGTCCCGCGCGACCCGTGCCCTCGACGACCGCTCGACCCGAGGCGGACCGCTCATGGAACGGCCGGCCGATTGGTCGGGCTTCGCCGCCGTCTATTCCGATCAGCGCAAGCCCGTGACGGTGAGCACGACGCTGCGGGGTTCACGCAACGCCTACGACGGATCCGGCTCCTCGATCGAGGTCAGCCTCGGACTGCGGCCATCGGACCGCTGGAACCTGAGCATCACCCCGAGCTGGGCGCTCAACCGTACCGATGCACAATACGTCGGTACCGTGGTCGATTCCGACGCCGTCGACACCTTCGGCGCCCGCTACCTGTTCGCGCCCCTCGAACAGACGACGCTGGCGATGGAGACCCGTCTGAACGTCACCTTCACGCCTCGGCTCTCGTTCGAGCTCTTCGCCCAGCCATTCCTCTCTTCGGGCGACTACGGGGTCGTGCGCGAACTCGCAGCGCCGCAGAGCTACAGCTTTCGCGATACCCCCGTCAGCGCGCCGGATCGAGACTTCAACCTGCGCTCCCTGCGGGGTACGGCCGTGCTGCGGTGGGAATGGCGACCGGGCTCGACCCTCTACCTGGCCTGGCAACAGAACCGAGCTTCGAGCGAGCGCTTCGGTGACTTCGATTTCGGCCGCGACCGCGCGGCGCTCTTCGACGCCCAGCCCGACAACATCTTCCTGCTCAAGGTGAACTACTGGTTCACCCGGTAGCTCGCAGCGTACCTATCGGCGGCGGATCGTGCCGGTCGTCTCGACCCGCACCCGGTACCCGTCGACGGTCTTCGGCAACCCATGCCGACCGCGGTCGTCGGAGATCAGGACCTTCAGACAGGTACTCCCCTTCGACATGCCGATGGCGGTGCCCACGACCCCCGGACGCCCCATCACGCGCTCGGTGAGTTTGCGCTGTGCCTCACGCACCTTCGGATCCGCCATTCAGCTTCCTCCGTCGATGCGCACGTCGAAGCGCTCCAGGACGACGTCGATGGGGTTGGCGATGGTGCTCGTGGCGCTGCCGGCGAAGAGCAGTCCCACCGGTCGACGATCGCCCAACAGAACCCCTTCGGTCACGATCAGCGAGCCCGAATCGCCTCCGGCGCTGAAGCCGTTGCCTGAGATCAGGATCTGGTCTTCGAAGCGCGCGGTGCCTCCGCGGTAGCTCACGTCGATCACGGCGTTGATGCCCGAGACCCGCCCGTGCGTGTGGCCCGTGGTGCGTCCGTACTTCTGCACCTTCATGCCGAGATCGGCGGCGGCGGTCTGTGAGCGTGGGCTGCCGTATCCGTCGTCGGGAGTGGCGTACCCCACGTCGTCGGAGGTGGTGAGCGCGACCGCGGCATCCATGCGATTCAGGGGGCAGGTGAATCCCGCGCAGAAGGCGATCCGCTCGAAGTCGTGGAGAGTGGCCACCACATGATCGGGATTGCGCCCCCCGTCTGCGACTCCCGGCTGCAGCAGTGGATCACCGGGCTGCGCATCGTTGGAATTGGCGTAGACGTGGTTGTTGCTCAGAGCGAGCAGGCGCGCACCGTCACTCACGCGAGCCCCGATGGTTCCGGCGGTGACCCCGGAGTGCCCGGTGCTCACCCCGATGGGCACCGGCCGCGGAAAGCTCTGGCGTCGATCGATCTCGTCGGTGGCCAGCGCAGCAGGTTCGTTCAGGGCGACGATCGGCCCCGTGATCTCGAACTCCACGGGGATTCCCGCCACCGACGCCGGCAACCGGGCAACGCCGAGTGCGGTGAGGTAGACCTTCACCACGAAGTCGCCGTGGGCGTCGAGGCCCACCGCCGTACCCACGACCCCCTGCATCGCCATCCAGGAGGTGGTGACCGACTCCTGAGCGGCGATCGCGGCCGCGAGGCTGGGACCCGTCCGGACCCCCGGCAGGTGCGGTCCGCCAACCAGGATATCGGCGAACAGGGCCACCACGAGGCCCCAACGCGACCGTGTCCAGCGCAACATGCTCATGCTGGTCCTACGCCGGGAGGGCCGTCGGGGTTTCCTCCGGTCAGGGTCCAGGCCCGTGCGACCGCATCCCGAAACGACCCGAGCACGTTGTCTTCACCCAGGCGCTCGAGGCCGCCCGAGTTCGTGAGCGCCAACAGGGGTTGCGATCTCACCCCCGAGAGAAGCAGGGGAACGCCCTGCCGCTCCAGGCGTCCGCGCACCTGATCCAGTGCATGGAGTCCAGTGGCGTCGATGGCGAAGACGTCGCGCATGCGCAGGATCACGACGCTGGGATGTCGCTGGATCTCGCCCAGCGTCTCGCTGAACCGTTGGGCGGCGCCAAAGAAGAACGATCCGGCGATCTCGAAGACCTCGGCATCGGGGGGCAACACGACATCCGCATCTTCGAGGTCGAAGCCGGCGCGCTCGAACCCGTCGCCATCTCGCAGCGAGCGGATCTGCGTCACCTCAGCCATGCGTCTCATGAAGAGGAGCGCCGCGAGAACCACCCCCACCTGGATGGCCACGGTCAGATCGACCAGCACGGTGAGCGCGAATGTGGTCCAGAGCACGAGAACGTCGCTCCGGGGTCCGCGAAGCAGTCCCGAGAAGACCCTCCACTCGCTCATGTGATAGGCCACCACCAGCAGGATGCCCGCGAGCGCCGGCATGGGTACCCATCCCACGAGTTGACCCAGAAAGGCGACGATCACGAGGAGGGTCAGGGCGTGGACGATGCCGGCGATGGGTGTGCGTCCGCCGTTCTTGACGTTCGTGGCGGTACGCGCGATCGCGCCGGTGGCGGGAATCCCCCCGAAGAGGGGCGACGCCAGATTGGCGACGCCCTGGGCCACCAATTCGGCATTCGAGCGATGCTTGCGGCCCGTCATGCCGTCGGCCACCACCGCACTCAGCAGCGACTCGATACCGCCCAGCAATGCGATCGATACGGCCGGAGAGACGAGCTCCGGGATGCGAGCGAGGTCGAAGTGCGGCAGCCGAACGGTGGGCAGACCCGTCGGCACCCCACCGAACCGGCTGCCGATGGTCGCTACATCGAGCCTCAACACCGCCACGACGGCCGTGCTGAGCACCAGGGCGACCAGGGGTCCAGGAATCCTGCTCGACACCCGCGGCCAGAGCGTAACCACTGCAACCGATCCCGCACACAGCGCCACCGACAGGGGGTCGGTAGCCCCGAGCCCCTTCCAGACCGACAGGAGACGGGCGACGAACCCCACTCCCGCGCCGGCCGGTGCGAGTCCCATCGCGTCGGGAAGCTGGCCGGCGGCGATGAGCAGGGCGATTCCCGTCGTGAAGCCGATGGTGACCGGATACGGCACGAACCGAATGACGGCGCCCAGACGGGCCACCCCCATGACGATGAGAATCACCCCCGCCATGAGGGTGGCCACCGCCAGTCCGTCGTATCCGAACTCGGCCACCACCGAGCCCACCAGGACGACGAACGCCCCGGTCGGCCCGCCGATCTGGACACGGCTCCCCGACAGGAGCGCGATGAGGAAGCCCGCCACGATGGCGGTATAGAGCCCCTGCTCGGGGCGGACTCCCGACGCGATTCCGAAGGCGATGGCGAGGGGCAGCGCGACGATCCCCACCACGACCCCCGCGAGGATGTCGCGCGTGAGCATCTCCCGGGTGGGACGCTCCCCCAGGATATCGAAGAACTTCGGCCGGAGCTCGGCCGGATACCAGGACGCGAAGCCCCTGCTCAACGGGGTGTGGCGCCCATGAGCGACGTGCCCGCCGCCGTCCGGGGCAGGAGCACACGCACCGAATCCGCGCCCCGTGCCCAGGCCACCGGCACGAGTCCCGCCTCGATCAGACGCTGGGCCGCCGCGTCGGTCATGGCCGCCGCACCGCAGGTCGTGCCCGCCTCGGTTCCGGCGCGCCAGCTGTGGAGGGGTAGGCCGGCGAGGGTGGTGGCGCCCACTCCCGCAGGGGCGTCGTCACCCTCTCGCGCCGCCTCGCGGGCCAACACCGTGACGCAGGCCAATGCGCCACCTCCCCACAGGTAGTCACCCTCCCGGGGACGCCCGGTGACCTCTTCGAAGTCGATGGCGTCGATGGGAGCCGTATCGGCACCATACGGAACCCGCAGCAGGAAGCCCGGCAGCGCGAGGGCGAGATGGCGGGCCTCGGGCTGCGAGCGCAGCGCCGACCACCCGGCGTCGAGCCCACTCCAGCTCTCGGGCGCTGTAAAGTGGCCCTGCCCGGGAATGCCCGCCAGAGCCGGCGCTCCATCGGCCAACAACGTCGCCCCGTGCGCCCCACACAGTGCGGTCATCCACGCCAACGAGGTCAGATCGTCGGGACCGGTCCCGAACACCCCATCCATCACCACCCACCTCCAGGGCTCCCGCTCCGGTCCCGCTCCGGCCGCGAGCAGGGCATGCAGCGACGACTCACCGATGCCCTGCCCCGCAGCGATCTCGGCATCGACCACGGCCCGGGGCAGATCGGCCAGATAGATGCGAGCCCTCGGGCCGGTGTCCACCCGGCGCACGATGAAGTCGAGCCCACGCCACAGGCGCTCGCACGACCGCATGGCGTCAGAGGCGAGGATCGCCCGCAGCCCTCGGGCCGCAGCGGCCTCCGCCTGCTCCTCCCGCGCCCGCGTATCGGCGTCGGTTCCGGGCACGACGTCTCGGCTTGCGGCCGCGGCGGCGAAGGCCCGCACTGAATCGAGCGGCCGCAGACCCGGGTCGCGCTCCTCCGGCAAGCGCTCGGGCCCCGCCACGCGATCCACGATGCGATCGAGAAGTCCCGCCGCATCATCGGTCGTGGCGCGGCCTTCCCGGGCCGCCACCAGCGACCCGATCCGCTCGAGCAGGGCATCGGGATGCAGGTCGTCGATCTCTCGCGGATGGTAGAGTTCACCGTCGGGAAGCACGACGCGAGGCTGCAATGACGCCATCACCTCGTCCAGCGTGTCGCGGTCCACCGCGATGGCCCGCAGATCGGTGCGGGCTCGGTCCCCGCGTCCACTGAAATCGCCGAGGTAGAGGATGCGGGTCGCACGGCTGGACCGCTCCTGGGGAGCAGAGCGGACGGCGGCAGGATCGATGTCGATTCCGACCTGGATGCTATGACGCGACGACACGGCGACCTCGTGCGATGGGAACGATGGGCCCTCTCACACTCATGATGCCACCAGGAGTGGACGGTGCGAAAGCTTGCTGCTCCCCTTCGACGGCGCCACCTTCGCGGCTACTTTCGTCGTTGTCTACCGACCGTTGAAAGGGAGATCAAGATAATGAAAGGCACCGTTTGGATTCCTGCCGTCGCCCTGGGCCTGCTGATGTCTTCGCCGGCCCAGAGTCAGACGCTGGCTGTCGAGGATCCCGTACTCAGCTCGATCTGGGACCACGCCATGAACCGGTCGCAGTTCGAGCCCATGGCTCAAGTCCTGCTCGACTCCATCGGGCCTCGCCTGACGGCGTCTCCGGGAATGGAGCGGGCACAGGACTGGGCCGTAAAGATGTTCAACGGCTGGGGCTATGATGCCCGCACCGAGGAATACGGCACCTGGGAAGGGTGGAATCGGGGACCGAGCTCGATCGACCTGATCTCGCCTCGGGTGCGCTCTCTCGAAGGGCAGATCCTGGCCTGGAGCCCCGGCACCGCTGGTCGCCCGGTCGAGGGCACGGTCGCGGTTCCCTCTGAGATCCGCTCCCCCGCCGACTGGCAGGCATTTCTCGGGCAGGTCGGCGGCAAGTTCGTGATGTGGTCGTTTCCACAGCCGAGCTGTCGCACCGACGACCAGTGGCGCGAGTTCGCCATGCCCGGATCGTTCGAAGCCATGAGCCAGGCCCGCAGCGAAGCCCAGCGCGCCTGGAATGCCAGCCTCGCGGCGGCCGGTTCGTCCGACCCCCGTCAGCGCGATCTCCTCGGCCAACTCGAGGAGGCTGGAGCGCTGGGCATCGTCACCTCGACCTGGACGGGAGCGCCCGGTACCAACCGCATCTTCAATTCATATACCCGCGACATTCCGACCTTCGAACTCTCATGTGAGGACTACGGCCTGGTCCATCGTCTCGCCGCCAACGGCCAGGCCCCGGTGCTCCGCCTGAGGGCAGAGGCCGAGAACCTCGGCGAGGTGCCGGTCTACAACGTCATCGCCGAGATGCGCGGGTCCGAGCTACCCAACGAATACGTCATGATGTCGGCGCACTTCGACTCGTGGGAAGGCGGCTCCGGTGCCACCGACAACGGGAGCGGGTCGGTCCTGATGATGGAGGCAGCCCGTATCCTGGCCGAGGTATATCCGAACCCGCGGCGCACGATCCTCATCGGCCTGTGGAGCGGCGAAGAGCAGGGGCTGAACGGCTCCCACGCCTTTGTCGAAGACAACCCGGACATCGTCGAGGGACTCCAGGCGCTCTTCAACCAGGACAATGGTACGGGGCGCGTCGTAAGCCTCAGTGCCTCGGGCTTCGTCGATGCCGGTGGCCCGCTGGCCCGCTGGCTGGCTCGGGTGCCGGCCGAGGTGTCGCGCCACATCGAACCCAGCTTTCCCGGCATGCCGTCGGGCGGTGGGACCGACCACGCGTCGTTCGTCTGTGCCGGTGCCCCCGGCTTCGGACTCGGTGCCCTGGGCTGGGACTACGGCTCGCATACCTGGCACACCCAGCGTGACACCTTCGACAAGCTCGTCTTCGACGACCTGCGCAACAACGCAGTCCTGGTGGCATCGCTCGTCTACCTCGCTTCGGAAGACGCGGAGCGGGTGAGCCGTGAGCGGCGGGTCATGCCCATGAATCCCCGCACCGGCGAGCGCACCGAGTGGCCCGCCTGTGGGGCCGCGGTTCGCAGCAGCGGAAGCAGCCCCCGCATGAACTGAGACCAGACCGGCGCCCGTAGCGCCGGGCCCTCTTCGGGGGGCCCGGCGTCGGGTCCGGTCCGGGCCCGGATCGTGGCGCTCCGTCCGGTGCCTCCGGACTTCAGGTCACCGTCAGCCGGGCCACCCCGAAGATCCGTCCCGACGTTGTGCGCAGCGTGACGGTGTAGCGGCCTGGAGCCAGCCTTCCGGCCTCGGGCTTCCAGGAGTCCCATACCCGAAATCGCCACTCGTGCGCGACGATCTCCACGTCGCGCGAGCTGTGGATCGACTCACCGTCGCGGGTCCAGTCGAGCCTCACCCGGGTTGGAATGGTTGCGGGTGCAAAGACCTCCACCAGAACGACGAGTCGTCCTCCCGCGTCCTGGGACGTCACACTGCCTGCCAGGGTGTCCTGCAGTGCCAGCGTGCGGGTATCGATATCGCGAGCGAAGGTGGCGCTCTGCATGCGGAGGGGCACGGGTGGAATCACGCCGGGAACGCCCAGTGCGATCCCGAGAATGACCACCACCGCCCCCCCCACCACCATGCGTGCCTGCGGCGTCGAGCCCCCGTTGCGAAGCGCCAGAGGGACCGCGCTGACCACCGCGAACAACGCCGCCAGGGGCGTCGCGAACCGCGGTGCCAGCCCAAAGACCATCGGAATCAACAGGTTGACGGCAGAAAACGACACCGTCGCGAAGAAGATCATGCCGAAGAGCGGTTTCGTGCGGAGCCATCGGTCGAAGACCAGGTCGAGACACGACAGCAGCGCGAGCCCGCCCAGCAGTGCCAGGAACAGCACGTTGACGGACGACAGCACCGTCGAATAGGCATAGAAGGGCAGAAGAAAGAACAGCGTCTCCTGATAGAGGCTGCGCGTGACATACGACGTGACTTCGTGCCCCAGGCCGGGCGAATCACCGGCCGCGCGCTCCGCCTCGTTCGCCTCGTCTGCGAGTTCCTGCTCGGCATTGCGACCGAAGAAGAGGGTCGACGCCCAGGTCACCACCAGGAAGACCACCACCCAGGGCACGAAGGCGTAGCGCTCACGGGCGAGGAGGACGACCGCGATTCCGGTGGCGAGCGCCCACACCGAATGCAGCATCCAGAATAACCTGCGATGGCGCACCCAGAAGCGGCCCGAGCGCTCGCGAAACGACAGCGCGGGTGGTTCGGCCGGGGGTGGAGTCGGTTGGGGTTCGTCCATGGCCGGAAATCTACCCCCCGGTGGCCCGGTCGCCTACAGCAGCCGTGAGGAACGAACCAGGAGGGGTGATGGGCGGCCCCGGGGCGCTGCCCGAGACACCGACGCCTGGGTCGACGGATCCCCCGAGACGCCGAGGCGGCCCACCTGCCCATGTCGGGCCAGCCAGCGTCTCCGCATCCGCACCACACCCCAGGCCAGGGGTACGAGTGGAGCCACCAGCACCGCATCGACCAGGAAGACCCGCACGCCGCCGAGTGAGAACAGCGACCTCAAGAACCCCTGCTGGAGCGCCTCGTGATCGAGCCAGCGCAATGGATCCAGAGCCTGAAGACCGGGGATCAGCAACCCGATCTCTCCTCGGTACAGCGGCCACAGCAGGGGCACTCCAACGGAATCGCCACTCGGATCGCGGATCACCATGTCGAGCAACAGGTGCGATCCGTAGGCGAGAAAGACGGTCGCCATCACCGCCCGCATCCCTCCATGGCGCGTCCGGAGTCCCGCACCGAAGGCCACAGCTACGGCCATCGCGGCCAGGAGCGAGTGCGACGGGCCCCGATGGTAGAGCGTCGCGTCGCCGTACAGCAGCCCGACCAGGAAGTCGAGGTCCGGCAAGTTCGACCCGAACACCACGAGGAAGAGGAAAAAGATTCCGCGTCGTGCAGGGCGGTCGCCTGCGGCCTCGAGGGCGGCATACCCCCCGATCATGTGCGCGACAGATGTAGGCATCGGGTGGTGCGGATCGGGGTGGGCAGGGGTGGCGCGGGCGCCGAGGGCCCGCTCGAGGGGCAAGATCCGGACCAGACGCCGCCCCTCAGGAGATGATCTTCGGCCCCTCCCGTCCCTTCTGAAGGAAGGGCACACCCTGCTCGATCCATGAGGGCGCCGGCTCACCCCGCAGATAGTGGTCGAAGAACTGCCTCATTCTCGTCTGGAAGTCCTTCTGGTTGGCCTCCCGCGCCAGGTGATGCGGCTCTCCGGGATACGACAACAGGATCACCTCCTTGCCGAGCCGCCGTGCGGCGTTGTAGAACTCCAGCCCCTGGTTCCAGTCGACGGCCCCATCATCCGTGCCATGCAGGATGACGAAGGGCGTCGAGATACCCGGGGCGTGATGAATCGGCGATTGGCTGACGAACAACTCGAAGTCGTCCCACGGAGTGGTGCCCAGGCGCCCCTGGCTCCACTCGAGGATCGGCCCGTTGCCACTGCCCGACGACTTGTAGTTGATGTTGTACATGCTCATCAGGTTGGTGAGCGGAGCACCCGTGACCACGGCGGCGAACATGTCGGTCTGCGTGACGATGAACGACGACTCGTAGCCGCCCCACGAATGCCCCTGCAGGCCGATCCGGTCGGGGTCGGCGTACCCGAGGTCGATCACCCTCTGCGCCGCCGAGGTGACGTCGTCCAGCGCCGAAGTCCCGGGTTTGCCGGGCTCGTAGACGATGTCGGGCATCAGCACCAGATAGCCGTTGCTCGCGTAGGTCGACATGTGCGGGCGGTCGTCGTAGACCGGCAGCGAGAACTCGTGGTGTCGCTGCGACATCTTCTCGTAGAAGTAGATCACCATCGGGTACCGTTCCCCCTCCTGGTACCCCGCGGGCAGGGTCAGCGTGGCCTGCAGCGCGTGGCCTCGAGCGTCGGTATAGTCGATCAGCACACGGCGTCCCCAGGCGAAGTCGGCAATCTGGGGATTGGCATCGGTGATCTGCCGCGGTGTATCGAAGCGACCGTCGCTGACCCAGACGTCGGGAAAACGTGTGAAGGTCTCGCGCGTGAAGGCCACGCGGTCGGCATCGGCAGCTCGGGTCGGCCTCCCGATCCGCTCATCGCCAAAGAGCAGCGGGCTGGGATCGCTGCCGGGGCGCATCGCGAAATAGCCCGACTTCTTGGTCCGCTCCCCGTAGGCCGAGAGCAGCGCCTGGTCGGGGTCGACCCAGTCGGCCTCAGGGTCCAGCCGCACCACCCGGAATTCGATCTGCTCACGAGCGCCCATGCCCCCGGTGAGGTCGACGGCCGCCCCACCGCCGGTGGGTACCGCCACCACATCGAAGCGGGTGTTGAGGAGCACGGCCTCGGCGCCCTCGGTCCATCCCGCCACGCCGTGCGCCGGTCGTTCGGCGATCACATCGAATTCGCGGTCGATGAAATCGATGCCGGTGGCCTCGGTGAGGTTGCGCGTCTCGAGCGTCTGCAGGTCGGTCAGATAGACCGTCTCGTCCTGCGCGTACACGAACCAGCGATCGTCGGGAGAGCGGCCCATCGGCCGGCGTACCCCGGTAGCGAAGGCTCGGCTCTCGCCGGTGGCGAGATCGATCCGCACCAGGTCGGCCCGCCCGCCGGCCACGGTGACGTCACCCCGATAGGGTGCATCGAGATTGCCGATGCCCCAGCGACCCTCGTCGCCCACGTCGACCCGGGGCATGTCTTCCGTGGCCAGACGCACGAAGCGTCGCGCCTCGGTGTCGAAGATCGAGGTGTAGGTGTAGCGCCGATCACCGCTGGCCTGGACGATCTGCTGCGACTGGAGTCGGTCGTCTCGCCAGTGCCAGACGTCGACATCGGGTTTCTCGTCGTCGTCGCGCTCGTCCTTGAACTCGGCTTCCTGCTCCTTGATTCCCACCACCACCTGCGGGCTCTCGCCGAGCCAGCGGGTGGGCGCCAGTTCGGAGAGTACGAAGCCGTCCGGAAACGAAGGATCATCGGCTGGATTCCACCGGGTGACCGAGGGGGTACCGGTCAGTTGGGTGGCCACCACCAGGACGTTTTCGCGGAGAGTCCCGCCCTCGGGGGTCGTACCCTGCAGCGCCACCAGGGCGTCGCCGCTCTCGTTCCAGGCGAGGTCGTCGAAGCGCGCGGCCGCCGTGGCGAGGGGCTGCAGGCGCCCCTCGACAGTCGAGACGAGGTAGACCCCGTTGCCCGCCTCGCTGGCGGCATCGACGATATAGGCCAGGTGGGTACCGGCCTCGTTGAAGGCATAGTGCGCGACGTTGCCGAGGCTCAAGACGGTCCCCTGCGACAGGTCGCGCAACAGGAGGTCGGACCCCTCGTACTCCGACTCGGGATCCTGCCGGTCACGATGGACCGCGAGAAACCGTCCGTCGCCCCCGAAGGCGAATGCGCGCACCCCCACCTCTTCGGTCTCGGCGCCCGACGTCAGGTCGATCAGATGCAGCGTACGGGGCACCGGCTTTCGCTCCCGCCGCAGCTTGGTCGCCTCTTCCTCGGCCGGAGCGGAAAAGAACGCCACCCAGCGACCATCCGACGAGAAGGTCGCCGAACTTCCGTTGGCGTGTTCGAACAGACGCTCGCCTTCGAGGGAGCGGACGAAGAAACGAGAGTCGCCGTCGTTGGGGACTTCACCCCAGGTCAGCCACTGCCCATCGGGAGACAGGCCGACCCCGGTGATGCGGCTCCAGGGCCCGTAGTCGTCGAGTGTGAGCGGCCGCGGAGAAGCCACCTGGGCACCGATCGCCCCGGGTGCCAGAAGGGCGAGGGTGACGGCGACGAAACCGGTCGCGGCACGAAGGGCGCTGCGCATACTGTCTGCTCCGATGGGGGACTCGTCAAAGGCCCATGCTGGGCGCCCCGCCATCTCCGCACAAGGCGCCCGCCCCCCCTCCGGGGCGTCGCATCCGCTCAGCGGCGTAGCACCAGCCCTGCCGCCACCAGGCCGTTGCGCAGATCCCGGAGCTTCGCCTGGATTCGCCGCCCATTGTCGGGTCCCAGGCGCATGACGTGTTTCTCCACCGGGGTCAGCGCTTCCATCCCCGGGTCCTCGAACAGATAGGTCTCGACATCGAGCACCACCGCCGGCGGCACCTCGGGAATCTCGACATCGAGCACGTTGTCGATGGCCTGGGCAAAGGTGGCGTTGAAGCTCCCCTCTGGAAAACCGAGGGTGCGGTGCGCCTCCTCGAACAGCGGCAGGAGCTGCTGATAGAGCCGCACGGCAGCCCGGGTATCGACCGACACGAAGGCTTCGGTGATGGCGTCGTAGCGGCGGTAGCTTTCCGGGTCGACCGCCTTGCCCTCGCCCCGCGAGCGCACTCGGAACCGTCCCTCGGGCGCGAGGAAGGGCACGTGGGTCGCCGGGCTGACGCCCGCCGCGACGCTGGCGACCGCGGCCACGAACCGCTGGGCCAGTTCATCGGTGACCAACCACCCCGCCCACCGGGAGTGTCGCGAGAGGGTGCCGACCAGATCGCGCACGATCCCGTCGCTCTCGCTCAGGGGCGGAAGATCGAGGGGCTCCGGCGCGGCCGTCGACGGTGAGGTCGCCGGCTGGGCGGGCGCCACCGCGGGTGCCGGCGGCGTGTTGGTCGGCTCTGCGGTGGGAGACCTCAGACCGAACCACCACCATGCCGCCGCACCGAGCACCGCAACACCGATCACCGTCGGTACCACCGGAAAGCCCGGACCGCCACTTCGGTTGCGACGACCCCACCGTGAGCCGCGGGGACGAGCGCCCGAGGCAGGGGGGCGGGTTGGATCGGGGGGAACGGTCATCGTCGGCTCCGGGATTGGCGTCGTGCGTGTGCGGCCTGGGCATGGCATCGAGAGGGAGTCCCCTGTCATCTACCGCCGCCAGAGCCCGGAGGTCCGACCCGCCGCCGCCGCTTGTCCGGGACCGCCCTTTCCTCCTACCCTCTCCGACTCGCCGACACGCTCTCCACTCACGTCCAGGTCGCGATGCTCAACTACATCTGGGCCGGCTTGATCGTCGCCAGCTTCGCCTTCGCGGGGGTGTACGATGCCAACGATCTCATCGACGACACCTATCGCAACGGCCAGGCGCTGCCCCTGCGTCTGGACTACCCCGAGGGCTACGACGAGGATCGACGCTCACTACCGGTCACGATCCACATCGATGGGCCCGCCTTCGCCGCCTTCTATGGGCTGAGCGCCGCCGAGGGAGGCTCCTTTGCAGGCCGACTGCTTCAGTCCCGCGATGGACGTCAACTCCGGTTCGATGCCGAGGCCACGCTTCCCGCGCCCCTGCCCACGATCCGGGGCGTCTCACACTCGAACGACGGCGAGTTGCAGGGGACCCTGACCACCTTCCAGCTCTCCGAGGCCGCGGTCTTGTTCGAGCCCGTGCGCTTCGTGAAGATGAACGCCATCGCCGGTGCGGCTCTCGATTTTGCCGAGACGGCAGCCGAACTCGCTTTGGGGCTCATCGGTGTGCTCGCCCTCTTTCTGGGACTTCTGCGCATCGCTGAAGAGGCCGGCATCGTCTACGCCCTGGTGCGTTTCGTCCAGCCGGTCCTCCGCCCGTTGTTTCCCGACGTGCCCGAGGATCACCCCGCGTTGGGCATGATCGCGCTCAACATCACCGCCAACGTGTTCGGTCTCGGCAACGCCGCCACACCCTTCGGCATCAAGGCGATGGAGCAGCTCCAGACGCTGAATCCGACCGACGACACCGCCACCGACGCCATGGTGATGCTGCTGGCCATCAACACGGCCAGCGTCCAGATCATTCCCCCGGTGCTCCTGCTGGCGCTCATGGGATTGCAGATCAATCAGCTCATCTTCGCGATCCTCTTGACCACGGGTGCCTCACTCGTGGTGGCCATCGTCGCCGCCCGTCTGTACGGACGCCTCCCCGGTTCCCGCGCCTCGAATCCGCACCGGAAGGGGGTCTGACATGGCAGCGATCCTGCGCGACGCGATCGGGCTCTTCTCGGTGTTCGTCATACCGGCGATCATCGTCGGGTTTCCGCTCTACGGGCTCTACAAACGGGTACCGGTCTACGAGGCCTTCGTCGACGGAGCGAAGGAGGGCTTCGAGGTCGCGGTCCGCATCATTCCCTATCTGGTGGCGATCCTCTTCGCCATCGGGATGTTTCGGGCCAGTGGCGCGATGGATTTCCTGGTGAGGGCGCTCGACCCCGTGTTGAGCCTCGTGGGATTTCCGGGAGAGGTGCTGCCCATGGCCATCGTCCGGCCCCTGACCGGATCGGGATCGGCCGGCGTGGTAGCCGAGATGATCCAGCAATACGGTGAGGACTCGCTGTTCGTGAAGATGGCGGCCACCATGTTCGGATCGACCGAGACGACATTCTACGTGATCGCGGTGTACTTCGGTGCGGTGAACATCAAGAAGACCCGTCACGCGGTGCCCGTGGGGCTGACCGCCGATTTCGCCGCGATGCTCTTCGCGGTCTGGATCGTTCGCCTCCTCTTCGGCTGAGACGTTCTCGCATGCACTACCACCTGATCGGGATCGCGGGCACCGCCATGGCTGCCCTGGCGGGATTGCTACGCGAGAAGGGCCATCGCGTGACCGGCTCCGACCATGGGGTCTACCCTCCGATGTCGACGCTGTTGGACGACCTGGGCATCGCCTGGGTCGATGGCTTCGCGCCCACCAACCTCCAGCCCGTACCGGATCGCGTCGTCGTGGGCAACGCCATCAGTCGGGGAAACCCCGAACTCGAGGCGGTGCTGGACCGGCGCCTGTACTACACCTCGGCGGCCCACACCCTCAAGGAGGAGTTTCTGCGCCACCGTCGTGTGTTGGCAGTGGCGGGTACGCACGGCAAGACCACGACCACCTCGATCCTGGCGTGGCTGCTGGAGTGCTCCGGACTCGCTCCCTCGTTTCTCATCGGAGGGGTCTCGGAGAACTTCCAGACGTCGTTCCGTCTCACCCCTGGCGATCTCTTCGTCATCGAAGCCGACGAGTACGACACGGCCTACTTCGACAAGGGCCCCAAGATGTGGCACTACCTGCCTCATACGGCCGTGGTGACCAACGTCGAATTCGATCACGCCGACATCTATCGCGACGACGAGGCGTACCGCTTCGCCTTTGCGCGGTTCGTCAATCTCGTGCCGCGCTCGGGATCGCTGGTCCTGGGGTGGGACACCCCGGCCGCTCGTGACCTGGCTCCGACCAGTCCGGCCCCGGTTGAGGGGTTCGCCCTCGACACCGACGAGCCCGTCACCGGTGAAGCTCCCCGGTGGAGAGCCACGGACATCGCGTACGGACCCCAGGGCACGCGCTTCACCGTCGCCCGTGACGGCGCGGACCTCATGCCGATTGAGTCCTCCCTCTCGGGTGCGTTCAACGTACGCAACGCCCTCGCCGCCATCGTTGCCGCGCGGTCGGTGGGTGCGGAGTGGGATGGCATCCGTCAGGGGCTCGCGACCTTTCGCAGCGTGCGCCGCCGCATGGAGGTGCGGGGCGAGATCGGAGGCGTGTGCGTCATCGATGACTTCGCGCACCACCCCACCGCCGTCCGGTCCACCCTGGCGGCGCTCCGTCAACGCTATCCGGGGCGGCGGTTGGTCGCGGTCTTCGAGCCTCGCAGCTTCACCGCGCAGCTGCGGCGCTTCCAGGACGACTACGAGGCTGCGCTGAGCCACGCCGACCGCGTGTGGGTCGGTGGGCTGTTCCGGCCCGAACGATACGACGAGACGACGGGGCTCGACCCGGTGGCCTTGACGACGGCATTGACGCGGTCGGGCGTGCCTGCCGGTCACCAGGCCGACGTCGACGTGCTGGTCGGCGCGCTGGCAGCCGAAGCGGTTGCGGGTGACGTGATCGTGGTCATGTCGAATGGCGGATTCGGCGGCATCCACACCAAGCTGCTCGACGCCCTGGAGCCGACGCGGCCCTGAAGATGGCGCGCCGGGTGCCGGCTCTGTCGTCAGAAGGCGCGGGCCACCCCGCCACGACGGGGATCGGCCACCACCTCCATCACCCCGTCGCTTCCCACCGCCACGGCCTCGACGTCGCCCCACGGTTCGGGGCCGACCACGACCTCGTGGCCGCGCTCCTCGAGGGCCTCGCTCACGGCCTGCGGGAGTGCACCCGGTTCGACGGTGATGTGGTCGGGGCGGTGTTGGTGATGCACCCGGGGAGCCCCCACCGCATCGGGAAGCGACCACCCGAAATCGAGCAGATTGGACAACAGCTGGAACACGGTGGTGATGATCGTGGCTCCGCCGGGGCTTCCCACGACGAAGCGTAGATCACCGGTCGGCCCGGTGACCAGCGTGGGTGTCATGGCCGACAGCATGCGCTTTCCGGGGCCGATGGCGTTGGCCTCACCCTGAATCAGGCCGAAGAAGTTGGGCACCCCGGGCCGTGCGGTGAAGTCGTCCATCTCGTTGTTGAGAAGCACACCGGTGCCGGCCGCAACCAGCTTGCTGCCGTACCAGGTGTTGAGCGTCGTGGTGAACGCCACCGCGTTGCCCGCACCGTCGACGATGGACACATGGGTGGTGTGAAGGCCCTCGCGCGGAGGGGGCGGCGCTGCCGCACCGGCGATGTGCCCAGGCCCGACGAGGTCGGATCGGGTCGCCCGCGAAAGGTCGATATCCGCGCCGCGAGCGGCCCCGTAACCCGGCGCAAGCAGTGCGTCGAGGGGCATGGGGGTGGCCTCCGGATCTCCCAGCCAGTGGTTGCGGTCGGCGAATGCCCGGCGCCAGGCCTCGACCAGCAGGTGCAGGTGATCGGCTCCGTGCCAGTCCAGCTCTCCCAGCCGAAACCGCGCCAGGGCGTGGGCACTCAGGGCGAGCGTCACCCCTCCCGACGATGAGGGCGGCATCGACCAGACCGTATGCCCGCGATAGTCGAAGTGAACCGGGGCACGCCAGGCCGAACGCACCCCGGCGAGGTCGTCATGGGTGATGAGGCCGCCTGCTCGTGCCATCTCGGCGACGATGCGATCCGCCGTTTCTCCACGGTAGAACCCGTCGGCTCCCTCGTCCCGGATTCGCATCAGCGTCTCGGCAAGATCGGGCTGCCGCAGCACCGAGCCCGGTGTGGGTGGCCGGCCGTGGGGGAGAAAGACGGCCGCGCTCGACTCGAACCGGGACAGCCCCTCGACGATGTGGGGCGGGAGCGAATCCAGGAATCGTGGCCTTATCTCGAACCCGACCGCGAGGGTGATGGCGGGCTCGACCAACCGTGGCCAGGGAAGACACCCGAGGCGCCGGTGGGCGTCCCACAGCCCCCGGACGGAGCCGGGCACCGCCACCGCGCGATGCCCGAGCACCGACGCCGCAGTCGTACCGCCCGCCCCATCCCAGAACATGTCGGGTCGTGCTCCTGCAGGGGCGGTGGAGCGATGATCCAGAGCCACCACCTCGCCGGCAGCCGTTCTCACCAACATGAAACCGCCACCCCCCAGGTTTCCGGCCTCGGGATTGACCACCGCGAGAGCCAGGGCGACCGCCACGGTGGCGTCGACGGCGTTGCCCCCCTCCCGCAGCACCTCGACGCCTGCATCGGTCGCGAAGGCATCGGTGGTGGCGACGGCGCCGTGTGCGCCGTGCGCAGACTCGAAGGGCGGGTGGAAGGCGAATGAATTGGGCCAGTTCTGGAACGACACGTCGGCTCGGGTGAGGGGGGTGTGGTCGAATGCGCGATGGTAGACCATACTGTCGGGATGACCCCTTCCGCACCGTCGTCTCCTCGCGCGGACCCCTCCGAGCCTCCCCTTCGGCCCCGCGCACTGCGGCCCGGTAGCCGCATTGCCCTCGTGGCCCCTGCGGGGCCCCTCAGTCGGACACGCATCGAGGCGGCAGCCGAACGCTGTCGTCACCTCGGTCTCGAACCGTCGGTCGGGCGGCGTGCCGGAGGACGCGCCGGATTCCTCGCCGGCTCCGACCCCAAGCGGCTCGCCGATCTACAGGGCGCCTTCGACGACCCGACCAGCGACGCCGTCTGGTCGCTCCGCGGCGGCTACGGCACCACCCGGATCGTCGACCAACTCGATCTCTCACGCCAATTGAGAGACCCCATCCCCTTCATCGGGTTCAGCGACAACACCACCCTGCACGCCCGGCACCTGGCGTTGGGAGTCGTCTCGTTCCACGGACCCCATCCGGTCGTCGACGACCCGGTCGAAACCGATGTCTGGTTTCGGCGTGTACTCTTCTCGACCGAGGCCCCGGGACCCCTGCCGGTACGGGGTGTGGATCCCTCCCCACGCACCCTGGTCGACGGTACCGCCGAGGGCCGCCTGGTCGGCGGCAATCTGGCGCTGGTGGCCTCGTTGTGCGGAACCCGCGACGCCGTCGACGGGCGTGGGCGGATCCTCGTGCTGGAAGATGTCGGTGAGCCCGCCTACCGGGTCGACCGGATGCTGCTCCAACTGAGGCGTGCCGGTACCACCGATGGGATCGTCGGCCTGGCCCTGGGGCGGTTCACCGACACACCGGAAGGCGAGGCCGATGGGGTCGCAGCGGTCCTGGACGAGTTCGCGACCGCCCTGGGCGTGCCCGCCGTCGCCGACCTCCCCTTCGGCCACGCGCCCCACAACTGTGTCTTGCCCCTGGGCGCTCTGGCGGTGGTCGGCGACGGTGGGCTGTCGATCCTCGAAGCGGCCGTGCGGTAGCTCGGCGGCTCGCCCGAGGGTGTCAACTCCCTCCGCCGCCGATCACGGGACACACCACTCGTACGGCACGGAAGGCGACCGAGGCGCGGGGACCCATCGCCTGTCCGGGCTCGATGGCGTCGCCAACCGAGCGGGCCGTACCCGCGAGGGTCCCCGCCTCGAAGTGCACGTCGACCGCCACAGAACCCCCCAGCGGATAGCCGATCCGCAGCGCGCCGTCGTCGAGCGGTTGCCAATAGGTGAACGGAAGCTCGGTGCGCTGATCTGCGGTAGCACGGGTCCTGGCCCGAAACGCCGGCCGACCCCCGGGCGGGTCGGGCAAGGGGGCGTCGAGCAACTCGAATCCCCAGGGCATGTCGAGGCGGGCCATGTCGCGGTTCCACACGATCTGGTAACAGCCTTCGGGGCCGGCGGGGGGCAGGCTGCCCGCCGCGGCGCATGCGCTCAGGGAGACCAGCGCCACGACGGGAGCCCAGGCCCAGCTCGTGTTGCTCACGGCATGCCACCCCCGAGCCGCCACGCGCGAATCGTGCCGTCGGGAGCGAGGAAGAAGATCGGCTCGTCGAGCACGTCGTCGAGCAGGGGAATCTTCACTCCGGCTCCGGACACCCCCGCAGGAGGCGAACAGGTGGGACTGCATCCCGGAATCGAATAGGCGTCAGCGGCCCCCAGGTTGATGCCCCCCCAGCCGAGATCGCCGAGCGCAGCCACCGTCATCACCGAGATCGCGTTGCCCGCAGCGTCCAGATACCCGGTCATCATTTCGGTATCGAAGAAGCCCTCGTCCCAATGCGAATCCCGGGTCCCCTCCCCGCCATCGGCCTCGATGGGGGGATTGCCGATGCCCCCGAGGCCCCCGAACTGCGCGACGCCGCCCGCACCGGTGTATTCGGGAGCGGGACCATCGGCACCGGTCATGAGGCTCAACAGGGTCCACACCCCCTCCGAGATGCCGAAGCCGTGCCCGATCTCGTGCCAGAGCAACGCGAACTTGAGCGAGGCGTTCAACCCTCCCAGATCGTCGGAGTCGAGAGTCAACTGCGCAGTCGCCGTCAGGGGTGCCGCTGCGCGGATATATCCACACAGGCCTCCCTGACCGAGGGTCCCACCCGGTCCATCGATGGGAGCAATGTTCATGATGACCTCGACATCGTCGATGGTCTGCCCGTAGAACAGCGGATAGTTGCCGCTGCACGATGCGTCGGCACCTCCGCCCGGCACCACCAGGGCGGGTGCGTCGGCGGTGATCACAGCTTCGAAGCGGGCCAGCGCTGCATTGATCGCGGTCTGCACCGATGCCGACGGCACCACGTCGGCCACGTTGACGCCGAAGACGTTGAAGTCCGTGGCTGCGGCGCCCGAGATCGTGAAGCCGAACACCACCGACTTCGTCTGCCCACCGCTGGTGGCGGTCAGTTCGAAGAACGCCATCCCCGCCGTGGTGGGCGTACCCGAGATCTCACCCGTGGATGCATTCAGGGCGAGTCCGTCGGGGAGCGCCCCCGCCGTGATCGAATAGGCAATGCTGCCGCTTCCGCCGGTGGCGGGGCTCGGCGTAGCCGAGTATGGGGTGCCGGCGTAGCCTCCGGGCAGATACGACCGGGCGAAGGCCAGTGGCGCACCGGTGACGACGATCGACAGCGCCTGCGTGTCGGTCTGACCGTCGGAGGTCACCTCGACCGTGAAGTTGAAGGTCGCCGCTGAGGTGGGCGTGCCGGTGATCGCGCCGGTCGACGGGCCGAGGGTGAGCCCGTCGGGAAGGGCGCCCGCGATGACGGCCCAGGCGTAGGTACCGTTCCCGCCATTGGCATCGATCGTCTGGTTGTAGGCCACGCCCAGTATGCCCCCCGCCAGGGTGGTGGTCGTGATGACGGGCGGACCCGATGTGACGGTCATGGCGAGGCCGACCGTAGCGGTCTGTCCGTCACCTGTGGTGACCTCGACCGTGAAATTCGATGTGCCCGGCGCGGCGGGTGTACCTGTGATGCTCCCCGTCGTCCCGGTCAGTGTGAGCCCGCCCGGCAAGGCCCCGGCCACCACAGCCCACATGTAGCTGCCGTCTCCACCGCTCGCCGCCAGGGTGGCGGAATACGGGGCGCCCACGGCCCCGTCGCCCAGACTCGACGTCGTGATCGCCACCGGGAGGAAGATCGAGATGGACAGAGCCTGTGAGGCCATCTGGCCGAGCCCGTTCGAGACCTCGACCGTGAAGTTCGACGTGCCGATGGCCATCGGTCCCCCGGGCGTCGGCGCGGGGGGCGCCGCCGTGGGACTACCCGAGATCACTCCGGTGCCCGAATCCAGCGAGAGGCCGGGTGGCAGGGCCCCGGTGGACACGGAAAAGGCATTGGTGCCGTCTCCCCCCGATACGGTCAGGCCGGCTGCATACGCCGCGCCTTCGACCCCGTTCGGCAACGTCGTCGTCGTGATCGACAGGGCCGGCTGTACCGTGATCGTCAGCGCTGCGGTGGCCGTCAAGCCGGCGCTGGTGACCTGCACGGTGAAGTTGGACGTGCCCGCCGCGTTGGGCGTGCCGCTGATCAGCCCCGTGGCCGGGGTGAGGGCGAGCCCGGCCGGGAGCGCACCCCCCGTGATCGACCAGGTGTAGGTGCCGTCGCCGTCGGTCGCCTGCAGTGTCTGCGTATAGACCGCCCCCACACCCCCGTCGGCGAGCGCCACCGTGGTTACGGATGGTGCCACGACCTGATCGTTGATGGTGATCGCCAACGCCGCAGAGGTCGTCTGCCCGTCGCCGCTGGTGACAGCGACCTGGAAATTGGACGTTCCCAGAGTGGTGGGAATCCCGCTCACCACCCCATTCGGCGCCAACGTCAATCCGTCGGGAAGGGTGCCGCTGGTCAGGGACCAGGCAAACGAACCATCGCCTCCAGTCGCTGCCAGGGTCTGCGAGTACGCCGTATTGAGTACGCCCGCCGAGAGCACCGTGGTGGTGATCATGAGGGGTTCGAGGACCCGGAGGGTGAGGTTCGCCGAGGCGGTGAGCCCGGCACTGGCGACCTGAACGGTGAACGACGCCACGCCTGCGGCCGTCGGTGTTCCCGAGATGGTGCCCGCAGGGCCAAGCACCAGCCCGGCGGGAAGCCCTCCTGCCACGAGCGTCCAGGAATAGCTCCCGTCGCCTCCCACCGCCGCGAGGGCCTCGGAGTACGCCGCACCCCGGATGCCATCCGCCAGAGTCGAGGTGGTGACCACCGGCGGAGCGATGATGGTGAGCGTGAAGGCCTGTGTCACCATCTGCCCACCACCCTGCGCCATGGCGGTGAAGCTGAACGCACCGCCGGCGGTGGGAGTACCGCTCACCACCCCGGCGGCGGACAGCGTCAGGCCGCCAGGCACCGCTCCGTCGACGAGCGACCAGGTAGCGGCCGGGCCCGACGACATCAGCGTCGCCTGGTAGGCGACCCCGACCTGCCCGTCGGCCAGCGCGGAGGGGGACTCGATGGTCAAGGTCGGGTGCGTTGCGGGTTCCTGTGCCGCAGCGACGCCCGCAGAACAACCCACCGGGTTGCAGGCTTCGACGGTATACCGGTACACGGTCTCGGGGGCCAGGCCGGAGTCCCGAAAGGTCACGACATCGGGGCCGACCGTACCGGCCTCGACGAATTGCGCGGCGCTGGCGTTGGGCCCCGACGAGGGGGCGGCACCCACCACCTCCCGTCGGATCACGAACCCGGTCTCGGAGTTCGAGTGATCGGTCCAGCCGATATCGATCTCCGTGTGCGAGACCGTCGCCGCCTGCACGTCGCTCGGTGCCGCCGGGGGATTCGGGTCGTACGACTCGATCGCAGCCGTGCCGGACCGACCCGCCGCCCGCGCCGTGATGGTGACGGCGCCGGGAATGATGCCCCGCACCACTCCGCTGGCATCGACGGTCGCGATTCCATCGTTCGAGCTGGTCCAGGTGATCGTCTCCGTCACGACCTCGTTGCGCCCGTTGCGGGCGGTCGCCACCAAGGTGAGGGTGCCGCCCAGAGCCACCTGGCCCGACGCCGGCGAGATGGTCACCGATGCCACGGCGTCGTTCGGATCGGGATCCGTGCCCCCGCCATCGCCTCCGCATGAGGCGGTCACCACCAGCAAGGACACGGAAAGGGCGAACGCCACGAAGCGTCGGAAGGGTCCAGACATGTGTCACCTCGGGTCGGCAGGCGCAGGGGGGGTGCCTGCCCTACCCTATCCCCCTCCCCGGCGAGGCAGCAAGGAAAAATTGCCGGGCGACCCCTCTCTCGCTCAGTCCTGTCGTAGCGTCTCGGCAGGATCGACCGCAGCCGCGCGGCGGGCCGGGATCCAGCTGGCCAGCGCGGCTACCGCCGTCAAAGCCAGCGCAACCGCGCCGTAGGTGGGCAGGTCGACGGGGCGAACACCGAACAGCAGCGACGTCATCGCCCGCGTGAGCAGCAGCGCCGCCACGAGTCCCACCCCGACCCCGATCCCGGCCAGCGTCATCCCCTGCCCCACGACCATGCGCGACACGTCGCGCTGGGCGGCACCGAGCGCCATGCGGACACCGATTTCGCGGAGCCGCTGGCTGACCGTGTACGAGATGACCCCGTAGATGCCGACGGCTCCCAACAGCAGGGCGACGAACGCGGAAATGCCCAGCATGATGAGAGTGAACGAGGTGCGCGCCAGTGAACGCCTCACGAGCTCATCGTAGGTGCGCATCTGGGCCACGGGCACGCTGGGGGTGACACTCCAGACGGCTTCTCGGGCCAGAGCCGGCAACCCGGCGAAGGCGCCCGGCCGAGCTCGCAGCGCAAACGCCATCGTACGGCGCAGTTCCAGCCCCGCCCCATAGAAGTCGCGCTGCACCATCGGCCAGTACATCACCGAGGTCACCTCCCGGTCGAACCCGTCTTCGTGCACGTTTCCCACCACCCCCACGATCTCCTGCCAGACCGGGGTGCCGCCCTCGATGTTGATGGTGGCCACCCGACGGCCCAGCGCCGAGCCCGGGTCACTCCAGTATTCGCGAGCGAAGTTCTCGGAGACCACCACCACCCTCCGCCCCTCCAGCACCTCTTCCCAGGTGAGGTCCCGGCCGGCCAGCAGCGGAATCCCCACAGCCGCGAAGTAGCCGGGCATGATCCAGTTGAATCTCCGGATCGGCGGGATCTCGCCCTCGGGGGTAGGCGAATCCTCGACGAACACCGCGTCGTTCGAGTCCCAGCCTCCCAAGGGGGTCGCCGTGGCAGCCCCCGCGGCGACGACGCCGGGAATCTCCCGCACCCGCCCCAGGATCTGCTGATAGGCCGCCGCGGTAGCCTCGGGGGTATCGATGACCCCCGAGGGGATGCTCACCCGAAAGGTCAGCATGTCGGAGGCGTCGAATCCCGGGTCGACATCTCGCAGCGCCTGGAACGAGCGCACCATCAGCCCCGACCCGACCAGCAGCACGAGCGCCATCGCCACCTGCACCACCACCAGGGTGTTGCGCGCACGATGGCGCTCCTTGCCCTGGGCCGCCCCACGCCCACCCTCCTTGAGCGAAGCGATCAGGTTCGGGCGTCCGTACCGCACCAGCGCCAGGCCACCGAAGAGAAGCCCAGCCGCGACCGAAATCCCGAGGGCAAAGGCCAGCACCACCGGATCGAGGGAAATCTCATCCAGACGCGGAAGACGAGCCGGGGCGAGCGCAAGGAGCAGCCGCAGTCCCAGCCAGGCCAGGCCGAGCCCGAACAGGCCCCCGAAGAGGCCCAACACCACGCTTTCCGTCAGGAACTGGCCCGCCACCTCACCCCGTCCGGCGCCCAATGCCGTCCGCACCGCGACGTCGCGCTGGCGACTCTCCGCGCGCACGAGAAACAGATTGGCCACATTGGCGCTGGCGATCAGCAGGATCATCGCGACCGTGCCCAGCAATACCCAGAGCACGGATCGCACCTCACCCACGAGATCTTCCTTCAGAGGGCGAATCACGGCGCCGAAACGCGCCTGCTCCACCATGCTCATGGCGATGGGTCCGGGGTACCGCTCCACCGCCACCGGAATCAGTCGCTCGATCTCACCGGCGACCTGCTCGAGGGTCGCGCCATCGCTCATGCGTGCGACGGCCTGATAGGAGAAGTTGCCGAAAAACACCTCGGCCGGGTCGAGTCGAGCCGGATAGAGGAACGCCGGGTCCGTGTCCAGAAAGCGAAACCCCTGCGGAAGCACCCCGATGATCTCCTGCGGCCGTCCATCGACCCGCAGGGTCTGCCCCACCACTCCTGCATCGCCCCCGAACGCCCGCTGCCAATACCCGTACGTCAGCATCACCGTCTCGGGCGCCCCCGGGGCATCGTCGGTGACCGAGAACCTGCGCCCTATCGCGGCATCGATCCCGAGGATCGGCAGGAATCCCTCGGTGACCATGAGCGTCCCGACCTGTTCGGGTTCGGTCAGCCCCACCACCTGTGCCGCCTCCTCGTCCCACAACGCGATGTCGTCGAGCAGCCGTGTCTCTGCGCGGTAGGTCAGATAGGTCGCCGGCGACTGATTCAGCTCGTCGAATCCGAGACCCGGAGCCTCATGCCAGAGGGCCACCAGGCGATCGCTGTCGGCAAATGGGAGCGGCTTGAACAACACCCCGTTGAGGACGCTGAAGATGGCCGTGTTGGCACCGATGCCGACGGCGAGGGTGACGACGGCGGTGGCCGTGAAGACCGGTGCCTGGGCCAGCGTTCGCAGGGCGATGGTGACATGCCGGACGAGACGATCCATCGGGCGACTCCGTGCTTCGTGGGTGCGGGGCTCTCCAGGCGACGGGAGGGCCTACGAAGCGGCCGAGCGCAGGGTTTCCGGCGTACCCTGGACGGCAAGAGGCCCGCGCACCCCGAATCGGATGCGCGGGCCAGGCGACGCTCGGCGCCGGAGCGCGGCGGGTGGCTAGAACAGACCTCCGCCGCCGCCGCGTGGCTTGGCGCGCCGTACCGGGGGCGTCGGTGGCCGCGAGGTCGAGCCACCCGATGTCGCTGCCGCACCCGTCGACGGAGGGGGTGCCGACCCCGTCGAACTGTCGCCACGGCCGCGCGTGTAGCCCCGACCCTTCACGACCCGACCGGGCTGGGACCGGGTCGACGTGCTGCCGACGTACACCACCGGCGTGTAGTAGCCGTACCACCCCGTGCTGTATCCGTACGGTCCGTAGCTGTAGCGTGAATACCGGTACCCGCATCCGGAGTAGAAGGGGTCGTAGTACGACGAGCCGTAGTACCCGGCGCCCACGTAGGGGTCGTAGGCGTAGCCGCTGTAACACCGACTCTGCTGGACGGCGCCTACCCCGGGCGTCGCCCATTGCCCGGAGATCCGCTCGGCCGAGCGGGCGTCGTCGACGGCAAGGGCAAATCGATCCGGATACGACACCGCGATCATGAGATCGATCACGGCCGGAGACACACCGCGATCGGCGAGTGTGATCAACCGGTCGGCATCGAGGTCGAACGGGTCTCCGGTCTCGGCGACCCACGCCTCGGTAGCCCCCGCACCCACTGCGGCAGCCGCCTCGACCACGTCGTCGATGTCGAGCCGGGCAGAGGCGGCGCGCCGGGCGGTCTCGAGAGCCATCCCGGGCAGGGGCAGGTCGGCTATGCCGAGCGCCTGGCCGATCGACGCCGAGGCGGGTCGATAGAACTGCACCCAGGCCACATCGTCGCCACCCTCGACCGCCACCGAGCGAACGTCGAGCAGAAGATCGGACGCAGCCAGTGAAAGGACCCCGGTCTCGGAACGCTCGCCACCGCCCTGGCACGAATATGCCGTCGACAGGAAGACCCGCTGGCCGTCGTCCGAGAAGGCTGCATGATGCTCACCCGTGCACCCTTCACGATCCGAGCGCGTGCCCTCCGGGCGCGTGGTCAGCGCCTCGCGCGACACGATCTGATCGTCCGCGATCCGGGCCATCTCGATCCCGTCGGGCGTGGGCCGGATGCAGACGACCGGGCCCGCTCCCTCGGAGGGCTCCCAGCACCCGAGGAAGGGATACCATTGGTCGCCGTCGGCCTGGGCCTGCACCCCGCCCGTGAGGGCCAGCGTGCCACACAGGGCCAACACCGCGCCAGACAACCGTCGCATCATCGTCGCCATCTTCGTCTCCTTGGTTCTCATCAGAACCGCAATCCCACTCCAACACTCAATTGAAAGCCCGACAGATCGATATTGTCGAAGGCCTGGTCGAACGCCTGACTCAACTCGGCCGAACCCCACTCGTAGCGGCCCTCGGCCGTCACGAACACTCGCGGCGAAACCGTGATCTCGGTCCCCCCGAACAGATGGGCCGTCGAGGTCGTGCCATCAGAGACGAAGCGCGACTCGAAGATACCCAGATCCTGGTAGTCAACGAATTCGCCGTCCTGGACGAACTCATACCACATGAGTCCCAGGCCGCCTCCAACATAGGGCGCCACCCGATTCGGAATCCAGGCAAACCTCGAAATCGACCGCCCCCGGTCCTGGAAATAGTACCGCGCCCCCACCGTGAAGGGTCGGCGCGTGAATGTCGTTTCCTGTTGGATCGGCAAATCGTCTTCACCCACCCAGTGGCGAAACTCCGAACGCGAGGTGCTCGAGGCATTGCCGAAGCTCAATACGAGATCGACTCGCTCCGACGCGCGGAAGGCGAGATCGACGCCGATCGACCCGGTCCCGAAGGACTGCTTGTCGAGGGTCAACTCCTCGAAGGCGAGGTCGAAGATCTCGCTGCCTGCGTTTGGCGCAGCATATCCGAGCCGCAGTCCCAGTTGGATCCGTGGCTCCCGAAAGAGGAACCCGTCTCCACTCGACTGAGCCGCACTCGTCGCGGGAAGCAAGACAACCAGACCTGTGGCCGCCGCCCACGCTGCCCTGCGGATTCTGATCATAGTGGCGCTCCACCCTTATCGTCGTACAGTCCGGACGTCTACCGTCACGGCTCCACGGATAAGTTACGCAAAGGGCGTGCCGCTACCGATGGCGCGCTATACCGTGCGATTCGTCGGGGAGCGTCCCGTGGCGAGACAACAATCCCCCCGCCTGTCCATCTGGAGGGACACTCCCCAGATTGCCCCTCTCCTCTCTCGCGCCGACTGCTGGTCCGATGGTCCGACGATCAATCCCCGACCCGATCCCCCTGAGCGACGCTGCCGACCGCGAATCTGCGGTGGCCGCAGTGCTGCGTGAGCAGGAGGTCAACTCGGCCCAGGTGCGGCGCTGGCCCCGCGGAACCACCCCGCTCCGACTTGCCGCCACCCTCGCACTGCTGGTCGTCGCAGGCTACGTCTGGGCCACCGGGCCCACCTGGTTGGGACCGGCACCCCTCCCCACGATCGATTCTGCGCGAGACACCGCTGGAGTGCGACTCAAGCTGGCGCTCCATCTCCAGCGCGTGCTCGATTTTCGCGCGAGCACCGGTCGACTGCCCGACCAGCTCCGGGAGACCGGCGAGGAGGTTCCGGGCGTAGATTACCAGCGTCGCGATGCCCGAACGTTCGAGCTTCGGGCGTCGCAGGGGACCACGACGCTGGGCCTCGAGCACACGCTCGGTGAGCCTCTTCCCCGCGTGGTGCGCCCCGTAGGCGGCGAGGTCGAAGACGGCCGACTCCTCGCGGAGGGGCGAGGGAAGGGGGGCGAGGGCCGATGATCGCTCACCGTGGGGAGCGGTCGGCCCGGGGCGGCAGAGGCGTTGCTCTCCCCGGCACTCTCCTGCTCCTGTGCGGGCTGGCCCTCGTCGGGCGCCTGGGGGCGCCGGTCGTGTACGACCTCTGGCTCCAGACCCGAGCAGTGGGGGTGATGGGTGAGGTCGACACGGTGATGCGAGCGGCCTACGACTTTCGGCGGACTGAAGGCCGGTGGCCGGCCGATGCACCGCCGGGGGTGATTCCTCCCGAGCTGGTCGACCACCTTCCGGACGGGTACTCTTTTATGCTGCGAGAGGGTGCTCTCGATTGGGACACCTGGTCGCTGGGCGAGTCACTGGCGGCGCTCTACGGTCGCAGCGCCGTCGCCGCCGTGACGCTCTCGATCCGAGACCCGGAACTGGCTCGTGGCATTCGTCGTGTCGCCATCGATCGCATGTGGTTCGACACACCGCCCCTGTTCGGGTTCATCGTACCCGACATCGAACCATCGTGACACCGACTCAAACAGGTCGGCATGCCTCCTCGATCGAGCGACTTGCTTTGCGGGGGTCTTCCAGCGTCTCCCAGAAGTCACCGAGGTATTTCAGGACCTTTTCACGCTCGGACTCCCCGAGTTGTGGCTGTTCGGAGACCAAAGCCGTGATGTCGTCCTTTCGAGCCAGGAAGTCGGCGTAGAGAGCCGAATAGTCGAGTGGCTGGCGACAGATCCCCCTGAAGATACGCTGACGTACGTTTCGCAGCCGGAGTGAAGGGTCGGGCTTGGCGTACGGGGCATCGACCAACCCCGTCCAGTCGAAGTCGTACGGAACCGGGATCACGGACTCGCCCGGCGGAAGAAAGGGCACCACGTTGTGGCTGGAGTAGATCGAGAAATCGGTGTTGCCCACCATGTACTGGAAGAGGTCGACCCGTGCCGCCTCAGCGGCCATGATGCGCCCCGGAGGAACTCCTTGCGGGCTCTCTTCCAACACGCTCGACCCGAGTCGCTCGGCAAGGGCCTCTTCGGACTCGATCACGAAGCCCCAGCGCTCGACGGGATCGTCGTCTCCACTCGAATCGATGTAGACGATCCGGGCGAGCCTCGCCTGGAAGCTGCGGTCGGTTAGCGTATTGTAGATGCGGTAGACCAGATACTCCTTGATGGTGTTCTGCTCGTACCGGTCATCGTCGCGACAATGGGTCACCAGCTTCAACTTGTCCTGCCCCTCGAACACCGTGCCGTCCATTTCGCTCCTGGGAAGATCGAGTCGGAGCGGCGGAAACCGGCACACATTCGACTGCAGGCGAAACCGCCCGCGGGTGCGAATCTCGATGGCATACCCCGTCGCGGAGTCGGCCGAGCCCTCGATGAACAGGCGGCCCGGACGCTCTTCGTTCTCGTCGTCGCGATCCCGCTGCAACTCGTGGAAGTCGGCCTCGATACGGAGTCGGAGCGGTTCGTGGTCGCGAAACAGCACCCCGAAGGTCGCGTTCGCCTGGAGTGCCGTCGCGGCCCGCGTCGGTGCCGGTGACGCCGGGAGAGCCACGACGAGCAGGACAAGCAGGAGGGCCCAGCGACCCCTCGTGCATCGTGAGGGCGTGCGAGAACGCAGGGGGGCGTGCGGCATGGAGGGACTCCGGTTCGGGCGGGTCTGCTCGTGCAAACGTATTCCGAGCGCACGGAGGAAGCCAGGATTTGCGAGATGACCTCGCCGGCCCGACCGGGAGGTCCGGTCAGCTCTCGCGCTCCGCGAGCTTCTTGAGAGAGCGCAGTTCGGCGGCCTGCAGCGCCGCGCCCCCGGCGCGTCGGATCTCTGCGAGCAGGGCGCTCTCCGAGACCTGATCCTGGGGACGCACGAGATACTCCAGGACCGATCCCCCATCCGCACCCGGTAGGATCTCGGCGAGTTGCCACCGGATGCTCGTGCGCTGCAACACCTCTTCGACCACACTCTGGACGTCGGTCGTGGCAGCGGCATAGATCATCAGCACGAAGTACCGTTTGCGCTCCTTCTTCTGGTCGGACTCCTGGCGGAGGTAGTTCGCCATCCGCGCCTGATGCTGAGCGACCTCGCGCAGGTCCTTGGGCGAGAGGGCGGCCATGAGGCGATCGTCGCCGAAGGTGAGGGCGCTGCCGCCCGAGTCCGGCCCGGCAAGAGCACTCCCGAGGCTGACGCCCCCGGTACGCTTCATCTGGTCGACGTAGACGTTGCCGAAGCTCAGCCGCCACAGCACCAGGTTCAGCGCATTGAACACCACCGACAGCACGAGAGCGACCCCCAGCGCCTGCACCCCCGCAGCGAGGCCCACACCGATGGCCAGGAAGACATACACGGCGTCCTTGGTGTCTTCGAGCGTCGTGCGAAACCGCACCGCCGCCACGATACCCGCCAGGCTGAACGCCAGGGCGAGGCTACCCTTCACGATGATCACGATCCCGGTCACCGCGACCGGCAGGATCAGCAGCGTGTGGACCACCGACTCCTCGTATCCTGTTCGGCGCTTGATCAGGATATAGGTCCACGCGACCGGGATCATCACGACGAGCGCGCCGAGCAGGGACAGCGCGGTGATCCATACACTGGCCCATCCCGTGGTGACGGGTGAGGCGAGGGGCACGTCGCCCACCATGGTGCCGGTGATCTCGCCGTCGATCGCCGATGGAGTCGGGGCGCCCACGGTGACCAGCTCCACGGCCTCCGGAAAACGCCAGATCAGGGCCCCCACCACGACGATGAGGCCGATGTAGAACAGCCAGATCCTGCGACTCCACAACGGACGCGGCGCCTGATCGAGCGGCGGCTTCTTCACGAAGCTGGAAATGTCTTGAGTAGCAGATCGTCGTAGTGATCGGCTTGTTGCGACGTCCACAGGATCAGGTCGACGACCTCGCCCGGATCGAGGTCGGCGAGGGGCCGACCCGCGGACAGGCACACCCCGCCGTCCTCGGCCAGGGAGAAGGCTGCCCGGCCCTGGAAACCGTGGTTGAGCTCGAGCAGCGCCCGGCAGAACTCTCCCACGCGCTCCTTCGGGGCCGACATGATCTCCAGCCGCACGATCAACAGGAGGTTGGTGCGGTCCTCGGGATCGGCCGAGACCGTCACCGTTCCCCGGGCCGAGCCGCGTTGAAGCGGTCGCTGGAAGCCCACGTCGAGCGTGCCGAGCTCCAGGCGGGTGACGAGGTCGGTGACGAGACCGATGAGCGAAGGTGTGGTCATGAGCCTGACTCAGGCGATCAGTCGCTCCAGTCGTTCGAGTTCACGTTTGATCGCGGCGAGTTCGGCCTGGAGGCTCTCGTGCCGCAGATAGGCGTCCCGACCCGGCTTCTGGTCGGCCCGGTTGATCATGCTCGACAGATACCCGAGCTGACCGAGCAGCATCGGCTTGGGATAGCTGCCGACCGGGTCGTCGACCATGCGCGCCTGCAAGCCCTCGAACTCCTTCTTCGCGTCGCCCGACGAGCGCCGCACGCCTTCCTGGATGCGCCCCGCGGCCTCCCGAGCTTCGGCCATGGTCTCGCTCACCGCCAGAATCAACTCGTACTGCTCACGCAGGTGGGCCAGCGTCACCCCATCGGCTTCGACCCGCGGGTCCATCATCAGACGCGCGCGCTTCGTCACGGTACGATCCCCTGCGGTGAGTTGCACCAGATACTCACCCGGAAGGGCCATCGGCCCCCGTCCTCCCTCGGTGCTGACCGACATGTCCCACACGACACGGTGGAGGCCCGCCTCGGTGGCCAGGCCCTGGCGCCCACCCTGGCGCTGGAAGGGCGCCCGCATCGCCTGTCCCTCCACTCGGGTGACGGTCGAGGACCCGGCCGAGAACGTCTGCATCACATCGCCGGCGGGATCGACCACCTCGATGCTCAGCTCCCCGGTGGCTCCCTCGGGCATCCAGTAGTCGATGATCAGACCCCGAGGTGCGGACTGGGGCTGCACGGCCGCCCCAGCGCCAAAGCCCGAGAACCCACCGCCACCGCGAATCCGATAGGCGTCCCGGGGCTGCAGCAGCTGCACGACCCGGGTATCGAGACCGTCCTTCAGTTGATGGAGTGGGGTGACGTTGTCGAGCACCCAGAACGAACGCCCCATGGTCGACACGAAGAGGTTCTGGTCGACGACCCTGAGATCGGTGATCGGTGTCGCCGGCAGATTGCGCTGGAGCGAGGTCCAGCTCGCCCCGTCGTCGAGCGACACGTAGATGCCGTACTCGGTCCCTGCATACAGCAACCCTTCCCGATCCGGATCCTCGCGTACGACCCGGGCCGGTTCATCGGCGGGAATGCCATTGTCGCCCGGCGTCAACAGCGTCCAGCTCGCCCCATAGTCATCGGTCCGATAGATGTAGGGTCGGCTGTCTCCAAGCTGGGTGCGATACCCTGCGACATAGGCGCTGGCCGCGTCGTGGGGCGAGGGATCGATGATGTTGATTCGTCCCTCGGGGGGCATACCGGTCGGGGTCACATCGACCCAGGTCGCGCCGTTGTCGCGCGTCACGTGGACCGGGCCGTCGTTGGCACCGGCCCAGATCACACCCGCCTGCACGGGGGATTCCTCGATGGAGTAGAGCACGGAGTAGTGCTCCTCACCGGTGGCGTCGCGGGTGATGGGCTCACCCGACACCACCTGCCGCTCGGGGCGGAACGCAGTGAGATCCGGTGAGATCTGTTCCCAGGTCACACCTTCGTCGGTCGTGCGATGTACGAACTGAGACCCGTGATAGACGATGCGCGAGTCGTGGGGCGAGACCTCGATGGGCACCACGCGCTGGAACCGGTATTCGAGCTCGGCGGGGTTGGTGCCGTACATGTTGGCCGCGCCCACGTAGTATTGCTTCTCCTGACCTGTGCGCTCGCTGTACCGCCCGAAGCGACCCTTGCAGTTGGCATAGACGATCTGGGGATCACCGGGCTTCGGCACGACGGGTCCGGTCTCGCAGCCGCCGATCTCCTTCCAGAACCCCTCGGGTCCGGCCAACGACGACTGCGCGGGGGCATCGGTGGGCACTGCAATGGTCGAGTTGTCCTGCTGCCCCGAGTAGAGCCACCGGGGAAAGGCATCGTCGTAGTCGACCGAATAGAGCTCGGCCGTCGGCTGGTTGTTCTGCGTCGACCAGCTCTCGCCACCGTCGCGTGTCACGTTGGCGCCCCCGTCGTTCGACTGGACCATGATCCGGGGATCGTCGGGGTTGATCCACAGGTCGTGGTTGTCGCCGTGCGGTGTGCTCCGGCGCTCCCAGGTGGCGCCCCCATCGCTGGACTTCCAGAACTGGGTGGCGCTGACGTACACCACGTCGGCGTCGGTGGGGTCGACGTCGACGTTGGTGTAGTAGAAGGGCCGATCCATCAGGGGCTGATGATCACTCACCTGCCGCCAGCTGCGACCGGCGTCGTCGGACCGGTACAGCCCCTCATCCGGCTCCTTGGTTTCGACCAGTGCATAGACCCGGTCGGGCGCCGCGGGTGAGACAGCGAAATCGATCTTGCCGATGAGCCCCGAGGGCAGCGACAGGGCGACGTAGGTCCAGCTCTCGCCTCCGTCTTCCGACCGCCAGATTCCGTCTTCCCGAGCCGCTTCGGACATGCCCGAGATGATGGTCCAGGGCTTGCGCTCACCGCGCCACATCGCTGCATAGACGATGTCGGGATTGGTCGGATGGAGCTCGAGGTCGATGGCACCCACCGAGTCGGAGGTGAACAACACCTTGCGCCAGCTGCGCCCCCCGTCGGTCGTCTTGAAGACGCCTCGCTCGGGATTGGGTCCGAAGGGGTTCCCCAGCGCTGCGGCCCAGGCCACCTCGGGATTGCGGGGATGGATCTCGACCGCCCCGATCTGGCCGGTGGCCTCGAGCCCGATCGTACGCCAGCTCTGGCCGCCATCGTCGGAGCGGATCATGCCACGACCCGAAATGACGTTGGACCGGATACCATCGGACCCCGTGCCGACGTAGACGATGTCGGGGTTGGAGGGAGCGATGCGGATGGCGCCGATCGAGCCGGTGGTGAGGACGTCGTCGGCCACCGGGAGCCAGGTACCGCCCCAGTCCTCGGTCTTCCACACTCCGCCACCCGTCGCACCCATGAAGAAGGTCGACGGGTGCGCGCGGTGACCGGCGACCGCGGTCACGCGTCCACCGCGGGTCGGCCCCACCAGGCGATAGGAGAGGCTATTCCAGAGGTCGGAGGCAGGAGGGGCCGAAGGGCCACTCGCCTGCGCGGCAGCAGGCCCGGTCGGAGAGAGCATCAGGGCAAAGACCGCACCGACGAGGAGCGGGGTGCGACAGGTTGTGTGACACATGGGCTTCGAACTCGGTGGGGTGAGGTCGTTGGGTGGTGCGTGAGAGTGCGTCGGGACAAGTCCCCGGGTCAACCCGTGGCGACTCGTCCACCCACCTGGACCCCCGAACCCCCTGGAGCGTTCAGCGACTCAGTCTGCCCTCAACGACCGTGTCGGATCGAGGCGTGTCGCGCGCCACGCAGGCACCGCCGCAGCACCCACGGCCACCACGATCAGCAACCCGGCGGTTGCCGCAAAGGTGACCGGATCGTTTGCATCCACGCCATAGAGCAGCGCCCGCAACAGGGGGGCACCGACCAGCGCCAGGCCGGCACCCGCCGCGATGCCGATCCCCGAGAGAATCAACGCGCGCACGACCACGAGACGGCCGATGTCCCCGCTCTCGGCCCCGAGCGCCATCCGCACCCCGAGTTCGCGCCGGCGCGCGCTCACCGAGTAGGAGATCACTCCATAGAGCCCCACCACGGCGAGCACCAGGGTGAGTCCCGCGAACAACCCGAGCAGGGTCGCCAGGAATCGGTCGGGTGCCAGAGCCGACGCGATCACATCGGTCATGGGCTCGACATCTTGCGCGGCAAGCGCCGGGTCCATGTCGTACAACATGGCACGGACCTCGGGAATCACCGCCGAAGGATCCCGCCCACTCTCGACCCGTACCACGAAGAACGCCGATCGTACCGGGACCTGTTCGAACGCCATGTAGACCGCGGGTCGGCGGTCGTCGCGGACCGAGAAATTCCGGACATCGGCCACCACGCCCACCACCTCCCAGAGGCTGCCGCCCGGCTCGCCGAAATCGAGATGCCGGCCCACCGGGTTCTCACCCTCGAAGTAACGCGCCGCGAGGGTTTCGTTGATGAGCACCACCCGCGTTCCGTCCGACTCGTCGGCGGCCGAAATGGGGCGGCCCGTGATCAGGCGGAGTTTCATCGCATCGGCATATCCCGGCGTCATGCGGCGTACCCATGCCGCCGTCTCCTGGCCCGGAGGTGGCGGAGGTCGACCGTCGACATTGAAGGACGCATCTCCGTCGAAACCACTCAGCGGCAGCGAATTCACCACGCCGACCCCGCTCACCCCCGGCGCGGAGGCGAGTCGCGTCTCTGCTTCGCGCACGAACGAGCGGATGGCATCACTGTCGGGGTAGCGCGCTTCGGGCAGGCTCAGGAAGAGGGTCAACGCTCCGGCAGGCTCGAACCCCATGTCCACGGCCCGCAGATTTCGATAGCTGCGAGACAGCAGTCCCGCTCCGACCAGGACGACCAGCGCCAGCGCCACCTGGGCGGCGACCAGGCCGTTGCGGAGTCGGAGTCCGCCGGCACCCCCCTGCGACCCGCGGCCTCCTTCCCGCAGGTCGAGCTGCACCTCTCCTCCCGACACCCGGAGGGCCGGCACGAGTCCGAACAACAATCCCGCCGTGACCGACACCCCCAGGGTGAAGGCGAGAACCCGCAGATCGACCGAGGCCTCATCGATCCGGGGAGTGCCTGCCGGAGCCAGCGCGACCAGAGCCCTCGTGCCCAGGAGCCCGAGCAAGGCCCCGGCGCCTCCGCCGACGACGGCGAGTCCGGTGCTCTCGGCCACGAGTTGCCGAACGATCCGGGCCCGCCCAGCGCCGAGTGCCGACCGCACGGCGACCTCACTGCGGCGCGAGGTGGCCTGGGCAAGCAGGAGGTTGGCGACATTGACGCAGGCCACCAGCAAGAGAAGCACGACCGATCCGAACACGATCCACAGCCCCCCACGGGCCGAGGCAACCAGATCGTGCTGCAGACCCCGCACGGTGAAACCCATGGCCGTGTTCGAGTCCGGGTGATCGGCTTCGAGTCGCCCCGCGACGGCAGACACCTGCCGCTGCGCTGCGACCAGATCGACATCGGGCGCGAGGCGAACCACCGATCTCAGGTAGAATCCACCGCGATGCTGCTGCTCAGCGACGGGATCGAGTCGAATCGGAAGCCAGATTTCCGCGTCCGAGGCGAAGGGTGGCCGGAACCCCGCCGGCATCACACCGACGACCTCGGTGGCCTCGCCATCGAGAACCAGAGGCTGGCCGACCGCGTGCGGGTCGGATCCCAGGACGCTCCTCCAGAACCCGTCGCTCACGATCGCCACACGGGGCGCGTCCGGAAGGTCCTCACCCGGCGTGAACACGCGACCAAGCGCAGGAGAGACGCCCAGGACCTGCTCGAACATCTCGTGACTCACCACGGCCCCTGGAACCGCCCGCGCCTCTCCCCGGCCCGTGAGCGTCGGTGCGATGCCGCCCCAGACCGCTCCTTCGGCCACCGCAGGGGTCATGCTGCGCACATCGTCGAAGTTGGCGTACGAAAGCCACTCATCGGCGGGTCCGCCACGCCGGGTGACATCACTCCACAACACCGCGAGACGATCGGGGTCGGGAAACGCCAGGGGCCGCAGCAATACGTGGTCGACCACCGAGAAGATGGCCGTGTTGGCCCCGATTCCCAGCGCCAGCGTCAAGACGACAATGGCGGTGAACCCCGGATTGCGAGCCCACTGCCGGAGCGCATGGCGAAGGTCCCGACCCCATCCACCGACCCAGCTCCGCACGCGCTCGTCTCGCCGCAGCCGCCGAGCCTCCTTCTTCATTCGCATTCTCACCTCGGCGACATCTCCGAAACGACGGGCCGCCTCGCGCTCGGCCTCGCTTCTCGACAGCCCCTGGGCCAACAGCGCATCGACCTTCCGTTCCAGGTGGAATCGGATCTCGGCATCGAGCGCCTCATCCTCGCGTTCGTGCACGGTCATGCCGAGCTCTCGCCGGTACGGCCATCGCCCAGGTCGGCTCCGAGAGCCCGCCCGACCGCATCTGCATATCGGGTCCAGTCCCTGGTCTCGGCCGACAATCTGCGCCCGCCCTCACGCGTGAGCTTGTAGAACTTCGCCTTCCGGTTGTTGTCGGACACGCCCCATTCGCCCTCGATCAGACGCTTGCGCTGGAGCCGATGGAGAGCGGGGTAGAGCGTACCCTCTTCCAGCAGGAGCGCGCCCTCGGTGACGGCACCGATCCACTCGGCCACAGCATATCCGTGACGCGGCCCGCCTTCGAGCGCCTTCAGGATCAAGACGTCGACGGTGCCCTTCAGAAGGCTCATGGAATCGGTCATCGGGAACCGGGAGGGTGGGAGACGGAAGCAAGGGTCGGAGCGCCCCCTTGCATCGCAAGGGGAGCATCATGATGACGACGGCCCCCTTGTATTGCAAGGGGTCAGCGGAGCGGGAACGGAATCCACCCGGGGCGTTCCACACCGAGCGGATCCGTCTGCACTCCGTAGATGCGGGTGGCCGTGAACTCCAGAGGCTGAAATCCACGTGGGAACTCCACCGTGATCGGGCGGGAGGTGAAGTACTGCCAGCGGGGCCCGTACCCGCGAGGATCCACCTCGGTGGAAAACCCTTGAAGCCAGAGTTCGCCCCTGGCATCGCACCGCGCGCGGACCGGAGAGGACCGCTCCGGTGTGGAGGTAAGAAGCTTCACAACGGCCCGTCGCACCAGGGCGGAAAGGCCAGGATCGGTCGGGTCGCCGCCGGTCGCCCGAACCTCCAGGTTCACCGAGTGGGCCACCCAGCGCTCCACATCACGCGCCGAGAGCGGAAAGCGCTCCACGGCGAGGGGGCGAGCCGGGCCCAACCCCCCCGCAGTGAGGATACGCAGACCAGCATCGGGATCCCACAAGAGAACCGTGTCGGGACCACACGATGCCCAAAGCGGCGTTTCGGGAAAGATGTCGGCCAGCTCTTCGTCCGAACTGCGGCGCCACTCCGCGAAATCGACGAGAACTCCTACTTCCTCCCCGTCACTCGTGATGGCCACCAGGCGCGACTCCCAGAGATCGCGCGGCCGAGAGAGCTGCCCCGAGGCGGCTTGCAGCACGAAGCCGTCTCCAAAGCGCGCCAGCGCCGACGGCTCCCCGACATGCTCCTCGCGAAAGCCTCGAATGACAAAACCCAGACTCACGGCGATCTGAAGACTGCGAAGATGGGTCCCGTCCGCTCGAAACGCCTCCAATCTTCGTGATCCGACATCCCAGATCGCCATGTCTGCCGAATCCCCGTCGAGGGGCGGGACGAGGTACCAGGGGTTTCGGAACTCACCGGGCCCTTCGCCGTGGGGACCGAAGGCCCGCGCGGACTCCGAGCCTTGGGACTCCGCGGCTTGGGACGCAAAGCCCTGGGACTCGGAGCCTGCGGAGACCACGAAGAGATGCGGTTCGAACCCCGACAAGATCCACACTCGCCCCTCTCGATCGAGCCGGATGTCGCGCACATCGTGCAGGATGCTGTCTGAGGTCAGGAGGACCACCGCATCGGGCGGGACCAGGATCTCGACCGCCGGCAGTACGTTCGGCTCATCCGAGCCCGCGCACGAAGCCGACAGGACCGCCAAGACCAAGAGCCACCGCCGCACCGACGTCTGAATCCCGACCACGCTGGTACCCTCCGCACGGGTTCCCCTGATCTACCCTCAAGAGCACACTTCGAGGACACGTGCACGACCACGGATGCTGTGGTCAGCCGGCCCGCTCGGCTTCGGCGGTGGTCCAGAGCCACGCGGCGCCTCGGACGCCGCTGCTGTCTCCGTGCCGGTTGCGCACGACTCGCACCGAGGGGGAATCCGAGAACACATGGGCCCGCAGCTCCCGCTCCACGGCGGGGGCCAGGTCGGGCAGGTTCGACACGCCGCCACCGAGCACCACCACGGCCGGGTCGACCACATTGACCACCACCGCCAGCGCTCGCCCGAGCCGCTCCACGTACCGCGCGAGGGTGGCACGAGCGTCGGTGTCCCCCGAGGCGGCCCGGAGAGCGATCTCCTCGGCAGCGAGACGGTGGCCGCTCACGCGCTGATGGTCGGCCGCCAGAGCCGGACCCGAGAGCCAGCTCTCGACACATCCTCGTCGGCCGCAGTAGCAGGGCGGGCCCGAAAGCTCGGCGGCCGTCACCACCGGCAGCGGCGTGTGGCCCCATTCCCCGGCGATCCGCGACGCACCCTCGACGACCCGGCCCTCCATCACCAATCCACCCCCGACCCCGGTACCGAGGATCACGCCGAACACCGGATCGGCGCCCGCGGCGGCACCATCGCTGGCCTCGGAGAGCGCAAAGCAATTCGCGTCGTTGGTGACGCGCACCGGCCGCTTCAGGCGGGCCGACAGATCGACGTCGAAGGCGTGGCCGGCGAGCCAGGTGGAATTGGCGTTGCGCACGAGCCCGGTCGACGGAGACAACGATCCGGGAATCCCGACCCCCACCGTACAGCGACGATCCGACTCCGACTCGAGCCGGGCCACCAGGTCGGCGATGGCGTCGAGGGTCTCGGAATACCTGGTGGGGGTGGGCACGCGGATTCGCAGTTCGGCCCCGTCCGGAGCCAGCAGGACCCCCTCGATCTTGGTGCCCCCGAGGTCGATGCCGATACGCATGGGTCGACGATCGGCATCCGTGCCATTCCGGACAAGGGTGAGGGGCAGGGGACGGGAGAGCGGGGGCGCGGGGTCGGGGGGGCCCCCGGGCCGACCGGGCCGAAGGGCCCCCACCGCGGCCCCCCCCCCCCGCCCCCCCACCCCCCCCCCCC
>CAZFRU010000049.1:0-41086 GCA_964521385.1 uncultured Gemmatimonadaceae bacterium | reverse complement strand
TGGGGGGTCTGGTCGAAGTCGGGGCACCGACGCGGAGCGTTGGTCCGGCCTGGGGTGGCGCGCGAGCGGGGGCGATGCGCGGGGGCCGATGGGGGAGGCCGAGGTGGCGGAGGATGCCTTCGACGACGTCGGACTCGGTGAGGAAGGCGAGGATGCGCAGGGTTCCGTCGCAGCCGGGACAGCGCAGGGGGTCGAGTTCGCGACCAACGCTGCGCGTCGGTGCCCCCGGGCCAGGAGCTGGGCCCAGCGGATGCGGGCCGGGGAGGGGGTGCACGCGGGCTCGTTGGTGCCGTCGGAGGATGACGCCTGGGCGGCGCCGTGGATGTCGTCGAGCCTGCGGAGTTCGTGATCGGGCCGTCCGTAGCGGACCACGTCGGGGCGGAGTCGAGCGTTGGGCGCGAGCACACCGTGGTAGCGGTGGCGGTGTGCCCGGGGCGGGGGGATGAGGCGCGCGAGCCTCGCGAGGAGTTCGAGGGGCGTGAGGCTGAGGCTGGCGCGGCCGTCGGCGAGAGGGCGTGTGAGGCGGTAGAGGAGGCGGGCGTCGGGCCGGCGCAGGGAGGACTGTCCGGCGGGGGCGTGTAGCCGATGCAGGGCGAAGGGGGGCCGGGCACGACCAACGCTGCGCGTCGGTGCCCGCGGATCAGGCGCTCGAGGCCGGCGCGGTCGTGGGCCTCGACGCGGACGGAGCCGTCGAGGCTGAAGCCGCCGGTGCTACGCCAGGTCCGCATGTCGGCGGCCTCGTGGGGGTCGAGGAGGCGCCTGACACCCTTTCAGCGGGTCTCGGAAGCCACCGGTATCTCTTTGAGGAGGACGGCTCCCGCGTGCTCATCACGCCCCTGTTGGGAGGTGAGCCCCTTGAAGCCATGGCAGGCGAACTGCTCTTCCTGGGGCACAGCAGCGCCCCCTACCTGTTCGGGGTCACGGCGGAGGGCGATACAGTGGTGCGCCTGGGTTTCGACGTGAGGCGACCCGCCACCCCCCTTCACGCCGATCGGGTGGCAGAGTTGAGGGCGGCTCGCCTGGCCACCATCCCGGACGACGCGCCGGCACCCTTCAGGGCGGCCTGGGAATCGGCGCCCGTTGCAGAGACGCTTCCGGTCTGGACCCGCTTCGTGGGGACCTCTGAGGGCAGTCTCTGGTTGGGACTGTTCGAACCCGATGGCGACGGGGAAACGACCTGGATCCACCTGAGCACCTCCGGCGAGCTCCTCCGGTCGCTGCGCTGAAGGATGGAGGCCGAATCCTGGATGTCCGGGACGGGAACGTTCTCATCGGATGGGAAGATGGACTCGGTCGCCCCCTGGTGGCCCTCCACAGGCTTCCCCGTTGACATCTCCAGGGGCCGGGGGGATCGAGGCACCGGCGGCACCGCTGCCGTACGGATTGGCCCCCGGCCCTGCCGGGGAGTGCCGGTTCCGGTCTTGAACGCCGCCCCCGCCGCCCCGCTCAGTCCCCTCTGCGGTCCGTGCTGGACGGAAGTAGTGCCGTGGTCGCAACCGCTCGGATGCCGGTCGCCCTCACCGTCTTCCAGGTCGGCACGGAGCACGTCCTCGGAGTGGAGCGTGACGAGTTCGATGTTGAGTCGGTTGTCCTCTACCGTCTGGTCCGATAGAAGCCCCTGATTCCTCTTCGTGTCTCCAGCATCCGAGCCGGTCGTGTCGGAGGCATTGCCCGGCGGCATGACGGAGGGGCAAGGGGGGTCGGAGCCCCTGCAGACCGGACGGAAATGCTTGACAGGCAGATGACGCCGGTCGGATAGTGCCTGAAGCGTCGGAGGTGCTGGCCCGACGCCCACCGGTCCGCCACCGGAGGCTTGACATGTCGCAGCCACCCCTCTCCCTGGCCGCTGCCATGGAGTTGGCCCATCTCTATCGGGAGCATGTCGGTCTGTGCATCCGGGTAGCTCGCTCCATCCTTGGAGATCCGGACGAGGCTCGCGACGCTGCCCATGAAGTCTTTGCCCAGCTCGCGGCTGGAGCTCCCGCCTCGCTGGATCGCCCCCTGACGAAGAGTTTCTTCCGCACCGCCGCTCGGAATCAAGCCATCAAGATCCTGGAGCGACACAGGGCGAGACAGGCGCTTGTGGCGTGGCACCTTCGGGCGGAGGAGCCACCACGCACAAACGTCGGCTCGGTACAGGAGATCCTTTCTCAGCTCGAACAGCACCGGCGTGCGAAACACTTCCTGGCCGGCCTGCCCCCACTCAGGGCCCGGGTTGCTGAGCTCTGCTTCGGAAGGCAGTTGACGTCCAGGCAGGCGGCGAAGGAACTGGGAGTGAGCGAGAAGGCGGTGGTGAAGCAGCGGCTGAAACTGGCGAGGGATATACGCCAATTTCGGGGGGGGGTAGAAATGGGTGGCTCAGCGGTTCCTGGAATACAGCGCGAGTGAAGCGCCGCCGGGGTTCAGGCCGGCGGGCTGACGCAGCGATGGACAACCCGCTGGAGAGGAGTTGGATGGTGGATAATGCGATCCGGCGCTCAGCAGCCTCCCACTCCTTGACGCAGACCGGTCTCGCAGGGACGACTCTCGTGATGAGGACGGTGGATGTCTTGGCTCACCTCACGCTCGTCGCCTCCGCTATCGTGGCGGCCCGGGGGGCACACATGCCCGGAGGTGGGCGCATGCGCACCCAGGCTTCGCGACGACTGCTCCCCCTCCTGCTTGTCCCAGCGCTGGCCGGGTGCGAAGCGGGCGGCGGCCCGGGGGAGGCGTTGAGCCCCCCCGACCTCAGCGCTTGGCGCTCCGCGTTCACGCTCGTCGAGCGTATCGTGATGGAGGAGACGCCGTCGAGCGTCATCATTGAGCCGGTGGTCACAGACGACGATGGCGGCTTCCTCGTTGCTGAGCCGAAGGAGTCGCAGGTGCGCGTCCACGGTGCGAACGGCCGACTGTTGCGGGTTCTCGGCCGCGGCGGCCAGGGTCCCGGCGAACTGCTTGCTCCGGCGCGTGCGCGCCGGCTGCACGACGGCCGGGTCGTCGTAAGCGATCTCATGCAGCCGCGCCTGACGTTCTACAACCAAGAGGGGACGAGCACGTCGTCGTTCGTGCCGGTGATGCCGCTCTTCGACTTTGCGTTCCTGAACGGCGACGAGGTCCTGGCAGGCGGGTTCGTCGACGGCGCCGCCGACCAACTGCTGCACGTGTTCAGCCTAACATCGAACACCGTGGTCCGCAGCTTCATGGACGTGCCCGACCATCCGGTGGTGCGCCGCCTCGTCACTTCGCTCGGCTTTCCGTCCATCGCCTTGCGGGACGGCGCTATCGCGGCTGTCATGGCGCTCTCCGACACCCTCTACTTCTTCGATACGGCCGGCCGAGCACAGGGGCAGGTGCACCTGCCAATCCCGGGTTGGGTCCTGCCCGTCAGCCCGCCCGACCGCGACGCGCGGCCCCAAGAGCGTCAGCAATGGATTGAGCAGCTGATCCAGCCGGGTGCAGTCTTCTGGGCGGACGAGGATGTCGCGGTCGCCTACGCGAAACAGCGCCATCGTGACTTGACGTGGGGTGTGATGTTGCTGAAGCGAGACGGCACCGTACTCGCCAACGTCTATCCTGCACCGCGGCTGCTGGCCACGCGCGGAGACCGCTTCATCTTCGCGGACCCGGACGCGCCCGTGCCCGGCACATGGCTCGTCATGCGGAGGACGTCATGAGGGGAGATATCGCCCTTGCCGGTGCCCTCCTGCTCGGCGCCTGCACCGCACCGCCTCCGGAGGGCAGTCCGATGAACGACCAGACTCAGCCCGTCCCGGCGTTCATGGCGCAGCATGCGAGGCCAGGTACCCCCCTCATCGTCCTGCTCGCCACTTCCGAGGCGTGCCTATCGTGCGACGGGGGTGCGATTTCCCGCTCGATTCGCCAGATCCGGGCGGCGTACGGCACTCGGGTCGACTTCATCGTGTTCGGAGTCGGCGATGACATGAATCCCATTGAGAGCTTCGTGCGCACCGAGCGGCTGGACATGCCGGTCGTCCGCCTCTCGCGTGCCGACTACACCGCCACCATCGGGCAGGCCCCGCTGCCCGGCGTGTGGCTCGTGCATGACGGCGTTGTGCACAGCCGCTTCCACGACTCGGCGGCAGAGCGCTGGCGCGCGATCCGCGGCCAGGTCGAGGACCTCGGTGTCACACTGACCAGAATTCTGGGACCCGGCGACGCTCCACTTTGACGTTCTCTCTCACAATCACAGGGAGGTTGCAATGCGTGCAATCAGAAAAGCGGTACTCGGCATGCTCGCGATGCTGGCGTTCGTCGCGGCGGAACCCGTCGTGCCCGTGGCGTCCGGTTCGGTGGTCGCCGCGCAGCCGGCGCTCTGGGACTACCACCGAGTCCTGATCTTCGACTGGTGCTCCGGCGCCTGCGAGGGCGGTCTCTGCTGTCAGTTGGTCGTGGTGTAGCACTGCGCGGATCCTTCGCCGGGTCGCACGCGCCGGACGGTCGCCAGTGGCGGGCCGTCCGGTTGCGTGCGTCCGGGAGGATCGGCCGGCAACAGAGGCCCGTGCCGAAGGTTGGTGCCCCCCGGCCTCATCCCACGGAGCTGCCGAACCTGATTCGTCGGACTCGCTCCTCCCGAGCACGTGGCCCCGGTACGCGTCGTCCTCTCGGGGGCACGACGGAGAGATCTGACCGCTCGCGACCTGCAGCGCATGCTCGGGCAGGAGGCCATGGAGCCGGACCAACTGGGGGAGCAGATGTCGTTGTTCTGAGCGTGTCGTTGTGAGAGTTCTGGTTCGAGCCTCAGGCTGGCCAACCGAAAGCCCGGCAATCACCCTCTTGATTGCCGGGCTGCTCTGTGCCCGGCGGACGGGGAGAGATCGCTCGACCCGGTTCACGTCGGCCTCGCTGAGTTGGATGCGATGTCGACGCAGGCGCGACGCTATCGACCGCAGGCGAATGACGCCAGGCGATCGCGCCTCACACGCCCGGCTCCGGGGTCGACTTCCTTTCGATGATCCCTGGCGGGACGTTTCTGCGCGTTAAGCCTGGCTTCGGCGCCAGCGTTGCCCTGGAGCAGCGTCTGATGATATCATTCCGCTCATGAGTGATATCATGGATCGCGATTCGGCGGCGTCAGGCCGCTTTCTCCTGCGGATCCCCCCGGGTCTGCACGAAGCGCTGCGTCGTGCCGCGGAGGAGTCGGAGCTTTCGCTCAACGAGTACTGCGTGCGGAAGCTGGCCACTCCCGGACAGGCCGTTCAGGGCCCGGGTGTCGACGTGGTGGTTCAGGCCATGGAGCAGTTCGGCGACGAGCTGGTCGGGGTGCTGGTCTTCGGTTCCTGGGCCCGCGGCGACACCACTGAGGGGTCTGATGTTGATCTTCTCGTGGTCGTGGATCCCGATATCGCCATCGTGCGCAGCCTCTATCGGACGTGGGACGATGCGGCGGAAGGGCTCACCTGGAACGGGCGGCGGCTGGAAGTCCATCTCGTGAGCCTTCCCGACGAGTCCGACCCGTCCAGCGGCCTGTGGGCCGAGGCGGCCCTGGATGGCATCGTGCTGTACGACCGGGGGTTCGAGCTGTCCCGACGGTTGATCCCGATCCGCCACCGCATCGCGGCCGGAGCGGTCCGCCGCCGGCGCGTGCACGGGCAGTCCTATTGGGTGGGAGCGAGTTGACAATGCGCAATCCGGACCTGGCCCGGGACTACGTACGTCGAGCCGAGATTCGGCTGCAGGCGCTGGACGTGTTGTTCGAGGCGGAGAGCTGGGCCGATGTGGTTCGGGAGTCGCAGGAAGTGGTTGAATTGGCGCTCAAGGGACTCCTCCGTGCGCATGGCGTGGCGCCTCCTCGGGTCCACGATGTCTCCGACGTGCTCGAGGCCGAACGCCGGCGGCTCCCCGAGGCACTCCACCCGGAACTCCCCGCGCTGATCCGGGCCTCTCGTCAGCTTCGCCGCGACCGCGAGCTCGCCTTCTACGGAGCGGAAGACCTCACGCCTTCCGGCTTCTACGAGCGGGCCGATGCCGAGACGGCGCGAACGACGGCCCGAGACACGGTGCGGACAGTGAAGCCGCACGTATTGGACTGAGTGGCGCGAAAAGGGCCTTTTCCCCCCGTCCGCCATCGCACCAGCCTGGTCACGAGGGGCTGCGGGCGTGCGGACCTGGGCCACTCGAGCCGTATTGCCTTTAAAGAGTCGCGCGGAAGTCTTGCCGAGTTCCGGCCCCGCGCCGAGTATGTAGCGATTCTCGACCTTCCGCGCTCATCCCCCTCCCGACACGAGTACTTCCATGCACCTCGGCGCCTTCTCCGTCAGTCTCTCCGTGAGCGATCTCCAGGCCTCGCGCGAGTTCTATGCCGCCCTCGGCTTCTCCGACATGGCCGGCGACCCCGACCACGGATACCTGATCATGAAACAGGGCGACACCCTCATCGGCCTCTTCCACGGCATGTTCGAGGGCAACATCCTGACCTTCAATCCCGGCTGGGACTCCAGCGCCCAGGAGGTCGACCCCTTCGTTGACGTGCGCGAGATCCAGGCCCGCCTCGAGGCCGCCGCCATCGCGCTCATCGAGCGGGCCGACCCGGATTCGGAGGGGCCGGCCCACATCACCCTGAAAGATCCCGACGGCAACGCGATCCTCATCGACCAGCATCGCTGAGAGTGCAGGATCACGGCTTCACGCTCGCCACGACGGCGCGCGCTGCCTTGCTCGGGCCGGGGTCGTGCACGACGCGGATCGTGAGCGGCATTCGGGCTTCGATCTGATCCTGTGGGGGTCAGCGCCGCCGTCGGCCTCCGCCGGCCACGACGTCGATCATCGACTCGAACGCGGCTCGCTGGAGTCGGAGCCGCAGATGGACGAAGCCGGCGGCCCCGGCGGCCAGCCCCACGGCGACCCCGGCGATCGGAGTCCACCACCAGGCGGCGACCGCGAGCAACAGGAGTGCCACCGTCACGCCCAGGCTCCATCGACGCCACCGTGCGAGCATCGCCCGCGATTCCTCGGGTGAGCGTTCGGAGAAGAGCTCGACCATTCGCTCCTGAACGGGGCTGAGATCGCCGAACTGCTGCCGGGCAGCCTGCTTTCGCAGCTGAGGCGGCTCCTTGCCGGGGCGAAATCCCTTCACGCGATTGCGGCTACGCCGGCCCATACGGCTTCCTTCGTTCGAGTCGGAGTTGTGCGGACAGGGTATCGACTGTAGCAGGACCGGCACGGGGCGGGGAGGGGGGCCTGGGTCGGCGCTGCACTGTGGAATGACCGCCCTTCACGAGCGTGAGCCCCACTCCCGAGCGCCCTCATGCACCGCGGGCGCGTGACCGCGTGCGCTGCACACGCGGATTCGTGCTTGCCGTCAGGCCGGCTCTTCGGTGATCTGCAGCCCTGTCTTCATCACGGGAGGGCCCAGATTCTCGAGCAGGGTCACGAAACGGGCGTCCAGCGACGCCCGCCGATGCTGCCAGTAGTACCGACAACCCGGCTGCGACGCGTAGGCGAAGAAGACCTGGCAATTCTGATCCCAGATGCCTCTCGGTGCCGAGCCTTCGGCCGTGTGAATGTAGATGTTCTCGAACACCTTGAAGAAGCTGTAGAAGGTGTGGACCAATCGGCTCCGCTCCTCAGGTGAGAACCCAGCCCAATCGTCGCTAGCCGCGCCGCGCTGGAAGAGATGTCCGAGCTTGGCATCCGCCATGATCTGATAGTTCCATTCCTGTAGCTGGTGGAACGCTGAGTCCCGAACCGTCGTCGTCAATGCCCGATTCTGTTCGCGAAGCTGACGCGACACATAGAGAAGGGTCGCCACGACGGCAACCGCACCCAGCACTTCACCGGCCGCACCGATCGCTTCCCAGTTCAACGGTATCCTCCATGGAAGGGGTCAAGGATGGACCACAATCGAGAGCGGCGGGAGGGGCGGCAAGGTGGGGCCCCAACCTCGATCCCGATCCCCGAACCACACCGCATTCAAGGGCAATCGCGTCATCCCTCGCCATGCTGCCCCCGGACTTCGCCAGGAAGGGCATCGTGTGCCGCATCGCGAACGCCCGCCCCGACTCCCGGGTGGGTTCGATATGGGATTCCATTTCGATTCTCCTGATGCGGTCTTCCCTCAACCGCCGTCCCCCAACTGGCTCGCCAGAAACGCCCGCGCCATACGCCAGTCCCGGTTCACGCTCGACAGCGACACGTCCAGCGCCCGGGCGATGTCGTCCAGCGTCAGGCCGCCGAAGTACCGCAGCTCCACGACCTGGGCCTGGCGCTCGTCGAGGGCCGCCAGTCGAGTCAGGGCTTCGTCGACCGCGACGACGTCGTCGAACCCGGCCTCCCGTCCCGCCGAGTCGTGCTGCAGCGTCACGACGGGGGCGCCGCCGCCTCGCTTCTCGGCCTTGCGCGCGATGGCGTAGTCCAGCAGCACCCTCCGCATGGCCCGGGCCGCGATGGAGAAGAAGTGGCCCCGGTTCTGCCAGTCCACGTCGGATTGCCGCACCAGCTTGAGATACGCCTCGTGGACCAGGGCCGTCGCGTTGAGTGTGTGGCCCGCCCGCTCGGCCCGAAGGCGGGTAGCGGCGATGGCCTTCAGCTCGGCGTACACCCGAGGGTAGAGGCGCTCCGCCGCCTCTTCCGAGCCGTCGGACATGTCGTGCAGCAAACGGGTGACGTCGCCATCGTCGCGCATGCCGCCAAGTTAGAAGGGTCTTGAGGAAGCGGAAAGGCGATCATGACGGGGTCCCACGGTTCCAGGCGAGGCCGAATCCCACCGTCCGTGACACGTTTGGTGGAGCTCTTCCGCGTCGGGGGTCGAACACACAACGGACCCTCGACAGGATGGACTCCCATGACGACGACCCGCCCCCTTTCCCGCCGCCTTCTTCCCGCCCTGTTCCTGCTGCCTCTGGCCGGCTGCACCGACAGCCCGACGGGCCCCGACGCCCAGCCCGAGCCGGTTGAGCCCCAGGTCACCTACCAGGTCGCCATCGAGACGCGCTACATCGAGATTCGCGGCTCGTGCGACACCGACATCTTCGGCGACGAAGTGCCCGGCGAGTTCCAGTACCGCATCGTGGTGAGCGGGCCCGACGGCGCCCGCACGCCCCAGGCGAGCTCGGGCTACAACAGCTGGAACGGCACCATGTACCAGCGAAACGCAACCACGACCATCAACTTCGGCAATCGGACGCACCGGTGGAGCAACCTGGCCTCCACGAACGGATTCAAGGTGCATCTGTCCATGGCCGAGTGGGACGGCGTGAAGAAGGACGCCCGCATGGCCAATCGGGGTGGCGACGTCGACGTGCCTTTCGCCGTCGGGACGAAGACCCGCAAGATCACCATCGGGGCCTCGGGGGCGTGTCAGGCGAGCATGTACTACGATGTGACCTGGACCCGCACCGAGGGGTGAGCATGATCGCGACGGAGCACGCATGAACCGAAAGCGCTGGGCCGCGCTGAAGACGCTGTTCGAGCGGGCGCTGGAGTTGGACGGCTCCGAGCGGGAGGCGTTCCTGGACGAACTCGCCTCGGACGACCCCGATCTGCACGGGGAGCTGCAGGCCCTGCTCTCGGCCGACGCCGAAGAGCGCCAGGTGGTGGACGCCGATCCCGGGCTGCTGCTGAGCGCGGTCGCAGGCGACGACGATCCGGGACCCGATCCTCACGTCGGGTCCCGGATCGGGCCCTGGCAGGTCGAAGATCGCATCGGCGAGGGCGGTATGGGTGTGGTCTACCGCGCCGTGCGAGCCGACGGCGCCTTCGAACAGAGCGTCGCCCTCAAGGTGCTTCGCCGGGGCATGGACACCGAGGGGATCCTGGCCCGCTTCCGTAGCGAACGGCAGATCCTCGCCGGCCTCGAGCACCCCAACATCGCCCGGCTGGTCGACGGGGGCATGACCGACGACGGGCTGCCGTGGTTCACCCTCGAGTACGTTCGGGGCGAGCACCTCACGGAGTACTGCGATGCGCATCGCCTTTCGGTCGACGCCCGTCTCGACCTTTTCGAGACCGTCTGCGCCGCCGTCCAGTACGCCCAGGAGCGGCTGGTCGTGCATCGCGACCTGAAGCCTTCCAACGTGCTGGTGTCCGGCGACGGTACGGTCAAACTTCTCGACTTCGGCATCGCCCGGGTGTTGTCCGACGACGGCTCCCACCCGACCACCATGGTCGGCGCCCCACGGGCCCTGACCATGGCCTACGCCGCCCCGGAGCAGATCGAGGGCGGCGTGATCACGACGGCCACCGACGTCTACGCCCTCGGCACCATGCTGTACGAGCTGCTCACGGGCCTTCGCCCCCGGGACCTCGCCGAGGGCCGTGACCCGAAGAAGCCGAGCGATCTTCCGACCCGCACGCAGCACACGATGGCCGACGCACGGAACACCGATCCCGAGCGCCTGCGCCGCCGCCTCCGCGGCGACCTCGACACGATCTGCCTGAAGGCGCTCCACGACGATCCCACCCGGCGCTATGCCACGGCCGGCGAACTCCTCGACGATCTGCGGCGGCACCGCGCCGGACGACCGGTCCGGGCCCGCCCCGACACCTTCGCCTACCGCGCATCCCGCTTCGTGCGCCGGAACCGGGCCGCAGTCGCCGGCACCACGGTGGCCGGCCTGCTGGTGCTGGCCACCGCCGCCGGCTACACCGTGCGACTCGCCGCGGAGCGCGATCGGGCCCGCCTCGCCGCCGCCGAGGCCCGGGAGGTCACGGCGTTTCTGGAGGGGCTCTTCGAGATGTCCGATCCGAGCGAGTCGCTGGGCCGGAGCCTCACCGCGGCCGAGGTGCTCGAGACCGGTCGCCGTCGCCTGGACCTCGAGCTCCGGGATCAGCCCCGGATCCGCGCTGCGCTCCTGGCCACGGTCGGACGCGTCTACCGCAATCTCGGCCTGTGGACCGAAGCTCGCCCGCTGCTCGCCGAAGCCCTCGAGATCCGCTCGGCGCAGCTCGGGCCCGATCACGCCGACATCGCCGAGAGTCTCCGGGATCTGTCTGTCCTGAATCGTCAGACCGACCGCTTCGCCGCGGCCGACTCGCTGCAGCGCCTTGCTCTGGAGATGGGCATTCGTCTGGACGGCGCGGGATCGGCGCAGGCTGCCCGCGACCTCGCCGCCCTCGGCGCCGTGGCCACCGAGTCGGGCGAGTGGCACGCCGCCGACTCCCTGCTGCGCACGGCGCTCGAGCTGCAGCGCGCCGCGTACTCCGGTGATCACGAAGACCTCGCCGAGACCCTCCACACCCTGGGTGCCGTGGCGTATCTCGAGCGCGACTTCGAGGCGGCCGAACCGCTCTTTCGCGAGGCCTACGAGATGCGCGCCCGGCTTCACCCTCCGGGCCACCCCGAGGTGATCCGCGCCTACGACGACTGGGGAAACGGGCTGGCGTCGAGCGGGCGCGCCGAAGAAGCCGAGGCGGTCGCCCGCGAGGTGATCGACATGTGGGAGGCGCTCCACGGACCGAACCACCCCGACGTGGCCCTCGCCTATCACAGCCTGGGCGCCACGCTGCAGTTCCAGGGCCGCTACGACGAGGCGATCCCCCAGTTCGAGGAGGCGCTTCGCCGATTCGATGCTTCCGTGGGTCTCGACCACTCCGGCGCCGCCCACATCTACGGCAATCTCGCGCGCACCTACCGGCTCCTGCGGCGCCTCGACGAGGCCGAGGAGGCCATCGAGAAGAGTCTGGAGATCGAGGAACGCCTCTACGGGCCCGACAGCGAGGCCCTGATCGTCAACCTCTCCATCCTGGGCAACCTGCGGGCCGATCAGGAGCGGTACGCCGGCGCTCTCGAAACGTACGAGCGGATCGACCGCCTGCTCGAACTTCACGGTGAGTACGACCGGGTCAACTACGAGAACCGCGCCCTCACCTACCGCGACATGGGCGATCTCGACGCGGCGATGGAGATGTACGAGGCGTCGGTCGCCGCGGCCCGTCGCCACCACCCCGACGAGCCCCTGGAGCACGCGGGTCCCATGATCACGCTGGGGCAGAACCAGGCCCGCGTCGGCGACTGGAGCGGGGCGGCCGAGACGCTCGGGCGGGTCTACCGTATCCGTCGAGCGGGACTCCCGGCCGACAGTTGGTTCGTCTGGAACTCCCTGAGCCTGCATGCCTGGGCCATGATGGGCACCGACGATTGGCGAGCAGCCGGTCCGCTCCTGGAGGAGGCCTACGACGGGCTCGTGGGCTCCGACCGCTCCACCCAGGCCGACGTCATCGACCTGCGCACCCGGGAGACCGTGGAACGCCTCATCGACTACTCCACCCGAGCCGGTGACGGCGAGGCGCGGGCGCGGTGGGAAGAGGTGCTCGCGGCCATGACGGGGGACTCCGGATAGCTATGGCCCGAGCTCGGATCGTTTCCCGGCCCGGTCGCGTACGAGTGGACGCCCGTCGCATGCCCGTCCCTCACGCACGGGAGCCCGCTGAATGATCGACGCTGGCCGAACCTCCACCCTCGCTGACCGAGCCGAACAGGCCGGTCGTGGCGGGCGGCTGCGGATTCTCGTTGCGGGTGCCGGGATCGCCGGGGCCACCCTCGCGGCGCTCCTTCGGCGCAGGGGCCAGCCGGTGGCGGTACTGGAGCGCGGCGGGCCCGATGACGATCCCGGCTACATGCTCGGCCTCATGCCCCTCGGCGCGCGGGTGCTCAACGGACTGGATCTCACCGAGCGCTACGAAGAGGTGAGCATTCCGATGCGCACCTACACGCTGTACGATCGGCACGGCCAACCGGAGAAGAGCTACCCCCTGGGGGAGCTCGTCGAGCGGTACGGCAGCTACCGGGGCGTGGAACGCGGCGCCCTGCTGTCTCTCCTACGCGGCGAGGTCGGCCCTGTACTGTACGGGGCAAGCATCGAGGCCCTCGACGAGCAGCCGGACCATGTCGACGTCACCCTGTCCGATGGCAGCCGTAGCCGCTTCGATCTCGTGGTCGTCGCCGAGGGGATCCACGCCCCGACCCGTGCGATGATCCTCGCTGACGATGAGGTGGAGCGCTTCGATACGGGGTGGGGCGGATACGTGCTGTGGAGTGACGCCGAGGGGTTGGCCCGCGACACCTATGCCGAGATGTGGGCCGCGGGCTGGGGCCTGGGCCTGTATCCGGTGAAGGGAAGGGTCGGGATCTTCCTGGGCGGACGGCACCGCGGCATCGTCGACCTCGATCCGCACCAATACGCGGCCCTCGTCGCGGACCGGCTCCCGGAGGGCGTCTTCACGGCCGCGCTCGCCCAGATCGATCCCGACGAACCGGCCTTCTATTGGCGTATGGCCGACTGCCGAGCGCAACGGTGGCACACCGCCCGAACCGTACTCCTGGGTGACGCGGCGGCGGCGTTCCTGCCCACGGCCGGGGTCGGCGCGTCGGTCGCCATGGACTCGGCAGCGGCGCTGGCCGACGAGTTGGCCCGGGCCGACCAGGAACACATGGATTTCGCCCTGACGCTCCATGGACGACGCCAGCGGCACCGCGTGGAGAAGGCCCAGAAGAACTCCCGGGATCTGGCGCGCTACATGTTCATCGACAGCGCTTTCGGGGCTTTGATCCGCGATCAGCTCATGCGGTTCTACACATTGGAGCATATGCTGTCGGACCTCTCCGAGGTGGTCGAGGGGGCGTGAGCAGGTGGGCGAGGCCATCGGGAGCGGGGTCACAGACCGAGGGCGGCCGAGGTCAGCCGCCCGGATCCCCGAAGCGCGCGGTGAGGCTGTCGGCGACGCGGGCAACGGCTCCAGTGTCTGATGGACTGGCGTGCATGGCCCATACATGGGCGCCGTCGCTGATCCGGATCAACTCGAAGAACAGCCCGTCGGGTTGATCGGGGGAGAGTCGCCCTGACACCATGTAGCTGGCCCCCAGCGTATCGCCCATGTACCCCCGGGGATCGGTCCCGAGCTGATAGCCACCGGTGATGGTGGGTCCCGCGATTCTGAGTCCGGTGGCCGAACGGGTCAGGTGGTCGGTGAGCCGCTCGGCGATTCGCACGGACTCCACCGCGGCCAGCGAGTCACCCTCGGCGTAGCGAAGCGACAGGATGGCCACGAGGGTGGGCTCATCGGCGGCTACCGCTTGAACATCGCTCCCTGCGCGAAAGCCTCGCGCCAGAAGGGCGAGTAGAGCCGCCAGACCGAGCAGCCACACGAGTCGTCGGGCAGGAAACCTCCGCGAGGAGGGCGGCGGGACCACCCGGCGCCGTTCGACCGTGGCCCTGAAGCGATATCCGCGCCGGGGGAGAGTCTCGATGTAGCCGCCCTCGGCCGCCGATTCGTCGAGGGCCGAACGCAGATGCCGGATCGCGTAATTTACGGCCTGATCGAACTCCACCTTGGTGTCGGGCCACACCGCCTCGACGATTTCCTCGCGCGTCACGACCTCGCCGGCACGCTCGAGAAGGAGCGCAAGGAGTTGGGCCGGTTGCGGCTGAATGCGAGCGACTTCGCGGTCCGCCCTACGCAATTCGCCGCTGGCCGGCTCGAACTCCCAATCATCGAATGAAAAGATGAGGTCCACGGCAGGGTGCTTCGGGGCAAAGGGAGACCAGTCGTACCGCGTCAGGATCTCCAAGCGTACGAAACCTTGAGGAACCAGGTAAGGGAGCGCCGTTGAAGCCCTTGGCCACGTCGGTCGGTCAGCAGGTCGGAGTAGCCGATAAAGGCAGCAGTCTGCCCGTCGCGCCGATAGGAGACAAAAGCCTGCGTTTCGAGGGAGGTGTCATCGGTGTCTCCCGCTGCACCAGCTGAGAGATCCCCACGCTCCAGGCGTCGAGCTTGGCCGAGAAACGATACGAATACGTGTGGGGAGAGCCCAACAAAGGTCCGCAAGCTCACCACTCCCTCTCGACTGACGAGGTTCCCCGCGTGACGAATGGAGTTCCGGCTTCCGGACAGGTCGAGTGAGATGCGCCGCCCAAGCCTGAGCGAGCTCTCGGCGCCAACCTCGCGCTCCGAAGCGAGTCGCACGTTCGCGTAGTCGATCACGGACGCTCGCCGCCCACGGATGGCAAACCGGAACCGCTCGGTCGGTGCCATCGACACACTCATGTTGGCCCCCGACCGGCCGAATTCCCGACCTGCGAATCCCTCGGTCAACCAGAAGGGGTTGATGGCGATCGAGGTCTGTGCCGGGCCGACGTACTCACCCCGGGTCCACACGCCACGCTCCTTCAATCGGCCGTCCTGGGTGTAGACATGCCACGTCCCGAGTGCGGATTCGAACTGGGTCAACCATGGGGTGTCGTCTCCCCAGAAATGACGCGTGGCCGAGCCTTCCAGCCGCCGAGTGTCGACCTGCGGAAGAAAGCCGAGATCGGCGCGAAAGTCCGGGCCGATCGATTCGACACGGGCGTGCCCACCCCAGTTGCGCGTCCCGTAGCGAGCGTCCACCTGCAGGGCGTGATCCAGGAGCGATCCGCTCCGCGGGGGGGCGGTGGGGGTGCCGTCCGGATACTCGGTCGACGATCCAAGGAGCTGGCCTCGGATCTGGAGGCCGCGCAGGGGCCGCACGAGGGCGTCGAAGCCGGCCACCGAGTTCCGGTAGTGAAGGGCGGAACGGTGTGTGAGGATCGCCCCCAGCACGCTGCCCGACTCCGATGTGCGCGAGACCCGTCCGGCCACCGCGTCAGAGGGTGAATCGAGGGTCGTGAAGGTCGATCCGAAGCTTCCGGGAATCAGCAGATTGGTGGTGGCATCGCGGGCGTACAGCGCGCCGCCCGTCCACGGCCCGAGCCGCCCGGCAAGCTTGGCACCGGCCACCGGATCCACGATGGCGCGGGTGAACACGACCGGGAGCGGCGACTGGAAGGCCTCGGCTGATTCCAGAAAGAACGGTCGACGCTCGGGCACGAAGAGCGCAAAGCGGGTGTTGCTCACCAACTGGAGCGCGTCCGCTTCGACCTGAGAGAAGTCGGGATTGACGGTGACGTTGAGTGCGGACTGGCTCGACATGCTCCAGCGAAGGTCCAGGCCGACATCGGTTTCGACACCTGCTCCGACCAGCGGCCCCGTGTCGTCGATGCGGCTCAGGGAGTTGGATGCCGTGAGCGTGGGCGTGGCTTCGAGTTGAAAGCTCGGGGGCTCCAACGGCCCGGGGGCGAGGTGTTCTGCGTAGCACAGCCGGCACGGGTCGCCCTGGTCGTAGCGGGCGGACCGCAGCGTGTACACCTGAGTGCGCGGCCACTGCCTCTCGAAGAAGAGGCGCCAGGGTGTGGTGCCGTCCTCCGACACGGGGAAACGCAGGGAGTGAAACGGAATCGCGAGCTCGATCTCGTACCCGGTCGGCGTAATGCGTCCCGCAGATGCCCAGATCGTGTTCCAGGCGTTGTCCAGGTCGCCGCGGGCCTGGTCGAAGACGCCATCCGTCTGAACCCCAAGCGCAGAGACCGAAAAGACGAAGGCTCGTTGGGCATCATCGAACGGGTCCAGATACATCAGGATCCGGTCGTCCGCCGTGGAGTGGTCCCGATCCAGATACTGGGCTCGGATGCGATCCGGATTGGGGTCATGCGCCCGGCAGCCGACGTACATGCGGTCGGCGTCGCGGGCCAGGTGACACTGCGTCGCCACGGGCGCGGGCCCGTTCGCCGCTGGACTGGTCTCGAAGTCCAGGGTGATAAGGGTAGCCCCCTGCCATTCCCGTTCTGCCAGAACACCGTCGACGCTCGGAGGGGATGCCAGCAGAGGCAACCCAACCGGCCCCGTGCTGAGCCCCACTCCCTGGGCGGTCGCGCCGCCGGTGGCCAGAACGAACGAGACCAGGCAGGTCGCCCACACAACTGGTCGCCCGGGGGCTGGTCGCCACGGGCGAGCGCCTCGCAGCGAGGGTGACGGGGCGCGCAAGATCGGTCCGAGAGCAGGCAACGCAACCTCCAGATGGCTCGATTCCTGGCCGCCGGGGATCCGCCAGAGGGCGATGTCCGGCTCGAGACCTACGCTCGTGGCTGCGCTTGGGAGGTGCCATGGACGGGGCTGCAGGCGGGGCAGGGGGAGACATGAGGAAGAGATGAGGAGCCGCAAACCTCACCGCAGTTGTGGGCTCGAGCAGGCCAGCACTCGCTGGGAAATCCGTCCCAGCGAGGCCTGGCGCATCATCACCACACCCCAGGCCCGAGGGCATCTGACCGACCTCTGGTTCTTCACCGAAGAGACCGTCGGCTCCTTGCGGGTGGTCGCCGGGGCTGTGGCTCGGGTCGAGACGGCGGTCGGACGGACGCCACTGCCAGAGCTGAATCGCCGGGTGCTGGTGAACCCCCGCTATCCGCGCTGGGACGAAGCCGCACCCGACACCTTCCACGCGGTCTTCGAGACGTCGAAGGGCGAGTTCACCCTGGAGGTCATCCGGGAGTGGGCGCCCATCGGCGTCGACCGCTTCTGGAATCTGGCCCGGCACGGGTACTACGACGACACGCGCGTCCATCGGGTCGTGCCGGGCTTCATCACCCAGTTCGGGGTTTCGGGCGACCCCGTCCTGAACGAGATCTGGTACGAGCGCGGCATGCAGGACGACCCGGTCGTGGCTTCGAACCTCCGCGGCACCATCGCCTATGCCTTCACCGAGCCCGGTACCCGCTCGAGCCAGCTCTACATCAACATGGTGGACAACATCCAGCTCGATGCCGACGGCTTCGCCCCCATCGGGCGTGTGATCCGGGGGATGGAGAGCGTGGTCGACCGCATTTATTCCGGGTACGGGGAGGACTCGGGTGGCGGCGTGCGGGCCGGCGATCAGACTCCCCTCGTGGAGGGCGGCAACGCCTATGTGGACCGCCGGTGGCCCGAGTTGGACCGCATCGTGCGCGTGCGCATCGAGAACCCATAGCGCCCGCGCCCCCCCTCGAGACCGATCCCCGAACCACATTCGTCAGCGGCCTCGCACACCCATATCGACGCGAACTTCGCGACGCTGCCCTACGTCGCCGTCTCACTCGCGGGGCGGCCTCGAGGCGGGCTCGACTCGATCGCCGCGGCCAGTCCCATGGGGTCATCGACACTGACCCAGAGCGTGGAGTGATCTCGTGGCCCGATCACGCTCGGGATCTTCTGCTTGAATACGATCGAGAGGCCGAGGTAGTGGTTGGTGCCGAAGGTCACGCTGTCGTCCGAGAAGCTGAGCCGAAGCCCGACCGCGGTATACCAGCGGTGAGGACCCGTGACAGTCGTGTGGTCGATGTTTTCAAGGGTCGTGTGCACACTGAATCGACCGTAGGTAGCGACCAGAGTGCCGTCTTCGTTCAGGCGGACGCCGTCGTCGTCTCGCACCCCGAGCAGGAAGAAGAGGGGGGTCCATCGACGGTCGAACCGAAAGGGAAAGTGCTTCGTCATGGCCGGTGTGACCTCTCAGCGTCGGCCGGGCGACGCCCCGGCTCCACGGCTATGAGCTGGTTGGTGAGCAGCTCGGGAAGAAGGTCGAAGCTCACCCGAATCGGTCTCGTGGTCGTCGCCATCACGGCCACTGCCTCAGTGGCGTTGGTTGACACCAACTGGGGAAACCTCGACCCATGCACTTCGACTGATACCTACACGTACGATGGCGAGGAGTGCAACTCCACCCTCGGCGTGGCCGGCAAGAGAGTTGCTCGTACTCCTGACCGGGCCTACCGTCCGTTGCCTATACGTACCTCGGCGGCAAGCAGCCGGGAGGTCGAGTCCTGGCGTTTGCACCGATTGATCGCGCCGATGTCTATTGGTGGACTCCGACGGAGAGTGGATTCATCTCGATTGGCGAACCGGGGAGCGGTTTCAACCGACAGTCCGTGGATCAGAATGGCAGAGTCTGGTTGAGCAGGACCGAATGGAGCAGCTGGTTGATTCTCACGCCCTCTACTCGAACGCTCGAGCTTCTCGACTTCCCTACCGCATTGAGGCCGCTCGACGCCAGAGACGAGATGGTAGTGATGGTCTCTGAGGATGACTTCGGTGTCCAGCAGCTGGTAGTCGGATCCATGGCCCGCATCGACTGATGCTGGACCCGGGTGACCGCTCGGCGCGCTTCTCGGATGTCGTATCTATCGAGGCTCCCCGCCGGCTCCTCGATTTCCTCGAGGTGTACCCTGCTGGTGCTGTGGGTGTGAAAGTCGACACGGCGCGGGTCGGATCACCAGGTTGGCGGGTTATCGACACGGGGCGTCGGTAAGTCGACGCGGCTCGGGCGTGACGAGCCAGGTTGGCGAGTTATCGACGCGGGGTGTCGGAAAGCCGACACCGCTCGGATCCGACCCGTCATGTTGGAGGGTTATCGACGCCGTCGGCCAGGAAATCCCCGCGCACCACCCACCGTGAGACCCGCAGCTCGCCCGAACCGCTGCCCGCGAGGGTGGCGCCCCACGCCCCCGCTTCGTCATGGCCGGCGTGACCTCTCAGCTCTCTCCCCGCCAATCCACCCCATAGAGCTCCGACCGCCGGTCGGCCAGCAGGCGCACGCTGCCGCCCAGTCGCTGGCGACGCAGCAGCTCCAGGTCGACATCGGCGGTCACCAGCGTCTCGACGTTTTCGGTCGACTCGCCGGCCACCCCGTCCCGCGCGAAGGAGAAGTCGAGCGGGGTGAAGATGCCCGAGCGTGCGTAGTGGGTGTCGGCGTGGGTGACGAAGGGGAGGTTGCCGGTGGTGCCCGCCGCCGCGACGAAGACCTCGTTCTCGACCGCGCGAGCCTGGCAGCAATACCGCACGCGCAGGTAGCCATGACGGTCCTCGGCCGTGAAGGGCACGAAGATGATCTGGGCCCCCCGATCGACGGCGATACGAGCCAGCTCCGGAAACTGGACGTCGTACGAGAGCAGGATCGCGACCCGTCCGCGATCGGTCTCGAAGACCTCGAGTTGGTCTCCGCCCTCGACCCCCCACCACCGGCGCTCGTCGGCGGTCACGTGGATCTTGGCCTGCCGGGCGATGGTGCCGTTGCGCCGAAACAGGTAGGCCACGTTGTGCAGGTGCCCTGCGTCGTCGGTGGTGAACTGTGAGCCCCCGACGATGTTGACGTTGTGCTTGACCGACAGCGCCGAAAACAGCGCCAGATACCTCGGCGTCAGCTCCGCCAGCCGGCGCACGGCGTCGGCCGGCCTGCGCCCCGGCTCGACGCCCATGAGCTGGTTGGTGAGAAGCTCGGGGAACACCACGAAGTCGGCCTTGTTGTTGGCCGCAGCATCGACGAAGAAGGCGCACTGCGTCTCGAATTCTTCCCACGAATCGATGTGCCGCATGCGGTACTGCACGGCGCAGATGCGGGTCATCGACACCCGGTGCCACCGCCGGGCCGGGTCGCGCACATGGTCCAGATTGGTCCACTCGAGGTGCGTCGCGTACCCGCGTGATGCTTTGTCGGCGGGGAAATAGCCGGGGATCAACTCGCGCAGCACGAAGCCGTTGGCCACCTGGGTCGTGAGCACCGGATCGTAGAGACCGCGTGAAATCACCTGCTCGGCGTACTCCCTCGCGGTCATCTCTTCAGGCTGCGAGCCGTAGCCCGGAATCCGTCCCCCGATCACGATGCGGGCCAGATTCAGTTCCCGGCAGAGCTCCTTTCTGGCGTCATAGAGCCGGCGCGCGAGGTGCATACCCCGAAAGTCGGGATGCACCATGATCTCGATGCCGTAGAGGGTGTCGCCCGACGCACTGTGCGTGCGGATCATGCCGTGGTCGGAAATCTGCGTCCAATCGTGCCAGGCCGTGTGCATGTCCGACTCGACCACGAGTGAATTCGACGAGGCGATCAGACGCCCGTTCGACTCCAGGCACAGCTGTCCCTGCGGAAAGATCTCGATCTGACTCCGGATCTGCTCCTCCTGCCACGGGCCCATCCCCGGAAAGCACAGCCGCTGCATTTCGATCAGCGCCGGGTAGTCGTCCATGGTCAGGTGCCGCAGGTGGATCCTTTTCTCGAAGTCCTCCAGGCGTACATTGGGCGTCGACGGGGAACCGGCGCGTGAATCGTTCATGGGCATAGGAGACTCGAATCTCCGAATCACTCGAGAAGGGTAGGCGAGACCACACGATGCTGATCGACTGCCATGTCCATCTGAACAACTACTATACCGAAGAGAGCGCTCCGACGCGCCCGACCGAGGCCAACGTCGAGCGCCTGTTCGCTGAAATGGAGACGCACCACATCGATCATGCCGTGGTCCTGACCTCGTACAAGGTCAACGTCGATCGCCCCAGCGTCGAACACGTGCTCGAGATCCTCGCGGAGGATCCACGCACCACGGTGGTCGAGGGGCTGTGTTGGCGCGGCGACCAACGCACCGATCTCTTCAATATGGAATGCCGGATCCGTGACGGCCTGGTCAAGGGCATCAAGCTCTACCCCGGCTACGACAAGTACGCCATCAACGACCCGTCGCTCGAATCGGTCTTCCGGATCGCGGCCAAGCACGATGTGCCGGTGGTGATCCATACCGGCGATACCTTCGCCAAGGGTGCGAAGGTGAGGATGGCGCATCCGCTGCTCGTCGACGACATCGCGGTCGACTACCCCGACGTGCGGTTCGTGATGTGCCATCTCGGCAATCCCTGGTTCCAGGATACCGCCGAGGTGCTCTACAAGAACGACAACGTCTACGCCGACTTTTCGGGACTGGTGCTCGGCGACTTCACCTACGAGTTCGAGAAGTATCTGATGCAGCGAGTGGAAGACCTGATCGCCTACATGGGCGACCCGGGCACGCAGCTCATGTACGGCACGGACTGGCCGCTGGTGGAGATGGGGCCGTACGTGGCCTTCATGGAAAAGCTCGGCTTCAAGGGCGAGGCGAAGGAGAATGTGGCCTGGAAGACGGCCGCGGACCTGTTCAAGATCGACGTTTCGAAGCTGTAGTGGCCCGGATCCGTCGGTCGCACACTCCCCCCGATCCGTCGGCAGCCTCTCCCCATGCCTGAGGTCCGTGGATCGGCGTTGAAATATCTCGCGTTGCCCAGGACCGGGGCGGGCCTTCCGATCTTGATCATACACTCCTGGTGGGGCCTGACCGACTCCTTCATTTCATTCGCCGACCAGCTCGCGGCTCGGGGATTCGTTGCTGGTTGTGTGGACCTGTTTCAGGGTGCCACCGCCACGACCGAACTCGAGGCTCGGCGCCTGCGCGCCGTCAGACGAAGTGAACCGACGTACCGCACCTTGCAGCAGAGCCTCGTGGAACTCGCCGCCCACCCGCGGTCGAACGGCACCGACCCGGCCACCATCGGGTTCTCGATGGGCGGACACTGGGCGATCTGGTTGGCCCAACACCCGCCTCCGCAGGTCTCGGCGACGGTGCTCTACTACGCCGCCCGCGCCGGCGATTTCAGCCGCGCGACAACACCGATCCTCGGCCATTTTGCCGCACATGACGACTATGTGTCCGTCTCGGCTCGCAAGAACATGGAACGAGCGGTCGCCAGCCGCGGACTCGCCTATGCTGCCAACGACTATCCCGCCACCAGCCACTGGTTTGCCGAGTCCGACCATGCGGCCTTCGACCCCGACGCCGCGGACCTTGCCTTCAATCGAACGCTGGACTTCCTGAAAGGCGTGCGCGGGGGAGACCGGCGTTGACGGAGTTGACGGAGTTGACGGAGTTGACGGAGTTGACGGAGTTGGCGGAGTTGACGGAGGTGACGGAGGTGACGGAGGTGACGGAGGTGACGGATTGGGCCCGGATGAGCACAAGCACCGGGAACCCCTGTTCTCGCGGTCCACGGCACGTACATTGGGCGTCGATTCGGAACCTGCGCGTGGGGCGGGGCGGCATGTCGCCCCGCGACCGCCGCCCAGGGACCGACACGGACCACTCGAGATCGATGATTTCCAGGCTGGGAGGAGTAGCATGAGGGCATTGCGACGTGAGTTGGTGCTCCCGCTTCTGGCGGGTCTGGCGCTCACCTGGGTCTTCGGCTGCACCGCGCCATCCGCCGAACCCGTCGACGTCGTCGAGGCCACCATTCCCGAGATGCAGGCGGCCATGGAGTCGGGGCGCGTGACGGCCCGACAACTCGTCGAGGCCCACCTGATCCGCATCGCCCGCTTCGAAGACAAGATCAACGCGGTGATCACCGTCAACGCCGGCGCTCTCGCCGAGGCCGACCGACTGGATCGCGAGCGGGCCGAGGGACGGGTGCGGGGACCGCTGCACGGCATTCCGATCGCCCTGAAAGACAACGTCCTCACCACCGACCTGCCGACCACGGGCGGTGCGCTGGCGTTCGAGGGCTATCTGCCGCCCTACGATGCGACGCTGACCACCAACCTGCGCGAGGCCGGCGCCATCATTCTCGCCAAGACGGTCATGACCGAGCTGGCCAACTTCAAGGCCCGTGGCATGCCGGGAAACTACAGTGCGGTGGGAGGCTACGGCCTGAATCCCTACGATCCGCGCCGTGATCCGCGGGAGGGGCGAAACGACGGGCGCCCCCTCATGGGGGTCGGGGGATCGAGTTCAGGGATCGGCACCGCGGCGAGCTTCTGGGCGGCCAACGTGGGCACCGAGACCTCGGGCTCGATTCTGTCGCCGTCGAACGCCAACATGCTGGCCGCCATCAAGCCGACCGTGGGGCGCATCAGCCGTTGGGGTGTGATCCCCATCACCGGCGATCAGGACACCGCCGGCCCCATGGCGCGCACGGTGACCGACGCTGCGATCCTGTTCGGCGTCCTCGAGGGCGCTGAGCCCGACTCCAACGACCCGATCACCTCGCGGTGCGAGCGTCCGGCCAACGGCGACTACACGGCGTTTCTCGACGCCGCTGGGCTGCAGGGTGCACGCATCGGCATTCCCCGCGCCGCATATTACGACTCGGTTGCGGTGCCGGGTACCGAGCGATTCCAGGGTGGGTTGTCGGACGAGAGCGCCGCGGTGATGGCCGATGTCATTCGGATCCTGCAGGAGCAGGGCGCCACTGTGGTCGATCCCGCCGACATTCCCAGTGTGGTCGACCCCGATCCAGATCACAATCTGCTGCGGGCGGGAGGCAGCTCGGTGCTGACCTACGGCATGAAGCGCGACTTCAACGTCTGGCTCGCCACCCTCGGAGAGTCGGCGCCGGTGAAGACGCTCACCGAGCTCAGGGAGTGGAATCTGGCGCACCTCGACGCGGGCTCGAACAAGTACGGGCAGGCGCTGCTCGATGCGTCCGACGCCATCGATCTCGACGCCGATCGCGCCGACTACGAAGCCGACCGCGCGCGTGACCTGGAGCTGAACGCAGAGCACGGCATCGACGAGGTCATGGAGCAGCTCGAACTCGATGCGCTGCTTTTTCCCGGGTCGGGTGGGGCCGGAATCGCGGCCAAGCCGGGCTATCCGACCGTCATGGTGCCGATCGCATTGCTCGAGGGCAGCACCGGCGGCTTGCCGGAGGGCTTCGAGACCCGGCCGCGCCCGTTCGGCGTGAGCTTCACGGGGACGGCCTGCAGCGAGCCCCGCTTGATCGAGCTGGCCTACGCCTTCGAGCAGGCCACGAAGGCGCGGGTGGCGCCGCCCGGGCTTCGCTGAGGCGTCGAGTCTGCGAGCGGTTCCGGTGTCATCTCGTCCTGCCGGGTGCGGGCACGAACCGCCGTGATTGGCGCTCGTAGGCGTGGGCCAGCGCCAGTACGCGGGCGTCGTCACCCGGCAGCCCCACCACCGACAGGTTGAGCGCGGGCAGGCCGGCCACGTCGACGCCGGCCGGGACCGACACCTCGGGCAGCCCGAGCCAGTTGCCGTATCCCAGGGTCGTACGGATCGGCGGCCACGAGTCGGAGGCTGCGGGGGCGGGGAAGGGCATGGTCGGATAGACCATGGCGACGACGCCCGCGCGGCGCATGGCGTCGGCGAGCCCGGCCACCACCGACGCCCGTGAGCGTGCAAACGAGCGGCCGGCCGCATCGTCGATCATCGGCTCGGACAGGAGCGGCACACACGCTTCGTACTGCTCGGGCAGGACATCGTAGAACGACCGATAGGCATCGTACCCTCGGCGAATGTCGTCGAGCGGCTGTGCCGAGCGCCCCGCGAAGTAGTGGAAGAGCGCGTTGGCGGTCGGTGCGGGCGAGCGGGTATCGATGCTCACGTCGCCACGCTCGAGCGCGGCGGCGGCGAAGGCGTCGCGCACGTTCCACAGCGTTACCGACGGCGTGAACGATTCCACCACCGCGCCCGCCGCCCGCAGGTCGCCCACGGCGCGATCCCACGCCGCCAGCGACTCGGCAGGCATCTCACCGCGGGGCACATGGGCGTCGACCAGACCCAGGCGCACGCCGGACAGGGCGTCGTCCCGCAGTGCGGAGAGCGGTGGGCCATCCCAGCGCCCGGTGAGCGCCAGCGGATCGCTCGCATCGGCGCCCGCCACCACCGCCAGCAGGAGCGCCGCATCGGCCACGCTGCGAGCCAACGGGCCGTGGGTGTCGAGGTACGGCCAGGTGGGAATGACCCCCGTGCGCGGCACGAGCCCGAAGGTCGGCTTCACCCCCACCACCCCGGTGAACTGCGCGGGAATGCGGTTCGAGCCCCCATCGTCGGTGCCCAACGCCGCGAAGGCGAGCCCGCCCGCCACCACCACCGCCGAGCCGGCGCTCGATCCGCCCGGAGTGCGGATGCCCGTCGGGTCGTGGGGGTTGAGCACCTGGCCGGTGTGGCTGCTGGTGCCGTTGCCGCGGTAGGCGAAGTCGTCGGCAGCGGTCTTGCCCAGCACGATCGCACCCCCGGCCCGCATGCGCGCGACCTCGAGGGCGTCACGCCGTACGGGGTCGGGAAAGAGCCGGGCCCAGGCGGCGCTCGACGCCGTGGTGGGCAGGCCGTCCATGTCGTAGATGGACTTGGCGAAGACCGGCACGCCGTCGAGCGGTCCCAGACTGCGTCCGGCGCGTCGGCGCTCGTCGGCGGCACGGGCTTCGGACAGCGCCGCCGGAGACAGTGCATCGATGGCGCGCCACCTCGCCCCGTCGCTCCGGCATCGATCCAGCGCCATGGTCGTGACCTCGGTGACACTCCAGCGTCTGCGACCGAGTCCGTCGAGGTAGGCCGCGATGGACCCGTCCAGGGGATCGGGCGCGACCTGCGCCCACGCAGCTCTCGGGAGCGCGGCACCGGCCGCGAGGGCGGCCAGCTGCGCGAGGACCTCACGGCGGGTGGGAGACATGGGCGGCGCGGGCAGGATACGGGTCGTCGAGTGGAGGAATCGTGTGCAACCTATCGCCCCCGGGCGCGCTGCGCGTACTGTGGACCGGCCGCACACACTCCTGGAGACCACGACCCATGACCCGATCCCGCGTTCGCTCGCCGCTGCTCACCGCCGCCCTCGCCTGCTGCGCCCTCGTCCCCCGGGCGACCGTCGCCCAGGAGGGGCTCAAGGTCTACATCTCGGCCGACATGGAGGGGGTGGCCGGCGCCGTGACCGCCGACCAGCTCGGACCGACGGGCTTCGAGTACGGAACGTTTCGCGAGTACATGACCCGCGAGGTGCTGGCGGCCATCGAAGCGGCGCGTGAGATGGGGGCCACCGACATCGTGGTGAGCGACTCGCACGGCAACGGCGAGAACCTGCTCATGTCGCTGCTGCCGGACGACATCCAGCTGGTCCGTTCGTGGCCCCGCCCCCTCATGATGATGGAAGGGATCGACGAGAGCTTCGACGCGGCGCTCCTGGTGGGCTATCATGCCTCGACCGCCAATGTCCGCGGGGTGCGGGCGCACACCATGTCCAGCGCCAACCTCACGGCGCTGCGGGTGGACGGGGTCGACATGCCCGAGGCCGGTGTGAGCGCGCTCATCGCCGGGCACTTCGGCGTGCCCGTGGTCATGATCTCGGGCGACGACGCCCTGGCCGACGAGGTCGGGCCGCTGTTGGGTGACCTGGAGACGGCGGTGGTCAAGTGGAGCCTCGGCTTCCACTCGGCGCGCACCCTCATGCCCGGACCCGCGCGCGAGGTCATCGCCGACGCCACCCGCCGCGCCCTGGGTCGGCTCGACGACTTCGTCCCGTACCCGGCCGAGGGTCCGCTGGAACTCGAGCTGGGCTTCAAGAACTACATGCCGGCCGAGCTCCTTGCCTATCTGCCCAATGTGGATCGGGTCGATTCGCATACGGTGCGCTTCGTGGCGCGGGACGCCGTGGAGCTGTCGAAGTTCATCGAATTCGCCATGAGCTACGGGGCGGGGATCACGCCGTGAGTCGAGGGGACGCGCCCTCGTCCCCTCCGAATCGGCTTCCGCTGGTGCGGTGGCCCCTGGAAGCCGACCCCACCTTGCGCGCGTGGGACGCCGCCGACGAGTTGCTGCTCGGCTGGCTGGCGGGCGAGGTCGACACGGGTCCGCTCTTTCCGTCCGAGCCGCCCGCAGTTGGGCTCGGCGACACGATCGTGGTCAACGATGCCTTCGGCGCGGTGACCCTGGGATTGCTGTCCCGGTCCTCGACGGGAGACCCGCAGGGAGCCGGCACGACTTCGCCGCTCCGGGTCGTCGCGGACTCGGTGCTCTCGACCGAGGCGCTGCGCAAGAACGCGGAGCGGTGTGATGTCGCTGGAAGCCGGTGGCAGGTGCTTTCTGTCGACGCCCTCGCTCGGCTCCCGCCGGCCTCGCTGGGCTGTGCCCTGATCAAGATCCCGAAGTCGCTGGGAGAGCTGGAAGAGGCCCTTCACCGGATCCGTCCTGCGCTGCGAGAGGGCGGGGTGGTGGTCTGCGCCGGAATGACCCGGTCCGTCCACACGTCGACCCTTGCGCTGCTCGATGCCATCATCGGCCCGACCGTGTCGTCACACGCCCGCAAGAAGGCTCGTCTCGTGCATGCGGTGATCGATCCCGATCGGCGCCCGCCCCCCAATCCCTGGCCGAAGCGCTGGACGGACTTCGGGGTCCACACGACCAATCACGCCGGCGTCTTTTCGTCCGAGGGGCTCGATCAGGGCGCCCGCGTCTTGCTCGAGGCCCTGCCCGACCTGCTGCGGGCGCTCCCCCCCGACGCTCGTGATGCGGTCGACCTCGGGTGCGGAAACGGTGTTCTGGGCACGCGTCTCGCCCTCTTGCGTCCGGAATTGACGGTCGAGTTTCGCGATGCCTCAGCGGCCGCGATCCGCTCTGCGGCGGCTACCTTCGCCGCCACCTGTCCCACGGACGAGGCCGACTTCGTGCAGGCCGACGGCATGGACGGCCGCCCCGACCGGTCCGTCGATCTGATCGTCTGCAACCCGCCGTTCCACGCTCGGGGTGCCCGCGGAGACGACACCGCCTGGCGCATGTTCACCGGGGCGAAGCGTGCGCTCCGCAGCGGCGGGCAGCTCTGGGTGGTCGGAAATCGGCACCTGGCCTACGCCGCCAAGTTGAAGCGCCTCTTCGGCGACGCCGAGGTGGTGACGAGCCATTCGAAGTTCGTGGTGGTGCGGGTGCGGCGCTGACCGTCGCCGCACGGGCTGCGAGACGGCGCCGCGAGCTTACCGGCTCGTCGCCCGCAGCGCCTCATCGACCAGTTGCTTCAGCTGCTCGTATCCGAAGCTCGGCATGGGCTTGCCGTTGACGAAGTATTCGGGTGTCATGGTGACGTTCAGCGAGGCGGCGTCCGCGATGTCCTGCGCGATGTTTTGCGTGACGTCGGGGGCGACCATGGCGGCTTCGATCTGGCTCTGGTCCAGACCCAGATCTGCGAGTTGTTGCCAGGCGGGTCCCACCTGAGCCGTGTGGTTGACCGTCCAGGCAGGCTGGGACGCCAGCAGCCTCTCGAGGGCGGGCCAGAACTTGTCCTGCTTGCGCGTGGCCTCGAGAAGGGCGACGACATCGCGTGATCCCTCATGGAACGGTGCCCAGCGCACCACGAGCCGGATGCGACCGGGGTTGGCGGCCATCATCTCCTTCACCGCAGGATAGAAGATCGCACAGGTCTCGCACGCGGGATCGAGAAACTCGACGATGACGACGGGCGCATCGGCCGGGCCGAGCGACGGCGCATGCGCCCGATCGAGCGCTGCCTGCGAAGCCGTCCCGGCCGCGCCCGACTTCGAGATGTTGAAGACCACCACGCTTCCGACGAAGATCACGGCCAGCGCCACCGCGGCACCGACGAACGACGATTTCCGACTCATTTTGAACTCCTGAGCAAAGCCACAATCAACAAGGCCACGATCGTCGCGAATGCCGCGAACGACAGCAGGGGTATCGTCACGAAACCAAACCACTCGATCACGGTCTCCGAGCAAGGCACGCCCTGCCGGCACGGTGCGATGCGCTCGGGGATGACGCCTGCGACGAGAAGCACATGAAAGACCGCGAGCAGCCCGCCGAGGCCGGCCAGCGGCAGCACGGACCGCACGATGTTGCGGTCGAACGGAAAGAGCCCGAACGGCAGAACCAGCGCCATCGGAAACATGAAGATGCGCTGGTACCAGCACAGGGAGCATGGAGGCAGCTTCATGACCTCGCCGAAGAACAGCGCGGCGAGGGTGGAGGCGCTGGCGATCAGCCATGCCGCGAAGGTCAGCGTCCACGCCCGCTCGTCCTGAGCCCCGCGATCGGCGCCGCCCCCATCATTCGAAGTCGTCGTTCGCATCGAGTAACCTAGCAGGGCGCCAGAGTCGGCTCCAGCAGCGGCGGCGGGAGCGGAGCCGCCGGCCGGGCCCCGCGCATCTGGTTCGAGGGGCGGCTCATGCGCATCTTGAATGCAAGGCGGTATCGAGATACCTCAACGCGGGGCGTGGACCCATGGCGACGAAAGCTGAGCGAGAGAAGGCCGCGAAGGAGAAAGCCGCCGAGAAGGCGAAGGCCGCGAAGGAGAAAGCCGCCGAAAAGGCGAAGGCCGAGAAGGCGAAAGCCGCGAAGGAGAAGGCCGGTGAAAAGGCGAAGGCCGCGAAGAAGAAGGCCGCCGACAAGGCCCGGGCGGAGAAGGTGAAGGTTGCCGCTCGCAAGAAGCTGGAGCGGGAGAAGGCCAGGACCGCGAAGGCCAAGGCCGCCGTTGCCAAGCAGAAGGCAGCCGCCAGGAAGAAGCTGGAACGCGAGCGCGCTCGGGCGAAAGCCGTGAAGGCGAAGGCGGCTGCGACGATGGCTGCCGCAAAACAGAAGGCCGCAAAGGTCAGAGCGAAGCAGCGGGCCGCCGTCAAGAAGGTCGCAACGAAGAAGGTCGGCGAGTTGGTCGACTCGGCCAAGGAGACCGCCGAGGCCGGCGCCGCCAAGGTCAAGTCGGGCGTCACCGCCGCGACCAGGATGGTCGCCGAGAAGCGCGCTGCGGCGAGCAAGGCGTCCGCCAGGAAGGCGAAGGCGAAGACCCCGAAGAAGGCGGCTCCGAAGAAGGCGGCTCCGAAGAAGGCCGCGGCCAAGAAGGCCGCGGCCAAGAAGGCCGCTCCCAGGAAGGCGGCTGCCCGGAAGTAGTCGGTTTTGCGGCCCCCATCCAGGCGGCCCGTTGGGCGGCTGGGTGGGGTTGTGCGGCAAACGGATGGCCGTGCCCGTGACCCCTGCCACTTTTCCCCGAGAAATCCGTCATGTCGGTTCGCCGTTCCCTGCTTGTCGCCCTCACGACGCTTACCGGACTGTCGGCAGCGGTTCCCGTCTACGCGCAGGAGGCACGGCGCCGCTGGGAGCGGATGTGCACCATCCGAGCCCAGAAGTTCGATCTCGTGCTGCCGCGAGCGATGCGCGACAACGACGTCGACATGTGGATCACGGTGATGCGAGAGGGCGGCCTCGATCCCCTTTGGGAAGCCCTCGGCCGCGGGTACGTGGGCGGATGGGCATACTACGTCTTCACCGACCGGGGGGACGACCGCATCGAGCGCGCGGTACTGGGCGTGAGCGGGCCCATGCTCGAAGGGTGTGGCGTGTACGACCTCGTGTTGGGAGGCGACGCGCTCGCCGACTTCGTGCGAGAACGGAATCCGGCCCGAATCGGCGTCAACATGGCCGAGTCGATCGGCAACGCCGACGGGTTGTCGCACACCTCGTGGCTGCATCTTCGTGAGGTGCTCGGTGAGTCCTTTGCCGATCGCCTGGTCTCGGCCGAGAAGCTGATATCGGACTTCCGTTCGACGCGCACCACCGTCGAAATCGCGGCGTTCGCCGAGGCCGGGGAGATGTCGCGCGAGATCGCCGAGCGGGCGTTGTCGAACGAAGTGATCACGCCCGGCGTCACCTCACTCGCAGACGTGGCCTGGTGGATGTGGGATCGTCTGCTGGAGCGAGGGCTCGAGTCGTCGTTCGACATGCCGTCGGTGTACATCACCGGCCCCACGGGCATCGAGGCATCGTCGAGCGACCGCATCATTCAGCGGGGTGACCTGATGATGATCGACTGGGGCGTCGGCTTTCTCGACTTCTACACCGACATGAAGCGGGTCGCCTACGTGCTGAAGGAGGGCGAAGTCGAGGCGCCCGCCGGGCTGCGCAACGCCTACCAGCGGGGCATCGAGGCGCGAACGATCATGACCCAGGCGATCCGCCCCGCGGCCACGGCACGGGTCGCCCTCGAGCGCGCCGAGGCGGCCCTGACCGCCGCTGGCTTCGGAATCGTCTCGTTCAACTCGCCCTCGGCCGACCCTGCGGTGACCGACATCGTGATGGGTCCCCATTCAGTTGGTAACTGGGGGCATGGCATCGGGCCTTCGCTGGCGTTCTTCAACCCCACGCGGCAGGGGTACGAGCTGCGCGACGGCACGCTGATCTCGATCGAGTTGTTCGCCTACACGGCGGTGCCCGAATGGGGCGGCGCCAAGGTGCGCATGCCTCTCGAAGACGACGCGCTCATCACGGCCCGGGGGGCCGAGTGGCTGTATCCGCCGGCCGACCGGATCTTACTGGTGCGGTGACGGCGGCGGGGGCTCGGCTGGGTAGGGTGGAACCAGCCAGCACAGCGACCCCGAACGACGATCCGCGTCGCTCCGACCTGGACGGCGTCCGCGTTTCCGCGGAAACGTCTCGGCGCCGTACCTGCGACGTGAGTATCGATGCACCAATGATCCAGGGATCGCGGCCGGCAGCGTGCGCCACGACCTGCCGTTGGTTACGGCCGGCGCGGCGGGTTTCCAGCGTGTGCCGGGGCTGGTGGTGGTGGGCTACCGGTAGAGGTGTCCGCGTCCGAGATGATTCCCTCGCCCTTCTCGCGAGCCTCTTCGAAGTGCGTCGAGTACCAGTCCAGGATCCGCGCCCAATGGTCGTGGAAGTCTTCGACCGTGCCGGCCCGGCCCGCGCCGTGTCCAGCGCGCATGTAGTTGACCCACACCACCTCCTTACCGAGACGGCGCAGCGCGTAGTACATCTCGCGCTCGTTGGTGGCCGGCACATTCCAGTCGCCCTCGCCGGTCATCAGCAGGAGCGGGGTCTCGATGCGGTCGGCGTAGAGCACGGCCGTGTGGGCCAGGTACTTCTGGGGCTGCTCCCAGAGCGTCGCGCCGATGCGATCCTGACCCGACTCGGCCGCCCGATAGTTGCGGGTCGTGATCTTCTCGCTGTCGCCCAGGAAGCTGATGATGTTGACCTTTCCCGAGATGTTGATGGCCGCGGCGAAGCGGTCGGTCTGCGTCACGATCAGGTTGACGGCGTATCCGCCATAGCTGGTGCCGTGGATGCCGAGCTGTGCGCCATCGACCAGGCCCCGGTCGATGAGGGTGTTGATGCCCGTGGTCACGCCCTTCATCCAGGCCTCGCCCGGAAAGCCCTCTTCGAGATCAACCGAGGGGCGGAAGCCGAACCACCCCTGGTTGGCCACCAGGTTCATGCGGTGGTTGAAGCCGTTGTCGAAGAACTCCTCGTAGACCTCGGCCACGAGCGGATACCGTTGGCCTGCCTGGTAGCCGACGGGGTAGTACAAGATGCCGTATTGCTTCTTGCCGTCGACATCGAGGTAGCTGACCAGCTCGCTGCGGGTGAGCGCCACCTCGTCGAGCCAGGGATTGAGTTCGGTGAGCTGACGGGGTGCGCGCAGGTCGGCGTCGGCGGCATACAACTCGTCGGGACGATCGCCGTCGGACATGCGGTACACGACGGTCGAGCCGTCTTCGCTGAGCGTCCAACCCGAGTAGAGATTGGTGTCGGCCCGGAGCGGTGTGAGGGTGCCCGACCCCAGCTCGAGATAGGCGATCCCGCGCTGCCAGCGGTCGCGTTCGGCGGTGGCGACCATCAGGCGCGTGGCATCGGGTGACCATCCCACGACACTCAGCCGCGTGCCGTTTTCGCGGGCGTCGTCGTCCATGGCGTAGATCAGAGGCGCGTCGCCCGAAGCGGGATCCATCAGGTGCCACCCCTGCTGGCTCGAGACCAGCAGGCGCCGGCCGTCGGGGCTCCAGTCCATGACCGAGTACCGGATCGTGGTGGTGTCGGTCTCCGACACGGGTCCCCGGCGACCTTCGGTGAGGTTGGTCGCGGAATCGGCGTCGATGGCGCGCAACCACACGTCCCCCTTTTCGGCGAAGACATAGCGCGTTCCGTCGGGACTCCAATTCGGTCGGGGACGGTCGGTCGAGGGAGCCACCAGGCGGGTGGTGTCGCCCGACGCGAGATCGAGGCGCAGAAGCCGCCATTCCGACCCGTCGTTGCCTTCGTAGACCGTCCTCAGGGCCACCTCACCCATCACCATGATGGAGCGGCCGTCGGCGGTCTGCTCGAAGCCCCCCCAGGCGCCTTCGGGCAGCAGGGTGCGGACCGAGCCGTCGACTTCGACCAGCGCCGGGACCGTGAGATCACCGAGATTTCGCACCCGGTCCCAGTCCAGGAACGGCTCGCTGCCGTCGTGCACCACGATGGGTCCGTCGGTCATCTCGTCGAAGGCGGCCCGCGCGGTGGTGGCCCACTGCGGCGTGCGCAGCTGAAGCAACAGCCCCGAGCCGTCGGGTCGCCACTCCAGCGACGAGTTCGAGGCGATCGGCATCGGGGTGTCGAACTCGACCCGGCGCACTCGCCCAGTGCCGGAATCCCATATCTCCAGATGATGCGCTCCACCGTCGTACCTCAGGTAGGCCAGGCGGCTCCCGTCGGGCGACCACGTCACCCCCTGCACCTGGACCCGCCCCTCGACGACCGCCCGGCTTGCGCCCGTGCGGGTGTCGATGACCAGAAGCTCGCGCGTCGAGGGAGCCACATAGGTCGGATCGCCGAATCGAAAGTGGTCGACGTTCAGCCCGTCGCGATGCGTACGCACGGTCAGTGCGACCTGCGCGCCGTCGGGGGTGACGTCTGCGACGCTCACCGTACGGACGTTCAGGGCGTCTTCGGCGGTAAACGGGCGGAGCGTCTGGGCCGAGAGGCCGGGTGCCGCGAGAGCGAAGGCGGCGCAGGCGACCAGACGGGCGAAGCGGGATGTGTGATTCATCTGAAGTGGACTCCGAGGCGAGCGAGCGAGAACCGTCCCGCCAACCTGCGCTCTGCGGGGCCGTTCGTCTACTGTTGCGGCGTGCGGGTCCGCCTACACCTCGTGCGTGGGCGCTCTCCGTGCGTGTCCGCTCTCCGTGCGTGTCCGCCCTCCGTGCGTGGACGCCCACGGCTCGTGCGTGAGTGCCACCCGTGCGTGAACACCCCGCAAAGGCGAACGCCCCCGGGCCCGTGAGGACCCGAGGGCGTTGCGGCCCACCGAAAGAGCCTCGGTGCTCAGCCGTCGGTGCTGCTGCCGGGCGAGAGAATGGTGACCGCCACGAACACCGGTACGGTGACACCGCCCGTGCCCCCGCTCCCTGCGGGGGTGGCGATGACGTCGACCTGACTACTGAACGAACTCTGGGTGGAGCAGTTGAACAGAACCTGGAAGGTGACGAGGGCACCGGGCGCGACATCGGTCGCTCCGCCGGGGCTCACGTTCAGGGCGGTCGACCCCAGCGCCAGCTGCAGGTTGACCGGCGCGGTGCCGATGTTGCGCACCGTGAAGGTCCCCACGAGCTGCGGACAGGGCGAACTGCCGATGACGTGGGTGACCGCCATCTCGGCGGGTCCGACCTCGATCATGACCGCCGCGGGACAATTCACACCGTCTGCGCCGTCCTGGAAGTTGAGGGGCATGTCGTTGTTGGCGCCGCCGTTCGCGTTGGCCGCCTTCGAGCCCCCGCTGCCGCCACTGCCCGGCCCTTCACCGTCGCCGCCCATGCCACCGTCTCCGGTGCCCGCCGGTACATTGATCGAGCCCGGGTCACCATCGGTCAGGGAGCCGTCGCCGCCCTCGCCCGACGTCACCGACCCGTTGCCGCCCTTACCGCCGTCACCCCCGGCTTTATGGGGCATCACGCTGCAGCCGTTCCAGCCGATTCCGCCGAGGCCGCGGAAGATGAAGGCGCTCCCGCCCATGCCGCCGATGCCGATGGGCGCATCGCCCGTACCCGTCGCCCGGGCTTCGCCACCCTCACCTGCAGTTGCCGTCATGCCGCCGCCATCGGCGCCCGGGGGGAACATCTCGTTGCCGTCGCCCCCCTTGCCTCCGGTGGCGCGAGCATCGCCACCCACCCCGCCGGGGGCGTCCAGCACGGTGACGTTGGCCAGCCCTGTCACATTCCCGCGGGAGCGCAGACGGGCTCGGGGCGAGTCGCCGCCCTCACCCGCCGTGGCGGTCGCGGTGCCTCCGGGCGTCGCGGCCGCGGCACCGGCATCGGTGCCGTCGCCTGCCACGGCGATCGCGTTGCCGCCCGTGCCAGGGGTTCCGGGTTCGATGATGATGCCACCGGGCCCGATGGTGATGCCGCCGTTGGCGCTGACCCGGAGTGTGCCGGATTCGCCACCGTCTCCACCCGTCGCGGTGGCGTTGCCGCTCGGAGCCGTCGCCGTGACGGTACGGCTCCCCCCGTCGCCTCCGTTGCCGAGCACGAAACGCACTGCGGCATTGGGTGGAAAGTCGAGTTTGCCGGTGACCCGCACATCGAGTCGGCCCGCGTCGCCACCGTCGCCTCCCTGCTCGTCCAGATCGCTGTCACCGGCCCCTCCGGTCACATCTCCACCGAAGCCGTTGCCGGCACCTTGTCCGCTCACCCTGGTACCGCCGGTGATGACGCCGTCGCCGTTGCAGGTCAGGGCCCAGCGGTGTCCGTCGCTGCCGTCTCCCCCGTTGGTGCCATCGACGCCATTCGGACGATTGGGTGGAGTGGGAGTGAAGGTGGATCCGTCTGCGACGCAGGGACCGGATCCCTGTACGGCGGCCCGCGGCGGGGTTGACCCGTAGCGGAAGGCCGGAGTCAGGTCGAAATCGTCATCGGTGAGCGTGCTGTCGTTGGTGATGTCGACACTGCCCGACGAGGTGACCTGCGTTCCGGTCAGCGTCAGGGCACCTCCGGAGACGATGCGTAGATCGGCCGCCTGGGCCGCGTCGGTGCAGCCGTTGTCCACGGTGCCCGTCAGGGTGACCGCGCCGCCGGCGACCAGATTCAAGGGTGTGCAGTTGCCGGTGATGGTGCCCGCGACGTTGGCCGCGCCGACCACCCGCACCACGGTACCTCCGGACAGGGTGACCGTGATACCGCCCCCGACGTCGAAGGTCTCGAAGTCGTTGTCACCCGAGAGGGCCGTGGGACCCGTCGGCTGGAAATCGGGAAAGAGCACGTCGAAGGTGGCCTGAGCCGTGCGTCCCTCGCTGGTGACCGTCACGGTGGCATTCCCGCGGGTTCCTGCGGTCACCAGCCCCGCATTGTCGACCGCAGCGATGGTGCCGTCCGACGTGGTATATGCAATGGTGCGACCCGTGAGAACCGTCCCCGCCGCGTCGCGCAGGGTGACCTGGAGCTGGACCGTCTCACCGGTGCGCAGATCCGACTGGGTGGGCGACACCTCGACCGAGGCTACGGGTTCGGGTGTCGGTGGTGGAGTGGGGCCGTCGTCGCCACCCCACCCCCTGGCGAGTGTGGTGGCGCCGACCACGGGCGTACGCGCGATAGAGCGAAAGGAGGGCAAGGGCATGGCTCGCCTCACGGATGGGAGGGTCAGCAGGTGCAACAGTCCATTGTGTTGCATCATGCGCCCGGCGCCCCCGATCGCGAAACCCTTTTCTGTCGACTACATCTCGCCGCGACCCATCTTTCTGAGCACCGTGTGCAGGATGCCGCCGTTGCGGTAGTAGTCGACATCGATATCGGAATCGAGCCGTACCAACGCCTCGAAGCGCACCGTGGTGCCGTCTTCACGGTGGGCGACGACCTGGGCCGTACCACCCGGTTCGGGCCCGTCGGGCGCCACACCGGAGATGTCGAACACCTCACGTCCGGTCAGGCCCAGCGACGCGGGCGAATCTCCGGCGAGGAACTGCAGCGGCAGCACCCCCATCCCGGTGAGATTGCTGCGATGGATGCGCTCGTAGCCGGTGGCGATCACCGCCTTCACCCCCAGCAGACTGGTACCTTTCGCGGCCCAGTCCCTGGACGATCCGCTGCCGTATTCCGAGCCGGCCAGGACCACCAGCGGGGTCCCCTCGGCCTGATAGCGCATGGCCGCGTCATAGATCGAGGTTTCGTCACCCGACGGGAAGTGAATGGTGTAGCCTCCTTCGCGGCCGTCGAGCAGCTGGTTCTTGATGCGGACGTTGGCGAATGTGCCCCGCATCATCACCTCGTGGTTGCCGCGGCGGGAGCCGAAGGTGTTGAAGTCGAGCACCCCGACCCCGTGCTCCTTGAGGTACATGCCCGCCGCTCCGTTCTTGGCGATGGCGCCGGCCGGCGAGATGTGGTCGGTGGTGACCGAATCGCCCAGGAGCGCCAGCACCCGTGCGCCCTTCACGTCGTGAAAGGCGGGCGTGTCGAGGCTCATACCCTGGAAGAAGGGCGGATTCTGGATGTAGGTCGACTCGGCGTCCCATTCGTAGAGCGCGCCTTCGTCGGGCACCGGCAACGCCTGCCAGTGTTCCTCGCCCTCGAACACCTCGGCATAGCGGTCGCGGTACATCTCCGGGCGCAGCGCGGCAGTGACGGTATCGCGTACCTCCTGCTGGCTGGGCCAGATGTCGCTCAAGAAGACGGGGGTGCCGTCGCTCGCATGTCCCAGCGGCTCGTTGTAGAGGTCGATGTCGACCCGGCCGGCGATGGCGAAGGCCACCACCAGCATCGGCGAGGCGAGGTAGTTGCCCCGCACCAGCGGATGGATGCGAGCCTCGAAGTTGCGGTTGCCGGACAGCACCGCGGTCACCACGAGGCCCTCGTCCTGGACCAGCTTGTGGATCGGTTCGGGGAGGGGGCCGGAGTTGCCGATGCAGGTGGTGCACCCGTAGCCCACCACGCCGAATCCCAACGCCTCGAGGTCGTCGAGCAGCCCCGACCCCTCGAGATAATCGGTCACGACCTTCGAGCCCGGCGCCATGGACGTCTTCACCCACGGCTTCACGTCGAGGCCCAGCGCCACCGCCTTCTTCGCCACCAATCCCGCACCGATCATGACCGAGGGGTTGGAGGTGTTGGTGCACGAGGTGATGGCCGCGATCACGATCGAGCCGTCACCGATCTCGATCTGCTCGCCCAGGTAGTCGATGGTGCGGTACCGGTTGCGGGAACCGGTGCGGTGTGCGCCTCTCACCATGGTGCCCGCCGCGACCGGCACCTCGCCACCCTCTCCGGCCCAGGACTCGCCCGTACGCTCACCCTCGTCGGGCGTGCTGTCGGGTAGATCGAAGCCAGCGGGCACCAGCGTCGGCAGGTGCTCGTCGAAGGCGTCTCGGATCCGCGCCAGGGGGATACGGTCCTGCGGGCGCCTGGGGCCGGCGAGAGACGGCTCGATGCTGGACAGATCGAGTTCGAGCTTCGAAGTGAATTCAGGCTCGGGGGTGTCGTCGGAGCGGAAGAGATGGAGCGCGCGGCTCACCTTCTCGACCCGATCGATGAGTTCCGGCGAGCGTCCGGTTCCCGCCAGGTACCGGAGCGTCTCGTCGTCGACCGGAAAGAACCCGATGGTCGCGCCATATTCGGGAGCCATGTTGGCCAGGGTGGCCTTGTCGGGCAGCGACAGGTTGCTGAGTCCCGCGCCGTAGAACTCCACGAAGCGGCCCACCACGCCATGCTTGCGCAGCAACTCGGTGGTGCGCAGCACCAGGTCGGTGGCGGTGGCGCCCTCGGGCAGCTGTCCGGTGAGCTTCATGCCGACCACCTCGGGCAGCAGCATGTAGTAGGGCTGCCCCAGCAGCACCGCTTCGGCCTCGATCCCGCCCACGCCCCATCCCACGACTCCCAGACCGTTGATCATGGTGGTGTGGGAGTCGGTTCCCACCAGGGTATCGGGGTAGGCCACGAACTGGCCTCCTTCGTTTCGGCGATGCACCACCGAGGCCAGGTACTCGAGGTTGACCTGATGCACGATGCCGGTGCCCGGAGGCACGACCGAAAAGTTCTCGAAGGCCTTCTGGGCCCAGCGCAGCAGCGCGTACCGCTCCGCATTGCGCTCGAACTCCTTCTCGACATTGAGTTGGTAGGCGTTGGCCTGGCGAAAGAAATCGACCTGTACCGAGTGATCGATCACCAGATCGGCCGGGACCACCGGGTTGATCCGCTGGGGATCGCCGCCCATGGCCTGGAGCCCGTTGCGCATCGCGGCGAGATCGACCACCGCCGGCACCCCCGTGAAGTCCTGCAGCACCACGCGCGAGGGCATGAAGGGCACATCGGCACCCGAGGCCGTGGGACTCCAGCCGGCGACCGCCCGTACATGATCCTGTGAGACGTAGTCACCGCCGGCGTGTCGGAGCGCGTTCTCGAGCAGGATCCGGATCGAGAACGGAAGCCGGTCGAGCTCGACGAGCCCTTGCTCTTCGAGAACTCCGAGGTCGTAGTAGGCGGTGGCACCCTCGTCGAGGTCGAGGGTGCGGAGAGCGCCGAAGGGATCGCGTTTGGCGTCGCCCAAGGTGGTGTAGCTCCGTCGGTGGGTCGTGGATTTGCTTCGAATCGGAAGGCCTCCGCACGCCGTCGCTGCGGTCGTGACGGGGATCTACAACAATAGACTCGCCGCACCGGTGAATACAGGGCCCGCCCGCAAGGTGGGGCCCTCCCGCTCGGGCGCTGAAGGGAGTAGACTTACGGTCCTGCCGGGGTGGCGGAATTGGTAGACGCAGGCGACTCAAAATCGCCCGGGAGCAATCCCTTACGGGTTCGAGTCCCGTCCCCGGTATTGGCCCCCTCTGTGATCTTGGGTTCGTCAGGGGGAGTCGATATACTTCGGGGCTGATCGAAATCGTTGAACCAAGGCGCCGGTCGCCGTTTACGTGGCCGGCCGGGCGGAGAGGAATCCAGGCATGTCCGACGACCGTAGCGGGACGAAGAACACCCTCACCATTCGCGACAACCGGACCGGTAGGGACTACGAGGTCGACATCCTCGAGGGCGATGTGATTCGAGCCATGGATCTTCGCCAGATCAAGGTCGCAGACGGCGACTTCGGCATGATGTCGTACGATCCCGCCTTTTCGAACACGGCCAACACCAAGTCCAGGGTCACCTTCATCGACGGTGGCAAGGGCATTCTGGAGTATCGGGGCTACCCCATCGAGCAGCTCGCCGAGCGCTCAACCTTTCTCGAGGTGGCCTACCTGCTGCTGAAGGGCGAACTCCCCGATCAGCCGACTCTCGACAAGTTCGTCACCGACGTCACGTACCACACGTACGTGCACGAGAACATGACGGATCTGCTCGAGACCTTTCGCTACGACGCCCACGCCATGGGCATGATGACGAGCGCCGTGGCCGCGCTCTCGACCTTCTATCCCGAGGCGAAAGACATCCGGGACGCCGACAATCGGTGGATCCAGATCAACCGGCTGGTCGCCAAGATGCCCACGCTGGCGGCGTTCACCTACCGGTATTTCCGGGGACTCCCCCCCGTCTATCCGGAAAACGAGCTGTCGTATACGGCCAACTTCCTCAACATGCTGTTTCGCATCGGCGTGAAGGAGTACGTGCCCAATCCGGTGCTCGAGCGTGCCCTCGACGTGCTCTTCATCCTGCATGCCGACCACGAGCAGAACTGCTCGGCGACCACCATGCGGGTGATCGGCAGCGCCGAAGCCGATCCCTATTCGTCGATGGCCGGTGCCATGGCCGCCCTGGGTGGACCTCTCCATGGCGGAGCCAACGAGGCGGTGCTGCGCATGCTCAACCGCATCGGCGATGTCAAGAACATTCCCGCCTTCATCGAGGGCGTGATGAACCGTGAAGAGCGGTTGATGGGATTCGGACACCGGGTCTACAAGTCGTACGACCCCCGGGCCTCGATCATCAAGCGCACCGCCGAAGAGGTGTTCGAGGTCACGGGGCGCAACCCGCTCCTCGACATTGCGCTCGAACTCGAGAAGATCGCGC
>CAZFRU010000048.1:3040-42242 GCA_964521385.1 uncultured Gemmatimonadaceae bacterium | reverse complement strand
CCCCCCCCCCCCCCCCCCCCCCCCCCCCCCCCCCCCCCCCCCCCCCCCGCCCCGCCCGCGCCGATCTCTTTTCTCGTCATACCATTTGAATCATAGACGGGACACAGGATAAGAGCGGAATGTCTCTGCGGGTGCGCGTTGCCGGCCGGGTACGGCCAGGGCGGTGTCCGTGACGGTGGGGTGCGGGGAGGTTTGTTTGAGTGGGGGGGTGACCGGGGTAGAGCGCAAGAAATGTCCACGCGTTGCCTACTGTGTTCACGCATGGCGTAGAGTTGGCGATGGGAGACAGCAATTGTCCGAGCGTGAGGCGACGGGGTTCGCGCGCGACACATCTTGGCCTCATATCGACAAGAATGGGCCAGGCCTGGCCCGAACCTCCCACGCGGCGCACATCATCTCGGCTCTTGGTCCGTCGAATCCAGTCCGGGCAGCCCACCGTGCCTTTCGCGTCGCAGCGGTGCATCCACACGGTGCGATCCGCCCTTGGGTGGAGCACCGGTGGGGGGGACTGCTAGCTTCCGAGGCATGTATGCTCACCTTTTGCGGCTGTTTCGCGACGCGTTCGGCGCCGAGCCTGTCGACGTGTTGCCCGTCGCGGCCGACGGCTCGGCTCGCTCCTACCATCGTCTCGTCGGACCTGACGGCCACTCGGTCATCGGGGGCGTGGGTCCGGAACCGGAAGAGAACCGGGCGTTCTGGACCTATTCGCGGGCCTTCCGGGGCATCGGGCTCAACGTGCCCGAGATCTACGCCGTCGACAAAGAGGCCGGGGTCTGGCTCATGGAAGACCTGGGCGACACGACGCTCTTCTCGGCGCTGGAGGCGGCCCGCAGAGGGGAGAGCGGGGGGTTTCCCGAGTCCATGCTCGAGCCCTACCGGCAGGTGGTCGCGGCGTTGCCCCGCTTCCAGGTCGAGGGGCACCGGGTCGTCGACTATTCCCTGGCCTACCCTCGTGCGGCCTTCGACCGGCAGTCGATTCTGTGGGATCTCAACTACTTCAAGTACCACTTCCTCAAGCTGGCCCACGTACCCTTCCGTGAGGCCCCCCTGGAGCGGGACTTCGAGGCGCTGATCGGGTTTCTGCTCGACGCCGACACCGACCGCTTTCTCTACCGTGACTTCCAGTCCCGCAACGTCATGCTGCGCGACGGCGAGCCCTGGTTCATCGACTATCAGGGCGGACGCCGCGGCGCCCTGCAATACGATGTCGCCTCGATTCTCTACGACGCCAAGGCCGACCTGCCCGAAGGGGTTCGTGCACATCTCCTGGACCACTATCTCGACGCGCTGGCCTCTCACATCGATCTCGACCGCGAGGCCTTCCTGTCGCGCTATCCCGGATACGTGCTGGTGCGGATCCTTCAGGCGTTGGGGGCCTATGGCTACCGCGGGTTCTTCGAGCAGAAGGCCCGCTTCCTGAGAAGTGTGCCCTATGCGGCTCGCAACATCGCGGGAATCCTCGATCGGGGGCTTCCGTTGGAGCTGCCCGAGCTGGAGGCGGTCTTTCATCGCATCGTCGAACGCTGGTCGGGTGAGGACGACACGGTGGCGCCCCCGCCGGGGCTCCAGGTCGACGTGCACAGCTTCAGCTACAAGGGCGGCTACCCGGCCGACGAGACGGGTCACGGGGGCGGCTTCGTCTTCGACTGCCGTGGCCTGACCAATCCCGGGCGGCAGCCTCGTTATGAGCCGCTGTCGGGGCTGGATGCCCCCGTGGTGCGGTTCCTCGAAGAACTCCCCGAATCGCGCGCGTTCTGGGGCCACGTGCGGGGGCTGATCGAGGCCCAGGTGGAGCGCTATCGGGAGCGGGGTTTCTCGAACCTGAGCGTCGCGTTCGGCTGCACCGGTGGCCAACATCGGTCGGTATACTTCGCCGAGCGGACCGCGGCCCATCTGAGGGCGCGGTACCCCGACGTGGGGGTGAGCGTGGCCCATCGGGAGGCGCACCGATGGATGCGATGATCCTGGCGGCAGGGCTCGGCACCCGCTTGCGGCCCCTGACCGAGCACACGCCGAAGCTGCTCATCGAGGTCGCCGGAGCCACCGTGCTCGAGCACGTTGCCCAGCGCCTGATCGCGGCCGGTGCCGACCGCATCATCGTCAACACGCACCACCTCGCCGAGCAGATCGAGCAGTTCGCCCGGGAGCGGTGGGTGCTGGATGCCGAGCTGGTGCTGTCGCACGAGGCAGAGCGACCCCTGGGCACGGGCGGCGGGCTCCGCCATGCGGCGGCGTTGTTTCGTCGCGACGCGCCATTCCTGCTGCATGTGGGCGACGCGATCGCCGAGCTCGATTTCACAGGGCTGCTTGCCGCTCAGCAGCGGAGTCGGGCCCTGGCCACTCTGGCCGTGCACGATCGGGGCTCTTCGCGGTGCCTGTTGTTCGACCATCGGGGGCTGTACGGGCGCGACAACCGCATCGAGGACTGGTCGAAGACGATCCGCCCTCCCGAAGGTGAGGTGCGCCGGTGGTCGTTCGCCGGCGTCCATGTGGTCTCGCCCGAGATCTTCGAGCGTTTCACCGAGACGCCGCCCTTCGACATCATCGACGCCTACCTGCGGATGGCGAGGGAGGGCGAGGAAATCGACGCCTTCGACGTCACCGGCAGCCGCTGGCTCGAGATCGGCAACCCGCAGCGGCTGGAAGAGGCTCGGCGGGCGCTGGAGGCCGAAGGCGGAAGGTAGGGAAGCGGCGCCGACAACCTCGTTCAGGAGATGGGCCGCTGCCCCGGCCAGTCACCCCGCTGAACGATCACCTTGCCGTCGCTCACCACCAGCAACACATCCTGGACCACGCCGATGTCCTCCAGCGGGTTGCGTTCGAGTACGATGAGGTCGGCATCGAGACCCGGGGCCACTGCTCCCGTCCTGCCGGTCAGGCCGAACAGTTCGGCGGGTGTGATGGTGGCGGCCTGCAGCGCCTCGAGCGGCGTCATCCCGATCTCGACCAGCTCCATCAGCTCATGTGCGAGGGTCGTCGTGCTTTCGGGCCCGTACCCGGTATCGGTCGCCGCCACGATCTTCACGCCCAGCGCATGGGCCGTGGCCGCCATCTCCCGCACCCGGGGGAGCATGTGTCGCCCGCGGATGTTCAGGACCGCGTCGTCGTAGTCGCCCCCCGGAATCGTGAGGTCTCGCACGATGGCGATGGTCGGCACGAGATAGGTGCCCCGCTCGACCATCATCCGCAGCGTCTCCGGGCTCAGATAGGTGCCGTGCTCGATGCTGCGCACTCCCGCGGTCACAGCGTCTCGTGCCCCGGCGTCGCCGTGGGCGTGGGCTGCCACCCCGATCCCGGCCTTGCCCGCCTCGTCGACGATGGCACGCAACTCGGCCTCGGAGTAGAACTGCTTTCTGGGATCGGTGTTCGGAAGACCGGCCCGCTCGGTGGCGTTGGTCTTCACGAAGTCGACCCCACGCGAGACGATGGCGTGGGTCATGGCACGGACCGCCTCCTCTCCTCGGATCTTCGAGCCGTACAGCGCCCCCAGCTCGGGGTGATCCTGAAAGAATTCCTCGGCGGCCGGCGGCCTCACGTGGTATCCGGCCGCCAGGAACTGGGGCGCGTCGAGATGTCCGGCCGCCTGCAGCTCCCGCAGGCCGACATCTGCGTAGTGCGACGCTCCCATGCTTCGCATGGTGGTCACTCCCGAGGCCAGCGCCCGGGCCGCATCAGCGGCCGAACCCACGTGGACGTGCCCGTCCATGAGGCCCGGAGCCAGGTAGCGTCCCATGAGGTCGATCGTGCGGGTGCCCTCGAGCGTCACCACGCGGCCCGTGGTGATGGCGCTGATCCGTCCGCCCTCCACCAGCACGGTCGACGGCTCGCTGACGGCGCCGGTATGCACGTCGATGATACGCGCGTTGGTCAGCACCAGCTCCTGCGCCGATGCGGGCGCTCCGGCGCTGGCGAGGACGAGGACAGTGAGCAGGGTCGAACGCAGCACGAGGGCCTCCGCGGCGCGGTGGAAAGGGGGTGGGGAGTCGAGCCGACCAACGGCGACACGATAGGACGTGCGACGCTCCCTGGCCAAGGCGGCGCCTCCCCCGCCAGGGGTGGGGTCGCCAATTCCGGGCCCGGGTGCCATTGTGTCGGCTTCGTCACGTGGTTCCTCAGGAGGGTCGACATGAAGCACCTCGGATTTCGCCGGACGCTCGGGTTCGCCCTGGCCGCCGCTCTCGTCTCAGCCACGACACCCGGTGTCGTGGCCGCGCAGCGCGGCGACAGTGCTCCCGCTGCGGCCCTCCCCTCGATCGCCGACAAGACCGCCGGCATGGAGCATCTGGACGGATTCCTGCCGTTGTACTGGGACGCGGACATGGGCCAGCTCTGGATGGAGATCCCGGCCATGGGCGTCGAGATGATCCACTTCATGGGATTCGGTGCAGGGCTCGGATCGAACGATCTCGGGATCGACCGGGGAGCCCTGCGCGGTTCTCGCACCATCCAGTTCGAGCGGGTCGGCCGCAAGATCCTCATGGTCCAACCGAACCACAGATTCCGTGCCGACAGCGACAACCCCGATGAGCGTCGCGCCGTGCGTGACGCCTTCGCGCGATCCATCGTGTGGGACTTCGCAGCCGCCGCCGAAACCGACGGTCGCGTGCTCGTCGACGCCACTCCCTTCCTGCTCGCCGACCAGGTCAACGCGGCCGGGTCGATGCGGCCGGGCACCTATCGGGTCGATCCGAACCGCAGCACGGTGTTCATGGAGATGACCGACGTCTTCCCGACGAACACCGAGATGGAGGCCGAACTGACCTTCGTGAGCACCGGGGCCGGTGGTGGAGGAGGCTTCGGTGGTGGCGGCTTCAGGGGCGGCGGCATCGAGGGGGTGGGCAGCGTGGCCTCGACCGGCTCGGCGGCGAGCATTCGCATCCACCACTCCTTCGTGGCACTCCCCGACGACGACTTCGAGTCGCGGATGTACGACCCGCGTGCCGGGTACGGGGCAAGCTCCTACGAGGACTACGCGGCCCCGCTCGGCGAAGAGATGACCCGCCGCTCGATTCGTCGGCACCGGCTCGAGAAGCGCGATCCCGGCGCCGCCATGAGCGAACCCGTCGAGCCCATCATCTACTACCTCGATCCGGGTACCCCCGAGCCGATTCGGTCCGCGCTGCTCGAGGGTGCCCGCTGGTGGAATCAGGCCTTCGAGGCGGCCGGCTACATCAATGCGTTTCAGGTGGTCATGCGGCCGGACAGCATCAGCTCGCTCGATGCGCGCTACAACGTGATCAACTGGGTCCATCGCTCGACCCGCGGCTGGTCGACCGGGGGGTCGGTCACCGACCCACGCACCGGCGAGATCATCAAGGGGGTCGTGACGCTCGGCTCGCTGCGGGTCCGCCAGGACTACATGATGGCCGAGGGTATGCTCTCACCATACGCCGAGGGTGACGAGACTCCACCCGAGCTCTCCGAGTGGGCCCTCGCCCGCATTCGGCAGCTGGGCGCCCACGAGGTGGGTCATACCATCGGGTTGGGGCACAACTACTACAATTCGACCGCCGGACGCATCTCGGTAATGGATTATCCGCACCCGTTGGTCACCCTCGACGGCGACGGCTCGCTCGACTACTCGCAGGTCTACGACACCGACATCGGGGAGTGGGACAAGGTCGCCATTCGATATGGCTACACGGACTTCGTGGAGGGGACCGACGAGGAGGCCGAGCTCAAGCGAATCCTGCAGGACGCATGGGACGACGACCTGCGCTACATGACCAATCAGGACATCGGCACCACACCGCAGGCCGATCAGTGGGCCAACGGAACGGATATGGCCGCGGAACTCGACCGCATGATGGACGTGCGCGCGGCCGCCATGTCTCGCTTCGGAGAAGCCGCGATCCGTGGCGGTCGCCCCATGGCCACCATCGAAGAGACGCTCGTGCCCCTGTACATGTACCATCGCTACCAGGTCGAGTCGACGGCCTCGGCCGTGGGGGGCGTCGAGTACGTCTACGCCACGCGAGGCGACGGGCTCACGCCCTACCAGGCCGTGTCGGCCGATGCCCAGATGGCCGCCTTCCGGGCCCTGCTGAGAACCCTCCAGCCGTCGGAACTGGCGCTACCGCGTAGTGTCATTGCGCTGATTCCGCCGCGTCCACCGGGATACGGTCGCAGCAGGGAGACCTTTCCCCGGTACACGGGAGGGCGGTTCGACGCCGTGACCCCGGCGGTGGTGGCGGCCAGTCTCACGGTGAACAATCTGCTCACCGCAGACCGCGCCGCGCGGCTCGAACAGCAGGCCGCCCTCGATCCGAACCAGCTCAGCTTGCAGACGGTGCTCGGCGGGCTGATGCGAGCCGCCTTCGGACCGGCGCCGGCCGATGCGTACGAAGCCCAGATTCAGCAGTCGATCCAGGCGGTGATCGTGGATCGCATGATGTGGCTCGCGGCCAATGCCGACATGTACGCGGCGCGAGCGACCACCAACGCCGTGTTGCACCGGGTCGCCGGACTGCTCGCGGGGCAGGAAAGCGCACACGCCATGACCCTGGCCGAAGACATCCAACGCTTCCTGGAGCGTCCAGCGGCGCCGATCGCGGCGCCGGACGGTGTCGAGGCGCCTCCTGGAGCGCCGATCGGCCAACCCGCGATGAACTGGCTCATCGGCTCACCCGCGCAGGATTGGCTCGGCCTCACCTCGTCGTGGTGCAGCTGGGACGGTGGAAGCTGACGCCTCCCCGCTGCAACAGCCCTCCAGGACACAACCCTTCCAGCTCCCGAGCCCCCTGGCGCACCGGTCTGCGCCGGGGGGCTCGTCCTCTGGCGATCATTCCCCGCCGAATCCCATGAAGTCACCGAATCCCCTGGCAAACCGGTTGTTCACCACATTGTTGTAGATCGAGCCGAAGCGGTACGAGAAGCCCACGTTGAAGCCCCAGTTCCTGCTCGACGCACGGGTTCTGAGGTTGAGCAGGATCTCCTCGTCGATCTCGCCCCCCGACGGCAGGTAGATCTGATCCGCCACACGGGAGATGTTCCCCCCCGCATTCAGGCTCAGACCCCGCGCGATCCGGACGCTCACGTCTCCGCGCAGCGTCACATTGTGCATCTCGATGTCGTCGAGCAGATGCGAGGCGGTGATGGAGGCCGAACCGTCGCCCCAGGGCTGGCGGTGGGAGTAGCGAAGCTGGAACGATTCCTCCCACCTCGTCTCCTCGATCTTCTCGTACAACGTCGGCTCGAAGTAGTCCCGGTAGGTGGGGCCGATGGCGTAGCGCGTGGTCAGGGTCTTTCGGGTCGCCTCTTCGTACGGAAAGACGCTGTACTCGAGTGCGGGGGTGACTTCGAGCCGTACGCGCTGGTTGTCCCGGGGCAGCCGGGCCGCCGACGAGATCACGCCTACCGACCAGTGCTCGGCGACCGCGTAGACGAGCTCCGAGGCCGCCGCCCAGTCGGTCTGCGTCGATGAAAAGACCGTCGAATCCCTCAGCAGCGTCTCGATGACGTTGCGATTCGCTCCGAGGCGGAGCGCGAACTTCCAGGTGGGGGTCGTGCGCGACGCCGTGAAGTCGCCCGAGAGCCTCTCGCTGTCGCGTGTGTCGGTCCAGTCGAGAGTGCCGCTCGCGCCCACGTCGAAGACCCAGAGGTTCCACGGGTCATGCACCTCCTGGGCTCCGAACACCCGTGCCCGCGGATCGATCCCCGTGGTCGCGGGCGGCTCGAACGCCACGAAGCCACGAAGGCCGGCAATGGCCGCAAAGCGGGCCAGGCCGACGGCCAGCACGGTGGTGACCCCGTCCAGCTCCTCCTGCTCCACATCGGTTCCTATCGACCGAAAGAAGAGCTGATCCTCCGAGCCGGCCAACGCGTCTCTGCCGATGAAGTCGAGGCGGTACTCCTTGCCTCCGGAACCGGTCGTCTGGCTGGTGAGGATCACATGGACGTCGGAGTCCTCACGGCCCCGAACCCAATTGACCCAGTCGATCTCGGTGCGAAAGAAGGTGTTCGCGGTGAAGCACTCGCGGCCCTCACAATCGAGGAACACGTTGAGGCGATTGGACGGCGCCGGGGCGTTGGACTGCTGCGCAAGGGCAGGGGCACCCCACGCGAGCGATGCCGACACGATGAACGCCAACCCGAGGCGGGCCGTCATGGCCGGCCTCCACCGCCGCCACGGCCGCCACCACCGCCGCCGCCACCTCCGCCACCTCCGCGCCCGGCGCCGGGAAAGCGGTTGTTCACCGTGTTGTTGTAGATCGAGCCGAACTGGTAGGAGAACCCGAAGTTGAGGCCCTGGTTGAAGGCGGAGCCCCGGGTGCGAAGTCTCAACAGCGCCTCCTCGTCGGTCACCCCTCCGGCCGAGAGGTAGACCTGGTCGGTAACCCACGAGACGTCTCCGCCCGCGTTGAATCGCAGTCCCCGCACCAGCCTGAAGCTCACGCTCCCTCGCAGGGAGACGTTGTGTTTGTCCAGATCGCCCAGGATGTGGGATCCCGTCGCGGTGAGCGAAGCGTCACCCCACGGCTGCCGCATGCTGCCCTTGAGCTCGAGGGCCTCCTCCCAGGGGGTCTCTTCGATCTGATCGTAGATGGTGGTTTCCTCGTACCGGCGGTGGGTGACGGCCACGGTATAGCGCAGGGTGATGGCCCGACGCGTGGCTTCTTCGTAGGGAAACAAGCTGTACTCGATACCCGGGGTGAGGTCGGCTCGCAGCTTCTGGTTGAAGCGCGGGAGCTTGGCCGTGAGCGACGAGAGGTTTACGGACCAGTGATCGGCCAGTGCATAGGTGATTCCCAGATTGAGGTTCACCTCCCGCTCATCGGTCTCGAGAAGGGACCCGTCGCTGCGCTCGATCTCCTGGGCATTGACCGATCCTCGTCCGCTGAAGGAGAACTTCCAGGTCGGCGTGGTGCGATTGGCCGAGAAGTTGGCGTTTACCCGCTGCGACTTGCGGGTCTCGGATCCGGACAGGTTGGTGCTCCCACCCACATTGAAGACCCAGAGGTTCCAGGGATCGTCGACCTCCTGGGCGGCGACGATGCGGGCGTCGGGGTCGATTCTCGCTGCTGGGGGGGTCCGCAAGGTCGCAAAATCCCGATAGCCGGCGATGGTGGCGTACCGTGCAAAGCCGATGTTGAGGATCGTCGCGACGCCCTCGATCGCATCCTGCTCGGTGTCGGTGTCGGGTGAGTGGAAGACCAACTGGTCGTCCCCCCCGTCCAGAGCTGCCGACGTCGTGAAATCGATCTGGTAGGCGACGCCGCCCGCCGAGTCCGGCTGGCTGGTCATGGTGGCCCGGACATCGGCGGCGTCGGCGTCTGTGACCCAGTTGACCCACTCGACCCGTGCGCGGTAGGGGGCCAGATCGCAGTCCTGGTCCTCACACACCAGCGAGACGTTGAGGCGGCCGCTCTCACTCGGGGCACCAGGCTCCTGGGCGCCAGGCTCCTGTGCCGTGATGGGGTGGGGCCTCAGCAGGCCGAGGCCGCCGGCCGTGAGGAGTCCCAGAGCCAGCAGACGGAAGGGTATCCGCATCTGTGGTCGCCTTTGGTCGATATGTGGTATGGGGTGCGGTCATCGAAGAGTTGACCCGGTCGAGGGGACACACCGCGGCGGGAAAGTGTTGAGGGGCGGATGTGCACCCTCGTTCGAGGGTTCCTCCGGCTGCGTTCGGGGACTAGACTTCGGGGTCTGTTTCGAATCCGACTCCAAGCGGGCGAAAATGCCCCTTTTCGACAAGATCCTCATCGCCAACCGCGGCGAGATCGCGGTCCGTATCATTCGCGCCTGCAGGGAACTCGGGATCGCGACGGTCGCCGTCCACTCCGAGCCCGACGCCCTGGCTCCCCACGTGCTTCTGGCCGACGAAGCCGTGCTCGTGGGGCCCGCGCCGTCGGCAGAGAGCTACCTGCGCGTCGACCGTCTGCTCGAGGCGGCGCAGGCGACGGGTGCCCAGGCGATCCACCCCGGCTACGGCTTCCTCGCCGAGCGCGCGCCATTTGCCGACGCGGTCGAGGGCGCGGGGCTGGTCTACCTCGGCCCGACCGCAGAGACGATTCGCGCCATGGGCGACAAGACCGAGGCACGGCGGCGCATGCAGGCCGCTGGAGTGCCCATCGTGCCGGGTATGGTCGAGCCGCTGGCGTCGGCAGCGGCAGCCCTCGCGGCGGCCGCAGAGATGGGCTACCCGGTCTTGCTGAAGGCGTCCGCAGGTGGTGGCGGCAAGGGTATGCGCGTGGTAGAGGAGCCGGACGACCTGGTCCGCGCCTTCGAGGGCGCGGCGCGCGAGGCGGCGGCGGCCTTCGGGGACGGTGCGGTCTACCTCGAGCGCTACCTCACCCGCCCTCGGCACATCGAGATCCAGGTACTCGGCGACACCCACGGGCATGTGGTCCACCTCGGGGAGCGCGAGTGCAGCGTGCAGCGCCGGCATCAGAAGCTGGTTGAAGAGGCGCCCTCGGCGGTGCTTTCGCCATCGGAGCGGGCAGCCATGGGTGCGGCGGCGGTGCTGGCGGCCGAGGCGGTCGACTATCGTGGCGCGGGTACCGTAGAGTTCCTGTACCAGGATGGCGCCTTCTTCTTTCTCGAGATGAATACGCGCATCCAGGTCGAGCATCCGGTCACCGAGCTCGTGACGGGAATCGACCTGGTCGAATGGCAGATTCGGGTCGCCGCGGGGCAGCCGCTCGCCTTCACGCAGGCCGATGTCTCGCTCCAGGGCCACGCCATCGAGTGCCGGGTGACGTCGGAAGATCCCTTCCACGGCTTCCTGCCGTCGACGGGCCGCCTGTCGCGGCTCGAGATTCCCAGCGGTCCGGGGGTGCGATGGGATGGCGGGATTGCCGAGGGATTTGAGGTCGGCCTGCACTACGATCCGTTGCTCGGCAAGCTGATCGTCCATGCCGACACGCGTGCGGCCGCCCTGGCGCGGATGGCCCGCGCGCTCGACGAGCTCGTGATCCGGGGTGTCGATACCTGCCTGCCCTTCCACCGACGCCTGGTGCGTGACCCCGACTTCCAGGCGGGCCACCTGACCATTCGGTTCCTGGAGGAGCATCCCGAGCTGCTCGAGCCGGGACCGGCCGGTGGCGCCGATTCCCGCCTGGCCGCGGTGGCGGCGGCTCTGTTGGAGCACGGCCACCGGGCGGTTCGACAGAGTCCGCGCATCGGTACGCCGTCGGGAGGGCTGTCCCCCTGGCGAGCGTCCGGGTGGCCCTGGAATCGGCCCGTGTGACGGACTCCCCGACGCTGTCAGGGACTCGGGCCGAGATCGTCGAGATCACCGGCATTGCCGCGGGCGGCGATGGAGTGGGTCGGCTGGCCGACGGTCGGGTCGTCTTCGTACCACGCGCGGCACCCGGCGAGGGGGTGCGGTTGCGGACTGTGCGCGCCGGGAAACGGTGGGTACGGGCCGAGATCGAGGCGGTCGAGGTGGCGTCGCCGCAACGCCGCGCCGCTCCCTGTCCGCTGTACGACCGCTGTGGCGGCTGCCAGCTCCAGCATCTCGATCCGGGCGCTCAACTCGAGGCCAAGACGCGGATCGTCGGGGACGCCCTCCGTCGCATCGGCGGGCTCGACGTCGGCGATCCGCCCATCGAGCCCTCACCCGCCGAACTGCACTACCGAAGTCGGGTGACGTTCACCTTGCGGCGGCTTGCCGGGCAACGGGTGGTAGCCGGCTTCCACCATCGCAGCCACCCGGGGCGGATCATCGACGTCGACACCGAATGCCTCTTGCCGGAAGCGCCCATAGGCCCCGTCTGGCACACGCTGCGAGAGGCGTGGGGGCAGGGCGCGCGGCGACTGCCGCCCGGCCCCACGCTGCGGTTGACACTCCGAATCGTGGACGGCGGTGTCCTGCTGGCCATCGAGGGGGGGCGCGCCGGAGGCGACCTCGAGCGACTCGCGGCCGAGATGGCGGGTTTGAGCGCGATCTGGCATGCGCCCGAGGGTGGGGACTGGCGGTGGATTGCAGGGGAGCGGGTCTCCTGGGACGACACGGGGGCGGACCGTGTGCAGGTCGGTCCCGGGGTGTTTTCCCAGGTCAACCGCGCGGCCGCTGATCGCCTTCACCGGGCGGTGGTGGGCGCGGTGGGCGACCCGCGCGATCTGGACATCGTCGACGCCTATTGTGGGATGGGGGTCCGCGGACGGCAGCTGGCTCGCGAGGGCGGACGGGTGGTGGGACTCGAGTTGGATGCCCAGGCGGTGCAGGCCGCGCGCGCCGGGGCTCCGGACGGCTTCACCGTGATCCGGGGGGCCGCCGAACAGACCCTGGGAAGTGTGATTCCCGCCGATCGCCTGATCGTGAATCCGCCCCGTACCGGTCTCGACGCAGAGATCCCACGGCTCTTGAGGGGGAGCCCCGTTCAGCGGATCGTGTATGTCAGTTGCGACCCGGCGACGTTGGCCCGCGACCTGGAGCGGCTGGGCGACGGCTACGCCGTGCGCACGGTCAGGGCCTTCGACCTCTTTCCCCAGACGGCCCACGTCGAGACCATGGTTACCCTGGAGCATGTCGCTGCGGTCGATTCTTCTTCTACTGCCGCCCCCTGAGGCGGACGGATCCACGATGCGCTACTCGGTGACCCTGGCAGACCGTACCTACGAGGTGGAGTTGACCGATTCCGGTCTCCTGGTCGATGGCGAAGCGGTCGCGGCGGTGTTGACATCGGTGCCCGGCACGCCCGTGCACGGTCTTCGCATGGGGCTCGAGTCGCACCGGATCATCGCGGAGCGCGACCGCACAGGAGTGTGGGTGATGGAACTCGACGGCCGGCCGGTCCAGGCCGAAGTGGTCGACGAGCGCACCCGGCGCCTGCGCGAGATGGTTCGCGCCTCGGTGGGTGCCGACGGGCCGCGCGCCCTCAAGGCGCCCATGCCGGGGCTCGTGGTCAGGGTCGAGGTCGCAGAAGGCGATGAGGTGGCGACGGGGCAGGGCCTCGTGATCGTCGAGGCCATGAAGATGGAGAACGAACTGAAGGCCCCCTGTGCGGCACGCGTCTCACGAATCCGGATCGTTGCGGGCGACACGGTCGAGAAAGACCAGATCTTGATCGAACTCGCGTCGGTCGGGTCGGAGGTGGACCGATGATCGACGAGAGCGGCGGCGACGAGGTCCTGACCGACAGCGGTATCCCCGTGGCGGAGTCGTATGGACCCGGCGACGTGCGCTCCGACGCCTCCGACGCGGTGGGCACGCCGGGTCGCTGGCCCTTCACGCGCGGGGTCTATCCTTCGATGTACCGCGGGCGCCCCTGGACCATGCGCCAGTATGCCGGCTTCGGAACGGCCCAGGACACCAACCGGCGCTATCGCTACCTGTTGGACCAGGGGCAGACCGGGCTGAGCGTGGCCTTCGACCTGCCCACGCAGATGGGGTACGACCCGGACCACCCGATGGCCGCTGGAGAGGTGGGGCGCGTAGGAGTGGCGATCTCGTCGCTCGCCGACATGCGCGCCCTCTTCGACGGCATCCGGCTCGATCGGGTGTCGACCTCGATGACCATCAATGCCACCGCGCCGATCCTCCTGGCGCTCTATCTCGCCCTTGCCGACGAACAGGGTGTGCCGCGTGGCGCCCTGCGCGGGACGGTGCAGAACGATGTCTTGAAGGAGTACATCGCTCGCGGCACCTACATCTATCCGGTCGAGCCCTCCCTGCGATTGGTATCCGATCTGATGGCCTTCTGCGCGGCCGAGGTGCCGAAGTGGAATACCATCTCGATCTCGGGTTACCACATGCGGGAGGCCGGCGCGACGGCCCCGCAGGAGGTGGCGTTCACCTTCGCCAACGGGCTCGAGTACGTCGACCGGGCGCTGGCGGCCGGCATCGAGCTCGAGGAGTTCGCTCCTCGGTTGTCGTTCTTCTTCGCCGCCCACAACGACCTGCTCGAAGAGGTCGCCAAGTTCAGGGCTGCGCGGCGCCTTTGGGCCCGCCTCATGCGTGAGCGCCATGCCGCGTCGGATGCGGCCAGTCGCCTGCGGTTCCACACGCAGACGGGGGGATCGACGCTGACGGCGCAACAGCCCCTCAACAACGTGGTACGTGTCGCGGTCCAGGCGCTCGCCGCCGTGCTGGGCGGCACCCAGTCGCTGCACACCAACGGATACGACGAGGCGCTGGCGTTGCCTACCGAGGCCTCGGCCACCCTCGCCCTGCGCACGCAGCAGATCCTCGCCGAGGAATCGGGTGTGACCCGCACGGTCGACCCCCTGGGAGGGAGCTGGTACGTCGAACGGTTGACCGACGAAATCGAGGACCAGGCTCGCGCCTACCTCGCACACATCGACGAGTTGGGGGGGGCGGCCCGCGCGGTGGGGTACATGCAGGACGAGATCCATCGCACCGCCTATCGCCATCAACTCGCCATCGAAGACGGCACGCGGCAGGTGGTGGGGGTCAACGTCTATCGCGACGAGAGCGAGGCGATCCACATCGTCCAGCCGGACTACTCGGCGCTCGAGGCTCGCCAACGGGCTTCGGTGGAGTCGTTCAAGGCGGTGCGCGACGGCGGGCGGGTCGAGGCCGCGCTCCAGGCCGTGGTCGCGACCGCCCGCTCGGGCGGCAACCTCATGCCCCCCATCATCGACGCAGTGAAGGCCAACGCCACCCTCGGCGAGATCAGCGACGTGCTGCGCGTGGAGTGGGGTACCTTCGACGGCCCGTGACCCCCGACCGCCAGGCGTCCTCCCGCAGGGCGGGGCGATGGGCTACCTTGAGCGGTTGCGTCCCGTGCCTCAGGAATTGACGATGCCAACCTACGAATACCGGTGTCCCGAGCTCCACGAATTCGAGCTCTTCCAGCGCATGTCCGATGAGCCGGTGGCCAGGTGCCCCGTCTGCGGAAAACAGGCCGAGCGCCTCCTGTCGGGCGGAGGCGGGCTGCTGTTCAAGGGCGAGGGGTTCTACATCACCGACTACCGCTCGTCCGAGTACAAGAAGAAGGCCAGGGAAGAGGGCTCGGGTCGCCCCGGGGCCGAGGGCGGGGGCAACGCCGGATCCGGATCCGGGTCTGCGGGTGCGCCATCGGACACGACCTCGACCTCGACCGGCGGTGGGTCCACCGGTTCGGGTTCGTCGACGTCGAGCGACTGAGGCCGTGTCGGACGAACGGATTCGCCGGGCCCTGAGCGCGGTGGTGGCCGAACTGGGTGTGGCCGACCCGCAGGTCCATCTCGAGCGCCCCCGCGATCCCGAGCACGGAGAGTGGGCGACGAACGTGGCCTTGACCCTTGCGGCGCAGCTCCGTCGTTCGCCCCGCGACATCGCCACCGAGATCCGCGACCGGCTCGACCTGAAGACCGCGGGGGTCACCTCGGTGGAGATCGCCGGACCCGGGTTTCTCAACTTCCACCTGTCGAGCGGGGCGGTAGCCGAGGTCCTGGTCGACATCGTCGAGGCCGATGACCAGTGGGGGCGCGCGGACACGGGCGCCCATCGTCCCATCGTGGTCGAGTGGGTATCGGCCAACCCCACCGGGCCGCTCCATCTCGGACACGGTCGCCAGGCCGCGTTGGGCGATGCCATCTGCGCGCTGCTGGAATGGACCGGCTGGCGCGTCCATCGCGAGTTCTACTACAACGATTCCGGCAAGCAGATGGAGCGGTTGGCCGAATCGGTCTGGGCGCGGTACCAGCAAGCTCTGGGTGAGCCGGCCGAGGTGCCCGAGGGCGGGTATCAGGGCGAGTACGTGGTCGATCTCGCCGCCGAGTTCCACGCCCTCGAGGGCGATCGCTTTCGCGGCGACGACAGCGCCGAGGCTCTCGACGCGATGCGGCGCTTCGCCGTGCGAGAGCTGCGCGCCGTCCAGGATCGCGATCTCCATGAGTTCGGGGTGCGCTTCGATCGCTACTACCTCGAGTCGTCGCTCTACGAAGAGGGACGGGTCGACGAGACGGTGACGCGGCTGAAGGCGACGGGGCTCGTCTACGAACACGAGGGCGCCACCTGGCTGCGCACGACCGAGTTCGGCGACGACAAGGACCGTGTCATGCTGCGCAGTGACGGCACGCCCACCTATTTCCTGCCCGACGTGGCCTATCACCTGAGCAAGTGGGAGCGCGGCTACCACGACGCCATCAACGTCCAGGGCGCGGACCACCACGGCACGGTGGCTCGCGTGCGGGCGGGAGTGCGTGCCCTGGGACTGCCCGCCGGGTATCCCGAGTACGTCATGCACCAGATGGTGCGGGTCGAGCAGGGCGGACACGAGGTGAAGCTCTCCAAACGAGCGGGTTCGTACACCACGCTGCGAGACCTGGTCGACGAGGTCGGGGTCGACGTCACCCGGTACTTCTTCCTGATGCGCAAACCCGAAGGGCACCTCGTCTTCGATCTCGACGTGGCGCGCGATCGCTCCGACAAGAACCCCGTCTTCAAGATCCAGTACGCCCACGCTCGCATGCATTCGATCTTCGGCAAGGCGGGCGTCGATCCCGAGGGCTGCGACGGCGAGGGTGTCGCTCTGGAGGGCCTCTCGGATGACCACGAACGCGAACTCATCAAGCGTCTCTCGGAGTTTCCCGAAACCATCCAACGGGCCGCCACCGCACGGGCACCGCACGTCGTGTGCGACTACCTCGAGCAGACGGCCGGTGCGGTCAACGCCTGGTATCATGCCGGCAATCCGAGTCGCAATCCCGCACTCGCGGTGCTGGCCGATGATCCCTCGCTGAGGGCTGCCCGCCTGGTCCTGGCACGGGCCGTCCAGATCGTGCTCCGCAACGGTCTCACCCTTCTCGGTCTCTCCGCGCCGACCCGCATGGAGCGGGCCGACGTCGAGTCCTGAACCCGGGGCTCCCGCATGTCCATTCTTGTGGTTGGTAGCGTGGCCCTCGACACGGTCGAGACGCCCTTCGGGGCAGCCGAGCGGGTCGTGGGCGGTTCGGCGAGTTTCTTCGCCGCCGCCGCATCGGTGTTTCCCGGTGTGTCGGTCGGTGTCGTGGGCGTGGTCGGTGACGACTTTCCGCTGGACCAGCTCGACTTCCTGACGGAGCGTGGCGTCGACCTGTCGGGGATCGAGCGCGCTGCGGGTGACAGCTTCGCCTGGAAGGGGCGCTACCACTACGACCTCAACTCACGGGACACGCTCTTCACGCGGCTCGGCGTCTTCGCCGACTTCCGGCCGCACATTCCCGATTCGTTGAGGTCGGCCCGGTTCGTGTTCCTGGGCAACATCGATCCCGTGCTTCAGCTCGATGTGCTCGATCAGGTCGCTGCGCCCGATCTCGTGGTGTGCGACACGATGAATTTCTGGATCGAGGGCAGTCGTGACGCCCTGCTCCGTCTGCTGCCACGCCTCGACGTGTTGATGGTCAACGACGCCGAGGCGCGCCAGCTGGCCGACGAGTCGAGCCTGCTCAAGGCGGCGCGTTGGATCCAGGCACGGGGTCCCCGGTACGTGGTGATCAAGAAGGGAGAGCACGGGGCGACGTTGTACGACGAGCGCCGTATCTTCTTCGTACCGGGATTTCCCCTGGAGGCGGTCTTCGACCCCACGGGTGCAGGCGACGCCTTCGCCGGTGGATTCATGGGGTACCTCGCCAGCGTCGGATCACTCGATGGCGGAGAGCTCCGGCGCGCCATGGTCTACGGGTCGGCCACCGGATCGTTCGCGGTCGAGGCCTTCAGCATCGATCGGTTTCGCCGCCTCTCACCCCTCGAGATCGCGCGCAGGGTCGAGGAATTCAGGGACATGACTTTTTTCGAGCACGACACGGAACAGATCCATGGCTGACGGCGGCTGGAACTATCGAGATGCGGGGGTCGACCTCGACGCGGCGGAGCGGGCGAAGGACCGCCTGAAGGCGCTGGTGGCCTCGACACGAGATGAGTACACCTTGTCGGGGCTCGGTTCGTTCGGAGGGCTCTATGCGGTGCCCGACGGCGTGACCGGACCGGTGCTGGTCTCGAGTACCGACGGCGTGGGGACCAAGCTGAAGGTGGCGTTCCAGGCCCAACGGCACGACACCGTGGGTCAGTGCCTCGTCAACCACTGCGTCAACGACATCCTGGTACAGGGTGCGCGGCCGTTGTTCTTTCTCGACTATCTGGCCACAGGCGCGATGGACGAGACGGTGGTCACCGAGGTGGTCACCGGTGTCGCCACGGCCTGCCGCGAGAACGCCTGCGCCCTGCTGGGGGGCGAGACGGCTCAGATGCCCGACTTCTACGCCCTCGGTGAGTACGACCTCGCCGGCTTCATCGTGGGCCTCGTGGAGCGGGACCGGGTGCTCGACGGTTCGGCGATCAGCGCGGGCGATGTGCTCGTGGGGCTGCGCTCGTCGGGGCTGCACACCAACGGCTACACCCTCGCGCGCCGCATCGTGTTCGATCATATGGGACTCCGGATCGACGATGAGTTTCCCGAAGTCGGACGCCCCGTGGGCGACGTCCTGCTCGACGTGCACCGCAGCTATCTGGGCGTCCTCTGGCCATTGCTCGAGACGGGCTCCCTTCATGGCCTCGCCCACATCACCGGGGGTGGGATTCCGGGCAACCTGCCCCGGGTGCTGCCCGAGGGACTGGGTGCCCGGGTCGATCGGGGCGCGTGGACGCCGCCCCCCCTCTTTCGGGTGCTGCAGCGCGCCGGTGGTGTCGAGCGCGAGGAGATGTATCGGGTCTTCAACATGGGGATCGGCATGATTGCCGTGGTGCCCGCCGATGCGGCCGATGATGTCCTCCAACGCCTGCGCAGGGGCGGCGACGAGCCCGTGGTGCTCGGCGAGATCGTGCGTGGGGAGGGTGTGGCGTGGGCCGACTGATCGTACTCGCCGGTCTCGCGGCAGCCGTCGCATTGGCCCAGGCCGCCGAGGCCCAGACGGCGCGGAACCGTCTGGGTCGGCGATGCCTCGGCCCCTGCGTCGACGCCGTGCTGGCCGTCGAGGCGATCCAGGGCGGTGTGGGGCTCGCCCTCTCGGGGGGCAACGAGTTTCCAGGGTCGTCGTCGACGCTCGGCCGCCGGTTCGGGACCACGCCCCGGGTGGCCGCCAGCGCGCGGCTCGGCCTGGTCGAGGTGGGTGCCCCCGATCTGCGTGTGGGCGGGGGTCCGGTGGGAAGCGCCTCGTCCTGGATCCCCTCGCTGCAGGGAGCCCTGGCCGTGGGCGTGTTCGACGGGTTTCGGCCCCGCCCCACGGTGGGTGGAGTGTTGTCGATCGACGTGATGGCCACCGCGGGAATCGCCTTCCCCTCGGGTGGGGCGGGCTACGACGGCAGCGCGGCCAGCTTCGGCTATGGACTCCGGCTCGGTCTGGTCCGCGAGTCGTTTTCGCTGCCAGGGCTCACGCTGAGTGCGGTGCGGCGCCATATCGGCGGTGTCGACTGGAACGGTCCCGGGGGACGGGTGCCGGGAGCCGTGCACCTCGACGGGGTGACCGCGACCTCGGTGCGGGGCACGGTGGGGCGGGAGTTCCTGGCGCTGGGCATTTCGGCGGGGCTCGGCTGGGACCGTACCGAGGGAGACGGCGTCATGCAGCCGACTTCGGCGTCGGGGGCCGTCGGCCCGGTCGCCTTCGAGGGGTTCGAGGCCGAGCGGGTCTTGTTCTTCGGGGGGGTGACGGCAACCTGGCTGGTCATGCAGCTGCACGGGGAGCTGGCGTATGCTGCGGGCTATGACGAACGCCCCGCCGACGGGGGTCCGGGATACGACCCCACCGCGGGAAGCCTGTTGGCCACCGCCACCTTCCGCATCCTCTTCTGAGCGACGCGTGGACGGTCCCCGCTCGTCGCCCGCACCCCTGGCCGAGGCCGATCAGGCGTTCCTCGAGCGCGCCGTGGAGTTGGGTCGTCGCGGATGGGGCAAGGTCCACCCCAACCCCATGGTGGGGTGTGTCCTGGTCCGTGACGGCGTGGTCGTGGCGGAGGGGTGGCACCGGGTCTATGGCGGGCCCCATGCCGAGACGGTGGCTCTCGAGATCGCGGGTCCTGCGGCGCGCGGGGCCACCGCCTATGTCTCTCTCGAGCCCTGTCGTCACGAAGGCAAGACGCCGGCCTGTACGCGTGCGCTGGTGGCGAGCGGCGTCGCGCGGGTGGTGTTCGGGGCGATGGACCCCGGACCCGAATCGGCCGGGGGTGCAGACGAACTCATCGCCGCCGGCGTCTCGGTGTCGGGCCCCCACTTCGACGGGGTCCGGGCCCGGACCCTCAACCCGGCCTTCTTCCATCGGCACGAGCGCGATACCCCCTGGGTGGCCCTGAAGCTGGCCGTCTCCCTCGATGGAGCCATCGCCGCACGAGAGGGGGTGCAAACCGCCCTGACCGGGCCCGAGGCGGATCGCGAGGTCCATCGCCTGCGTTCGGGGTTCGACGGCCTGATGGTCGGGGGCGCCACCGCGCGGGTCGACGACCCCCGGCTCACCGTGCGCGAAGGGTTCGAACCCCGGGTGCCGCCCGTGCGCATCGTGTTGGATCCGTCTGCACGCCTCTCGTCGCAGAGCGCGCTCTTCGACGAGATCGACCGCGCTCCGGTGTGGGTCTTCACCCGCGACGACGCGTCCGAGGCCGAACTCGAGCGACTCGAATCCGCCGGAGCGACGGTCCATCCGGTGCCGGCGCACGGCGCACACGTCCTCGATCTGGCCTGCGTGCTCACGACCTGTCGCGAGGCAGGGCTGTCGGCGGTGTTGTGTGAGGGTGGCGGGCAGCTGGCCGGGGCGCTGCTGAGAGACGATTTCGTGTCGCGCATCTACCTGTTCGTGGCTCCACGCTTTCTCGGGCCGCAGGCGGTCCCCGCCTTTTGCGACGCTCCCGTGCACGGCGCAGGCTCTGCGTGGGTGCCCGCCACAGCCGCCCGTACCCTGGGCGCCGACACCCTGATCACCCTCGACCGCGCCTCGACACCGGGAGGTGCGTGATGTTCACCGGGATCATCACGGCCGTCGCACATGTCACCGAGATCGACGACCTCGAGGGGGCCCGCCGCGTGCGGATCTCCGTGTCGCCCGACTTTCTCGCCGACGTGGCCCCGGGCGACTCCATCGCCGTCGATGGGGCCTGTCTCACCCCGGTCTCGATCGACCACGACACCTTCGAGGTCGACGCCGTGCTCTCGACGCTCGATCGGACGCTGGTGGGGCACTACCGTCCAGGCACTGCCGTGAACCTCGAAAAGGCCATGGTGCTGGGCGGGCGCCTCGATGGTCACCTCGTGCAGGGCCACGTCGACGGCCTGGGGCGCCTGGAGGCGATCGACGTACAGGGCGAGACGCGTTTCCTGACCTTCACCGTCCCCGTACCGGTCTGGGCGCAGACGATCCTGCATGGGTCGATCACCCTCAATGGGGTGAGCCTCACCGTGCACGCGCTCGAGCCCCCCGATCGGGTGCAGGTGGCCATCATCCCGCACACCTGGCGCAATACGAACTTCCATCGACTCACCCCGCATGCGCCGGTCAACGTCGAAGGGGACCTGCTGGGGAAGTACGTGGGTAGGATGCTCGCCTCCCGCCACCGCGGGACCTCGGACGACGGCGCGCCCGTCGCCGACCGCTGAACAGGACGCACCTGATGCCGTTCGATCGAGTGGAAGATGCCCTGGACGATATTCGCCAGGGCCGCATGATCATCGTTGCCGACGACGAGGATCGCGAAAACGAGGGTGACCTCGTCTGTGCTGCCGAGGCTGCGACACCCGAGCACATCAACTTCATGACCAAGTATGGTCGGGGCCTGATCTGCGTCGCGCTCACCCGTGAGCGCGCCGATGAACTCGGGCTTCCACCCATGACCGAAATCAACACCGACCCGAAGGGCACGGCGTTCACGGTTTCGGTCGACGCCGATCCGCGCTTCGGTGTCACCACCGGCATCAGCGCTCAGGATCGGGCGCGCACGGTGCAATGTCTGGTCGATCCCACGACGGTCCCGAGCGACCTCCGCAGGCCGGGGCACATCTTTCCGCTGCGGGCCAAGCCGGGCGGGGTGCTGCGCCGCGTCGGACAGACCGAGGCGGCGGTCGATCTGGCCCGGATGGCGGGCTTTTCGCCTGCCGGGGTGATCTGTGAGATCCTCCACGAAGACGGTACCATGGCCCGCCGTCCCGAGCTCGAGGTCTTTGCCCGCGAGCACGGGCTGAAGTTCATCACGGTGGCGCAGCTCGTGGCATATCGGCTGTCGAACGAACGATTGGTGCGGCGCATCGCCGAAGCGAACCTCCCCACCCGTCACGGTCCGTTTCAGGTGATCGCCTACCAGAGTCTGGTCGACGATCGCGAACACCTGGCCGTGATCCGGGGCGACATCCGGGGCAAGGACCACGTGCTGGTGCGCATGCATTCCGAGTGCCTGACCGGCGACGTGTTCGGCTCGCGGCGGTGTGATTGCGGGGAACAGCTCGACCAGGCGTTGGCCCGTATCGACCAGGAGGGAGAAGGGGCAGTGATCTACCTGCGGCAGGAAGGGCGGGGCATCGGGCTGGGCAACAAGATCCGGGCCTATGCGCTCCAGGATCAGGGGCTGGACACCGTCCAGGCCAACGAGAGTCTCGGCTTCAGCCCCGATCTGCGCGACTACGGGATCGGCGCCCAGATCCTGCTGGACCTGGGGCTGCACAAGATCCGGATCCTGACCAACAATCCCCGCAAGATCGTGGGGCTCGACGGGTACGATCTCGAGATCACCGGTCGCGAGCCCTTGCAGGTCGAGCCGGGCGAGCACAACGAGCGCTACCTCGAGACCAAACGCACCCGTCTCGGACACTTCCTGTGAGCGGCCCGGGATCGTATGCCGACGCGCTGGCGGGGCGCCTCGATGGGCGTGGTCTCCGGATCGCGTTGGTGTGTACCCGATTTCATGCCGCGATCACGGAACAGCTGCTCGAGCGCTGCCGGGTCACCCTCGTCGAGCATGGCGTGAGCGAAGACGAGATGACCGTGGTTCGTGTACCCGGCGCCTGGGAGTTGCCCCAGGCGGTGGGCCGGCTGGCAGGGCTGGAGCGCCACGACGCCATCGTCGCCCTCGGCTGTGTCGTGCGCGGCGAGACCCCCCACTTCGACTTCGTCGCCGGGGAGGCAGCGCGCGGCCTGGCCGACGTGGCGCGTGACTTCGACCTGCCGGTGATCTTCGGTGTGCTCACGACCGAGACCGAAGCCCAGGCCCTCGCCCGTGCCCGGCCCGACGGCCAGGACAAGGGGCGCGAGCTGGCGCTGGCGGCGCTGGAAATGGGACACCTCTTCCGACACCTCACTCCGGACGACTTCGGGCATGAGTGAGTCGTTCGCCACACGCCGGGAACGGATCGACCGGGTGCGGGCGCGGTCGTGGGCGCTGCAGATCGTCTACAGCTGGGAAGCGACCGGCGGCGAGGCCCGACTCCGTGACATCCTGGTCGAGACCATTCGCACCCGGCGTGTCTCGCCTCGACGGCTTCCCTACCTCCGGCGGCTACTCTGGGCGCTCGAAGATCATCGAGACGAGGTCGACGCGCGTCTGCGTGCTGCGCTCGACAACTGGCGTCTGGAACGGCTGTCGGCCATCGATCGGGGCGTGTTGCGCCTGGCGGCCACCGAGATGTTCTTCATCGAGGAGATTCCGCCCAAGGTCGCCATCCAGGAGGGGGTGCGACTCTCCGAGCAGTACGGGGGGCCCGACTCACCCCGGTTCGTCAACGGCGTGCTCGACGCCTTGTATCGGGGACTGCTGGCCGAGACGGAGGGTTGATCTGCGGATCGTCGTCGTAAACTGGCTGGATCGACTCAACCCCGAGGCCGGGGGAGCCGAGATCCACCTCCACGAGGTGTTCGGACGCCTCGCCGCTCGGGGCCATCGGGTCGACGTGCTCTGTTCGGGATGGCCGGGCAGCCCCGAGCGCGCCGTGCTCGACGGCATGGAGATCCATCGGGTGGGCGGGCGCTACACCTTTTCCCTGCATGCGCCTCGCTATTTTCGCCGCCACCTCCTCGCATCGCTACCCGACGTCGTGGTCGAGGACCTGAACAAGATCCCCCTCTTCACACCGTGGTGGAGCCGGGTTCCGGTCGTACCTCTGGTCCATCATCTGTTCGGGGCGACGGCGTTTCGCGAAGCGGCCCTGCCGGTGGCCGCGACCACCTGGCTCATGGAGCGGCCTCTTCCCATCGCCTTTCGGGGCCTGCCGGTCGTGGCGGTATCGCACAGCACACGCGACGACCTGATCCGGCGTGGTCTACGGGCCGACGACATCCAGGTCGTGCCGAACGGAGTCGATATCCGCCGCTACGCCCCGGCACCCCACACCCCTCGCTTCAACGAGCCCACGATTCTCTATCTGGGCCGGCTCAAACGCTACAAGAGCATCGATCTCATACTGCGTGCCGTTGCGCAGTTGCGGGATCAGGGGCGCCACCTCCGGTTTCTGGTCGGGGGCAAGGGTGATGATCGCGCGCGCCTCGAGGCCCTCGTGACCACGCTGCAGATCGATGACCGTGTCGAGTTCCTGGGGTATGTGTCGGACGAGCGCAAGCTCGACCTCTTTCGCCGGGCCTGGATCCATGTCATCACCTCGCCCAAGGAGGGATGGGGCATCACCAACCTCGAGGCGGCAGCGTGCGGGACTCCCTCGGTGGCCAGCGACTCTCCCGGGTTGCGCGAGTCGGTGATCGACCTTCAGACGGGGCTCCTCGTACCCCACGGCGACATCGATGCCCTGGTCGCGGCGCTCACACGCTTGCTGGATGATCCGGAGCTCCGGGCCCGCCTCGGTGCGGCCGGCGTGGAGTTTGCCAGGGGGTTTTCATGGGAGGTCGCCACCTCGCGCATCGAAGCGATCCTGAAGCGGCGGGTGGCCGCCGACTCGGGGCGTCCCTAGCTTTCGCCTACGAGGCCTTTCTACTCGTTGTCTTCGGAGGAATCATGCGCGTCCAGATCACCGCCCGTCATTGCGAGGTTTCTGACGCCGTCCGGGAGCGGGCGAGCGAACTCATGGACAAGCTGGCTCGTTTCGACCCCCGGATCACCGGCGCGGAGCTGGTCTTCCACGAAGAGAAGCACTCGAAGAAGGTGGAGGGGATCGTGACCCGCGAACGTCGCGAACCGCTCGTCGCTTCGGGCGATGCCCCGGAGTGGCTCCCGGCTCTCGACGTCGTCTTCGATCGCCTGTCGCGGCGGGTCCGCAAGGCACGCTCCCAGGCCGTGGATCACCAGGCCGGTCCTCCGGTGCGAGAGACGGTAGGCGACTGAGTCCAGGCGATGGCTTCCCCCCCCCTCTTCGTTCCCGGCTCGCCGGTGACCGTGGCCGATGTCTTCGAGGCCAAGTCGGCCACCCTCCTGCTCGAGGTCATGACCGTCTCCGCGCCTCTGGATCATGTGGTTGAAGATCCGGACATCTCGTCCCCGGGTCTGGCTCTGGCGGGATTCACGCAACGGTTCACCGCCGGGCGGATGCAGGTGTTCGGAGAGACCGAGATGACCTACCTCGGCACGCTCTCGACCGAGCAGTTGCGCGACCGGCTCACGACCCTCTTCTCATTCCGGATTCCCGCCGTCTTCGTGACCAAGATGCAGGCGGTACCGCCTGCGCTCATCGAGCTGGCCGAAGAAGCCGGAGTACCGGTCCTGCGCTCGGGACTCAGCACCAGGGACTTCTACTGGCGCATCAAGCCCTTCCTGGCGTCGGCGCTGGCCGAGACGGTCAGCCTGCACGGCTCCCTGGCCGACGTGTACGGCATCGGATTGCTGTTCGTCGGCAAGTCGGGGGTGGGCAAGAGCGAATGCGTGCTCGATCTGGTGGAACGGGGTCACCGACTCGTGGCCGACGACCTGGTGATGGCGAGCCGTACGAGTACGGACATCCTCATCGGCAGGGGGCACCCACTCCAACGTCATCACATGGAGATCCGGGGCATCGGCATCATCGACATCCGCACGCTCTTCGGGGTACGCGCCATTCGGCAGCAGAAGCGGATCGAGGTGGTCGTGCAACTCGAGCACTGGGACGAGAACCGGTCGTACACCCGCACCGGTCTCGACACCGATGAGACCGAGATCCTGGGGGTGACGCTCCCCCGCGTGACGGTGCCGCTCAACCCGGGCAAGAACATCACCGTGATCTCGGAGGTCGTGGCCATGAACCACCTGTTGCGCTACGCGGGTCTCGACCCGGCCAGCGCCTTCGACCAACACCTCCGCCAGAATCTGGAACAGGACCATGAGTGAGGTACGCGGTGTCCTGGTCACCCACGGAGCCATGGGCGAGGGCATGATCGACGCCGTTCGCCGCATCGCGGGCGCGTCGGCCGATGCCCTGGTGGCGGTCTCCAACGACGGCCGGGGGCCCGACGAGCTGCGTGCGGCCATCTGCGAGCAGCTCGGAGTCGGGCCGGTGGTGGTGTTCACCGATCTCGGGGCCGGTAGCTGCACGCTGGCGGCGCGCTTGTCATGCGTGGACCGAGCCCGGGTGGCGGTGGTGACCGGTGTGAACCTCCCGATGTTGCTCGATTTCGTCTTCCACCGTTCGCTTCCTCTCGCCGAACTGGCCGCGCGCGCCGTCGACCGCGGTGCGGCGGGTGTGCGGATCCTCATGGCCCCGGTGACCGATGCCGATCCTGCTGTTCCGCGTTGACGAACGCCTGATCCACGGGCAGGTGGTCATGGCGTGGGGCGGTCAGTTCCACCCGACGCGCTACATCGTGGTCGACGACGAACTCGTGGAGAGCGAGTGGGAACAGGAGTTGTACCGTCTCGCGGTGCCCGACGACCTCGACGTCGTCTTCGCCGATGTCGGCACGGCTCGGGCTGCGCTGGCCGAGTGGCGGGCCGATCCCGTCCGCACCATCCTCCTGACCCGCGATGTCGAGCACATGGCCGCCCTGGGCGCCGAGGGGGCGCTCGCGGGGGTCGACATCAATCTCGGGGGGCTGCACCACCGCACCGGCCGCACCGAAGTGCGCCCGTACCTCTTTCTCGACTCGCATGACCGCGCGGCCATCGAGGCGTTGGTCGAGCAGGGTGCCACGGTGTCGGGCCGGGATCTGCCCGACGGATTGCGCGTCGGATTCGACCAGTTGAGGGCCGAACCGTGAGCCCGGTGCTGCTCGCCTTGCTGGGAGTCGTGCTCACCCTCGACGGCGTCACCGTCGGCCAGTTCATGATCTCGCGCCCCCTCGTGGCCGGTGGGTTGGCCGGCCTCGTGGCGGGCGACGTCACCACGGGTCTGTTGGTGGGGGCGATCCTGGAGTTGTTCCTGCTCGTTGCCGTGCCGTCGGGTGGGGGACGATTTCCGGAGCCGGGGCCCGCGTCGGTGGTCGGGGCCGCCGGGGCGATCTGGATCGGGGGCGCGGGTGGGCTGGCCGCAGGAATCGCCGTGGCCCTCGTGATCGGGTATCTGGGGGCCCTCACGCAGGCTGCGCAACGCCACCTCAACGAGCGCTTCGTGCCCGCTCCCGCCTCGAACGTCGTCACGGCTGCGGCCGTCACCCGGGGCCACCTTTCGGCGGTCGGTCTCGACGCCCTCCGGGGGCTCGTCCTGACCACGGTCGGACTGATCGTGGTGGCGAGGATGGGGCCGGTGATCGGCCCCTGGTGGCCGCTGGACGAGGCCGAGACCCGAGGACTCTTCCTGCTGGGCGCACTCGTGTCGCTGGGGATCGTCGCCCGCTCGTGGTTGGTGGGTCGTCGCTGGATGCTGCTCGCGACCGGGACCGTGCTGGGGGTTCTGGTGGGGTCGGTCTTCTCATGAGTGCCTCGCCGCCCCTGGTTCCCGGCCCGGTGCGCCGTTCGACCGAATTGCGCGCGTTTCTCATCCAGGGCTCCTGGAACTACCGGGTCATGCAGGGCACCGGCGTCGCCTTCGCCATGCTTCCCGTGCTCCGGCACGTCTGGGGTGAGGGCCCTGGGTTCGATGAGGCGCTCGCCCGCCATTGCGAGCACTTCAACGCGCACCCCTACCTGTCGTCGGTGGCGTTGGGGGCGCTGACCCGGCTGGAGGCGGAACATGTCGATGAGGCCACGATCCGTCGTTTCCGTGCGGCGATCCGGGGTCCGCTCGGGGCGCTGGGCGACCGGGTGGTGTGGGCTACCTGGCTGCCGCTGGCAGCGGTCGTGGCCCTGCTGCTGTACTGGGTGGGGGTGCCGGGGTGGATTCCGGCGCTCACCTTCGTGCTGTTCTACAACGCCGTCCACCTCACGATGCGTCTGCGCGGGTTTCGGTTGGGATTCGACGCGGGTACGGGGGTGGGTGTGCGGCTGCGCGCCATGGAACTGACCAACCGCGCCGAGCGGTTGAGCGGCGTCCTGCTGCTTCTCGTGGGCGCGCTCGTCGGCCTGCTGATCGCGGGCACGCCGGGGGCGGGCGTCCTGGGTTGGCCCTGGCAGGTGGCGCTGGGCCTGGCCTTCGGTGTGGGCCTCCTCGGCGGGGTGCGGCTGTGGCGGCCGACCGCACTCGTGGTCGTGGGAGCGGTGGTACTCCTATTCCTCTTCGGTCTTCGGACCGGCTGACCTCGGGGCACCAGACATGCATGAGATGACCGTCGAGATCGTCAACCGTGCGGGAATGCACGCGCGCCCTGCCTCGGAGTTCGTCAAGCTCGCGGCACGGTACCGAGCCGATATCAGGGTTGCCAAGGATGGCCTCGAAGTCGACGGCAAGAGCATCATGGGGGTGCTGATGCTCGCCGCGGAACGCGGCAGCAGCTTGATCATTCGAGCGGACGGGGACGACGCACCCATGGCCCTGGACGCCCTGTGCTCCCTGGTGAGCCGGGGATTCGAGGAGGAGTGATGTCACAGATCCTCGACGGATTCCCGGCGTCCGAGGGCGTCGGCTGGGGCAGGATCCGCCTGGTGTCGTGGGGGGCTCCGGCGGTGCCCCATGCGGTGGTGGCGGTGGACGAGGTCGACGGTGAGATCGAGCGCTTCACCGCCGCACGAGGGCTGGCGCGGACACGGCTGGAGAGCCTCAAGGCCCGTACCGCGGAGCGCCTCGGGCAGGTCGAGGCTCGGATCTTCGATCCCCAGATCCTCATGCTCGACGACGAAACGGTGGTTCGCGGCACGGAGCTCTACATCCGTGACACCCGCCTCACCGCCGCGCGTGCGTTCGAGTGGCGGATGCTCGAGCTCAAGGCCCAGTGGACGAGGACCGCCAATCCCATGGTCCTCGATCGGTTGAACGACCTCGAAGATCTGCAGGTGCGGGTCCTGAGATGCCTGGCGGGCCACGACGATCCCTTCGACCTGTCGACGGCGGAGGGACCCGTGGTCATCGTGGCCTCGAACCTCACGCCGTCTCTCATCGCGCAGTTCGATCCCGACCAGGTTGCAGGGCTGGCCACCGACCAGGGGACGCGCACCTCCCACTGGGCGATCCTGGCCCGATCCCAGGGCATCCCTGCGGTCGTGGGCCTGGGCGATGTGAGCCGGACGGCGCGTGAGGGCCAGGAGGCCATCGTCGACGGGGGGATCGGACGGGTGGTACTCGATCCCGACTCACGGGATCGTCGTGTCTTCGAAGAGCGTCGCAGTCGGATTCAGCTGCGCGAGGACGAGGTCGACGAGATCGCCCGACTCGAGGCCGTCACCCTCGATGGGCAGCCGGTTGCCCTGCGGGCCAACATCGATCTGCCCGTCGAGGCCACCCAGGCCCACCGGCACGGAGCAGCGGGGATCGGGCTGTTCCGCACCGAGTTCCTGGTGGTGGGGCGAAATGCCATGCCCGGCGAAGACGAGCAGACCGAGGCCTACCGACGCGTAGCCGAGACCTTTGCGGACGACGCAGTCTACATTCGCCTGTTCGATCTCGGGGGCGACAAGTTCCCGGCCTTCCTGCACATGCCCCAGGAGGAGAACCCCTTCCTCGGGTGGAGAGCGGTGCGGGTGCTTCTCGACCAACCCGAGCTCTTCCGGGTGCAATTGAGAGCGATCCTGAGGGCCACGGTCTACGGCGACGTGCGGATCCTGGTACCGCTGGTGAACGACGTCGAAGAGGTGCAACGGGTGCGCGAGTTGCTCGAAGAGGAAGAAGACGGACTGCGCCGCGACGGAATCCCCTTCAATCGGGGGTACAAGCTCGGCGTCATGATCGAGACCCCGGCGGCGGCACTCGACGCGGCCGAGCTCGCGCGACACGCCGATTTCTTCTCCATCGGCACCAACGACCTCGTGCAGTACACCCTGGCGGTCGATCGTACCAACGCGCGCCTGGCACACCTCTTCAACCCCTTCCACCCGTCCGTCGTGCGTCAGATCCACTCGGTGGCTCGGGTGGCGCGTGCGGCGGGGATCGAAGTCAGCGTGTGTGGAGAGGTGGCGGCGACCGCCCTGGGAGCCTTCCTGTGCCTCGGGCTCGATATCGACTCCCTGTCGGTGGCCTGGCCTGCGCTGCCCGAACTGAAGAAGGTGGTGCGTGACATCCGGATCGAAGATGCCCGATTCGCGGCCCGCAGGGCGCTGGCGGCCCCGACCGCCAAGGCCGTGTTGGAGGCGTTGGCCGAGGGCATCGGCGACACGGTCGATCTTTCGGCCTACGTGGGTCGCTGGAACCTGTCGCTGCGGTCCTGAAACGCCGTGACCCGCGCTGCGTGCCCGCTCTCGGCACCCACCTTCAGCGCCTTGTCGCCGTCCCCCCCCTCGGGTAGCTTGCTTCGGCTTGGCCGCGGCCTTCATTCCTCCCGGAATCATGCATGCGTTTATTCTCTTCTGAGTCGGTGACCGAGGGTCACCCCGACAAGATCGCAGACCAGATTTCCGACGCCGTCCTCGACGCGATGCTCGTCGACGATCCGGCGGCACGGGTGGCCTGCGAAACCCTGGTCACCACGGGGATGGCCCTGCTCGCCGGAGAGATCACGACCACGACCTGGGTCGACCTGCCCTCGATCGTGCGTGATACACTGCGGCGGATCGGGTACGTGAAATCCGAATACGGCATCGATGCGCATACCTGTGCCGTGATCTCGACCCTCGACAAGCAGTCGCCCGACATCAAGCAGGGCGTCGACACGGGGGGTGCGGGGGATCAGGGAATGATGTTCGGGTACGCCTCCGACGAGACCCCTGAACTGATGCCTGCGCCGATCGTGTTCGCGCACCGCATCACGCGGCGACTCTCCGAACTGCGCAAGAGCGGTGAGCTGCCGTGGCTTCGGCCCGACGGCAAGGCCCAGGTCACTCTCGAATACGAGGGCGATCGTCCGCGGCGCATTCGTACGGTGGTGGTCAGCACGCAGCACGATCCCGACGTGTCGCAAGAGACGATTCACGAGGCGGTGGTCACTCGGGTCATCGCCCCGGTGCTGCCCAGCGACCTGTTCGATGCCGATGACTGTGTCTTCCACATCAATCCTACCGGCAAGTTCGTGATCGGGGGCCCCCACGGCGACGCCGGTCTGACGGGGCGCAAGATCATCGTCGACACCTACGGCGGGGTCGGCCGGCATGGGGGTGGCGCGTTTTCGGGCAAGGACTCGACCAAGGTCGATCGATCGGCCGCATATGCAGCCCGGTGGGCGGCCAGGAGCGTGGTGGCCTCGGGCGCCGCCCGGCGTTGCGAGATCCAACTCGCCTATGCCATCGGAGTGATCGATCCGGTATCGATCCACGTCGACACCTTCGGCACGGGAGTCGTGCCCGACGAGGCCATCGAAAAGGCGCTCGGCGAGGTCTTTCGTTTCGCACCGCGGGCCATTACCGAAGACCTCCGCCTCACCGACCCGATCTTCCTGCCCACGGCCGCGTACGGTCACTTCGGGCGCAACCCCGAGGTCGTCCAGGTGGCGGGGCGTGACGTACGCCTGTTTCCGTGGGAAGACACGGATCGGGTCGAGCCGCTCAAGGCGGCGCTTGGACTCTAGTTCGAGAGGTGGTGGTGCATGAGTAGCGATGCGCTGGTAGAGGTCGAGGTCCAGAGTCTGGGCGAGGACCGCGCCACGCGGAGTCCTGTGGTGATCCTCGAGGAACGCGCGGGTGGCCGGGTGCTGCCGATCTGGATCGGGGCCGCCGAGGCGAGCGCGATCGCGGTCCACCTCGCCCAGGTCGACTTTCCGCGGCCCCTGACCCACGATCTCTTCGTGACGATGTTGGCGAGCCTGTCGGCGACGCTCGACCGCGTCATCATTCCGCGCGTCGCAGACGGCACCTACCACGCAGAACTGGTCTTGAGCGTCGGTACGCGCACGGTGACGGTCGACGCCCGCCCCAGCGACTCCATCGCCATCGCGCTGCGCGCGGGTGCCGCCATCTACGTCGCCGACGATCTGTTGCGCGACATCGACCTCGACCTGACCGACGCCGAAGCGGAGCTGCCCCAGCCCGGGTTCATCGCGCAACCGCCCCCCCCGAGCGAGGCCGCAGGGACGCAGATGTCGGCCGAAGAACTCGAGGCCCACCTGCGCAAGCTCGATCCCGAGGACTTCGGTCGGTTCAAGCCATGAGTCGGCCCGCGCCGACCCGGATCGTGTCGAGCGTCGGGCTGGGGATCGGGCTCGTGGTGCTGAGTGCCCTGGGGCCGACCCACCTCGCTGCCCAGGAAGAGGCGAGACCCGAACTGCACGGCCATGTCACTCGTAGCGGGGCCGATTTCGAGGGTGCGGAGGTGGTCCTGCATCGGGTGTCGATGGTCGTGGCCGGCGAGGTCGATACGGTCCGTGCCGACCCCCAGGGCCTGTTCCGTTTCACTCTGCCGTCGGTCCCCCGCGAAGACGAGGAGGGCGATGTCTACTTCGCGTCGGTGCGACACCAGGGCATCCTCTACTTCGGGCGGGCGGTGAGCCGAGCGATCCAGCTCGACAGCGTCTACCGGATCGAGGCATTCGACACCCTGGTCGCTCCTCGGGAAGGGGTGCCGCTGCCGGTGGCGGTCCGCTACGTCATTGCCGACCAGGATTCGACGGGATGGCAGATTACCGACCTCTTCGAGATCTCGAACGAGGGCGACCACACCTTCGTCGCGGCCCCGGACGGGGGTCTGACCTGGCAGCATGTGCTGCCCGTGGCGGCCCGGGATCCGCAGGTGGGAGGAGGCTCCGTGTCACCCGACGCGGCCGTGGTCAGCGAGGGGCGGCTCGCGCTGTCGGGGCCCATCTCGCCGGGGCAGCGCCAGTTCGTCTTGCGTTACCACATCGATGCCCTCGACGGGTTCGAGATTCTCCTCTCCACGGGCACCGGAACCGTCGAGTTCCTGGTGCGCGAACCGGCTCCGGATCTCGAGGTCGAGGGGCTGGCGGGCGTCGAGACCGTCGAGATGCAGCCGGGGGTGACCTATCGGCGGTATGCCGGTGACGCCCCGCCCGGGGGGCGCGTCCGGGTGTCTGCCGCAGACCCGCCGAACCGGCTGCCCCTGGAGCAGCTCGCGGTGGCCCTGGCGCTGCTTCTGGCCGTGGCAGGCATCTATGCCGTGCAGAGGTCCGGCGGCGGTGCTTCTCCTGCGGTCGTCGGTGGCGACTCCCGGCCGACGTCGGCCGGCACGCAGTCTCGTGACCGCCTGCTGCTGGAAGTGGCGACGATCGACCGGCGCCTGGAGGTGGAGTCGCTCACCGATGGCGAACGCGCCCGCCTCACACGGCGTCGAGCCGACCTCGTCGCCCGCCTCACGAGGGGCGGGAGCTGACGGTGCGGGCGAGCTCGATGTGGCGCTGATCACCACGCCCGCCCTTCTGCTGAGGGCCCACGCCTTTGGAGAGACGAGTCGGGTGCTGCGGTTCCTGACGCGGGATCGGGGGATCGTGGGAGTGATGGCGCGGGGTGTACGCTCTTCGAAGACGTCGAGCGGGCTCGACACCTTTGCCGGGGGCACCCTCACGCTCTACTTCAAGGAAACCCGCGATCTTCAGACCCTCAAGGAATTCGGGGTCGATGCCCCGCGGCGCGGGCTGGGCAGGGAACCGTTGCGCCTCGCGGCCGCCTCGGTGCTCGCCGAGTTGATACTCCGCCACGGAGGGGAGGCCGAAGCGGGCACGCTCTTTCGTGCCATGAGTGGCGCGCTCGACGCGCTCGACCACACCCCCGCCGACCGCGTGCCCGGCGTATTGCTGAGGGAAGGGTGGGGGATGGTGGACCAGCTCGGATACCACCCCCTGCTGGCGGCATGCTCCGAGTGCGGGCGGCCTCTCGCCCGCGACGAGGTGGGCCGTTTCGACTTCGTGCACGGGGGAGTGAGGTGCGCGGTGTGTGGCGAAGGGACGTCCGGACCGCGGGTGGGACCCGGAGCCCGCGCGCAGCTGGCCGGGTTTCTCGAAGGCGTCGTGCCCGACCCGCTCGAGCATGCCCGAGTCCATCTCGTGCTCCTCAGCGACTTCATCGCCGTCCATCTCGCCGGAGGGCGTCCGTTGGACTCGTTTCGCGTCTTCGCGGCCTTCCTGCCGCCGAGCGCGCCCTGACGTGCGCTCGCTGATCCTGGGTACGGCCGGACACATCGATCACGGCAAGACCGCGCTGATCCGGGCACTGACCGGTATCGAAACCGACCGGCTCAGGGAGGAACAGGAACGAGGCATCACCATCGACCTCGGCTTCGCCCAACTGCCGGGCGACGACGTGAAGCTCGGCGTGGTCGACGTGCCAGGGCACGAGGGCTTCGTGCGGAACATGCTGGCCGGCGCGACGGGCATGGACGTGGTCGTGTTGGTCGTGGCGGCCGACGAAGGCGTGATGCCCCAGACGCGAGAGCATCTCGCCATCCTCTCGCTGCTCGGCGTCGACCGGCTCGTGGTGGCGTTGAGCAAGATCGACCTGGTCGACGACGAGTGGCTCGAGCTGGTCGAAGACGACGTGCGGCAGACGCTCGAGGCGAGAGGCTTCCACGACGCACCCTTTGCTCGGGTCTCGTCGCGTACGGGCCAGGGCGTCGCCGAGTTGCGGGCACTTCTATTGGCGACGGCCGCGCTTGCTCCCGAGGCCGGGGCCGACGACCTCATGGCGCTTCCGATCGATCGGGTGTTCACCGTACGGGGTACCGGCACGGTGGTGACGGGTACGCTCGTGTCGGGAGGGGTGCGGGTGGGCGAGCGGGTGCGGTTGCTGCCCACCGGACTCCAGGCGCGGGTGCGCGGGATCCAGGTGCACGGCGCAGACGTCGCCGACGCCCGCGCCGGATCGCGGGTCGCGGTGGCGTTGGCGGGCGACGGGATCGAGCGCGGTGCGGTAGCGCGTGGCGAGGTCGTGGTGTCGAGTCCTGCCTGGGCGCCGTCGCACATGCTCACGGTCGAGTTCCGGGTGCTGGATGAATCCGGATGGAGCCTGAGCCACAATCAACGGGTTCGGGTCCACCTGGGGACCGCCGAGGTCATGGCGCGGTGTGTCGTCTTCGGTGACACCGATCTCGAGCCGGGGGCGCGCGGATGGGGCCAGCTTCGCCTCGAGGCCCCGGTGGTTGCGCGAGGAGGCCAGCGCGGTGTCCTGCGCTCGTTTTCACCGGTCACCACCATCGCGGGCTTTCGGGTCGTCGAGCCGGTGGCGCCGAAACGTGGCAGGACCGCAGGCCCGGTGGCCGAACGACTCGGTGCGGCTCTCGCCGGAGCTGCGCCGGAAGCGGTCGCCGAGGTGGTGCGCCTCGCGGGTCTCGTGGGGGTCGTGGCCGACGAGCTACCGGTCCGTACCGGGCTCACCCCGGGGCTCGTTGCCGATGCCCTCGACCACCTCGCATCGCAGGGGGGCGGGGCAACCCCTGGGGGGCGCTGGGTCGCCGCCGAAGGCATCGACGGGCTGGGCGAGTCGTTTCTGGCCGAGGTCGAGCGGGTCCACCGCGACGAGCCCTTTCGACGTGGGGTATCGGTCGAGCACCTGCGGGCCCGTGTCCCCGACACGGCGGCGACGGGGCTGGCCGACCTCGTCCTGGGTCGGCTCCAGTCTGCGGGTCAGGTGCGGCATGACGCCGGCGTCGTGGCCCGTTCGGGATTCGAGCCGCGGCTGAACGAGGCGCAACTCGAGATCCGGGTGCGGCTGATGGAGCTGTACGAATCGGCCGGGCTCGCACCTCCCTTCGTCGAAGAGCTGCCGAGCGAGCTGCAGGCCGACCCGGCCTTCGAGGTTCTGATCGAAGACCTCGAGCGCGCGGGCGCTCTGGTTCGCCTCGACCATGGGCTCTTCATCGACCGCTCGGTCCTGGCGAGAGCCGTGGAAGAGATCCGTGCTCGCCTGGGTGGGCGTGAGGGGCTCGGGCCTGCCGACTTCCGCGAGGCCGTTCCCGTTACGCGGCGCCATCTTCTGCCCATCCTGGTCTGGTGCGACGAAGAGGGCGTCACGCGTCGCGAGGGGACGGTGCGGAGCGTGCCCGTCGCACCCCACCCCGGGGACCTTCAGGCAACCCCCTGACGTAGAAGTACGTCACACCGTTGTGAGAATCGCTTGACCGCGGGGAGCCGTGCGGCCTACTATGGACTCGTAGGACCCGGACTGGGTTCCCCTGGTTCAACATCGCTGACGGGAGCACCGTTTCGTTCCACTTCTACGGCACAGGCAGGACTGTGCGGAGGCAGAGATGAGGCGCATTCTGCGCGTCTCGTTCGTCCTCCTCTCCATGATCGGCTTCGCTGTAGCACCTGCCTCCGCCCAGGGGGCGGGGGGCGGGTCGGCTGGACAGCAGGACCGCGGCTTCGAGCTACGACCGAACTACCCGAATCCGTTCAATCCGGAGACGACGATTCCGTTCATCCTGAACGAGCGTCTCTTCGCGGACGGACGCCCTGCGGTAGTGTCGGTGCGGATCTACAACCAGCTGAAGCAGTTGGTGGCGTCACCGGTGGCGCTCCGGCATCCCGGCGGCGAGGGAGTCCAACTCGTCCAGCTCGAATACACCCGTCCGGGCACCTACGAGGCGTTCTGGGATGGCCGTGATACGTCGGGTCGCCAGGTCGCGTCCGGGGTCTACTTCTGCCAGATCACCGTCAATGGCCGGAGCCAGTTCCTGCGGATGTTCGTCACGAAATAGGCGAGTCCCCAGATCACAGACCGTCGCGATGCCACGGTGGATCTGCGATACCGCGAATGTTCGTCACGAATTGGGCGAGTCCCCAGATCGGCGAGTCCCCGATTCCGTGACACACCGCCCCTCAGGGCGCCTTTTCCTCCAATAGCGCCAGGAATTGCTCCGGTGAGGTGATTCCGGCCAGCCGAGCGGGCACGTCCGGATCTTTCGCGAACTGGGCGATCTTGCCGAGCACCGGGAGGTATTGGTTCGAGACCTCGAGGGGCGGCGCCACGATGAGAAACAGATTGTGGACCGGCTGCGAGTCGATGGCGTTGAAATCGACCCCGTCGGGCTTTCGTCCGTAGGCGAGGCGCAGCCGGTTGACCACCAGGGAGCGACAGTGCGGAATCGCGATTCCCTTGCCGATGCCCGTACTGCCCAGGTTCTCTCGCCGCTTCAGCGTCTTGAAGAGGATTGCCTCGGACTTGCCGTCGAGCTCGAGGAGGGCGACCAGTTCCCTCAACAGGTCGTCTTTGCTGGCCGAGGCCAGGTTCAGACTGACGCTTTCGGCCGTGAAGAAGTCCCTCAGTCTCATCGGTGCGACCCTCCGCGCGGGCTAAGGACGAAATGGCGAGCCCTTAGTGTATCGTATGCGGCGGCTTCGCAGAAGGATCAACGCCCGGGGGTCGCCTTCACCCCGTCCGCGCCGAGGTGTAGCTTCCAGGCATGGACTCCAGCTTCCTGCGCATCTTCGACCGGGGCACCACGCCCCTCTTCCTCGCCCCGCAGGCCGGGGTGAGCGAGTCCCCCTTCCGACGGCTGTGCCGCCGGTTCGGGGCCGATGTCGTCGTGTCGGAGTTCGTGAGTGCCGAGGGGATCGTGCGGGGTAACGACCGCACGCTGGACTATCTTCGCTTCGACGAGGCCGAGCGGCCGATCGGGGTGCAGATCTTCGGCGCCGACCCCCGGGCCATGGGCGAGGCCGCCGCCTTCGTGACCGACACCTTCGCACCCGACTTCGTCGACATCAATTTCGGCTGTCCGGTCAAGAAGATCGTCAAGCGCAACGGCGGTAGCGGTTGCCTGCGTGACCTCGACCTGGTCGAGGCGATCATCCGCTCCGTGGCTCAGGCGACCTCGTTGCCCGTCACCGCCAAGATCCGCAGCGGGTTCGACGAGCGCACGCGGGATCCGGTGGGGATCGCGTTGCGCTGCCAGGATGCCGGAGCACGGGTGGTGACGCTGCACGCCCGCACCCGAGCCGACATGTACTCGGGGCAGGCGCGCTGGGACGAGATCGCCGCCGTGGTCGATGCCCTCGACGTTCCGGTAGTGGGCAACGGCGACGTCTGGACGGCCGACGACGCGCGCCGCATGCGCGCCGACACCGGGTGCGCGGGGATCATGATCGCCCGGGGCAGCCACGGTGATCCATGGCTCTTCATGCAGGCACGCGCGGCGCTGGACGGGCACCCGGTGCCTCCGGGGCCCACCGTCGAGGACCGCTTCGAGGTATGCCTCGAGCACGCCCGCAACGCCATCGCCTTCGAGCCGAACGCGGACCGCGCGGTCAAGGAGTTTCGCAAACATCTGGGGTGGTACACCAAGGGTCTACCCAACGGAAAGGCGCTGCGGCAGGAGCTCTTCCAGGTGACGTCGCTGGCCGACATGGAACGCCTCCTGGAAGGATACCTCGAACAGGCCCGGGAGCGGGGCTGGGCCGGTCTGCCGGTCGATGCGGGCGAGCTGGCCGACGGGGTGGAGCCACGCGTCGCACTGGTGTGAGCTTGCCCGGTCGGTTGCCCTGGCGTGAAGATCCCGGGATGGACCTCCGGCCTGAGGATCGGTGTATATTGGATTGTCGTACAACACCGGGGGCGTCACGGTTTCGACGTGTTTGGTGAAGTTCGAGTAGCGTGCCGAGGTCCCGAACCTCGAGAATCCTCGGGAAACCTTATAGCTGCCAACACTGAACTGGCGCTGGCTGCGTAAGTAACCCTTACGTGCCCGTCTCCTGAATCGCCCGCCCGAGGCGGTTCCTGCAGACGTCGATGAGTCGGGCTGGCCTTCCGGTAGCGTCACCATGCCGGTGGTGAGATTTCAGGTGACTGGCCCGGGTGCGGTGGTGTGCTGGCCGCCCAGGGCGAGATGAACAGCGCTCTACGCACGTAGAAGCTCGAAGGGATCTATTCGCGGACGCGGGTTCGACTCCCGCCGCCTCCACTACGGCCCTACCGGCTCACCCCGGTAGGGCCGTTTTGTCGTGCCGGAGGGAGGCGGAGGGAGGCGAACCCGCGTGCGGACCCGAGCGAAGCGAGGGGCCGCCTGACGCGTGGTTCGACCCGAGGCGGTGGGGGAAGCCGACGACGGAGGGTCGAGCCCACCGGCCCTGACCTCGATCCCGGCGACCGGGTCTGCCGAGGGGAGGGAGCACG
>CAZFRU010000048.1:0-2940 GCA_964521385.1 uncultured Gemmatimonadaceae bacterium | reverse complement strand
GGCGACCGGGTCTGCCGAGGGGAGGGAGCACGGGCCGCAGGCCCGCGCGGACCTCCCTCCCGCCGCCTCCACTACGGCCCTACCGGCTCACCCCGGTAGGGCCGTTTTGTTGTGCCGGAGGGAGGCGGCGCGGGCCGCAGGCGCTCTGTGACCTTGACCACTCCCGATCCCCCGCTCCACCTTCCCCCCCAATCGCTTCGACGCCCCCTGAATCTCCCTTTCGTGGGCTCGACGGGCTTCAGGTGCACCCCGAGACCACGGAGAAAGGTCGAACTTCGAGTGCAGACCCTGCGGGATCTCCGCGGCAGCGCGCCGATCGTCTGGTTCTACCTGGCCACGCCCCTGTTTGCCCTGGCGGATGCTGCCGGGTGGGGGCCGTTGCGGGCCGCAGGGATCCCGGATGTGCGGGTCCGGTGGTTCTACTACGGCGGGTTGTTCCTGTTGGGACTTCTGGTGAGGCGCTTTCCCGCCGCGGCTCTCCCGACGGCGTTGGTAGAGGGCTCGTTGAACCTGCTGCTGCTCCTGCTCTCGGTTCTGGGCCCGATCTGGGGCCTGCTCGATTCGCCCGAGGCCACGGGAGACGTGGTCGCAGCGCTGCCCGTGCGGGTGCTCAACCTCGCCCTCGTCGGCGGTGCCGTCGTGTTCGCGCTCCAGCGCACCCTGCAGACGACGGGCAAGCGCAGGCGCTGACGCCATCGAGATTCCGGCGTTGACCGGATAGGCTGGTAAAGGGTGTCCCGTACGCAGTTGAAGGTGCTGGCTCCGAGGTTGGGTGGATCAGGACGCGTTCACGTCATCGTCGATCCCGAACCTCCAGGACCCTTCGATCGGCCGCTCCCGATTGCGTTGTGGATCCCAACCCGGTTTTGGGTGTCCGCGGGCACATGTGTCCCATCCAGACATGGACGGATTTCAGGTGGCCAGGACGCGATCATCCGGGATGGGAAGTAGACGTGCCGGTGCCGAACGCTGGCGGGCTCCTGAGCGGCGATCGGCCGCCTGCCCCACCCGCCGAAGCCTCGCAATCCCTCCGCGCACCTTCTGGGGGTACCCGAAGAGGCCCCGAAACCCGCCGTTAGATTTCAGGTGTTCGCGTGATGGTGGATGCCGGATCAAGGAGGAGGTGGCGCATGGGTGGGTTCGGGGTGGAAATGGTGTGGGATCGGGGGCTGGATTCGGAGCTCGTCTGGGATCGGGCGCTGGATTCGGGGCTGGCGTGGGATCGAGGGCTGGATTTGCCAGGCACCGAGGTGAGCCGCAGCTGGTGGGTGCATGAGGCGCGACCCGACTATGATCCGGCGCCCGAGGCGGCCCAGGAGGGGGCCGGGCTCGCCCTGGATGCGGAGGCCGAATCCGACGCGGAGGCTTCCGACCTCGACGACGAGGTCTTCCTGCTGGGTGAGCGGATCGCCGATCTGGCGCGGAGTATCGGCGTGGCCGAGCATGCGATGCTCACGCTGCTTGCCGACTTCGACGCACGCCGGGGGTGGGAAGACGCCGGTCTCGGGTCGTGCGCCGAGTGGCTCGCCTGGCGCACCGGGAAGCAGCCGGGCACGGCCCGCGAGTGGGTGCGCATCGCCCGGGCGCTGCCCCAGCTGCCGCGCATCTCGGCCGCGATGCAGGCCGGCGAGCTGTCGTTCTCGAAGGTGCGAGCGCTCACGAGACAGGCGACCCCGGCCAATGAAGAGGCGTTGCTGGAGCTGGCCCATGCCTCGTCGGCGTCCTACCTGGAGCAGACGCTCAGGCGTTTCAAGGCGCTCGACGACGCGCGCGAGCTCACCGTCGAGCGGATCCGTCATCGCAACCGCAGCTTCTCGATCTACATCGACACCGACGGCACCTATGTGGTGAAGGGCCGTCTCGAGCCCGAGGTGGGTGCGCTGCTGATGCGGGCGGTCGAGGCCGCGAGCGATGCGCTGTTCCGGAACGAGAAGAGGGCGGCGCGGGAAGGGGCCGGTGGGAAGAGCGGCTGCGGGGAAGACGACGGCGACCCCGGCCGGAGTGAGACGAATGACGCGCCGGTCGGCGAGGACCGCGACAGCCACGGTGACCGCTGCCGAAGCGAGACGAACGCCGCACTGGCCCGCGCCGGTGACGACGACGACGATTCCCCCTGCGACTGCGACCCCGCGGGTCCCATCACCCCTGCCCAGCGTCGAGCCGACGCGGTGGGGCTGATCGCGGAGCGGGCGCTCGGCGCTGGATTCACCGAGGGCGGCAGCGGATCGCGGGCTGAGCGTTACCAGGTCATGCTGCACGTCGACGCCGCGACGCTGCGCAGCGAGCGCACCGGCACGGGCCTCGCCACCTCGAGCGACGACCCTCGTCGCTCCGACCTGGACGGCGTCCGCGTTTCCGCGGAAACGTCTCGGCGCCTCACCTGCGACGCGAGCATCGTGCGCGTGGGGGTGGGCGGCTCGTCCAGCCTCGATCTCGGACGCGGCAATGACTCCGTCAGCCTCGATCTCGGCCGCAGTACCCGCACCATCTCGCCCGCCCTACGCCGCGCGCTCCAGCTGCGGGACCAGGTCTGCCGCTTTCCGGGCTGCTGCTGCCGCTTCACCGATGGGCACCACATCAAACACTGGGCCGATGGCGGGGAGACCAACCTGCGCAACCTGATCCTGCTCTGCCAGAGGCATCATCGCGTGGTCCACGAGGGGCGCGTGCAGGTGTGCAAGGACCGCGAGGGCGCGGTCGTCTTCTTCACGCCCGCGGGCCGGGTCCTGTTCGACGCCGCGCGCGGGGGACGAGCACCGGGGGAGGGGCACGACCGGTTTGAAGGGCCTGGCCGGGGTCGCGGGCACGAGCAGGGTGGCGCTCATGAGCCGAACGAGCGCAGCCCGAACCCCGCACCACTCCCGCCCGCGCCACCCAGCCGGCTCCCGACTCCCGGCGCCGCGCGGTGGAAGCGCGATGTCGAGATCCCATGGGCCATCG
>CAZFRU010000047.1:0-42620 GCA_964521385.1 uncultured Gemmatimonadaceae bacterium | reverse complement strand
CGACATTCCGGCCACGCTCAAGAACGCCATCGAGCGCGAAGGTCTGACGCTGCCGCTGAACCTCGAGTACGGCGACCTGATGGTGCATCAGTCCGAGTACCGATCCTCGTGCGCCACCGTGCTGATGCTCGATATCAGCCACTCGATGATCTTGTACGGCGAAGACCGCTTCTCACCGGCCAAGAAGGTGGCGCTGGCGCTGTCACACCTGATCCGGACCCAGTTCCCGGGTGACACCCTCAGGGTCGTGACCTTCGGGGACCGGGCGCAGGAGATTCCCCTCTCGCAGCTCGCCAAAGCCCAGGTCGGCCCGTTCCACACCAACACCGCCGAGGGACTCGAGGTCGCCCGGCGTCTGTTGGCAGCGCAGAAGCAGGACATGCGGCAGATCATCATGATCACCGACGGCAAGCCCTCGGCCGTCACCCTCCCCGACGGACGCGTCTACACGAACTCGGGCGGCATGGACGCGCACATCCTGAGGCGCACCTTCCAGGAAGTGGCGGCCTGCCGCAAGAACGGAATCCTCATCAACACCTTCATGCTCGCCCGCGATCCCTACCTCGTCCAGTTCGTGAAACGGGTGTCGGAGATTGCGCGAGGGAAGGCGTATTTCACCAGCACCATGACGCTGGGGCAGTACATCATGATGGACTTCATGAAGCGGAAGAGGCGAAGGGTGGGGTGAGAACGGTGGCTGTTGCCTCTTGCCTGTTGACGCGTTAGTCGCCACATGAACTACAGGGCAATGCGGGATCTCGGTGTACCTGCGCCACACGATCCTCACACCTGACACGCATGACGTTACCCTTGGACCGAAGAGCGCTCCTGATGACCGGGCTCCCCGAAGTCCCCTACATTCTACGCCTCCTGGGCACGCCCCGGGTCGAGGGCCCCGATGGGTCCGTCGACCTTCCCCTGGGCAAGCCCCTGGCGGCGCTCTGCTACCTGGCGCTCGAGCCGTCCGGGGTGCGGCGATCGGATCTGGGTCGGATCCTCTGGCCCTCGTCGACCGAGCCCCGCGCCAAGGCCTCGATCCGGCAGGCCCTCTGGCTCATCCGCAAGCAGACCCACGCCGACATCGTGCGGGAGGCCGACGGCCAACTCACCCTCGACCCGACCCTCATTCAGATCGACCTCACCGCTCTGGGCCGTCACCTCGCCCATGGACAGTTGGTCGAGGCGTGCGCGTTGTGGGACGGTGGCCCCCTGCGAGGCTTCAGCGTGCCCGACGCACAGCCGTGGCTGGCATGGGCCGATCTGATGCGCAGCCGTTGGGAGAACCAGATGGGTCAGGCTCTCGAAGACCAGGCTGCGAATACGACCGGAGAGGAGCGCACGGTCTGGCTGCGCCGGGCGCTGGAGGTGCGCCCGTACCGGGTCGAGGGATGGTATGCCCTCGTGCAGACGCTGGTCGACCTGCGCGATGTCGAGGGGGCGGACGAGGCGCTGGACCGCCTGAGGCAGGTGGCCGATGAAGACGATGCCGATCTCGTGCGTGAGGCCGAAGACCGCCTGCGCCTGCTCCGGCGCGCCGCCTACGGCGATCCCAGCGAGCGCCTGGTTCCCGATTTCGTCGGACGCTCCCAGGAGTTCTCATCCCTCATGGACGCCTGGCGGAGCGCGCTTTCGGGGCGCAGCCGCGTCGTGGGCATCGTAGGGCCCGCGGGGATCGGCAAGTCCTCGCTGGCAGCCGAGGCGCTCCGGCACGCTGAAATCGATGCCGGTACGGTCGTCGAGGTCCGCTCTGTGCGCACCGAGACCACCCTCGATCTCGGGGTTGTCGGCAGCGTTGTGGCCGCACTCCTTCGGCGCCCGGGAGCTGCGGGCACGAGTCCTGGATCGGCCCAGGTGCTGCGAAGCCTCGTACCGTCCGAGGGAGAGACGGCGGGCTCGGTCCCTCGCCCCACCACCCTGGCCGACGCGGTGGCCGACCTCCTGGACGCCGTCTCGGACGAAGCACCGGTGATGCTCCTGGTCGAGGACGCCCACTGGATCGACGAGCCGTCGTCGGTGGTGTTGCTCCGTGCGCTCCGCCAGTTGCGAGGCGCTCGGGTGATGATGGTCTGGACCTGTCGCCCGGAGGGCAAGGGAGCGTCCCGGGGCATCGCGGCGCTGCGCGATGCGGTCGAGCAGGGTTCGGCTCACCTGATCGAACTCGACCCGCTCACCGAGCCGGAGGTCGAGGAGATGGTGGCGCTGCTCCTGACCGACGTCGACCCGACCGCCCTGGGCGATCTCGCGCAACGCATCTACGACGCCTCCGGCGGGTCTCCTCTGCACATCGTCGAATTGCTGCAGGGTATGAGAGATCGCGGAGCCATGGCCCGCGATGCAGAGGGCCAATGGGTCATCGCCGAAGACGCCCTGGCCTCGGCGCTGGAGCCACCCCCCTCGTTGACCGTCACCCTGGCCCAGCGAGTGGAGCAACTGTCCGACGACGCCCGCCGGGTCGGGGCGGGGTTGGCCGACGCCGGGGTCCAGACCCCTGAGGCGCTGCGCCGGGTCAGTGCCCTCTCGGAGACCGAATTCGACGAAGCACTCGGAGCCCTCCTCGACCGGGATCTGGTGCGCTGGACCCGCGACGATCGCCTGCAGCTCGCCCACGAGCGGCTCGGAGAGGCGTTTCGGAACCAGGCGCCGAAGCCATACGAACCACCTCACCGGACCCGCTGGAAACGCTGGGGGCTCGGCGCGGCGGCCCTCCTGGTGTTGGCGGTGGGGGCGGCAGTCCTGCAGCCGGACCGGTCGCCGTCCGTCTTGTACGGCGGCGGCACGATCTGGATTGCGGGCTCGCGCGTGCTCACGCCCATCCAGTTCCTGGGCGGGTCCGACCCCTGGCGCCGACTCGACTCGATCAGGGTCCCTTCCGGTTTCAGCGTTCAGGGCGCCCCCAGGCAACTCGACAGCGATGGTCGCACCGTCGTCGTGCTGCAGGGCCACAGCGTCGAAAATCCGGATGACCCCCCGCGGGCCGCACTGTATCATGACGGGCGATTCGACACGCTCTACACCGGTCCGGGTGACGGAGCCGTAGGCGATATCGGGCCAGACCGGCACACCGCGCTCCTGAACATCCAGAATCCGGATACCGCGCGGTATCGCAGCATGATCGTGCGACTGAGACTCGACGAGCCGCGCGTGCCGGTGGTGATTGCGGAAGGTGAGAACAGCTACAGGAACGGCAGATGGACCGACGACGGTCGCCACGTCGTGATGTTCGTCGATGCTCCCTGGGACACGGTGTTGGTGACCGATCCCGCTGGGCGCCGAGTGGCGTCTCTTCCTGGACCCGTCGCTCACATCGTACAAATCTCGCCTTGCGGACCCGATGGTGTTCTGGTGACTACATCGCCCCCCGGGCAACTCGAGCAACACCATCGCTGGAGCTGGAACGATGGACGGCTCGCGCCGGTCGTACCGGCCGAGCTGCCCCAGGGGGCTCCGTCGTGTTCTCCCGACGGGATGGCCATGGTCTATGTCAGTGGCGGTGGGGAGGCGCCCCGGCTCGTGATCCAGGAACTCGAGGGGCCCGTGGTCGCCCGCCTCCCCCTAGAGGCCGCGGCAACGTTCGCCCGGTGGAATGCACCCCCTTCATCTCCTCCCGATGGGGTAGAACTCGAGCCCCCGGGAGCACCCCTCTCCCTGGGCCAGCGACTCACCCTCCGTGCGCGCGTCTTCGACGTCGAGGGCCGCGAGATGGAGGATCGGCCCGTGACGTGGACCTCCGACTCACCGGCCGTGGTGTCGGTCAGCGAGCGGGGCCTGCTCGTAGCCAACCGTCCGGGGGTGGCCACCGTTCGGGCTACCGTGGATGGGTGGATCCAGGACACCGCCCGGGTGGTCGTCACCGCTCGGTCGGACGGCACGCGACTTGCGCTGGCCGATTCCTTCGTCGTACTCGACACCCTGGCCTGGTATGCCCTCGGCAGCCCGGTCCCGACGCCGACCCGAGACCAGGGCGGTCGCCCCGCCCTCTACCTCAACGGCGACGGCCGCTACACCGACGGTCTGCGTTCCCGGGCGGCCTTCGATCTCTCCAGCGGAGCAACCCTCGAGGCGACCTTTCGTCTCGACGGCTTCGCTCGGCCCGATCGGGATCGGGTCCGGCTCTGCCTCACCGACGGTGATCCGGGAGAACTCGCCACCAACCACGCCAACTGGGTGATCCGACAGGAAGCCTGTCTGCAATGGCCTGCGCTCCTGGGCCCTACCGATGTCGATACCATGGCCGTCACCCTCTCGCTGGCGCAGGTAACACTGGGCGCCATTCCCATCGACACCCTGCTCCAGACGGGCCGGTGGAATCGCATCACCCTCCAGATGCGGGCCGATGGGCGGATCTGGGCGGCGGTCAACGACTCGGTGATCGCGGCCCACCCGGTGCCGGTCCGGAACGACGCGGACGTTCGCTGGCATATCTCGGTCGTGGGCCATTCGGTCGACACGCGCCTGCTACTCCGCGACGTCACCCTGTGGCGCGAGGAACGGCTGCCGGGCGGGGGGTGAGCCTCGCCAATCGCGACAGCTCCTTGGGGGGGGGCGTTGACGACGGGGCGGCGCAAGGCCCAAGGTGAGGGCCGATCCACCCGCACTCCCGGAGACCATCGTGAGCAAGTCCAACGAACCGCCCAACCCCGGATCCCTCGACCGCCGCGAGCTGCTCAAGCTCGGAGCCCTGGGCGTGGGGGGAGCCGCACTGACCGGATTGAGCGCGTGCGCTCCGGAGGAAGGAGCGGGTGGCGGCGCCTCCGCAGGGGCTGCGCAGTCGGGCACCGTTCCTCCCGGCTTCGCCACCCCCACCGGCATGACACGCCCCCCGGCCGAGCCCTTCCGCACCGCCCCCATCGACATCGTGCGCGTCGGCTTCGTGGGTGTGGGACTCCAGGGGGGATCGCACGTGCGCAACTTCCTGGGCATCGAAGGCGTCGAGATCAAGGCGCTCTGCGACATCGACGTGCCCCGCATGGAAGAGGTGGCGGGATGGGTCGAGGCCGATGGCCGCCCCCGCCCCACCCTCTACGGTGACGGCGAGACCGACTTCGTGCGCCTCTGTGAGACCGAAGAACTCGACCTGGTCTTCACGGCCACCCCCTGGGAGTGGCACGTGCCGGTCTGCGTCGCCGCCATGGACAACGGCAAGCATGCCGCCACCGAGGTGCCCGCGGCCTATCGGCTCGAGGACTGTTGGCGCCTGGTCGAGGTTGCCGAAGCTCGGCAGAAGCACTGCGTGATGATGGAGAACTGCAACTACGATCGCCCCGAGATGATGGTGTTCAACATCGCCAGGCAAGGTCTGTTGGGCGATCTGCTGCACGCCGAGTGCGGCTACCTGCACGACCTGCGTGCGGTCAAGTTCTCGGCCGCCAACGAGGGGCTCTGGCGCCGAGCCCACGCCACTCAGCGCAACGCCAACCTGTACCCGACCCACGGGCTGGGCCCCGTGGCCAACATCATGGACATCAACCGGGGCGACCGTTTCGACTACCTGGTGTCCATGAGTTCGCCCAGCCGCGGACTCCAGGAATACGCCGAAACGCACCTCGACGCCGACGACCCTCGCCGGTCCGAGCGGTATGTGCTGGGCGACGTCAACGCGAGCCTGATCAAGACGTCGCTGGGCCGTACCATCTACGTGGTCCATGACACCAACCTGCCCCGACCCTACTCCCGCATCCTGATGGTGCAGGGGTCGAAGGGACTCTACCAGGGCTACCCGAACCGTCTGCACATCGAGGGCCGGTCGCAGCCGCACCGCTGGGAAGACTACGCGGACGTCCTCGACGAGTTCGACCATCCCCTCTGGAAGGAGCTGGAGGCCATCTCGGCCGGAGCGGGCCACGGCGGCATGGACTTCATCGAGGACTACCGGCTGGTGAAGTGCCTGCGAGAGGGGCTGCCCACCGACATGAACGTCTACGATGCGGCGGCGTTGTCCGCGGTCGGACCGCTCAGCGAATGGTCGGTGGCCAACGGCAGCCTGCCTGCGGCGTTCCCCGACTTCACCCGCGGCGGCTGGGAAAGCTACCCGCCCCTGGAACTGTTCAGGGCCTGAGGGAGCGGCGGGTGACTCGGACCACCACCGGGTTGCCGACCCTCTTCAACGAGAGGTTCGGCAATCCACCCACCCACGTGGCCTGGGCGCCGGGCCGCGTCAACCTGGTGGGCGATCATATCGATTACCACAACCTCGCCGTGTTGCCCATCGCCCTGACGCGAGGGGTCCGACTCACCTTCCGCCCCCGCGACGATCTCCGGGTGCGTCTGGCCACGGCCGATCCATCCTACCCACCCTTGACCTTCGAGGCCGGGCCAGCTCCCGAGCCGGGCCCGGCCGGGCATTGGGGCAACTACGTGAAGGCCTCGGTGGCGACTCTGGCCCGATGGGGTGGAGACCGGGTACGCGGCTTCGACGCCTTCGTCGAATCCGACCTGCCATCGGCGGCAGGGCTGTCCTCGTCGTCGGCGCTGGTGGTAGCCTCGGCTCGGGCCGCCCTGGTGGCCATGGTGCCCAGCGCCGAGGCACCCCCTCCTTCGGACCCCGAGCTCGCGCAACTACTCGCCGAGGGTGAGCGCTACGTCGGCACCGCGGGCGGTGGTATGGACCAGGCGACCAGTCTGGGCGGCGTGGCGGGCTCGGTCCTGCTGGTCGACTTCGCACCGGTGCGGTGGCAGGCGGTGCCCCTCCCCGCCGACTGGGCCGTCATCGTCGCACACTCCGGCATCCGCGCAGAAAAGAGCGGCGGCGCCCAGGCCGCCTACAACTCGCTCCGCAGCCGGGGCCAGGATGCGCTCGGCCGGGTGGCCGGCGCGCTCGGCCTTTCCGGCACCTACGCGGCCGTGCGCCAGGGGGCTGGGAGCGACGAGATCGCCCTCGCGGTCGAGCGTGTGCTGGAGCCCTCGCTGGCGGCGGTGTTCGACCATGTCATGAGCGAGGCCGACCGCGTCGCTGCTGCCTGGCGCGCTCTCGCGCGCGCCGATCTGGTCGCCTTCGGCGCCATCATGGACGCCTCGCACGCCTCCCTGACCGATCGCTGCGGCGTGGGACACCCCCGACTCGACGAGCTGGTCACCGCAGCCCGGAAGGCGGGTGCCGTCGGCGCCCGCCTCACCGGCGCGGGGTTCGGAGGCTGCACCGTGGCCGTGGTGGGGAGACACAGGGCCGGCGACGTGCTTCACGCCCTGTCCCGATCCAACGCCCGCGCGGGCCTTTCGCCCGACGAGGCACCCGTGTTCAGGGCAACCCCGGGCGGGGGTGCGCGGGTCACCCCCCTGTAGCACCAGCTCCGGCCTGCAGCCCGACGGGCGGGAGCCACCACAGACCCTGGACGAGTCTCAGTGCCCAGCCACAAGGTTGTTTGCGGGGTCTCGGCCTGTTTGCGTCCGCGCAACTCGGCGGGGTGGTGGGTCGCACTGGGCTTCCAGACGCTACCGGTGTGCCGTCGCGGTCTCGATCGAGCCTCCGCACAGAAGGGCATTGGCGGGGCCGGGACAAGGGAGACCGAGAGGCCGGGATGGGGTGGGGCGGGGGGCGCAGTGCGGGAAACTGCGCGCTCCTGGCGACTGAGAGGGAGGCGAGCGCGCTTTGCCACTCCACGTGCCACAAACGTATCGCGGGCCCTCCGGTCGAGGCTGCCGAGCGCGCTTTCCAGCACTCTTGGGAGCCGCCTCCGGTCACGTCCGGCCACTCCGGCCACCTCAGGCTACTCCCGAGAAACTGCTTCCCTTCTCAGCCATTCTGGCCGATTTGGGGACGGTTCCTGGCTTCGGGGCGCCGGTGCTATTGCCTACTAGAAACCGGCTCGTTCCGACACATGGACGGAAACAGATCAGGACCCCTGTTTGCGACTCTCGGTGCCGGCCAGGCCCCGTCAGCCCGTGTCCCACCCCACGAGCTCGTACAAGACGATGATCGGCACGTCGAGCCCGTCCCGTTCGACGACCAGGAGGTGAGTGTGCCTCAGGTCGAGAAGGGTGGCGGTCGAAGCCAACGGTAGATAGCCGACGGGTGTCCCGTCACCTCCGAATGCGAACCATCGGCCGCCGCCCGCGACGCTCGGCTCGCGAATGAGCACGCCCGCGTCGCTGACCCGCAGGTCGGACAGATAGGTGGCTTCCGCGGGGTGGTCCATGGCGCTGATGTCAGCCAGCCAGGCCCGTCTCTGCTCGTCGTTCTGTGCGCGCGCGAGGGAGGCCTCGGTGTAGGCCGCCATCAGCGAATCCAGCTTGGGTGGCGGAAGGTCGACACGCACGATCTCGCTCAATGTCCCGTCCCGGGTCCAGCGCTCATAGCCGAAGAAGGTGCCGTCGGCCACGATCAGGTCATCCTCGTCGAAGGCGAACTGGACCGCTCGACCGGCGGGATGGGGTCCGCTGTCCGTAGGGCGCCCGAACCGTTCCGATCCGATCCGCGTGCCGAGGCTCAGCAGCTCGACCCCGAGGGAATCGACCACGCGCAACTCGGCCCACGACGTATGGAGCCCGAGTTGCGGCGGACCCTCGAGGTGACCCCAGCTCACCACTGCCCGTCGCCCGTCCTCGGCACAGGCGAGGTTGTAGGGCGACGAGCCGTCGTCGAGCCGGGTCCGTTGCTCTGTGACGAAGTCACCCCGCGCGTCGTAGATCGTTCGCGTCCAGTCGATGTCGAATACGCTGAAGCCCTCCCGAGCACATCCTCCCACACCCCGGATGTACCCGTACTCCCCGGGCCCCTCACCCTCACGGCCGTGGGCTCCGAGAAAGGTGCCGTCACCCCCGAACCGCCGCACCTCACGCGTCGCCCGGTCCGCCACCACGAACGACCCGTCGTCGAGGATCCGCCCGCCCGCAACCGTGGCGAAGAGGGTCCAGGGCTCGTCGTCGCGGGCCGTGATGCGGGCGACCTCGCGGAGTTCCACCGAAGCGACGGAGGCGTGGACTGCGGCATACGTCACCACCCGGACGCCCGCGCTGTCGACTACCGTGACTGCTTCATCGGCACCATCCGTCTGCTCGCCGCAGGCCATCATGAGAAGCGCAAAGGGGAACGCGGTGGCAAGGAGTATTCGGCGCATCGGTGTGCTCCAGTGGTCAGCGCGGGCCTTCATCACGTCGAATCCGGTATACGGCCAGGCGGGTCACGTCGTGCGCGTCGGTCTCGGCCGCACCGAAGGTGTCGTCGTCGAGAAAGACGACGGGAAAGGGGCTGTCCGACGGGGCCGTGCCGACGTACGCGCCGGTGGCGTCGAAAACATCGATCGGGCCGCGGGCGTGTTCTCCCACCTCGAAGCGTTGCACCCACACCTCGCCCGCAGGGCTGAGCACAATCCGGTCGACCCAGGGAAGTACCTCGGCAAAGCCCCTCTCCGCGACCATTTCGGCAGGAGAGATCGTGCACGGACCTCGGCCGGCGTCGATCCGAAATCCCTCACCGAGTTCGTCGCGTGCCATGGCGTCGGTGGCGGGGCGAGCCAGGCGATCCGTCCGCATCACCCGTATGGGCCGGTCTTCGCCGTAAACCGTGAGCTGGTAGTCGGGGCTCGCCGCGGCGACCACCACTGCCCCTTGTGAGTCCCAGGTGATCTCGGCCTCGAACACCCGGGGCAGGTTCAACCCGACGCCGCACGAGGCGTACCGCTGCATGCCCGGCTGGGGGAAGACCCGGTCGGCGATCAGCACGGTATCGGCCCCTTCGATCCTGCGCAGGCCGTGTCGAAACTGCCCCTCGGGCGCGGGGGCAAGCATCGAGGTCACCCACACCCCCGACGGCGATACCGCGAAATGGCGGGCGCCGCTGGCCCACGGAAAGATCGGGAAGGGCTGCTGGGGGAGCACGCCACCCGCGGAATCGAAACGCTCCAACGCGCTCTTGCCGAAGTCGAAGACCGACGCCTCGCCGTCGGCGCTCACCGAGATCGAGGCGGGTGAGACGAGCTCGCCCGGACCCTCACCCCGCCCGCCCATGGCCCGTACGAATTCCCCTTCTGGGGTGAAGACCACGACCCGCCCTGAAACGGGGTCGAGCAGGTACAGGCGTCCTCGGGCGTCGGCGTCGACCAGGCTCCCCGTCACGGCATAGAACGACTCCGGCCCCTGATCCTTGCCGCCCAGGGTGAAGCGCCGCTCGAACGACCACTCGAGGGGGCGGTCATCGATAACCGAGGTGACGATCTCGATCCCGAGGGAATCGACGCGGCTCACCGACGAAGAGGTGTCGTCGCCGCTGCCGCAGCCCTGGACCACCAACACCAGCAAGAACGCACCGGGAAATCGCATGGCCATCCCTATCGCAGCCCGACCCGCGGCACTACCCGCATGATCACGATCTCCCGGCCCCGCGCCCGTACCGATCGACCTCGTCGATCACCTCACTCAAGTCCTCCGCCCAGTCCTCGAGTAGCGTGATGAACCCGACGTTCAGATCGTGGAGGCCGATGAGCTGGCTCCGAAACCGCCCGATCGCGTCGGCCCCGGTGTCGAAGAGCCGGTTTTCGCTTCGGTCCCACGCCTCCGGAACCGCTGAGCGCGCCACGCCGGTGACCCACTGGTCATAGATCGCTCCGTTGTATTCGAGCCTTGCGTTCAGATTCTCGTACAGGTTGGCCAGCTTCGACACCAGTTCGGGGTCGTTCAGGTCGGTCAACTGGCCCGAAGCGACCATTGTGGCCCACGACGAACTTCGAGGAAACATGGTCCGGTTGATCGAGAAGAGGGCGTGCAGGTCGGTGGAGAACGAGTCCGCCGGCATCTCCGCCACGTCTTGCAGCCATCGCTCCAGGCGTCGATGGCGAACATCCCGGTCCTTCTGGGCCTCGAGGATCAGGGCGAGATCGGCTTGGTCGAGTTCCAGCTCCACCCTGAGATTGGTCAGGGCTTCGATGGCATCGGCACGACGCGCCCTGGCATCCGACATGCCCTCGAGCACGATCGCTACATAGACCGACGCGACCAGGATCAGCGCCTCGATCAGCAGCTTGCGCCAGGGAATCCTGCTCTTGATCTCGATCATCGCAAATCCAGCTTAGCGGAGCCCCACCCGTGGCAACAAGCGCATCACCCCCGCGGCCGCGCCCGCGGCCACGACACCCACCACCACCGCCGCCGCGAGGCGCCCATACAGCAGGTACCCGGTGGCGAAGAGGGCTCCGTAGACGGCCACGAGTCCCAGGAACCAGGCCAGCGCCGCGGCACCGATGCTCTCTCCCTCCGGAGCCGGTACGTCGCCCACGATGGCGCGCCAGCCGGGCCCCACGGGGCGCATGCGCGCATGGAAGGCCCTCAGCGTCTCGGTGTCGGTGGGTCGGGTGAGGAAGGTGACCGCCACCCATCCGATGGTGGTGATCACCACGCCCAGCACGAGCCGGGTCGACGGCCCCAACTCGGGCAGGCCCGTGGCAGCGTGGAAGAACTGGAAGTAGATCGCCACCAGAAACGAAATCATCATGGCGCTCAACTCGCTCCAGGCGTTGATTCGCCACCAGAACCACCGCAACAGGAACACGAGCCCCGTGCCCGCCCCGACCTGGAGCAGGATCTGGAACGCCTGCAGCGCATTCTGGAGCCAGAGCGCCACGACCCCCATCAGCACGGTGAGGATGATGGTGCTGACCCGCGCCACCGCAACGTAGTGGCCCTCGTCGGCATCGGTCACCATGAACCGCCGATACACGTCCTGGACGACGTACGAGGAGCCCCAGTTCAGGTGGGTCGAGATGGTCGACATGTACGCCGCGGCCAGCGACGCGACCACCAGCCCCAACATCCCGGCCGGCAGGAACGACAACATCGCGGGATAGGCGAGGTCGTGGCCGAGGATGGCGGGATCGAGGGCCGGGAAGGCCTGCTGGATCGAGGCGAGGTCGGGAAACACCACCAGCGAGGCCAACGCCACCAGGATCCACGGCCAGGGCCGCAAGGCGTAGTGGGCCACGGTGAACCACAAGACGGCCTTGAGCGAGTGGCTCTCGTCGCGAGCCGCCAGCATTCGCTGCGCCGCATATCCGCCGCCTCCCGGTTCGGCGCCTGGGTACCAGGTGCTCCACCATTGCACCGCGATGGGCACGACGAACACCGCCGACGCCGTCGACCAGTCGCTGAAGTCCGGGAAGAAGGCCAGGCTGCCCTGGATATCGGGATTTGCGAGCAGACCCCCCAGCCCGCCCACTGCAGGGTGGTCGAGCGCCACCACGGCCGCCGCCACCGAGCCCACCATGGCGATGACGAAGAGCAGCAGGTCGGTGGCCACCACCCCCCACAGCCCGGCAGTGGCCGAATAGAGCAGCGTCACGCTGCCCGCGACCAGCACTACGGTGATGGGATCGACGCCCAGGAGCACACCACCGATCTTGATCGCGGCGAGTGTGACCGTGGCCATGATCATGACGTTGAAGAACACGCCCAGGTAGACGGCCCGGAATCCCCGCAGAAACGCTGCCAGACTGCCCGCATAGCGAATCTCGTAGAACTCCATGTCGGTCATCACCCCCGACCGTCGCCACAACTTCGCGTAGAAGAACACGGTCATCATGCCGGTGATGGCGAAGGCCCACCACACCCAGTTGCCGCTCACTCCCCCCGTCCGCACGATGTCGGTCACGAGATTGGGCGTATCGGTCGAAAAGGTGGTGGCCACCATCGAGGTGCCCAGCACCCACCAGGGCAGCGAGCGACCGGCCAGGAAGTACTCGGTGGCGTCTTTCCCGGCCCGCCGCGTGAAGGCGAGCCCCACCACGAGCACGACCACGCCATAGAGGGCCATCACGGCCCAGTCCAGTCCCTGGAGACTCAAGGTTCGCTCTCGGAATCAGGTGTGTTCGTGGCCGACACTCTGGCGCGAAAGAGCGACGGAGGATAGGTGCCGTCGGCGTGGAGCTCCGCGAGGCGCGCCACGACCCGGGCGCGATCGTCGGCAAAGGTCATTCCGAACCAGTGCATTCCCCCAGCGACCGGGCGCAGCGTCACCCGCCCTGCGCGGGCGAGTTCGGTAAGTGCCGTACTGAGGCCGAACTCGGCCAGCAGCGGCCCATCCGGGGCCCGGGCCAGGCCATGGACGAACCGGACCCAGCCCTCGCGCAGTGCGGCCACCGCCCCCGAGGTGAGGCCCCACAGGTTCATCGATACGGGGGTGTCCTGATCGAGCTCGACCGTCTCACCCTCTTCGGTCACACCCTCGAGGGTCCCGTCGTGGGTTCGGCGAAGATCGTGCACCTCGAGCACCTCGACGATGCCGTCGGCGTTGGTTCGTACCCACCCCCGCGACACGCCGCCGGCGGACGAGAGCACGTCTCCTGCGGGGTAGGTGACCAGCACCACTTCGTCGGGGGCCGCAGCGCTCAGTGCGCGCCGCAACGCGGCCAGGGCATCGAGGCCGTAGGCGTCGTCGGCGTTGGCCACGGCAAAGGAGCCGTCGATGGTGGCAGCGGCGGCGAGGGTGGCATGGGCCGTGCCCCACGGGCGGGTGCGTCCTACCGGAGGGCTCGTGTGCGGAGGGAAGGGGTAGCGCTGGGGCACACACCGGATCGGCACGTCGCCCAGGGTACCCACGAATACGGCGCCCACATCGGCCTCCGCTCCAGGACGCGTGACCAGCACGAGCTCGCCGAAGTCGGCCGCACGCGCGTCGAACGCGGTGTATGCGCCGAGCGGCTCACCCGCGGGCCCCACGGGATCGATCTGCTTGTCGCTGCCGAAGCGGCGGCCCATGCCCCCGGCCAGGAGTACGAGGGCTGGGGTGCCGGCACACACGCCGCCTGCGTCTCCGTCAGGCTGCGAGCCCGGGCATTCTCGGCCACACGTGATACAACATCACCATCATGCTCACCATGAACACGGCCAGCACGAGGCCCGCGACGAACACCCCTGTGAAGATCTTCGAATCGAACTTCAGGTGCATGAAGAACATCACGACCAGGGCGAACTTGGCGATGGACAGCCCCAGCAGCACGGGAATCTCGAGAGCCCCGATATGCATGTAGTACACGGCCACTTCCAACGCCGTCAGCACAGCCAGGATGATGCCGATCATCCAGTAGAAGCCCACGGAGGCGTGCCCGCCCTGCCCCTCGGTTGCGTGCGTCGACATGGTGCCTCCCCTACTGGATGAGGTAGATGAGAACGAAGATCACGATCCAGACGATATCGACGAAGTGCCAATACAACCCCGCGATCTCGACGTTGAGCGCCTTGTCGGGCCCCAGCCGGTCGGTAGCCGCCATGATGAACAGAATGATCATCCAGATCACGCCGATCGTGACGTGGGCTCCATGGAATCCGGTAAGGACGAAGAACGAGGACCCGAACAGGTTGGTACTGAGCGCCAACCCTTCGTGATAGAAATGGTTGAATTCGTAGACCTGGAAGCCCAGGAACCCGGCACCCAACAAGATGACCCCACCGAGCCAGATCATCGCGAGTCTCTTGTCGCCGCGTTGCACGCCATCCAGAGCGAGTACCATCGACAACGAACTCATCAGCAACACGAAGGTGCTGAGGCTGGTGAGCGGAATGTTCAGGATCTCCTGCGTGAACGGCTCCACCACGCTCTGGCCCTTGTAGACCATGTAGGTGGAGATCAGCGTCCCGAAAAACAGGCACTCCGACCCGATGAAGGTCCAGAATCCCACCTTCCAGGTATTGAGACCCGTGGAGGTGTAGTGGTTGTCGTCGCGGGCCACCGCAGCAGCTTCAGCCATGTCTCGTCATCGTTTCGGTAAGAGGGATCACGGGCCGTCAGTGGCTCGACTTCAGATGCCTGAATGGGTCTTCGAAGGCCCACATGCAGACGCCGAAGCCGGTGTAGATCAGCCCGAGCACCGGAGGCCACCAGAGGCTCGTCATGGTCACCGCCCAGGTGACCGTGACGCCCGACGCCACCACGATGGGCCAGAACGAGGGCGCGGGCATCTCAGGTTCGACCACGGGCTCGACCATGGTCGCCGCTTCGACTTCCTGCCGCTCGTCGTCGTGCCACAGCGGCTCGCGTGAACGTACCTCGGGCAAGACCGGAAAGTTGTAGTGATGCGGAGGTGAGGGAATCGCCCATTCGAGGGTTGCGGCATTCCACGGATTGGCGCCGGCCGGCGCCCCCCCACGACGACTCTTGACGATGTTCCAGACCAGAACCAGCGTGCTCACGGCCAGGATGAACGCGCCCACGGTGGTCATCTGGTTGAGGAGGGTGACTCCCAACTCGGCATGGTATGTCCAGGTCCGGCGTGGCATACCGAGCAGCCCCGTGTAGTGCATCGGGAAGAAGGTGAGGTTGAGTCCGATCAACGTCGTCCAGAAGTGCCAGGCGCCCAGCTTCTCGCTCAGGAAGCGACCGGTCACCTTGGGGAACCAATAGTAGACGCCGCTGAACATTCCCAGCAGGATCCCACCGACGATCACGTAGTGGAAGTGTGCCACCACGAAATAGGTGTCGTGCTGCTGCAGGTCGGCCGGCGCCGACGCATGCATCACTCCGGACAGGCCCCCGATCACGAACATGGCCACGAACGACACGGCAAAACACATGGCCGTGGTGAATCGAATGGCTCCGCCCCACATCGTCGCCAGCCAGTTGAAGATCTTCACCCCCGTGGGGATTGCGATGATCATCGTGGTCGAGACGAAGAAGGAGTCGGCGATGGGGCCCATCCCCGAGGTGAACATGTGGTGACTCCACACGCCCCAGCCGATGAATCCGATCAGCACCCCGGAATACACCATCACCGGGTAGCCGAACAGCGGCTTGCGGCTGAAGGTGGGGATCACGTCGGAGATGATCCCGAAGGCCGGCAACACCAGGATGTACACCTCCGGATGGCCGAACAACCAGAACAGGTGCTGCCAGTACATGGGGTCGCCGCCGGCAGCCACGTTGAAGAAGGTGGCCGCATAGAACCGATCGAAGGCGAGCAGGATGAGCGCTACCGCGATGACCGGCAGGGCGGTGATGAGCAGAAAGCTCGTCACCAGCGTCATCCAGGTGAACAGCGGCATGCGCATGAGCTTCATGCCCGGCGCCCGGAGATTGATGATGGTCGTGATGAAGTTCACGCCCCCCATGATCGAACTGATCCCCAGAATCGACAGACCCAGTACCCAGAAATCGACGTTCAGCCCGGGAGAGAACTGCGTCGAGGTGAGATTGGCGTATCCGACCCAGCTGGTGTTGGGAGCCGCCCCGAAGAGCCACGACGAGTTCAGATAGAGCCCACCGAAGAGATAGATCCAGTAGGCGAGGGCATTCAGTCGCGGAAAGGCGACATCACGCGCTCCGATCTGCAGCGGCACGACGTAGTTGAAGAACGCCACCGCCAACGGCATGGCCACCAGGAAAATCATGGTGGTGCCGTGCATCGTGAACAGCTGGTTGTACAACTCCGCCGAGATGAAGTCGTTCTCGGGTTTGAAGAGCTGGATCCGGATCAGCAGGATCTCGAAGCCTCCGACCAGCAGGAAGAACATCGAGGTCATGAAATACATGATGCCGATCCGCTTGTGATCGACAGTGGTGATCCAACTCCACAGCCCGGTCGGCTCCCCGTGGTGTGCGGTAGAGGAGGCGGCTGCGGTTTCAGTGGCTAGGGACATATCTCCGACTCGTTCGAGGGCTGCGTCAGCGAGCCTGTGGGCTCGGGGACACCACGCGGATCAACGCAAGCTGTACAGATAGGCGGCGACGGCACGGACCTGGTCTTCGGTCAGATTGGTGGCTGGCCAGTTCCCTCCGGGCAGCGCCACACCGGGCATCAACGCACCCGGCTTCACACTCTGGGGGGCCGTGATCCAGCGCTCCAGGTTTTCCGGCGTGTTCTCGAGCCACCCGGCGGCAATGCTCGAGCGCCGTCCCAGCAGGGTGAGGTTCGGCGCGATCACACCCTGCGCATTCGTGCCCTCGATGGCGTGGCACGCGATGCAGGTCTGTGCGTGGAAGATCTCCCGCCCCTGCTCGACCAGCGGATCGCTGGCGGCTGCCTGTGTCGGCGCCGTCACGGCCTGTTCGCTCGCTGCGCTGTCCGCCACAGCGGGAGCCACGACGGGCTCAGCCAGTGCCGCCTGCCAGGCCTCGAAGTCCCCCATGTTCTCGACGACGACCCGGAATCCCATGAGCGAGTGTGAATCACCGCAGAACTCGGCGCACTGGCCCCAGAAGGTGCCCGTCTCGTCGGCCGTGAGGTGGATCCAGTTGTATTCGAGATCCTGACCCTCCGGCCGTGCCCTCAGTGGGTTCGCATCGCGCTTTCCGCCGAGAAGCGGCACCCAGAACGAGTGGATCACGTCGGCCGACGAGATGCGGAAGCTCACCGGTCGATCGACCGGGATATGCACCTCGTTGGCGGTGATCAGCCCCGAGTCCGGGTATCGAAACTCCCACCAGAACTGGTGGCCGATCACATCGACCACCATGGCGTCGGGATCGGGTTGCTGGGTCGAGAAGACCGCCTGGATCGTGGGCACCGTGATGGCGACGACGATGAGGGCCGGTCCGATGGTCCAGGCGATCTCGAGCCCCATGTGGCCATGCACCTGCTTCGGCCTCGGCGAATCAGGCCGCTCGCGAAAGCGCACCAGGATGTAGGCGAGGGCAACCCAGACCACGGTAAGGACCACGACGGACCACCAGACGGTGGTCATGAAGAGGTCGTGGCTCACCGTCGCAAAGTCGGAGGTCGGATCGAGGCTGGATTGCGGGTAGGTGCCGCCATCGAAGGCGCAGCCTGCCGTGAAGAGGGCCACGACCAGGGCGGACAGAAGCGAACGGAGGGACTTCATGTCGATGGGGTCAGGGGGTGGGTGCATCGTCGGCCGCCCCGCCCGGAAGGGCCGCGACCTCGATGGACTCGTCGATGAGCATGATGGGAATGTCGTCGCGCACAGGATAGACCACTGCTCCGTCGTCGCGCACGAGCCCTTGCTGCACCGGCTCGCGCACCGCACGCCCTGCCCGGTTGACCAACGAACCGGCCGCCGCCGCGGCATTGATGCGCTCAACCAACGCGTCGTCGGCAACCGTGACCGGGCGACGCGTCTCAGGGCACACCAGAATGTCGAGCAACTCGGGGTCGAGCGGGGACAAGGATCCTCCCTGTCTCAGGTCGGGCCACGCATGCAGGCCCAACATGGATTCACGAGCGCCATAACCTAGCAAGCCCTCGGCCGGTTGGCGAGGGAGCCCCGTCGTCTTGCCCAAATGGGTGGGGAACGCCGGGTTTCGCCGACCGGTACAACCCCTGGATCCCCTCACCGCCACCGGTACCCCATGTCCCGCCTTGTCCTTCGTCTGTGTGTCGTGACCGCTGTTTCGGGAGTCGTGGCCCGCCCGGCTCCGGCCGCCCAGACGCCGAGTGGCGCGGCCCCACCCGCCCACCACGCCTGGGTGATCTTCGGAAGGGACACGGTCACGGCCGAGGTTGCCGATACGCCGGCGAAGCGCGAACAGGGCCTCATGTTCCGCGACTCCGTGCCCGACGGCACGGGCATGCTCTTCGTGTTCGAAGACGAGGCGGTCCGCGGGTTCTGGATGGACAACACCCAGGTTGCCCTGGACGTCGCCTTCTTCGATGCGTCCTACCGCGTCGTGGACATGCAGCAGCTCGAGCCCATGACCACTGAGGTGCACGACAGTCGCGCCCCCTTCATGTATGCCCTGGAGGTGCCGCGAGGTTGGTTCGAGGTCCACGGCGTCGGCCTCGGCGCGACGGCCAGGATCGAGATCGGTGGCGATGGCTATGCTGCGCGTGCGATGACCTACGACATCGACCGTACACGAGCGGCCTCGACCAGCACCCGCGCGAGCGCCTCGACGTCGGAGGCGTCGTTGTACAGGTGGGGGCTCACCCGCAACGACGTACCCCGCACCGAGACCGACACGCCATCGCGATCCAGGAGCGTCTTGAGCGCGCCGAGGTCGACCCCCGCAGGCATGCGCAGCCCGAAGAGATGGGGGCTGCGCCAGGCCTCGTCTTCGAGAGAGAACCCGGCGGCTCGCGCCGTATCGAGCAGGGGTGCCGAGAGTTCGGCGACGTAGCTCGAAATCGCCGCCGGACCCCACTCGAGCACGAGATCGAGTGCCGCCACAGCTCCCGGGAGGAGCGCGAAGTTCGACCGCTCACCCACGTCGTATCGAACCGCACCGGGCTGATAGTCGTCGCGATAGTCGACCAGCCCTCCGAAGTCTTCGCTCCCCGCTCGGGCGATCCAGCTTTCTTCGAGGGGCACGCCCTCGTCGAGGCGGGACCCGAACCAGCCGAAGGCCACCGAATAGGGCCCCAGGAGCCACTTGTAGGCCGCCGTGACCAGCACATCGGGCTGTACCACCGCGATGTCGAAGGGCACGGCACCGATCGACTGGGTGCCATCGACCACCAGAGCCGCGCCCACCTCACGACATCGGCGCCCCACGGCGGCGAGGTCGAAGCGCGTGCCATCGGTCCAATGAACCGTGGGCACGGCCACGATTGCGGTCGAGGGGCCGACGGCCTCGAGGAGCCGCTCGTTCCAGAGCTGGCCGATGGGGCCGTCGGAGGGTCGGACGACCGTGACCAGCTGCGCCTCGCGCTCGTCGGCAAGACGCCGCCACGCATAGACGTTGCCCGGGAACTGCTCGCCCAGCACGACGATTTGCTGACCACGCTCCACCCTCAGATTGCGCGCCGCGGTCGCGACCCCGTACGAGACCGAGGGCAGGATCGCGACCCGCGACGGCTCGCTCCCCCCGACCAACCGGGCAAATCGGGCCCGAGCCACATCGGCGGTCTCGAAGAAATCGGAGGGTGCGATCACGGCGGGCGCCCGCTTCATGCGTACACCGGCTACGAGGGCGTCTTCCACCACGCGGGCCAGCGGTGACATGTAGGCGCAGTTCAGGTAGTGGCCGCGCTCCGGAAGCTGAAATGCGTCCCGCTGGCACGAGAGCCCCGTGGTCATGATCCTACCTACAGTCCCAACCAATAGTTGACCTTGACCATGAAGACGTTGTCGGCGGGAGCGTCGAAGAGTGCGCCCACATCGCGCCCGAAATCGAAGGAGCCGTCGTTGATGCGGCCCCGCTGCTGACGCTGCCAGACGAGAAAAACCGTCGACCCTGGACGGTACTCCCACCGTAGCACCGCGTTGCCGATGAGCGAGCGCTGGTTGAAGTCACGATCCGTGAGCGAGAAGTCGGAAGCGCCATCCCCGTCGAAGTCGATATTCTGGGTGACGACGCCCTCACTGTCGACCGTGGCGCAGATGGATCCGCCCTGGCACACCACCGATCCAGCGACCTGGGCGGCCTGCCCCGGCGCGAAGTCCACGAAGTCGTACGAGCGCGCCGAGGCGAGCTGCCGGTACGCGACATAGTCGCCGCTGGAGAGCAGCGGCTGGGCAAAGAGCTGGAAGGTGAGCGTCGGCGATACGCTGACGTCGAGGCGCGTCTCCATCGAGAAGGTGGTGCGTTCCAGCTCGGCGAAGAGGTACCGCCGTCCGAAGGTGGGCTCGTACGGCAGGGTCGACGTCGAGGTGACGTACTGGCCCGCATCGCGGTCGCGCGAGAACCGGGGATCGAGCGAGATCTCCACTCGCGGCGAGGGACGGATCTGGAGCTGGCCCCCGACCCCCCAGTTGCCGCCGCTCCCCTTGAATCCGGTGCGGACGTCGGCGCCGCCCCCGATGCTCACCGACTTGCGCCTGTCGGAGTTGAACTTGAGCGACGTGCGCGCCGAGCCCGGATCCATCATGACCGGTCCCCCACGGGTGGCGCTGCGCGAGTAGGTGTCGGGGCTGAGCGAGAAGTCGAGGTTCAGGCCCCAGAAGTTCAGCAGTTCGGCCCGGCTGTTGAGGCTGAAGCTTCCACTGGTCTGCGCATACTTCCACGAATCCAGCGACCACATGTCGTCGAGGGCTTCGTGGCTCCAGTTGTGGAAGGTGAAGAAGTTGATGTTGTAGTTGCGGAACAATGAGTTGGGCTGAATCTCGCGATAGCTGACTCGCATGCCGGCATCGAGCTTTTCGGTGTTCTGGCTGAAGCCGAGGTCGTTGATCTCGAATCCCGAAGTCACTTCACCGAGCCAGAGCCCGCCGGTCCAATGCCGCCCGTTCTGCTTGTCGAACGACAGCCGCCACTCGAGTCCCGAAAGTGAGGTCGCGGTCGAATCGACCGAGGTGCGCGTCGCGTCGGGGCGGTGGTAGAGATGGTTGCTCGCCCGCTGCACACGGATCATTGCCGTCGAGTCGCCCTGCACCCGGCTGCCGGCAATCATCCCCCCCACCTTCCAGGTGCGGTTGCCCCACTGGTGCTCGAAATTCAAGCCGGCCGAAAATGCGGCAGACGACAGGAAGTCGAAGTCGCCGCCGGTCGGCAGATCACGTCGCATGCCCGTCACGATGCCGCCGATCTGGGTCAGGCCGTCGCGAAGATCCTGCTGGGCCCGGAAGACGCCGTACTGGGCGCGAGGCTCGGCGAGGTAGGGCGCAATCGAGGACTGGCCATCGACCGTGATCAGGGCGCGACCACTCTCCGCATCGGTCATCGCCGCCAACGCACCGACCGATAGCCCCGACGCCGTACGGCCGGTGATCTTCGCCGCGCCGAGAATCGTCGCGTTGTCGGGTCGATCGACGAAGCTGGCACCACTCGGGCTGCCCCCCTGTGGAGCCCGGCCGATGCGCCGCGAATAGAAGAGGCTGTTCTGCCGGCCCGACAACCTGAAGTCGAGAATCTGTGCGTCTTCGACGAAGAAGGGACGGCGCTCCTCCTGGAACACCTCGAAGGCACTCAGGTTGATCACCGCCGGATCGGCCTCGACCTGCCCGAAGTCGGGATTTACCGTGGCATCGAGGGTGAAGGCCGAGCCCAGACCGAGGCGGAGGTCCGTGCCGAAGCGCGCGGCTCCCTGGCTGCCATCGAAGAAGGGGTCGGCCGGATCGGCCGCGCCCCTGTGCAGCGAACTGAGCACATAGGGCCGTGCCTCGATGCGACGCACGGAGCTCGGGATCTGAACCCCCTCGAGGGTACCGAACTGACTCACCAGCCCCTCGACCGCGCGCGACTTGAGCGAGAAATAGCTCAACTCGTTCGACGACAGCCGACGCCTCGACACATTGATACCCCAGGTCTGGATCGAGTCGGCCGACTCGTAGCGGATCTGGGAGAGGGGAATCCGGATCTCAGCGTTCCAGCCCCCGTCGTCCCGTGTGACGGCCGATTCCCACACGGCATCCCAGGCATCGTCCATGCGCTCGTCGTTGTACAGGTACTCGTCGCGTTGAACGTTGGCCGCGCTCACCTGGAACACGTACCCCGTGCGCTGATCCCGATTCGGGTCGATCTGGATCCGGATGAAATCGAACTGTCCCTGCTGATCGCGGCGTACCAACTGATCGGCGATGCTCGCCGGATCGTCGTCGAGCATGCGCGCAAACACGTACAGGGCATCGTTCGAGAAGGCGAAGCGTATCTGCGTGTCGTGCTCGGCGAGCCCACCCTCGATCGGCTCCCCCTGGACGAAACCCTGGCCCACCGGCACGCCCTCCCAGCCAGCGTCGTCGAGGCGCCCGTCGATCGAGATCGCGCGATCGACGACCCCGGCCTGGAGCACGGGGCGTTCGAGGCGGGGCATCCAACTGGCGCCACCGGCCCCGCCATCACCATCCTGGGCTCGGACCGTACCGGGGTCTACGGCGATGAGCGCCATACAGACCGCCATGAAGAAACGCTGCATGTATATCCCTACGGGTTGACGCCCCGGACGACCTCCGTTCTTCGGTGAAGAGGAATCGGAGCGTCGGCCAGGGCGGAAAGTTCGATCTGAGAGGCCATGTCGTGGCCCTGCAATAGAGAGACACCTCTCCCGCCCAGAATGTTTACCACCTCTGCAGCTACCGCGTCGTCGAGATCATCTCTCGACACCACCCAGTTCATCATGGTCACGGTGGCAACCGGAGTATCGACTCCAGGATAGATTCCCGCAGGAATCCGTCCCACGGAGTGATACGGGTACGCCGCGCGCAGACGCTCGACCGGCTCGCCCTCGACCGGGAGGAGTTCGATTCCCCCGGCGGTGAGCGCCTCGAGCACGGCGGCCGCCGGATAGCCCACCGAGAGGATCGCCATGTCGATGGCGCCGTCGCGCAGCGCCGACGCCGACTCGGCAAACGAAAGATACCGCTCATCGACGTCGTCGTAGGTCAAGCCGAAGGCCTCCAGCAACTGCCGAGCAACCTGCTCGGTGCCGGAGCCCGGTGCGCCCACCGACACGCGGCGCCCCCGAATGTCGGCGACCGATGCGATCCCCCTCCCGGCTCGCACGAGCACATGGGTGAGGTTCGGATACAGGGGTGCCACGATCCGGAGCTCAGGAAAGGGGGCGTCGAACCCCTCACCACCGTGATAGGCCTCGTAGACCGGACCCCCCAGGGCGAATCCGAGATCGATCTGGGCTGCCCGGATCCGATTGATGTTCTCGACCGATCCGCCGGTGACCTCTGCCGTGACCCTGCGGCCACTCTCCGGTGTCGACAACCGCGCCGCCAGGGCGCCGCCCAGGGGGTAGTAGACACCACCGGTCCCTCCGGTGCCCAGTGAAAGAAAGGTGGTCGAGGCGGCATCCGCGCCGCAGGCCAGGCTCGATGCGCTCAGAACCCACGCGAGCACCGTGACGCGTCGGGCGTGGGCCTGCGGCGAGTTCGACCCGAATCTAGAGCGGTGGGGCATCGGAGATCCTCCGGGGAGCGACGAATACGAGTCCAGCGAGAATGGCGAGACCGAAGGCGTCGGTCCACAGACCCGGAAACACCAAGGCCACCGCGGCCACCCCCAGCAGAAGCCTGGCCGCCGTCCCCAGCCCGCCTCGGAGCCACCCCATGGCCGCAGCCGCCAGGCAGGTCACGCCGGCACTCGCCGTGAGGACCGCCACCCCCACCTCGAGGGGGTGCCCGTCGAGCAGGAGCGGCGGCCCGTAGACGAACATGAACGGTACGAGAAATCCGGCGCCCGCGAGCATCATGGCGTAGAGGGCCGTCTTGAGGGGTGGAGCCCCCGCCAACCCGGCAGCTGCATAGGCGGCGAGCGACACCGGCGGCGTCACATTCGAGATGCAGCCGAAGTAGAAGATGAACAGATGCGCGGCGAGCAGCGGTACCCCCAACTCGACGAGAGCCGGCGCCCCCAGCGCCGCCAGGACGACGTAGGCCGCCGTGGTGGGAAGCCCCATGCCGAGGATGATCGACCCTACCGCAGTCAGCCCCAGCGCCGGCAACAGGTGCCCGCCCGAGAGCTCGACGATCAGCCCCGAGAGCCGGAGCCCGATCCCGGTCAACGAGGCCACCCCGACCACGATTCCGGCTGCGGCACAGGCGGCGGCAACCTGCACGGCGCCGGCGGCCGCCCCCTCGACGGCCTTGCGCAGCGCCGACAGGTCGAGCCGCGGCGAGCGGAGCAGTCCGGCGACCACCGCCGACACGACCCCCCAGTAGGCCGCCCGCATGGGCGAGCGCCCGGTGGCGAGAAAGCCCACCACGACCGCGAGAGGCAGCAGCAGATGCAGGCGGCCCGCAACGGCCACCCCGGCCCCACCGCCGCGGCCCGGCTCGATTCCCATGCGTCCCGCGCGGAAGTGGATCGCCATCAGGAGCGCGAGATAGTAGAGCAGAGCGGGGGCCGCGGCGGCGAGCGCCACCTGCCCGTAGGGAATGCTGGTCCAGGTCGCCAGAATGAACGCCCCTGCACCCATGACCGGCGGCATGAGCTGGCCCCCGGTACTCGCCGCCGCCTCGATGGCGGCCGCGAAATGAGGCTGAAATCCGGCGCGCCGCATCAGGGGGATCGTGAAGGTGCCCGTGGTGACCACGTTGGCCACGGCGCTTCCCGACAGCGATCCCATCAGGGCACTGGCCACGACGGCGGTCTTCGCCGGCCCACCCCGCGTGCGCCCGGCCACACGATCGGCGATGGCGATCAGGAGCGCGCCTCCACCGGCGGTGTCGAGCAGGGCGCCAAAGAGAATGAAGAGATAGACGAAGTCGGCGCTCACGCCGAGCGGAACACCCCAGATGCCCTCGGTCGACAGATACAGGTGCTCCACGAGTCGCGAAGGGCCGTAGCCGCGGTGAGCCAGGACCCCCGGCAGGTGGGGACCGGCCGCGGCATAGATGAGCGCACCGACCGCCACCACCACCAGGCCCCACCCGGTCGTGCGACGGGCCAACTCCAGCACGATGAGAATGGCCACGACCCCGGCCACCAGGTCCCCTCGGGTCGGCGATCCGATCCGACCCGCCAGCGCGACATGCTGCGAGACCAGATAGGCGCAGGTAGCCATGGCCGCAAAGCCCAGCACCCACGAGGCGAGTCGGGTCGACCTCGGTGGCGAGGGCTTCGTGGAGCGAAGGCCGACCCCGGCAAACGCCAGCACAGCCAGCAGACCCAGATGGACCGGTCGCTGGATCAGGGCCGTGAAGGGTGACACCCCCGCCGCCCACAGGTGAAAGCCCGCAGTGGCGAGGGAGAGTGCCAGCACCAGGTTGGTACGGCCTGCCTGTCCGGGGCGATCGACGGGCGGAATGGTCTCCGGCAACCCGGCTTGCTACGCCTGGAAGATGGAAAGCACGGACATCAGCCCCACGAAGAGCACCATGAGGATCGCCACGGCCGAGCCCACCGATCGGCGGCGATCGAAGCGCGACATCGCGATCCCGAGCACGACGAAGGCCCAGATCGAGAACAGGTCGAGACTTCCGAGGAACGCCGCCAGGTAGCCGTCTTCGATGGGAATGAAGGTCCCGACGCTCAGCGTCAACTGGGGATCGCGCTGGGCGATCTTCAACGGCAAGGTGAGCAGGCTTCCGGTGGCCGCGATCAGGAGAGCGTGCGAGGCGCCCGCAAGCACCAACCGATACCCCACCTCATCGCCCAGTACGAAGGCGAAGATCCCGGCGACGACGGCGCTGATGCCGAACACCCAGACGAACCAGAACACGGTGCCGCCGATGGCCCCGAAAATGCGCATCACGGTCCCGCTCCCCGAGAGTTCGGGAGGCACCTCCTGTCCGGTGGCCAGCAACTGGGCGCGGAAGAACTCCTCCCAGATCTCGGTGGGGATCGCGAACACACCGATCAGGACCATCACCCCGCCAAGGACCGCAGCCCAGAACCATGCCGGCCGCTCCTTCAACCGATCGAACAACGCAGAAGGCGCGACGAACACCTGGACCCATCTCATCGGCAGGGCCGGTATCGCCGTCGGTTGTGCCCCGGTCTCGTTCGACATCTCCAATCTCTTCGTCTCCACGCTCTGATTCGGTCGTCGGCGGCGAAGATAGGGGGGATCAGTTGCCCGGCGCGAGCTTCAGGTGCTGAACCACGGTCATGTCGATGCCCAGCGGCATCGGTGCCACGCTCACGGTCATGGTTCCCCTGAGCCGTCCCTCGGCGAACTGCTCGACGATCAGGTTGCGGGCCGGATCCCAGAGATAGAACCCCCGCCCATCACCGGCGACGTCCTGCGTGATCTCGGCACCGGCCTGATTGGTGTGGGAGAGCCGCTCGTCGGTGGTGAGAAACGACACCTTCAACAGCGACCTGCCGCCGACCAGGGTGTCACCCACCGCGGTGAACTCGTAGACCGACGTGCCCTCGTTGGTGCCCGCCGCCTCGTCGGTCCGGTAGCTGACCGTGTCGACCCACATCTCGCCCGCCGAAACCGCCCGACCGGGCAGCCGCGGAAAGAAGGTGATCGCCATGGCGGCCGGACTCACGGCCTGCGCCGCTACTCCTTCGATGGTCGGGGCCGAAACGAGCACGCCTTCGCCGGTGCGATCGATGGTGAACACCACGGGACCGCCGATCTCGGTCTCGTCACCCCTCTGGGTTCCCGCCATGGGATTGCTCGCCAGGATCTCGAACTCGCGGTAGGTCGCCGAAACCTCGATGGCGTCGCCCGTCCCCCCGTACGCGAGATCCAGGGTGGCTGCAGCCTCGATGGTGACGTCGAGCCCCTGGCCTCCCATGTCCATGGCCATCTGAACGGTGTCTCCCTGGAGGTAGGTGGCGGTCCCACCGGGTGGTACCGCGTAGGCGAGAGCCGCGGGCGAAGCCATGCCAGCGGGACCTGCGCCGCCGGCGCAGGCCGCGAGGGGGGTAACCAGGACGAGAGTCAGGTAGAGGGCACGAGGGTGCATGGAACCAAGCTCCGGCGATTTCGAGTCATTGAGTCGGCGAACGTCTCGCGTAGTCACGGACATTCTACCCAGGAGTATCGTACGTTGCAGGCGGGTGGACACTTCAACGACGTGTCGGCCTTGGCCGTGCCTCGGCCCCGGGGTTATCGTCCGGGTCCAGTCTTGAACCCTGCCGCGACGAGGCCGTTGCATGTCCCTGCGTACCAATCCCGACCGTATCCTCGAGAGTATCGACCGGGCCCGGAGCCGAGATGAGGGCGGGATGCGAGGCGGTTCGGACCGGCAGGCGTCGGGGCGCGAGCTCGACACCGAGGTTCCCGACGTCGACGCCACCACCCCCGAGCGAATCAAACGTGTCTTCAAGACCGTCGAACGCGCGTACACGGTGTGTGCCCAGTCGGCCTCGCTCGGACCCCTCGCACAGCGGTTCCAGGCCGTGGGTGACGTGAACGAGCATCATGCACGCGGCGATGTGAGCCTCTCCATTCGCTATCTCGACCACACGCGTCCCGACGACGTCGGCATCGCGCCCTTCGAGATCAAGCCCAACGACCTGATCGAGGCGCGCAAAGCCACCAAGACGACGCGACCCGATGTCAATGCCCTCAAGGTACTCCGCGGACGTCTTCGTGAGGGGGTCATGGCTGCCTACCAGAAGGTAGAGCCGCGCGTGCGCGACGCCATGCGTGATCGCGCCGACATGGGTCACATCGAGATCCAGGTCACCGTCGACATCCGCCCCGCCGGCATCTGAGCCGGGTTCTCGTCGTCTTTCTCGACGGGGTCGGCATCGGGCCGGACGCCGCCGACATCAATCCGTTTCTCAGGGCGAAGCTCCCCGTCCTTGCGACCCTCTGGGGTGCCCGACCACCGACGCTGCAGTCTCCGATGGTGGCCGCGGCGGTGTCGGGCAGGGCCCCAGGCGCGGCTCCCCCCCCGCGGGCGGCCCTCGCCTTTCCGATCGACGCGACGCTGGGAGCCGATGGACTGCCGCAGAGTGGAACCGGGCAGTCGAGCCTTCTCACCGGCAGGAATGCTGTGGCACTTCACGGAAGCCATTTTGGTCCGTGGGTACCCGTACGGCTTCGCAGCCTGGTAGAAGAACACAACGTTCTGTCCCGAGCCCTGCGCCAGGGCCGGTCAGCGGCGTTCGCCAACGCCTATCCCCGAGGCTGGCCCGGATCGGGCCGGCCCGGCCGCCGCCTTGCTGCGCCCCCGCTGGCCGCCCGCGCCGCCGGCCTCCTGACTCGCCACCATGAGGCGTTGAGCCGGGGCGAGGCGGTGTCGAGTGAGATCACCAACGATGGCTGGCGGCGCCACCTGGGTCACGTCGAGCTTCCGGAGATCACGCCGTGGGATGCGGGCGTCAACCTGGGGCGGATCGCCAATGCCCACGACCTGACCCTCTACGCCCATTGGGCCACCGACACGGCCGGCCATCGAGGGGGCATGCCAGCGGCGATCCAGGCGCTGGAGCGGGTCGATGCCTTCCTGGGCGGAACACTCGCGGTGCTCGCCCCGGAGCACCTGCTCCTGGTGGTCAGCGACCATGGCAACATCGAGGACGTACGCGGCGGTCACACCCGCCACCCGGCCCTCGGCCTCCTGGCGGGTCCCGACGCCGCAACCCGGGCTGCCGGCATCGGGGCCCTCACCGACGTCACGCCCGCAATACTGGACTGGTTGGAGGCCTGATTTGCCATCCCAGCGCCCCACCCGGGGCGCGAGGTTGGAGGCGTGACCACGACCTGCTCCCCCACCGCCGCCCCCCCGAAGATCCTGGGCCAGCTTCTCGTCGACGCGGGAACGGTGACCCCGGCGCAGGTCGACGAGGCTCTGCTGGCCCAGGCGGGAAGCGGGCTCCGACTCGGTGAGCTCCTCGTCGGCAGGGGATGGGTCGAGGCCGAGACGGTGGCCCGCCTCCTTGCTCGACAACTCGGTCTCGCGCATGAGCCCCCACCCCTGATGCCCGACCCGGCGGCGGCCGGGTTGCTCGACCCCGACTACGCGCGCGCCACCAACGTGCTGCCCCTCTCCCTCGGCCCCCGACGGATTCGCCTGGCGATGTCCGATCCGTTGGATCTCGGCGCCGTCCAGGACGTGGCCTTCCGCACCGGACGCCGGGTCGAGGCCGTGGTGGTGACCCCCGAGGCGCTCGCCGCCGCGCTCGATCTCGCCTACGGGGGCGAACTCGACCGCATCATGGCGATCTTCGGCGCCGAAGAGTCGGCAGACGACACCGACGCGCTCGAGCGCGCGGCTTCGGCGGCACCGGTGGTGAGATTGGTCGACGGGATTCTCGACGCCGCGGCGAGCAAGGGAGCGTCGGACATCCACCTCGAACCCGACGCCGACCGGCTGCGTGTGCGCCTGCGGGTCGACGGCATCTTGTGCCCCAGCCACGAGCTGCCTCCGGGAGTACGCAACGCCGTGCTCTCCCGGTTGAAGATCATGGCGGGGATGGACATCTCGGTCCGGCGCCGGCCCCAGGACGGGGGGTTTGCGCTGGCCAGACCGGGCGCACCCCTCTCTCTTCGGGTTTCGACGCTACCGGTCGGGCGCAGCGAAAAAGCCGTCGTCCGGATCCTCGACCCCGGCCGGGTACCCGGAGGCCTCGACGCCCTGGGTCTGGCTCCCGACCATATGAACCGCCTCCGGCGGCTCCTGGCCGCGAATCAGGGTGTCGTGCTCGCCACCGGACCCACCGGCAGCGGCAAGAGCAGCACGCTGCAGGCCTGCCTGCGGGCCGTCGACCGGGAGCGTCTGAACGTGGTGGCCCTCGAGGATCCGGTCGAGTACCGGGTGCCGGGCGTGACCCATGTGCAGATGGCCACCCGTGCGGGGCTGACCTTCGCGTCGTCGCTGCGGGCGGTTCTACGCCAGGATCCCGACGTGGTCATGGTGGGCGAGATTCGCGACGCCGAGACCGCCGAGATCGCCATGGCGGCAGCGGTGACCGGTCACCTCGTGCTGTCGAGTCTGCACACCACCGACGCCCCCGGAGCGGTGGCTCGCCTGCTCCACATGGGTGTGCCGCCCTACCTGGTGGCGTCGGGTCTCACGGGGGTGATCGCACAGCGGCTCGTACGCACCGTCTGCGGGGCCTGTCGCGGCCGCTCATGCGAGCAGTGTCGCGAGGGCCTCGCGGGGCGGACCGGCATCTTCCAGATCCTGGTCATCGACGAACGGCTTCGTGAAGCCATCGCCACCGGTGCATCGCTGCCGACGCTGCGGCGCCTCGCCCGCGAGGGGGGCATGGGTACCCTGAGCGATGATGCACGAAGAGCGGTGGCCGACGGCACGACGCTTCCGCATGAGGCAGCTCGCGTACTGCGCGGAGATCCCGGTGCGGCGCTGCCGTGCAACGGATGCGGCGGGGTGGCACCCGGCGATGCCCGGGTGTGCCCCTGGTGCGGTCGTCCCCGCGGCGCCTGGTGCCGCTGTGGCACCCGGCTCCAGCCTGGGTGGAGGTTCTGCCCCGAATGCGCTCGCAGCGCATAGGAGGGGTCAGGCCCCACCCCGTTCGACGCCCCGGATGAACCGGGCCACGGGATCGCCCGCGCCAGGCCAGAGCACCCGGTCGGCCACCCGATTGAGAGCAAAGCGCACCCGTACGAAGTCGTCACCGACGTTGCCCATGACCTGGGCGACCCCCAGGGCCGCCGCCTCCGGGCTCTGCGACGCCCTCCGGTAGCCGGAGGCACCCAGCTGGTCGAAATACCCAATGGGTGGCGCACCCTTGCGACGGCAGCGCGTGTCGAGGTAGTCCGGAAACAGTCCTGCCAACCAGAGGGAGAAGTTGCCCAGGTGGGAGCGAAGCAGAAACGCCTGGTGCGGGTCGGCATCGCGCAGCCGGGAGAGAAGGTCGACCAGGTAGAAGTACTCCGATTCGTCTTCGTCGCTGGGCCGGTACGCGGCACGGGCACGGCCGAACGCCATCACCAGCGAGGCGACGAAGTCGGCAGTGGCAGGATCGTCGACGCCTCCCTCCAGCAGGGCCTGCCGCACGAGCACGAAGAAGACGATGGCGGGAGACGCGCGTACATCGGGGTCCGTCAGGAGCGCGTTGCGTACACGAGGATCGTCGAGGAGCGCATCGACCCCATGTTCCTCGAGCCGCTGACGCGCGGCATCTCGCAGTTCGGCGTCGTGGCGCCCGAGCAGGTCGACCAGATGAAGTGCATCTTCACGACTGACCGAGGCGCGGATCGTGGGGAGGATCATCCTGGCTCCTTGCTTGCCGTGGATTCGGCCCGGCGTCACCTTCGACGACCCGGGTGCGGCCCATTCTACCCGATCATACACGCCCAGGGGCAGGTGGGCTCCCAGGGGTGTGGGCCGCCAGCCGCACTATTCGACAGTTCCACCCTTGCAGGCCGCGGCGCAAGCATTCTCGTTTCCCCACGGATCGCCCATGGTGCGTATCACGAGCTTCCGGAGTCGTGTCTTCGCGGCCCTCCTCGCGGTGGCTGTCGTGCCGACTGCGTTGGCTCTGGTGGGCAGCGCCCTCGCCTTGCGCGAGGTGGGCTCGAGCATCGGCACCCTCGGCCCCTGGGATGCCGTAGCGGAGTCGGGCCGAACGCTGGTCGACGCGGCACAACGGGCGGCCCCCGACGACTCCCTGGTGGCGGCAGCAGCGCGCGCCCACACCGAGGCGCTCTCGGCGAGCGTTCGCCATTCCCGCCTGTACGCTCTGGTCACCGAACGTGCCGTGCGGCTCCTGCCCTGGGTCGCACTCGCCGCGATTCTCTTTCTGTCGGGGCTCTCCGCCTGGATCGCCCGCCTGCTCGCGCGCAACTTCTCGGCACCGATCCAGGAACTCGTCGGCTGGACCGAGACGATTGCCGCCGGACGCCCACTCCCCCCGGATCGGGGCACTGGATCGGGCGTGCGGGAGTACCGCGTCCTGCGCCGCGCGCTGCGCACCGGCTCCGATCGGCTCGCAGCGGCGCGCAAGCAGCAGCTCGAGAGTGCCCGCCTTCGCGCCTGGACCGAGATGGCACGGCGCGTGGCCCACGAAATCAAGAATCCCCTCACCCCCATGCGGATGAGTGCGTCGGTCCTGGCGCGGAACCCCGACCCGGAGGTGCGGGAAGCTGCCGAGATCCTGCTCGAAGAGGTCCAGCGACTCGACGACCTCGCCCGCACCTTCGCGCGCTTCGGACGAGCCCCCGAAGGTCCACCGGCCGCAATCGATCTCGTGGAGTTGGGAAGGGGGATCGTGGCTCGGCACGACACCGAAGCCATCCGCGTGTTCTTCCACACCAGCGGCACGGTGCCGCTGGTCCAGGGCCATCATGACATCGTGGGCCAGGCGCTTCGCAATCTGATCGTCAACGCACTCGAAGCGACGGCCGAGGGGACCGGGCGCCGCATCGACGTCACCCTCGAGGTGGGAAGGAACGACGTGGCGCTGATCGTGCGCGACGAGGGTCCGGGAATTCCACCCGACCTCCTCGACGCCATCTGGCAGCCCGACGTCACCACCCGCCACCGGGGTTCGGGGCTCGGACTCGCCATGGTGCGGCGCGCTGCGGAGATCCACGGCGGTCACGCCACGGCACGGAACCGCCCCGAGGGCGGTGCCGAGTTCGAGTTGCGGCTGCCCATCATGCCGCCGCAGATCACTCCCCCTGACGATGAGGTCGATCCGTGGACGTCCTGATCGTCGACGACGAGGGCAACATTCGCCGGGCGCTCCGCGCGCTGCTGACCCAGGAGGAGTACCGCGTCCGTGATGCGGCGTCGGCCGAGACTGCTCTCGAAGAGATTGCGGCCCACGCCCCCGACGTGGTCCTGCTCGACCTGGCGCTTCCAGGCATGAGTGGCCTCGAGGCTCTCCCGAAGATCCAGGAAGCCGCTCCGGGAGCCGCCGTCGTGATGATGAGCGGCCAGGCCTCGCTGTCTGATGCGGTCACCGCCACGCGGCTCGGAGCATTCCACTTCATCGAGAAGCCGCTGTCGCCCGAGGCGGTGCTGCTCACCGTGCGAAGCGCCGGCGAGGTCGCTCGGGCCCGCGACCTCACCCGAGCCCTGCGGGAGGAATTGGGTCCCGAAGCGGAGCTGGTGGGCCTCTCCACCGCGATGGAGCGGGTCAGGACCCTGATCCGCAAGGTCGCGCCCACCGATGCCCGGGTCCTCATCACCGGCGAATCCGGTACCGGCAAGGAACTCGCGGCCGCGGCGATCCACGGCATGTCTCCCCGCCAACGGGGCCCTTTCATTCGCGTCAACTCGGCTGCCATTCCCCGCGACCTGGTCGAGAGCGAGATGTTCGGCCACGAGCGCGGCGCATTCACCGGCGCCACCCAACGCCGTCGGGGTCGTTTCGAGCTCGCCGAGGGTGGCACCCTCTTTCTCGATGAAGTGGCCGACCTGGGAGCCGAAGCCCAGGCCAAACTGCTGAGGGTTCTCGAGGCGGGAGTCGTGGAACGCGTCGGCGGCACGCATCCGATTCCGGTCGACGTGCGCGTGGTGGCGGCAACCAACCGTGACCTGCGGACCGAGGTCGAGGCCGGACGCTTTCGCGAAGACCTGCTCTTCCGCCTCGATGTCGTCCCGCTCCACATGCCTCCGCTACGTGACCGGCCGGGTGACCTCGCGCCGTTGGTGGCGCACGCCGTCCGCCGCTTGAAGGCGCGGGACGGTCTCCCCGAGGTGCGGTTCTCCGACGACGCCCTGGCCGTGCTCGAGAGCTACGCATGGCCGGGCAACGTGCGCGAGCTTCTCAACGTCGTAGAGCGGCTCACGATCCTCCACACAGGGGAACTGGTCACGGCCGCTCTGGTCCGACCCGTGTTGTCGGGCGGGCTGCCCTCGCGCGAACCCGCATTCGATCCCCGTGACACCCGCGACCTGCGCGAGCGCCTGGATGACTTCGAGAGGTCGCTGCTCACCGGCGCGTTCCAAGCGGCCGGGGGTAATGTCGCCGAAGCCGCGCGCCGACTTCAGACGGACCGAGCGAATCTATACCGACGCATGCGTCGTCTCGGTATACGCGACGACGATACCTGAACCTCGTCGGCGGATGCGCCGACGCCAGGAGACATCATGAGGATCCGAGCCCACATCCTGCTCACGACCCTGCTCGTGGCCACGAGTACGGGGGTTGCGAAGTCGGCGCAGGCGCAGCGCCCGGTGACCGACCCGGCGCTGGCCCCGGAGTTCATCGAGGATCTGCTGGAGTTCATGAACCGACCGACGACGACGCGCCTCAACGGGTTCACACGGATCGCACCGGGACGAACACTCGTGGGTGAAGTGGGAGCGTTGGGTGGTGACCTCGTAGTGGCCGGCGCCATCGAGGGAGATGTGGTGCTCGTCAACGGCGACCTCTTCGTCGAGGGTGGGGGACGGATCGACGGGGACGTGCTGATCGTGGGCGGGCGCGTGGTGGCCGCCGACGCGGGAACGGTGTCGGGAGAGATCCAGGTCCACCCCGAACGACTACGGTTCATCGCCCGAGGGGCGAGGGTCGAACTCAGCCCTGCCGCCTCGGCCAGTCGGCAGGGACTCTACATCGGCGGAACCCGTATCACCGTGCGCGCGGGCACGAACTACAACCGGGTCGAGGGGCTCCCCGTGTTGTTCGGCCCGGTGTTTCGTACGTCGAGCCGGAATCCCCTGCGGGTCGAGGCGCTCGGCATCTGGCGTACCGAGCACGACCAGACCCGGGACGATCTCGGCTATCGCTTCGTGGTCGATCAGACCTTTGGCCCCCCCACCGCACGTCTCGGCCTCGGCCTCGGGGCTTTTTCGCAGGTGACCCCCATCGAGTCGTGGGGCATCGCCGACCTCGAGGCGTCGGCCACCTCGTTTCTGTTCCACAACGACTACCGGGACTACTTCGAGGAGCGTGGCTGGAACGCCTTCGCCCGGTCGCAGATCCCGGGAACGTCGGCAGAACTCTCGTTGGAGTACCGCAACCGCAGCATCACCTATGTGCCGACGGGCAGTCCCTGGACCTTGCGCCGGAATGATCGTCCATGGCGTGCGCAGCCCATCGTACCCGAAGGTGAACTCGAGACCCTCGCCCTGGGACTCGTGTGGGACGAACGCAACGACCCCGACGATCCGGATGATGGGTGGTTCCTCTCGGGAAGCGTGACCCGCGGACTCCGGGGGAGCCTCCTCCTGCCCTCGCCCTTCGATGACGCAGGCACTGCCGTCGCCGAGCCCTCCGACGTCGATGCGACCTTTTCCACCGGCTTTCTGGAGTTCCGGCGCTACGCCCGGCTGTCTCCGGACCATGACCTGTCGCTGCGCATCGTCGCGGCAGGCTCCCTCGACGGTGAGCTGCAGCCCGCCTTCCATCAGCACACGCTCGGGGGAGAGGGCTCGATTCCCGGGGTGCGGCTGTTCGAACTCGACTGCGGAGCGCGCGACGAACTGCTTCCGTACGTCCACCGCGGGACCGGCGAACCCGAACCGGTCTACGGACGCTATGGCTGCGGTCGGATCGGTCTCTTTCAACTGCAGTACCGCGGTCGCTTGAACATCGGTGCCGCCGGTACTGCCCCGAACCATGGGTTCGACGACGACGGCGGTTGGCTCGACGGTATCGACCTCGATCCTTCCTGGATGGTGTTCTTCGACGCGGGCCGAGGGTGGAGCCAGAGCGGCGCCTTTCCCGACGAGGCGACGGCAGCCGACATCGGTGCCGGTTTCACCCTCGGAGGACTGGGGCTCTACTGGGCCCACCCCCTCACCGGTGACGACCGCGGTGTGAATTTCTTCGTGCGGCTCCAACGGCGCTTCTGATCGGTCTCGTGGCTCTTCGCGCTCGCTTCGTCTCAGGCCTGCTCCTGCTGGTCGCCAGTGCCGTTCCAGGCATCGGCGCCGCGCAGGATCGTGAACCGGTCTATCTCAGTGTGACACCGACGAGCGGGCGGGTTCAGCTCGATCTGGCCGCGCTGCTCAGCGACCGCACCCTGGCCAACGCGATCCACCAGGGGTTGCCCCTGCGCATCAGCGTCGAGGCCGAGTTGTGGCAGGATCGGTTCTTCGACTCCGAGGCGGGAAGTGAAGGGTGGAAGGCGAGCATGCGGTACGACGCGGTCACCCTGAGGTACGAAGTCCAGGTGCAGGACGGCGCATCCCGAGCGTTCGCAACACTGGGAGAAGCGCGGGCCCACCTGCAGGCGTCGTTTGCGCTCGATCTGCGTCCCACCCGACCGGGCCGGTACTACTACCTGGCCGTAGTGGAGGTGGAAACGCTCTCCCTCTCCGACCTCGAGGAACTCCAGCGCTGGCTGAACGGCGACCTGGACCCGGCCGACGGCGACGAGGGCGGGGGTGGGGTGGGACGCGGCGTCCGGCGCCTGTTCGTTCGCGCGCTCGGACTTCCGACCCGACGGGTACGTCTGCGCACCGAGTCGTTCTCCTTCGGCGGCGCCGGAGGGTAGACCCGACCAGACGTCATCTGCTGGATCGGACCCCCCTGGTGTGCTCCTCACTCGGTGGATCCAGCAGGTACCAGGCCACGCCGCCGGCGGGCTCGTCGGGCTGTGGAACCAACGCCGTAACGACATGCCCGCGCTCGAGCCATTCCATGAGCATTGCCCGGGTCGTGCGCCGCCAGGCGAGCGCCGACTCCGGCGCGCGGCCGTAGAGAGTGTCGATATCGATCGGCACCGGGATCCGTACACCCCCGAGTCGGTCGGCTCTGCCCAACGGTGGGCGGGCGACCGGTACGATGACTCCAGAAGCCGGGTCCCGCGCCACCTCGAGCACTGCGCGGTAGCGGGTCGGATCCCGAGCCTCGGCCTCAACCCCTGCGAGCCGAGCCACCACACGAGGAGAGTCGAGATACCAGGTTGCGACGAACCGATCCGTGGCCAGCCCGCCGTGGAGCGGCGACTGCGACGGGCCATAGAAATCCGGAACGTACTCGTGCACCACGGCCCCCAGCCGGTTCAGATTGAGGTGGGCGTTGCGCGCGACCAGGGGATCGAAGGTCCACTGCATACGGGTCACGCCGTGGGTGAGGACGCGGTCTCGCTGATGCAGCTTCAACTGTCGACCGAGGCCTCTCCCTCGGGCCACGGATGCCACCCCCAGCATATCGGACCAGTGCACCGGTCGGCCGTCGACCCATCCCGTCATACCGAAGACGAAGCCCAGGAGCGTGTCGTGCTCCGGAAGGAATGCCCCCGAGATCACGCCACCGAGACGAGCCGTGACCCTGAGCAGCGAGACCGGCACGCATTCCGAGAACCCGTCTCCCCAGATCGCATACTGCAGCGAGACACACTCCCGAAACTCGGCTAACGTCTCGAGGGGACGAATCACGAGGCCCGCCGGGTCGGCCTCCCCTCGCTCGGCAGCCGTCACGATACCGGGTCCGCGAGGGGATGCAGCAGCAGTCCCGCGACCAGTGCAGCTCGTTGGGCCATGGCCTGAATCACGACGTGCTCGTGCTCGGCGTGGGCGCCGTCGCCCACGGCTCCGAGTCCGTCGAGGGTCGCGGTGTGGAGCCCGGTGTGGTTTCCGTCCGAGCCCCCACCGACACAGACCTCCGTCAGAGACAGACCCAGTCCGTCGGCCACCTCCAGCGCAGCCTGCCACAGAGCACGGTTTCGTGGCGTCACCTCGAGAGGTGGGGTCACGACGCCGCCCTGGATCTGAAGCGTGACGCCGGGGGCCCCGGCGGCGAGCGTTCGGATCACCTCGTCGAAGCGGTCGAGGTCGGCGAGGTGAAGTGCGCGTACATCGAGCTGGGCGCGCGCCAGTTCGGGCACCACGTTGGGTCGGGTGCCCCCCTCGACCACCCCGACATTGAGCGTAAGACCGGCCTCGGCGTCCCCGAGTTCATCCAGGCGCAGGATCGTGTGTGCCAGTGCCCGGATCGCACTCCGCCCCGCCTCCGGTGCCAGGCCCGCGTGACTCGCCCGACCCCGAAACACCAGCTCGTATCGAGACACCCCCTTCCGCGAGGTCTTCAGCGCTCCCTCAGGGCCATATGCCGGCTCGAGGATCAGCGCCCGGGACGCTCCCTGGGCGAGGCGACCGATCCAGCGCACCGATTCCGGGCTTCCGATCTCCTCGTCGGAGTTGACGAAGAATACCGGCTCGGCGGCGGGACGAAGGGAGAGTGCGCGCAGTGCCCGCACCGCGAAGAGCCCCTGCACGAGCCCGGCCTTCATGTCGAAGGTGCCCGGGCCGTACAGCCGACCGTCTCGCGCCTCGACCGGCATCGTCTCGAGCGTTCCCACGGGCCAGACCGTGTCGCAATGGCCGATCAACAGTTGAAACGGGCGACCACGGGTCCGGGCCCTCGGTACCGCCAGCAGATGGCCGCCGGTGGATCGGCCCGCGACCAGACGCATGCGATATCCCGACGCCTCGAACTCGCGTCGGAGCCGTTCCTGGATCGCAGCCTGGGTTTCCGGACGATCCGTAGGGGATTCGAGGCGGGCCAGGTCGACCAGCAGAGCGACCATCTGGTCGGTGCGCGCAGCGATCCAATCGGTCACCGGCCGCAGGTCGTCGTTCATCGAACCGTCTTCTCGCCGATCGCCGGCACGAGTCCGGCACGACGGTAGCTCTCGTAGAGCAACTCGACTGGATGGACCATCTGCATGGCAGATCCCTCGTCGCGTAGGAAGGCGGAAATGTGCATCATACATCCCGGGTTGCCGGTGGCCACGCAGTCGGCTTCGGTATCGACCAGCTCCCGGGCCTTGTCGACCCCGATCCGGCCCCCGAGTTCAGGGTGGGTGACGCCGTAGATCCCCGCACCGCCACAACACTCCGTGGCTCGCCGCGCGCTCCTGACCTCGAGCCCCGGGATTGCCGCCAGCACCCTGAGGGGGGCCTCGGCGACCCCCTGTGCGTGCACCAGATGACAGGGAGGGTGATAGGCCACGGAACCGACCACCGCGCCCCCGCTGCGGGGACCCCGCTCGGCCAGCAGTACGGAGATATCGTGGCTCCGGGCGGCCAACGCAGCGGCACGCTCCCGCCAGAGGGGCTCCCCAGCCAACCAGGAACCATATTCCCGCAGGGCGGCACTGCACCCTGCGGCATTCACCGCGATGCGATCGGGCGACGACGCTTCGAACGCCGCGATATTGGCCCGTGCCAGGCGCCGGGCGCCTTCGAGGTCACCCGCATGAGCGTGGATCGCACCACAACATCCCTGCCCCGGGGCCTGAATCACCTCGTAGTCGTTGGCGGTCAGGATCGCCTCGGTGGCACGGTTGACGCGCTCGAACAGGTGACGCTGCACGCACCCCTCGAGGACCGCCACCGTGTCCGCCCTCGTGGCGCCAGGTGTCGCCTCGTGAGGCGAACCTCGACGAAGCGACGACGGAGCGGGAGCGCTGTCCATCCGTTCCGGACGCCAGGGAGCCGAGCCGGCCAGCATGAGCAGACCTCGCCGCAGAAATGCCAGGGGACCCCACGCGGGCAACCGTACCGCCAGCCCCGCCAGCCCGAGATCCCGGACGGCGCGGCCCAGGGACCACAAGAGGCGACTCCGCCCTGGAGTGCCCAGAATGGACACGAAAAGACGGGTGACGGGCGGAGGGGTTCGGTGTCGCGCGGCCTGCTCACGCGCCTGCTCGAGCAAGGCTCCGTAGGGTACCCCCGACGGACACGCGGGCTCGCACGCCCGGCAGCCGAGGCAGCGATCGATGTGCACCTGGAAGGCATCGGCCGCAGGATCGAGCCGCCCCTCGGCCACCGCTCGCATCAGGTAGAGGCGCCCGCGGGGTGAATCGGCTTCGTCCCCCAGCCGGGTGTAGGTCGGACACGCCGGCAGGCAGAATCCGCAATGCACGCATGCTTCGAGCGACCCCATGTCCACCCTCAATCGCCCCACGCTGCACCTCCGAACGGCCCCTGGGGCAACACACCCATTGGATCGAACGCCTGCTTGAGTCCCCGCACCCAACGCGCCGCGGCGCCGTCGTGCGTCGAGGACTCCGAACGAGAGGGACGAGCCCCCGTCGGAAGCCCGATCCACGCCACTCCACGATCGGCGAGCAACCACCCCGCCGAGTCGGCCCCGACCTCGGCGCCGTAGGCCCGTGCTCGCGCGAGCAGGGCGTCGAGCCCTCCGGCCGGACCCGACCAGCGGGTGTGCGATTCCGCCGCCAGCGACGGAGCACGCAAGCGAGCGCGTGCCGCCGAACCCTCACCCGGCGCGCATTCCCGTGCGTCGGGAACCAACGGCGCAATCCTCCGCCACCCCTCAGCCACAGCCGACGACGATCCCAGGAGACGGATCGCCAGCGTGGCCTCGAGGGGCCCCCAACCCACCTCGACCGAGGCGGGAGGGAGGGCCAGCCCCGCGATGCGCTGCGCCAGGCCAACGAGCCGCTCGGGGCGCTCGGCCGACAGCGTCCAGCTCCGATCCACCGCGGGCCGCGGGAAGAGACGGATCGTGACCTCGGTGAGGACACCCAGCGCCCCGCGGCTTCCCACCACGAGCCGGACGAGGTCGAATCCGGCCACATTCTTGACCACCCGACCCCCGAGACGCAGCGGCCTTCCGTCGCCGGTGACGAGCGTGAGACCGAGCACCAGGTCGCGCACCGCGCCGTAGGTGCCGGCGAGGGCCCCCTCGACCCCGCGAGCGACGACGCCCCCCAGGGTGGCCCCTTCGAGGCCGGGAGCATCGACCGGAAACCACTGTCCGGCGCCCTCAGCTGCCGCCGCGAGGTCGGCGATGGGTGTTCCCGCGCCTGCGGTGAGGGTCAGGTCCGCCGGCTCGTATTCGGCGATGCCCGCCAGGCCTTCGGTGCGGAGCACGACGTCGGCGGTCGCAGCCTCGGTGCTTCCAACCGGGGCGACCCGCCACCCTTCGGAGCTGGCCTGCCTCAGGAGCTCGGCCACCGCGTCGGCGTGCCGTGGCGTGACCCATGGGCGTCGACCCTCACCTGGGGCACCGCCCCTGTCGAGGTCCCCGCCGCCCTGCGTGTCGAGACCGGCGATCGCCTCGAGCCGGTGAGCCAGCCGCGAAAGATCCCGCTGTCGGCCAGGATCTGGCGGTAGATGCGGCAGTGGCCGCGGCTCCGGCCCGTCGGGCACGACCTTGCCGGGATTCCACAGACCCGACGGATCGAACACCCGCTGCACCCTCCGCAGCATGTCGAGCTCGGCAGGCCCGTGTACGAGCGACATGTAGTCGCGTTTGTCGATGCCGACCCCGTGCTCACCGGTGATCGTGCCTCCGGCCTCGACGCAGGCCACCATGATGGCTCTGGATGCGAGGGCGACCCGTTCGGTCTGTTCGGCCGAGCGACGGTCGAAGAGAATGTTCGGGTGCAGGTTGCCGTCTCCGGCGTGAAAGACATTGGCCACGCGCAAGTCGTGCTCGGCGGCGATCTCGCCGATCCGCACGAGCACCGACGGTAGCCGCGAGCGCGGCACCGTGGCGTCCTGAACCACCAGATCGGCGCCCAGTCGCCCCATGGCACCGAAGGCCTTCTTGCGACCCTTCCAGAGTTGCGCGCGATCCTCGGCGGTGCGAGCCCGTCTGATCTCGGTCGCACCCCACTCCGAGCAGATCCGCTCAGCATGCTCGGCATCGTCATCGAGGGCCGTGTCGGGTCCGTCGAACTCGATCACCAGCACCGCGGCAGCGTCGCGCGGGTAGCCTGCCGCGAAGATGCTGTCTTCGACCGCGGTGATCGTCGCATGATCGAGGATCTCGAGCGCAGCCGGGAGCAATCCCCGCGCCATGATCGCCGTGACGGCGGCACCGGCATCTTCGAGCCTCGCAAAGGCGACGAGCAGGGTCCGAAACGCCTCCGGGATCGGCACCAGCCGCACCTCGATCTCGGTGGCGATCCCGAAGCATCCCTCCGATCCCACGAACACCCCCACCAGGTCAGGGGCCGGGCGCCCCTCGACACCGCCGAGCTCCTGCACCTCGCCATGCGCTCCCACCACCGTGAGTCCGGTGATATAGCGACTGGTGACGCCGTACTTGAGGCAGTGTGGCCCGCCCGAGTTCTCGGCCACGTTTCCACCCAGCGTGCACGCCGTCTGTGACGAGGGGTCCGGCGCATAGTGCAGTCCGAACGGCGCCGCTGCGGTCGACAGGTCCGCGTTGAGCACTCCCGCCTCGACCCGCGCCGCCCGATGGGCAGGCTCCAACGCCAGGATCCGCCGCATGCGGGCCGTTCCGAGCACCACGGCATCGGGCCCCGCGAGTGCGCCCCCGGACAGGCCGGTGCCCCCGCCCCTGGGCACCACCGGGATCCCGGCACCGTGGAGGCGGGCGACGGCGAACGCGGCTTGATCGGTATCGAGCGGAAGCACCACAGCTGCCGGTCGGCGGCGATGGTACGGCAATCCATCGGACTCGTAGACCAGGCGGGCATCGGGGTCGGTGATTACCGCCCCATCACCCAGACGTCGCCGCAGCTCCCGCACGAGAGCCCGGGGCAGACCACGTACGGAAAGGGAGTCAGGGTTCACGACACCGACGATACGCCCTAGTGTAGTGTCCGATAATTAGATTAAAATAACTAGAGCCCGGCTTCTTGAGC
>CAZFRU010000046.1:0-43108 GCA_964521385.1 uncultured Gemmatimonadaceae bacterium | reverse complement strand
AGTCCGGTCGCGCCTCGCGCACCCACCAGCCGCGACTGCCCTCGGTGCCTGGCAAGTCCAGCCCTCGATCCCACGCCAGCCCCGAATCCAGCTCCCGATCCCAGACGAGCTCCGAATCCAGCCCCCGATCCCACACCGCTTCCACCCCGAACCCACCCATGCGCCACCTCCTCTTTCATCCGGCACCCACCATCCTGTGAACACCAGAAATCTAACGGCGGGTTTCGGGAACTCTTCGGGCACCCCCAGGAGGCACGGCGAGGGGTTGTGAGGCTCGGGCGGGTGGGGCAGGCCCTCGATCGCCGCTCAGCAGCCCGCCAGCCTTCCCTACGGTACGTCCGGCCCGCATCCCGGACGATCGCACTCCGGCCACCTGAAATCCGTCCATGTCTGGATGGGACACATGGGCTCGCGGTCCGCTGAGCCAGGCGGGGATCCACCTGAGACCAGGGCCCCACTCAAGACCCGTCCCGATACACGGCCACGGCCTGCCCACCGAAGCCATCTTTCTCGACCGTCAGAACCCGGCCATCGCGGATGGCCAGAACCCTGAGTCCATCCGAAGGCGGCAACTCCACGGTCCCCATCCATCAGCCGGTTGGAGAGATGATCTGGTACCGAAGGGAGATGATCTGGTACCGAAGGGTGTCGGCTGTGTGGGGAGTCGGAAACCCTGAAGCCATAGGCGTCCTTCGTCGTCAGCGAGTATTCCGCCGAAATGGGGGACAGGGCCGTGAAGCTGCTCGGCCATCAACGTCCGAGTCGAAGCCGCTGCCTCGGGGGCTGGTGGAGTAGCGGGTCCGGCCCCCATCGTTGCAAACGCCCGCGCCGCATCGTAGTCTCGGGCAATGTCTTCCGGCCCAACCGATCGCAGCGCGCCACAGGCCCACAAGCCCGGCGCCCTCGCCGCGGCCCCCGCGTCCCGCGCCGCCGTGGAAAACGCCGTCGACCAGCTGATCGAAGAGTCGGCCGTCGTCGAGCCGCAGCCCCAGCCCGTGGTGCTCACCCCGGATCTACGGGGGCGGGTAGCCATCGTCACGGGCGCATCGCGGGGGATCGGTCGGGCGGTGGCCATGGAGCTCGCCTCGGCGGGGGTGCACATCGGCTTCACCTTTCTCGACGACGGGGGCCCGTCGCGGGCCGAGGCGCAGACCGTGGCCCGCGAGCTGCGGCAGTGTGAGGTACGCGTCGTTGCCGAGCCCTGCGATGTGCGCGAGGCCGGCGACGTGCGTGCCTTCGTGCGCCAGGTGATCGATGAACTGGGCGGCCTGCACATCGTCGTCAACAATGCAGGGATCGGGCTCGATCGTGCCTTGTGGCATATGTCGGATCACGATTGGGAGGTGGTGCTGCGGACGAACCTCGACGGGGCGTTTCACATCTTGCGCGCCACCACTCCCCACCTGCGCCAACAGGAATGGGGCAAGATCGTCAACGTCGCGTCGGTGCATGGCATTCGTCCGGAATTCGGGCTGGCCAACTATGGGGCGAGCAAGGCCGGCCTCATCGGCTTGACGCGAGCTGCAGCCGTGGAGCTCGGGCCCAGCAACATCAACGTCAACGCGGTGGCTCCGGGCTATATCCGCACCCATTCGCTGACCGATCGCGTGCCCGCCGAGATCCTCGACCGCGCCCGAGACCGTAGCGCACTCAGGCGTCTGGGCGACCCGACCGACGTGGCGCGAGTGGTGCATTTTCTCTGCTCCGAGGCGGCGCGCCACATCACCGGGGCGGTCATCCCCATCGACGGCGGGTACCTGCTCTGAGGGGGCGGGTAGCTGCTCTGAAGGAAATGACGTGAGGGCCGGGGTGAACAGGCCCGGCGCAGCAGGCGTGGTGGTGTCGATGTTCGTGGTCGCGTGCGGAGGTGGTGCCGGCGACGACAGCTCCGGGCCGCCCGAAGCGTGGCGACTCGAATCCGATCTCGTGATCGGCACCGGCCTCACGGCCGCGGGGGCACCGGGGCCCACCTTCGGGCAGGTGCCCTCGATCGCCGTCGACGACGACGGTCGGGTATGGGTCCTGGACGCTGCGACACGAGAAGTGGTGCTGGTCGATGGCGACGGCGGTGAGGTGCGACGGATCGGTGGTCCTGGAGAGGGCGAGGGCCTCTTTCAGTCGCCTCGCCGGCTGCGACTGGTCGGAGACGTGTTGTGGGTCGAGGATTTCGGGGCGGCGCGCTGGGTGGCCTGGGACACGGCGGGGAGCGTTCTGGGCACCTATGCGCTTCCGTCGGAGCTGACCCGAGGCGACGCCGACCTCACGGGGCAGGGACTGGTGGGGGTGGTGAGCCGCCGAGACGGTGCTGCGGTGACGAAGTGGGCGGGGCGGTGGCGGCCCGAATCCGGGGGCTTCGTGCGCGTGGATTCGATGGCGCCCCCGCCGGTTCCGGACTCGTATGCCCTGCAGACGACGGTGATGCGAGAGGGCCGTGAGGTGACGTTGGCGTTTCCGCTGCCGCTGGCGCACCAGCCGAGCGCACAGCCCGATCCCGCCGGGACCGGGTGGATCGTCGTGCCCGGTGGGGGAGTGTACTCGGTGCTCCGCGTGGCCTTCGACGGAGACATCCTTCAGCGCTTCGAGCGTGAGGTCGAGCCTGTGCCGCTCCCGCTCGACGAGCGGGCGGAGCAGATCGAGCGGCTCCCCCCCGAGATCCGTGACGCCCAGGGCGATCAGGTGCCCACGGCGTATCCGCCCTTCGAGCGGGTGGTCCTGGGCGTGGACGGACGACTCTGGGTGGTGCGGCGGGTGGCGGTCGAGGGCGGCGTGACGCGCCCGGCCCTCGATCTTTTCGACGCCGACGGGACGTTTCTCGGTGAGATGGGCCTTCCCGCCGACCTGGGAGGGCTCTGGCTTCACCACGCCGGTGCGGATGCGCTCTGGGGGGTGCGGCGTACGGCCGAGGGGCGGCCGGTGCTGGTGCGCTTGCGGATCGTGGAAGGCGACTGAGGGCCTGGGCCCGTGCTCGGCGCAACCATCGGAGAAGCGAAGCGAGCCCGCGAGGTCAGATCATGCCGCCCCGCGCAAGAGTCAGGAATGCCCTGGGTGACAGAATCCGAATTGGTGAAATCTCAGCAACCACCAGCAGGTCCTGGTCCCCGCTTACGAGGATCTCGGCCCCAGCGGAGACGGCGTCGGCCAGGACTCGCTCATCGTCGGGATCTCGCAACGGGATCGGAGAAGGCGTGTGGCCGCGAGGAGCGACATCGCAACGATCAAAGACCGCTTCCACGGCAGAAAGTGCTGTTCGGCTTGCCTTCAGTTTGGTCGAAAGGACGCGAAGAACTTCCTCAGCTACGACTTCGGGGAGGACGAGTTCGTACTCCGAAAGGACGAGCTTCAGGAGGTCCGCACAAAGCCCACGCGCGATGAATGCCGCGACGAGTACGTTGGAATCCAGGCATACTCGAGTCACGAGATCAGCTTGAACACATCCTCGTCGGTGTAGATCCCCTGAGCCTCAGCGAATGGGATCAACTGGCGCCGCGCTTCGGCGAAGAGCGTGAGGGTCAATTGGCGACGAAGTGCCTCTCGCACCACCTCGCTACGCGAGCGGCCGGTGTCGCTGCAAACCCGGTCGAGCATCTCTTCGAGGCTCGGATCCAGCCGGATGGTGATGGCGGCGGTCTTCATGTAGTACAATGTACTACGCAGCCCGGGGTGCCGGCAAGCGCGTCCGGCCCGGCACGCCCCGAAAAGCACCAGCCGGCGATCCCCACTCGCCGCCCTGCGATTGCGCCCCGTCGCGCCCACCCACAAACTGGCCGGATGCGAATCCTCTCACGCTTTGCCACCGCGGTCGAAGGCCTCAACGATTCCGTCGGAGCTGCCCTGCGCTGGCTGGCCCTCGTGATGGTCCTCATGGGGGCCTACAATGCCGTGGCCCGATACCTGACCCGGTTCGTGGGGGTGTCGCTCAGCTCCAACGCCCTCAACGAGCTGCAGTGGTATCTGTTCTCGGTCATCTTCCTGCTGGGCGCCGCGTACGGTCTGCGCCGTGACGTGCATGTGCGGGTCGACGTGCTCTACCAGCGTCTGTCGGCGAAGCGCCAGGCCTGGATCGATCTGATCGGCACCGTCGTCTTCCTGTTGCCGTTCTCCTTGCTGATGCTCAAGGTGTCGTGGCCGGTGGTGCTGGCGTCGTGGAAGGTACGCGAGACCTCGCCCGATCCCGGGGGATTGGCGCGCTATCCCATCAAGGCGCTGGTGCTGGTGTCGTTTGCGCTCCTTGCGGTGCAGGGCATCGCCCATGCGATCCGGCAGATCGAGATCTTGCGGGGTGTCGCTCCGCCACCCGACCGGAGCGCGCACTCCCACGAGGGGCACGTCTGATGGGGGGTGAAGTATGGGGTCCCCTCATGTTCGGAGGGGTGCTCCTCTTCATCTTCTCGGGCTTTCCGGTGGCCTTTGCGCTGGCCGGGGCGGCGTTGCTGTTCGCCGCGCTGGCTGCCGCCATGGGGCAGTTCGACATGGTGCTCCTCAATGCCATGCCCGAGCGGGTCTTCGGCACCATGTCGAACCCGACCCTGCTGGCCATCCCGTTCTTCATCTTCATGGGCACCATCCTGGAGAAATCCAGGCTCGCCGAAGAGCTGCTCGAGACCATCGGCGTGTTGTTCGGGCGCTTCCGCGGGGGACTCGCGCTGGGGGTGATCTTCGTCGGTGCGCTGCTGGCGGCGGCGACGGGAGTCGTGGGGGCCTCGGTCACGGCCATGGGGCTGATCTCGCTGCCGGTGATGCTCCGCAACGGGTACAAGCCGTCGTTCTCGTGCGGAGTGATCGCGGCGTCGGGGACGCTGGGGCAGATCATCCCCCCCTCGATCGTGCTGATCGTACTGGGCGATCAGATGGGGGTGAGCGTCGGCGAACTGTTCCGCCGCGCGCTGGTCCCAGGCCTGATCCTCACGGCGTCGTACGCAGTCTATACGGTGCTGATCGCCTGGCTCAAGCCCGGCTTCGCGCCCGCGCTCCCACCCGAGCAGCGCACCGACTCGGGGGTTCGTCTCGCCGTGCGGGTGTTGAAGACGATGGTGCCCCCGCTCGCGCTCATCGTGTTGGTGCTGGGCAGCATCTTCGCGGGTGTGGCCACGCCCACCGAAGCCGGGGCACTGGGGGCACTGGGGGCCATGGCGCTGGCCACCCTCAATCGGAGTCTCGGACGAGCGACCCTCGAGGCCGCCATGGAGGAGACGAGCCGACTGACCATCATGGTGGTGTTTCTCCTGATCGGGTCGACGGCCTTCGCCCTGGTCTTTCGGGGGCTGAACGGAGACCTCTGGATCGCCGACCTGCTCTCCGGACTGCCCGGCGGTTGGCTCGGGTTCCTGCTGGCGGTCAATCTGATCGTCTTCCTGCTCGGCTTCTTCATCGACTTCTTCGAGATCGCCTTCATCATCGTTCCGCTGCTGTTGCTGCCGGCGCGGCAACTGGGCCTCGACCTCACCTGGCTCGGGATCATTCTGGCGGTGAATCTGCAGACGTCGTTCCTCACCCCCCCGTTCGGGTTCTCGTTGTTCTATCTGCGGGGGGTCACACCGAAGACCATCGACACGACGCGTATCTACGCGGGTGTGATTCCCTTCATCCTGATCCAGCTGGTGGTGCTGGGGGGGCTGATCTACCTGGCGAAGCCGGCGTGACCTCGCCCACCCGGCAGCTGTGGGCGAAGGGCACCGAGGCGCTCGCCCGGGACCCCGTGTTCGGTCCCTGGGTGCGGCGCGCGGGCCCCGTGCAGGTGCCCGCGGTGTCGGATGCCATGTTTCCGTACCTGGTGCGGTCGATCGTCTACCAGCAGCTGGCGGGCGCGGCGGCGGCGACGATCCATGGCCGCGTGATCGAGGCGCTGGATGGCGTGGTCGAACCGGCGACGGTGCTGGCGACCGACCCCGCGGCGCTCAGGGGGGCGGGGCTGTCGGGGGCCAAGCTGAAAGCCATCGTCGACCTCTCGCAAAAGGTGAGCGAGGGGGTGGTACGGCTCGGGGCCCGGGAGCTCGAGGCCCTCGACGACGACGAGGTGGTGGCCCACCTCACCCAGGTGTGGGGCGTCGGTCGCTGGACGGTCGAGATGTTTCTCATGTTCCGACTCGCTCGCCCCGATGTCTGGCCGGTAGGGGACCTGGGCGTGCGAGGGGGCTGGGCGCGCATCCACCGCCTCGACGACCGGCCCTCGGCCCGTGACCTGGCGGGGGCGGCAGACCATCTTGGTCCCTGGAGGAGCGCTGTCGCCTGGTACTGCTGGCGTGCGCTCGAGATTCCCGACACCGAAATCCCCACATGAGCCTCACCTCGAAACAGCGTGCATTTCTCCGATCACAGGCCCACGCCCTCAAACCCGTGGTGCACATCGGATCGGCCGGCGTCACCGACGCCGCGCTCACCTCGCTGCGCGAAGCGTTCAATACGCGCGAGGTGCTGAAGGTCAGGGTACAGGAGGCGGCGCCCGAGTCGGCGTACGACACTGCCGATGCCCTCGCCAGCGCCGTCGAGGGCGCCGAAGTGGCGCAGACCATCGGGCGGGTGGCCGTACTCTACCGACCGTTTCCCGACGGCCCCGAGCTGAAGCTGCCGCGGTGACACTGCCCCGTCCCCGTCCGTGGGGCGGCGGTCCGGTCGACTGCGCGCTAGCCGGACAGCAGCGTGCTCGGGATCTGGCGGAAGGCGAAGTCGGCGTAGTGTTGCTCGTTACCGGCGAAATACGGAAACGCCGTCGCCCGGAAGGCCTTCCACGAGTCGTAGACCCGCTTGAAGGTGGCGTCGGCCACCGCCTGTTCCTCCAGGTAGGCGTTGCTTTCCCGCCAGGCCGCCTGGAGAACGTCGTCGCTGAATACCCGTAGCTGCACCCCGTGATCGTTGACCAGACGAGTCAGCGCCTTGGGGTTCTCGGCGTCGTAGCGCGCGAGCATATCCGAATACGACTCGTTGCAGACGGTGCGGAGCAGCGCCTGGTACGACGCCGGCAGTTCGTCGAATGCGGCCTTCGACACCTGGAGTGTGGCCGACAGTCCCGGCTCCCACCACCCCGGCAGGTAGTAGTTCGGAGCGATCTCGTAGAAGCCGAGCTTCTCGTCGTCGTAGGGCCCGACCCACTCGGTGGCATCGATGGCACCGCGTTCGAGTGCCGGGTAGATCTCGGGTCCGCCCAGCACCTGCACCGAGGTGCCGAGGCGTGTCATGATTTCACCGCCGATGCCGGGAATGCGCATGCGCAACCCCTGCAGGTCGGCCAGGCTCCCCACCTCACGTCGGAACCACCCGCCCATCTGCGCCCCCGTGTTGCCGCAGGGCAGGGGCACGATACCGAAGTCGGCGTAGACTCCGTCCATGAGTTCGAGGCCGCCCCCCTGATAGAGCCAGGCCACCTGCTGGCGCGCGGTCAGGCCGAAGGGTACCGTCGAGTCGAAGGCCAACGCCTGGTTCTTGCCGATGTAGTAGTAGCCGGCCGTGAGCCCCGCCTGCACCGTGCCCTGCTGGACGGCATCCATGACCTGGAGCGCAGGCACGATCTCGTTGGCCGCGTAGACGCGGATCCGGAAGCGGCCCCCGGTGAGTTCCTCGACGCGGGCGGCGATACGATCGGCGGCTCCGTGGATGATGTCGAGACTCGGTGGAAACGAGGTGGCCAGTCGCCACTGTACCTCGGGACCCTGGACGGCGGCGGCGGCCGACGAGACGACGCTCGGCGCGTCGCCCTCACCGCAGGCGGCCAGGACGCCGGCGCCGGCGACCCCGACAGAGGCTTTCTTCAAGAATTCACGACGATCCACACGCGGCATCAGCAAGCCTCGACAGGGAAGGTGGCAGGGTCGTTCAACGCGGCGCGGTTGCGCGCCGAGCGGGGGGAATGAAGTAATCCCCGGTACGGATTCCGGCAAATGGAGGCGAGATGGGGCACCGACCAATGATGATGCTGACGATGGGGGCCACACGGTGAGGGCGCTGGAAGCCCGGGCACGCGAACTGCTGCGCCCGGCGGTCTACGATTACTTCGCCGGGGGCGCAGATGACGAGACGACGGTCAGCGCCAACCAGGCGGCATGGAGCGAGATCCACTTCCGGCCGCGTGTTCTGGTCGACGCGTCGTCCGTCGATCGTGGAGTCGAACTGCTCGGGCGCCGCCTTCCGTCGCCGGTGGCTCTGGCTCCGACCGCGTTCCATCGCCTCGCCCACCCCGACGGCGAGCGGGCCACGGCACGCGGTGCCGGAGGGCGTCTGATGGTGGCCTCGGCCATGTCGACGGTGTCCATCGAAGAGATCGTGGCGGCGGGGAGCGGGCCCGTGTGGCTCCAGCTCTATGTGTTTCGCGATCGTGGGCTGTCCGAAGCCCTGGTACGGCGGGCCGAGGCCGCCGGATGCACGGGGATTTGTCTCACGGTCGACGTGCCTGTCCAGGGCAACCGCCGGCGCGACGTGCGCAACCACTTCACCCTTCCCGACGACATCGAGATGGCCAACTTCCACGGGCTCGTACAGTCACAACTGCCCGAAGGAGAGGGGTCCGGACTCATGCGGTTCATCGGATCCCAATTCGATCCGACCCTGGGGTGGGAGGCGGTGGACTGGCTCAGGGCGGTGACGACGCTGCCACTGATCCTGAAGGGAATCCAGCATCCCGACGACGGGCGGCGCGCCGTCGACACCGGAGCCGACGCCATCGTCGTGTCGAACCACGGCGGTCGCCAACTCGACGGAGCCGACGCCACGGCCCGCATGCTTCCCGATGTGGTGGCCGCCGTCGAGGGCCGGATGCCGGTGCTGGTCGACGGGGGGATCCGCAGCGGCGCCGACGTCGCTCGCGCCCTGGCCCTGGGCGCTCGGGCCGTGCTCGTGGGACGGCCCTATCTGTGGGGTCTCGCCGTGGGTGGCGCAGACGGTGTGGCGTCGGTGCTCGACGCGTTGGACGACGAGTTCGACCGGACGATGGCGTTGCTGGGGGTCACCGGGGTCGGCGGGTTGGGGCCCGAAGCGCTGGCTCCACCTCGACGGGGTGTATAGCTTTCAGGACTGCGGCGGGGACCCCTCCGCAGATTGACCATACAATCGCGAAAGAAGTCCTATGAGCCAGCCCAAGATAGAAAATCCGGTCCAGTTCCTCGTCGACAACGGGATCCTGTTCGAAGTCAACCGTCAGATCCTGCATCCGCTGGGATTGGAGCTCGAGCTGCACCTCGATGACGAGGGGCGCATCACGGCCGTCGACCTCCTGGACAACCGGGGGAGCATGCAGCCCATCACCTTTTCGCCGGAAGAGTTCCAGGCGGGTCGCGCCCGGTACGAGACGTACCTGCAGGAGCACGGCAGACGCAACATGCAGAAGCGCCGCAAGGTGGGCATGGTGATCCAGACCGGCCCCAACCTGCCCCACATGTTCGTGGCCCGCTCGGAGGACTGATCCGGATCTCATGACAACCATCTTCTCAACCCGTACGGCCCTCTTTCGGAGGGCGTTCGTGCCCGTCCTCGCCGTGGCCATGGTGTATGCGGCCGGCGTTTCTGCCCAGGAGGTCGTCCTGCGGGGGGCACCTGGCGAGACGATCCGTACGACGGGGGGAATGGTGGTATCCCAGCACCCCGAAGCGAGTCGCGCCGGGGCCGAGGTGCTGGCCGCGGGCGGCAACGCCATCGACGCGGCCATCGCCACGGGCTTTGCCCTGGCGGTGACCCACCCTTCGGCCGGCAACATCGGCGGCGGCGGATTCATGGTGGTGCGCTTTCCCGACGGAAGCACGACGGCGCTCGATTTTCGGGAACGTGCACCGGCCGCGGCCTATCCGATGATGTTCGTCGGGCCGGACGGCGAGTATTCGAGCGAGATCCACCACCGCTCGCATCTCGCCGTGGGGGTGCCGGGCACGGTGGCCGGCTTCGACAAGGCCCACCGGTTGTACGGCTCCATGAACTGGGAACGACTCGTCTACCCCGCGGTCGTGCTGGCCGAAGACGGCTTCGAGTTGTCGGACGGGCTCGCCCGTTCGCTGGCCGGGTTCGTCGAGCGTAATCGTCGCTATGAGGCGTCGGTCCAGGCGTTTTCGCGCAACGGTGAGCCGTACGCCGCCGGTGACACCTTGCGCCAGATCGACCTCGCGGGATCGCTGCGGCGCATCATGCTGCAGCGGGCCGATGGCTTCTACCGTGGCGAGACCGCGCGACTCATCGGCGAAGAGATGCGGCGAGGCGGCGGGATGATCACCGAGGCCGACCTGGCCGCCTATCGTGCGCGGGAGCGGGCTCCGGTGCAGGGGTCGTACCGCGGCTTCGAGGTGATCTCCATGCCCCCGCCGAGTTCGGGTGGTGTCGCCCTGCTCGAGATGCTCGGGATCATGGAGGGGTACGATCTCGAGGCCACGGGCCAGAATACGTCGCGGACCCTGCATCTGATGATCGAAGCGATGCGCCGGGCCTACCGCGACCGGGCCGTCTATCTGGGCGATCCCGACTACGTCGATGTGCCGGTGCATGAACTCATCAGCCCGGAGCATGCGGCGGCACGCCGTTCGACCATCGATCCTCGTCGTGCTTCGCCGTCGTCGCCGGCTGACGTGAACATCGGTACGGAGAGCCTCGAGACCACCCACTACTCGGTGGTCGATGCCGACGGTATGGCCGTGTCGGTGACCTACACTCTCGAGGCGGGCTATGGCTCGGGGATCGTGGTCCCCGGTGCGGGCTTTCTGCTGAACAACGAGATGGGCGACTTCAACGCCGAGCCCGGCCTGACCACCGAGACCGGCCTCATCGGAACCGATCCCAACCTCGCTCGCCCCGGACAACGCATGCTGTCGAGCATGACTCCCACGATCCTGACCCGCGACGGTGAGTTGGTGGCGGTGATCGGGAGCCCCGGAGGTCGCACCATCATCAATACGGTTCTGCAGGTGGTCTCGAACATCGTCGATCACTCCATGGGCTTTCCCGAAGCCGTCGCAGCGGGCCGAATCCACCACCAGTGGCTTCCGGATCGCGTGAGCGTCGAAGCCGATGCGCTGTCACCGGCCACCATCGAAGCACTCGAGGCCATGGGGCACACCCTGTCGGTGCGGGGCAGCCAGGGCGCGGCCCACTCGATCCTGATCGACCCGCTCACGGGTGAGCGCGTGGGAACACCCGATCCTCGCAGTTCGGGGGCCGGAGCCGCGGGCCACCGTTGATGCTGCGTCTCGCTTTCGCCCCATGACCGAAGGCCCCCGGCTCACCGAAGAGCAGGCTCGACGACTCTGGCAACGGGCCGCTGAATTGCAGGCCGAGGCGGCGCGAACACTCGAGGAGCGGTCCGAGGGGCTGGCTCGACGCGAGGCGGGAGCCGACGTCGACGACGACGGAAGTGGGTACTCGCTGGCGCATGTACGGCAGGCCGCGCTCGAGGCCGGCATCTCGCCCGAGTTCGTGCAGCTCGCGGTACAGGAGACACGCGCCGGCCGCCTCGGTCCCGCTGCCGCCGGGGCCTTTGCCGACCGGGTCATGGGCGAGGGCCCGACCTGGCTGGAATCGACCCGCATCTACGACCACTCTGCCGCCACCCTCTTCGAGTCCATGCAGCGGGTGTTTCCGCGGTTGCGGCTCGACCTGGTCGACGCGCAGGTGGGTGAGCCGAGCGAGGGAGGCACGATGCAGTTCGAGCTTCCCACGGTGGGATACGCCGAGACGGCGGTCATGAAGAACCTCTATCACTGGGCCGACGTGCGAGAGCTGCATGTACGTCTCGTGCCCCTCGGCGAGGACCGCTGCGAGGTGTCGGTGCGCGCTCCACTGGGCTGGAGCCGGAGGATGGGCGCCTGGGTGTCGGCGGCCCTGTCGTTGTTGGGGGGTGGCGTCGTCGGACTCATCGCAGGCGGAATCGGTGCTGCGGTGGTCGACGGCATGACGCTGTCTGCCCTGGCCGAGTTGCTCGCGGTCTGGGGCCCCGCCGCAGCAGGGTTCGGCGCCGGGACCTGGAGCTCGCTCCGAGGGTTCCGGGCCCTCTCCCGGCTCGGGTGGGGAAAGGGTCAGAGCGGGCTCGACCGCCTGCTCGCCAGCCTGGCCACTGACATCCAGACGCGGGGGGCGTTCCAACCGGCGCCCGCCCCCCCGTCGGCCATCCAGATCCCGGGGCTGAGCGAAGGGTAGGGTGCGGCGAGCGGCGGGCCAGGGCCCGCCGGGTCCTTTTCGGTGCCCTTCCGAGTCCGGTGCGGCGGTAGGATGCCGCCGCGAGGTTCGCCGGCCGACTGCGGTGGCCTGATCCATCGATTTCGGCACGCGGGGTGCCGCAAACCGCCCGCGAGTGAGTGCGGATTTGTCGTTGTGCTCGGTTTGCCGCCTTTATAGTTGGAAAGAGCGCATGAGCACATAGCCGCAAGGACGCCTGCTCGGTTTGCCGCCTCTGGGGTGGGAAAGAGCGCATGAGCGCATAGCCGCAAGGACGCCTGCTCGGTTTGCCGCCTCTGGGGTGGGAAAGAGCGCATGAGCACATAGCCGCAAGGACGCCTGCTCGGTTTGCCACTCCCGAGACGAAACACCGTGCGCGCGCTCACCCATCGAGGCCGCCGCGCGCGATTTCCAGCGGGTTGAGCTCCCAGGTGCGCTGGCCATGTACGTCCGCTCGGTGCGTGGGCCAGGTGCCGGTGTGCCTCGCCAGAGGCTCCATGCTCCGATCCTGCTCCAACGACAAGAGATCTGCCGCCCGTCGTGTTCCCGACGGCAGACTCCTCGCGGCGGGACGACTGGATCAGCCGAGAACCTACCCGCCGCAGTAGTTGCCCGTGTAGTCGCGGCACCGCTCCAGTTCGAAGTCGGGATCGGCGACGGGAGCACGGTCGGCTTCGGCGACGCGTCGGCCCGTTTCGTACATCCACCGCGTCATGCGGGTGAGCTTGCCGAGGTCGATGCGGTCGGGGTTGTCGAAGGGGGTGTGGTAGTCTTCATGCAGCAGCGTCGTGAAGAACAGCGCCGGGATCCCGACCCGCGCGTACGGCAGATGATCGCTGCGATAGTACCAACCCTCACGGTGCTCCGGGTCGTCCCACGAATGGTCGACCACGAATCCCGACACGGCCTCGTTGGCCGCCAGGGCGATGTCGACGAATTCGGGCGAGTTGCGATGGGGTCCGACGGCGCCCAGCAGGGCGGCGGTGTCGGGGTGGTTGCGTCCGATCATGTCGCCGTTGAGGACGGCCACGATCGATCCCTCGGGGACGGTGGGGTGACGCGCATACCACCGTGAGCCCATCAGCCCCCGCTCCTCGGATCCGTGCCAGACGAAGAGCGCGCTGCGACGGGCCGGATCGGCCACGAAGGCGCGCCCGATGGCGAGCAGGGCTACCGAGGTGGTGCCGTTGTCGTCGGCGCCGTTCCAGATCGAGTCCCCCTCGACCGCATACCGCACCCCATCGTGATCCTGGTGCCCGCTGAACAGCACATACTCGCCGGCGAGCGCGGGATCACGCCCGGGTGCGCGCGCCACGACGTTGACCGATGGGTAGGTGAACGATTCGGTGAAGAGCCAGAGGTCGATTCCGTCTCCGCTGCGGAGCGGGCGCGGCAGTGCACTCTCCCGCACGTACAGGAACGGCACCCCCGCAGAGGGTTGGCGGGGAGGCTGGTCGTCGAAGATGTCGAGGGCATACGAACCACGCGGACCGCGGAACGCGACCCGCGCCCACTGGTCCTGCTGGTCGGCGGGAATGAGGGTGATCACCGCCTGGGGCGTGGCTCCCTCCGGCAACGCCTGCTGGATCGACCGGCTCCACGAGGCCGCCGACCGGCGCGGGCCGACGGCGTCGGCGCCGGCGTCGAAGCGGGTGGCCACCACCCGGCCGTTCACACCGGAGCCTGCAGCCGCCACCCCGGCGGAGTCGACCAGCAGCAGGACCGGAGCCTCGAGGCGTGCGAGCACGAGGTTCTGTGACACCACATCGTCGCCGAAACGCAGCTCGGTGCCGGCCAGCGTCATCCGGCTTCCGGCCGAGACACGGAAGCGCTCGAGCGGAAAGAACTGAAAGTAGGTGCCGTGGTCGCCGGCGGGCTCGAGCCCGGCGTCACGGGCCCGTTCGGCGAGCCACACCGATGCGTCGAGCTCGTCCAGGGTACCACCCTCCCGACCCCTGGTGGCGTCCCCGGTCAGAGCGAAGAGGTCGTCGCGGAGGTCGTCCAGTCGAATCTCGTCGATCCCGTCGGGGCCGGCGCAGGCGAGGGAGAGCGAGGCCAGGAAGAGGCCGGCGATGGCGCGAGCCGAGGTGTGGGCCACGGGTGTGCTCCGTTGGTGAGGGTGCGCGGCAGAGTCTATTTGCCGAACCCGACCGGGAAGCGCAACTTCGCCCTTTCGCCGTTGCGGCGAGTTCGCTCCCGGGGCTTGTTGGCGCTGGCCCCGTCGCCCACACGCCTTACCACGAGGGTCATGACCAACGCCGATATCGTCGCGGGGCAGCGCGAGTACCTGCTGCCGGCCATGCTGCACATGTACGGTGAACCGCTCGCCCTGGTCGAAGGACGCGGCGTACGGGTGCGCGACGCCGACGGCCGCGAGTACCTGGATCTCTTCAGTGGTATCCTGACCACCTCGATCGGGCACGCCCATCCCCGCATCTTCGAGAGGGTCACCGCCCAGATGCAGCGGCTGGGCCACGTGTCGACCCTCTACGCCACCGAGCCGCAGGTCGAGGCGGCGCGTCGTCTGGCCGCGCTGGCGCCGGGCGACCTCAAGCGCACCTTCTTCACCAACTCGGGCACCGAGGCCGTCGAGACCGCGCTCATGATGGCGTGCCTCCACACGGGACGCAGCGAGATCATCGCGTTGCGTATGGCCTATCATGGTCGCTCCTTCATGGCGACCAACGTGACCGCGCACGGGGCGTGGCGTCCACTGGCGACTCGCGTTGCGGGGATCCATCACACCCTGGCCCCCTACGGCTACCGCTGCCCGTTCAAGATGCCGTGCGACGTGTCGTGCGCCGAGGCCTTCGCCCGCGACCTCGACGAGGTCATTGCGACCTCCACCAATGGCCAGCCCGCCGCCTTCATCGCCGAATCGATCCTGGGCGTGGGCGGCTATGTCGTGCCTCCGCCGGGCTACTTCGAGCGGGTAGCCGAGATCATCCGCGGGTACGGGGGACTCCTGATCGTCGACGAAGTCCAGACGGGCTTCGGGCGCACCGGACGTTGGTTCGGCATCGAGCACTCGGGGGTGACCCCCGACATCATGGTCATGGCCAAGGGCATCGCCGGGGGATTTCCGGTGGGGGCCACCATCACCACCGACGCCATTGCCACCTCGTGGATGGGCAAGACCATCTCGACCTTCGGTGGCAACCCCATCTGCATGGCAGCCATGTGCGCCACGCTCGAGGTAATGGCCGAAGAAGAGGTGCCCGCCCGGGCGCTGGCACGGGGCGCGCAACTCGAGGCCGGCCTTCGCGCACTCCAGGCGCAGCACCCCTGGATCGGCGACGTACGAGGCAGGGGGCTCATGCAGGCCCTCGAGCTGGTGGTCGATCCGGTGGGCAAGCAGCCCGACCCGGCCCGCACCAACGCGCTCCTGGAGGCCTGCCGCGAAGAGGGCCTGCTCCTGGGCCACGGCGGCATGTGGGGACACTGCGTGCGCATCGGTCCCTCGCTCCTGGTCACGGCAGGCGAGATCGCCGAGGGGCTCGACCTGCTGGGTCGAGCCTGCCGCCGGGTCACCGGGTAGCGCACTCCCCATGCCCGTCTCCGCCTGGATCCTGCTCGCCCTCGCCGTGGGGCTGGGACTGACGCTCGAGCTCGCCTTCTATCGGGCGCGCTGGCGGGAGCGGAGACGAGGGCGAGCGGCCAGTGGACGGCGGGACGACGAGCGGGGCGCCTCATGACCTCGACTCCGATTCTCGCGGTGCTGGTCACCTATCTGTTCGTCCTGCTGGGCATCGGACTCTGGGCGCGCCGCGAATCGGGCGACATGAAGGGCTACTACCTCGCGGGCAAGAAGCTGCCGGCCTGGGTGATCGCCTTCAGTTCGAACGCCACCGGAGAAAGCGCCTGGCTGTTGCTGGGTCTGACGGGGATGGGGTACGCCATCGGCGTGCACGCCTTCTGGGTCATTCTCGGCGAGGTGCTGGGAGTGGCGGCGGCCTGGGTGTTCGTGGCCCGCCCCTTCAAGGAGTATACCGACCGGTACGAGGCCATCACCGTCCCCGACTACCTCACGGCGCGCTTCCGCGACACGCATCACCTGTTCAGGATCGTGTCGGCGGTGGTGATCCTGAGCATGGTGATCGCCTACGTCGCGGCGCAGCTCACCGCTACGGGTAAGGCCTTCGACACCTTCCTGGGCACCGGCTACGCGACCGGTGTCTGGATCGGCCTGGTCATCGTGCTCTTCTATGCGGCGGTGGGGGGCTTCAAGGCCGTCGCCTACTCCGACTTCGTGCAGGGCGTGCTCATGCTCGGGTGCCTGATCACCTTGCCGCTGGTGGCGTTTCCGGCGGCGGGGGGGTGGGACGGGGTGATGAGCGCCTTGAATGCGGCCGATCCCGATCTGCTGAAGCCCATGGGCGAGTTCGGGCTGTCGGTGGCCGGGCTCGCCAGCGCTCTGGGATTCGTGGCCATCGGCTTTGCCTTTCTGGGATCCCCTCAACTCCTGGCCCGCTTCATGGCCGCGTCCGGGCGCCGTGAGATCGAGGACGGCGGGCTGTGGGCCGTGTTGTGCGTCATCGGCTTCGATGTGGGGGCGGTGCTGGCGGGAATGGCGGGTCGTGTGCTGGTGCCGGGGCTGGGTGATCCCGAGGCGATCCTGCCCGAACTCAGCCACATGCTCTTTCCGCCGGTGTTCACGGGTGTGTTTCTGGTGGTGGTGCTGGCGGCCATCATGTCGACCGTCGACTCGCTCCTGATCCTCGCGTCCGCCGCCGTGGTGCGCGACGTGGTGCAGAAGATGATCGATCCCGATGCCGATGCGGCGATGCTGACACGTCTCGGCAAGGCGGTGACCGTGGTGGTCGGGGGGGTGGGTGTCGCCTTCGCCCTCACCGAGCAGCGCGTGATCTTCTACTTCGTGCTGTTCGCGTGGTCGGGGATCGCAGCGGCCTTCACACCCGTGGTGTTGTGCTCCCTCTTCTGGAGGCGCACGACACGCGCCGGGGCCATCGCGGGGATGGTGGGCGGGTTTGCCACGACGGTGGTGTGGGTAATGGTCTTCAAGGAGCGGTTCTACGACCTCTACGAGATGATTCCGGGGTTTGCGGCAGGCTTCGCCTGCATCGTGGGGGTCAGCTGGCTGACCCGCCCCGATACCGACGCCCAGGCGGAGTTCGACGACGTGCGGGCCACGGTGGGTCCGATCTTTCGACCTCGTTCCGAGGGGGTGCCATGAGCGAATTGAGCCGCAAGGAATTCCTGTCTCTCGGGGCCGCGGCCGCTGCCGGCGTGTCGGCGGGGTGCACGCCAGGCGGTGCGCCGGACGGTGCATCGGATCGCTCCACGGCCCCCGACCTGGTGGTGACCAACGCGCGGGTGCTGACGCAGGACGACGCCCTCCCCTCGGCCACGGCGTTCGCCGTGAAGCACGGACGGTTCGTGGCCGTGGGCTCCGACGCCGATGTGGCGCATCTCGCCGCCCCGGAGCGCACCCGGGTCTTCGATGCCGGGGGTGCCTGCATCGTCCCCGGGTTCATCGACGCCCATTCCCACCCGTCGGGTGCCGGTCTCGATGCGTTGAAGAACGTCAACACCAACCTGGGGTCCATCGCACGCATCCAGGCCGCGCTCCGGGAGCGTGCGGCATCCACGCCGCCCGGCGAGTGGATCATCGGATACATGTACGACGACACCAAACAAGCCGAGGGCCGCCCGTTGAACCGGCGCGACCTCGATGCCGTGTCGATGGAGCATCCCATCGTCGTGGGCCACAGGGGCGGCCACACCGGGGTCTACAACTCCAGGGCATTTGCGCTCGCGGGAGTCACCGTCGAGACGCCGGATCCGTTCGGAGGGCATTTCTCACGCGCAGACGGCGAGTTGACCGGAAAGGTGGCCGAGCGGGCCCGGGGTGTGTTCGACGTCCCCTTCAGCGCCACCCGCGACGAACGCGCCCGGGGTGTGGCGGTGATCGGTCGTGAGATGAACGCCGCAGGACTCACCTCGGTGCATCAGGCGGGCACGGGCCGCGCCGACTTCACGGCCTACCAGGATGCCTACGCGGCCGACGAACTGACCCTGCGCGTCTACGCCATGGCCCGCGGGGGCTCGTGGCCGTCGTTGTCCGACGCCGGACTCCGTACGGGGTTCGGCGACGCCATGCTCAAGGTGGGGCCGGCCAAGTTCGCCGCCGACGGATCGGCTTCGGAGCGCACCATGTACATGAGCACTCCCTACGCCGACCGCCCCGACGACTACGGGATCCTGACCATGACCCAGGACGAGATCCACGATGTGGTCGAACGAGCCCACAGGGGCGGGTGGCAGGTGGCGATCCACGCCAACGGCGATGTCACCATCGAGATGGTGCTCAACGCCTACGAGCGGGTGCAAGGGGAATGGCCGCGCCCCGATTGCCGTCACCGGATCGAGCACTGTTCACTGGTGAACCCCGCGATCGTCGGGCGCATTGCCGCCGCCGGCGTGATCCCGGCGCCGTTCTACACCTACGCCCACTACCATGGCGAGAAGTGGATCGAGTACGGCACCGAGAAGATGGAGTGGATGTTCGCGCACCGCTCGTTTCTCGATCATGGGATTCCGGTGGCGCCGGCATCGGACCATGCGCCGGGCCCCTACGAGCCCCTGATGGCGCTGCAGAGCATGGTGACCCGCAAGGACTTTGCGGGACGTGTCTGGGGACCCAGCCAGCGAATCACCCTCGACGAGGCGCTACGGGTGTGTACGGTGAACGGCGCCTATGCCTCGTTCGAAGAACACGAAAAGGGCTCGATCAGCGCGGGCAAGCTGGCCGACTTCGTGGTCCTCGCCGACGACCCCCACGATGTCGACCCCGATCAGATCAAGCACATCGCGGTGCTGCAGACGGTGGTGGGCGGAAGGACGGTGTACGAGGCGTAGGGGCGGAAGGGACTCAGGCGGTCGGTAGCAGGTCGCGCAACACGTACTGCAGGATTCCTCCGTGGCGGAAGTACTCCGCCTCGGCTGGGGTGTCGATACGGACGAGGGCCGTGAACTCCCGCTTCGACCCGTCGGCCGCCTGCACCTGTACCGTTACCGTCTCCGGAATCCCGGAGACCCCAGCCATACCCGAAATCGCATACACCTCTTCGCCGCTGAGGCCGAGGCTCTCCGCGCTGTCTCCGCTCTCGAATTGCAGGGGTAGCACCCCCATGCCGATGAGATTGGAGCGATGGATCCGCTCGAACGAGGTGGCGATCACCGCTCGCACTCCGAGCAGCAGCGTGCCCTTGGCCGCCCAGTCACGACTGGATCCCGAGCCGTACTCCGCACCCGCGATCACGATCAACGGCACCCCGGCGGCGATGTACCTCTGAGCGGCGTCGAAGATGGTCATCTCCGCTCCGTCGGGTAGATGGCGGGTGAACCCGCCCTCGACGCCGGGCACCAGCCGGTTCCGCAGCCGGATGTTCGCGAAGGTGCCGCGGATCATGACTTCGTGATTGCCCCGTCGGGCCCCGTAGGAGTTGAAGTTGCGGGGGTCGACGCCCTGGGCCATGAGGTATTCGCCGGCGGGAGAGTCGCGTCGGATGGCACCGGCCGGTGAGATGTGGTCGGTGGTCACCGAGTCGCCCAGCAGGGCGAGCACGCGCGCCCCGGAGATATCGGTCAGTGCCGTCGGCTCCCTCTGCATTCCGGCGAAGTACGGAGGCTTGCGCACATAGGTCGAGGTGGGATCCCACGCGAACATGTCGGCCGACGGGATCGCGAGGTTCTTCCAGTTCTCGTCGCCGGCGAAGACATCGGCGTAGCCGGCCGAGAACATGCGGGCTTGCACGTGCTCACCGACGACGGCCTCGATGTCGGCGGTCGTGGGCCAGATGTCGCGTAGGTAGACGGGGTCGCCCGCCTCGTCGTTCCCGAGCGGGTCGGTGAGCAGGTCGATGTTCATCGTGCCGGCGAGCGCATAGGCGACCACCAGGGGTGGCGAGGCCAGGAAGTTCATCTGGGTCTCACCGTGAATACGGCCCTCGAAGTTCCGGTTGCCACTCAACACCGCGGCGACGCTGAGGTCGTGGTCGGCGATGGCCTTGCTCACCTCGGGAATGAGGGGGCCGGAGTTGCCGATGCACGTCGTGCAGCCGTAGCCGACCAGATCGAATCCCAACTGATTCAGGTAGGGGGTGAGGCCGGCGGCGTCGAAGTAGTCGGTGACGACACGAGAGCCGGGCGCCAGGGTGGTCTTCACCCAGGGCCTGGAGCGCAGCCCGCGCTCGACCGCATTCTTCGCGAGCAGCCCGGCGCCGATCATCACCGAGGGGTTCGAGGTGTTGGTACAACTCGTGATGGCCGCGATCACGATATGCCCATGGTCGATGGTGACCGCACCACCCTCACCCAGCGTCACTTCGGCCGGGTTCGACGGGTATGCGACATCGGGCTGGGGGGTACCGCGTTCGATCGGCCGCTGACTGGGCCGGCTCTTGCTGGGGCTGACCGAGATCGGGTCACTGGCCGGAAACGATTCGGCCGAGGCCTCGTCCAATCCGGTAAGCTGCTGCGGGACCAGCGAGCCCTCGCGCAGGATCGACCCGACCACACTGCGGGCGTTGGACAGCGGGATGCGGTCCTGGGGACGCTTGGGTCCGGCGATCGAGGGCTCGACCGTGCCGAGGTCGAATTCGATGGTCTGGGAATAGGTCGCTTCGTGCTCGGGATCATGCCACAGCCCCTGGGCCTGGGCATAGGCCTCGACCAGGCTGATCTGCTCTTCGGAACGACCGGTGAGCCGCAGGTAGTCGAGGGTGACGGCGTCGATGGGAAAGATGGCGCAGGTCGAGCCGTATTCGGGGCTCATGTTGCCGAGTGTGGCCCGGTTGGCAAGCGGAATATTGGCGACACCCGGTCCGAAGAACTCGACGAACTTTCCAACGACACCGGTCTTGCGGAGCAACTGGGCAACGGTCAACACGAGATCGGTGGCCGTCACTCCCTCCCGCAACGCACCCATGAGCTTGAACCCCACCACCTGGGGGATCAGCATGCTCATCGGTTGCCCCAGCATGGCGGCCTCGGCCTCGATGCCGCCCACGCCCCATCCGAGCACGCCCAGCCCATTGACCATCGGGGTGTGCGAGTCGGTCCCGACCAGGGTGTCGGGGTAGGCCTGGGTGATGCCACGGGCCGCGCCCTTCCGGGTGAAGACGACGCGCGCGAGGTACTCGAGATTGACCTGGTGACAGATGCCCGTGCCCGGAGGGACCACGAGAAAATCGTCGAAGGCCTGTTGCGCCCACCGCAGCAACTGATAGCGCTCCTGGTTGCGCGAGAACTCGAGCTCGGCGTTGAAGGCGAAGGCGCCCGGGTTTCCGAAGGCGTCGGCGATGACCGAGTGATCGATGACCAGGTCGGAGGGAATCAGCGGGTTGATCTTCTGCGGGTCGCCGCCGAGATCGGCCATGGCGTCGCGCATCGCCACCAGATCGACGACGCAGGGCACACCCGTGAAGTCCTGCAGCAGTACGCGGGCCGGTGTGAATTGAATCTCCGGACCGTGCGCGGCCGTCGGGTCCCATGCGGCCAGCGCTGTGATCTGGTCTTTCGTGACGGCCACCCCGTCTTCACAGCGCAGCAGGTTTTCCAGCAGCACCTTCAGGCTGAAGGGCAGACGTGCAGAGTTCTGCACGGCGTCCAGACGGAAGATCTCGTAGTCGTTGCCGCCGACGGTGAGGGTAGCGCGAGCGTTGAAGCTGTTCGACATCTTCGTCTATCTCCCGGGCGAGCCTGAAGTGGTCTGGAGCAGCACCAAACCCCCCCATCAGTCGCTCGTTCCAACGCAGCTTATCGACAGGAACCCGTGCACGCACCCGGATCACGGGCTCTGGGCCCCTTCGTGGCGCGGTGGCTCCCCCTCGTCTCGGGCGGCGTACCGGACGTTACGGACCAGACGGCGCGGGTAGCGGCGCGCGGGTCGTCCACGGCTGCGGGTCGCTGAAGAACGCCTCCAGGTGGATGGCCTCGGGTTCGGCGCCGAGGACACGCGCCGCCGTGGAACAGCCGATGACGAAGCCCGGGGGGCCGGAGACGAACACCTCCCATCCCGTGAGATCACCCAAGGCGTCGGCCAGTCGCTCCGGGATCCGTCGCGAATCAGCGACCCCTGGCTCGCGAGTCAGTGCCACCAGATAGCGAAAGTTCCGGCTGGTCCTGGCCTCCGTCTGCCAACGTTCGTGTTCGATCGTGTCCTGGCCGGTACGGGCAGAGAAGAACAGCGTGACCGGACGTGGGGGTCGCTCGCGCTGCAGAGCCTCGGCGAGGGCGCGTGCCGGGGCCAGACCCGACCCGGCAGCCAGCAGCAGCACCGGGCCTGTGCGGTGGGGATCGGGCACGAAGGTGCCATGGGGGCCCGAGAGCAAGACCGGACTCCCGGGGTGGAGTCGCTCGTGAACCCAGCTACTGGTCGGCCCCCCCTCGACATGGGTCACCAGCAGGCTGACCCGACCGTCCGGGCGGGGCGCGTTGGCGAGGGAATACGAGCGCTGGGGTACCTCACCGTCGCGATCACCCAACAAGACGTACTGACCGGCCTGGTAGGTCAGCACATGGTCATCCGGGAACAGATGCACCTCGCGGATCACCGGGGTCACCAGCCGCTGGCTCTGCACCCGATAGGGGTAGTCGCTCCAGGACGCGTCGGCGGGCATCAGGCCGCTCCGGGATCGGACTCGTCCTCGTCGGCGCCCAGGAGCAGATCGACGAGCGAGTCTCGCGCGAGCCCGGGGACGTAATGATCCAGGTCGACGGCCCCGAGAGTCCGAAGCAAGGCCTCGCGATCATAGGGAGTACCCGCCAGGTGGCGAGCGAGTGGGCTCAGCGCCGTGGTATCGAGCTTGTCGCTGAAGATGTGGGCGCCCTCGATGTGGCCCTTGCGGACGTCGACGCGAACGTCCAACTCGCCAAAACCGAAACGGCGCGAACGGTGCAGATCGAAGGGGGGCGATTCCCCGTAGTTCCACGCCCACCGTCCGTAGCGCTCCTCGACGAGTTGCTTCACCCCCCTCCAGTCCTGCGCGCTCAACCGGTAGGTACGGATGTCGCCCCGCGCGAACAGGCTCCGGAGCAGTCGATCCCGAAAGGTCGAGACATCCAGGTGCTGCTCGGCGAACTCGGCGATGTTGGCCACCCGTGCCCGGGTCGAGGTCTGGGCTCGCGACTGCAGTGTACGTTGTTTGCCGCCGAGCGCACGGGCGACCTCATCGAGATCGCTGTCGAAGAGGAGTGTTCCATGGCTGAACATGCGCTGCGGTGTCGAGAACTGCGCGTTGCCGGACACCTTGCGGCCGTCGACGACCACGTCGTTGCGGCCCTGAAGCTCCGCGTCGACCCCCATCTCCCGCAGCACGCGCACGACGGGTTCGGTGAAGAACCGAAAGTTGTTCAGACGATCCGGGCGGTAGTCGGTGATGAAGCTGAAGTTGAGATTGCCGGCGTCGTGGTAGACCGCGCCGCCTCCCGAGCGACGCCTCACGACGTGAAGGCCGCGCTCCCGGACGAATGCCGTATTGATCTCGGCGAAGGTGTTCTGGTTGCGACCGATGATGATCGACGGCTCGTTGACGTAGAAGAGCACATAGGTGTAGCGAGGATCCAGATGCCGCAGCGCATACTCTTCGATCGCGAGATTCACACTGGGGTCGTGGATCCCCTCGGTGTCGATGTGGACCAGTTGCGGTACACCGGCACTGGACGAGTGCCGTTCAAGACCGGCGGGCATGGTCTACCCCTTCTTGCCGGTGCTCGATGGGGGCGGTTCGTCCAGTTCACCCATCGCATCGAGAGCCAGAGCCGCGTGCGCATAGGCACCGCCTGCGCGCATCTCGGAGGCGACCCAGATGGCCTCCATGAGCTCTTCGGGGCTGGCACCCTTGCGCTGCGCGGTCTGGGTATGGCTTCGGATGCAGTACGGGCATTGCGTCACGTGAGCCACGGCCACGGCGATGAGTTGCTTGGTCTTCTCATCGAGGGCTCCCTCCGCGAAGACCGCTCTGCTGAACGCCCGAAAGGCCTTGGCGGTCTCGGGGGCAAGGGAAGCACGCTTGGCGGACATGGCCGGGGTGGCCGCGGGAAAGAGGTGATCGTGCATGATCGTGGGGCCTCGGCGAACGCCGCGCTCTGGCGACAGACCAGTCGGCGTTGGGGTCATTGTCATGAAAAACGTCATGACAAAAGTACCAGGAGAGCGACTTCCCGGCTAGGGAGGTGACGCGTGCCCCCCTCGATCCTCCACGTAGGTCAGCCACCCCCGCGGGTCGGGCGCCTGTCCCTGCACGAGATCCATGAAGGCCGATTGCAGCTGCTCCGTGATCGGTCCCCGGGCACCCGATCCCACTTCGATACGATCCACGCTGCGGATCGGCGTCACCTCCGACGCGGTGCCCGTGAAGAACATCTCGTCGGCCACGTAGAGCGACTCGCGGGGCACGTGCTGCTCGCGGGTGGGAATGCCGAGGTCGGCCGCCAGCTTCAGGACCGCGTCGCGGGTGATGCCCGCCAGCGAGGTGCCGTCGAGGAAGGGTGTGATGAGGAGGCCGTCGCGCACGAGAAAGAGGTTTTGACCCGATCCCTCGCTCACCAGTCCGTCGGGCCCCAACGCGATGCCCTCGGCGTAGCCGTCGGCCACGGCCTGCGCCTTGATCAGCTGGGCGCTGTTGTAGTGCCCCGCGGCTTTGGCAGCCACCGGGAAGGTGTTGGGAGCGGCCCGTGTCCACGAGCTGACGCACACGTCCACGCCCTTGCTCAGTGCGTCGGCTCCGAGATACGCACCCCACGGCCAGGCGGCCACATAGGTCGCGATGGGCGAATCCACCGCATGCAACCCCGCAGAGCCGAAGCCGCGCAGCACCATGGGCCGGACATAACACGACTGCAGCCCGTTGACCCGCACCACGGCGCGGCAGGCCTCGACCAGGGTGTCGATATCGTGAGGGGGTCGCATGCGATAGATGGTGGCCGAATCGATCAGCCGACGAAGGTGCTCGCGCAGGCGGAAGATGGCCGGCCCCCGCGGCGTCTGGTAGCAACGGATGCCCTCGAAGACCGAGGTTCCGAACTGCACGGCGGTCGACAGCAGGTGCAGGGTGGCGTCGGCCCAGTCGATGAAGTCGCCGTCTTTCCAGATCTTCTCGGTCGGGGGCAATCCGGCCATGATGTCGTGTCTCGGATAAGGTGTGTGCGGATCGTACGGAAAATGTCGAGCGCCTACAGCAACGACCGGATCCACCCCCCGTCCACAGCGATCGACTGGGCGGTGATGTAACTCGCTCGCTCCGACGCCAGGAAGGCCGCCAGAGCCGCGAACTCACGGGGCTCACCGACGCGGCCCATGGGCACCTGGGATTCCCAGCCGGCGAAAGCTTCGCTGGGCGAGGCGCCGGTACGCTTCGCGATCTGCGCCGCCAGATCGGTGAGCCGCTCGGTGCGGGTGTAGCCGGGCATGAGGTTGTTGACGGTGATCCCGAACGGGGCCACTTCGTTGGCCAGCGAGCGCGCGAAGCCCGTCACGGCGGCCCGGACCGTGTTGGACAGGATCAGGCCGTCGACCGGCTGCTTCACGGCAATCGAGGTGACGTTGACGATACGCCCCCAGCGCCGCTCCTTCATTCCGGGCAACACCCGGCGCGTCAGGTTCAGCACGCTTTCCAGGGTCAGGGCCACGGCGGCGCGCCACGCTTCGGGGTCATGCTCCTCGAAGGGGCCCGACGGCGGCCCCCCGGCGTTGGTCACCAGTACGTCGACCCGGCCGAAGGCGGAGAGCGCGGTGTCGACCACCGTGTCGACCCCGGCGGCAGTCGACAGATCGGCCGCTGCCGTCACCACCTGCACGCCCGCAGCCTGCAGCGCCGCCTGTGCCTCTGCGAGTGGTCCGGGAGACCGCGCGCAAAGGACCAGGGCGCAGCCTTCGGCTCCCAACTCATCGGCGATGGCCCGCCCGAGCCCCCGCGACGAAGCCGCCACGAGCGCGATCCGCCCCTCGAGTCCCAGATTCACGAACGTGCTCCCCGACCTGCGACCGGTCCCGGTCCCGGCTTCGGACTCCGGGTCATTCCTCTTCGTCCGAGATCTTGTGGAAATACGAGTCGGTGCCCTGCAGCCAGTCCTGCCGCGGGGGCGAGAAGATGTCGACGTCGAGGGTGTCTTCCAGGGCCAGCGCCTTGTGGGGCACGTGCGACGGAATGTGCAGCACCTCTCCCGCGCGCACCTCGATCACCTGCGCCTGGTCGTCTCCGATCCAGAATCTCAAGGCCCCGGACAGGATGTAGGTGATCTGCTCGTTCATGTGGCTGTGCTGGGGCACCACCGCACCTTTGTCGAGAAACACCTGGGCGATCATCATGTCGTCGCCGGTGATGAGCTTGCGGGTCAACTGCTCGGTGACGCGCTCGTGGGGCAGGTCGTCCCAGCGCACGTGGCGAACGGATTCAGACACGGGATCTCCGGAGTTTGACGTTCAGGGAACCGGCAAAGGGCGGCGACGCGACGACCGTGTCAACCGCCCGCGTGTGGCCTGCCATCCGCATCGATTGCACCGCCTACGGGCGCCAGGCGATTCCCAGCGTAAAGACTCCCACCTCGGTACGCCACAGGATCGCCCCGTCGGCGAGGCGGATCGCAGTCACGCCGCCGCTGCTGCGGGTCGTGCCTTCGTGGGTGACGTACGCCACCACTCCGTCGGGCGAGAGCACGACTCCGTGGGGGTGGGGGCTGTCGGGAGTGGTCACGACCGCACGGGTCGCGAGGGTGGCGGCGTCGAGGATCGCCACCGCGAAGTCTTCACGGGCCGGAATGACGAGCTGGGCGCCGTCGGGGGTGATGGCGATCTGCGTGGCTCCTCGCGGTGTGGCGGCGCGGGCGAGCTCGACCCCGCTGGTGTCGATGGCGGCCACCGATCCCTGACGCATGAGGGTGACGTATACCCGGTCCGACGCGGGCGCCCACACCACGTTCATGGGACGGGTGCGGGGGTTGCCCGCCCGGGTCACGAAGGGGCCACCGGGCTGCTCGGGGAGGGTCACCCGGTGGCGCACGTCATAGGTGACGCCGTCGAGCAGGAGCAGTTCGTCGGAGAGTGGGCAGGGCACCGCGATCCAGCGCCCATCGGGAGAGAACTCGGCCTGGTGCGGTGCCGGACACAGGGTGATGCGCTCGGTCACCGTGAGATCGTCGAGACGCACGACTGCGGCGCCACTCCCGGCACCGGTGCCGCCGAGCCAGTAGTCGGGTACCACGGCGCGGCGCCCGTCGGGGCTGAGGCCCGGGCGTCCGGCTCCCGGCAGTTGCAGCGCGACTCGCCCGACCCGCCGATCCCCGTCGGACTCGAACTTCCACAGCGTGGGGTCGCCCTGGGCTACCGTGACGTACCAGTGCGCACCGTCGGCCGAGGCCGCCACGCCGTAGGGCTCGTCGCGCTCACCCGGTCGCGGATCGACGGCGATGTGCCGCTCGATGCGCCCATCGCTCGGGTCGAGCAGCACGACCTCGTCGGTGAAGCCCGAGGTGACCAACAGCCGGGGACCCACGGCGATGGTGTCGCTGCACCCGACCAACAGGGCCGACGCCAGCAAGGGCGTGAACCAGCGGGGAGTCATGGCACGAACGGACATCATCGACCTCGGCGTGGTGTATCTGTTCGTAGGTGGACCGCGCTCGACCCTTGCGCGGTAGACCCATGGGGTTCTACCCCCTCGCCCCCCCCGATAGGTTAGTGGACCATGCCTTTGCGCCTCAATATCCCACTGCCTCACCGGCGCCCTCTCGCCCTGGTGTCGGCCGCGCTGTCGCTGGTGGTGATGGCCGCCTGCGGCGGGGCGTCGGCCCCGGCCGGAGCCGAGCCCATCGGGTACCTGCCCTCGCTGCTGGGCCAGCGCGTGATGGTGTTTCCGGTGCAGCGCAATCTGGGTGTGCCGGGCGATGCCACGGCCGAGATGGTGTTTGCCCTCGAGGGCCCTGGGCAGGGGCCCGAGTGGCTGCTCCCCGACGAGTTGCGCGCGATCATGGCGCGCACCCCGGCTCTCGACGCGCCCCTCGAGAATCTACCGGTCGACGTCTTCCTCCGGGCCGAGGTGCGGCGCATCGGCGACCCGATTTTTGGAATCCTGCGCCGGATGGGCGCGGTGACCGACGCCGATCTGGCCCTGCTCCCGGTGGCGGTGCGAGCCGGTGTCGGCGAAGAACCCGTGGCCGTCGAGTACGTCGTGGCTCTGGTCGACACCCGCACCGGGCGGGTGCTCTGGTTCGGCGCTGCGGCGGGGCGGCCCGGTGCGGTCGACGATCCCGGCCGCCTGGCGTCGGCCGCCGAGGGCCTCGCCCGCCGTCTCGTGCCGCCACGTCGCGGGGGGGAGTTGCAATGAACGCGTACACCCTGAATGGCAGAGCGGGGCGGCGGCAGACCGTGTGGGTAGCGCTCGCCCTCGTCGCCGGCGTTGTGGCCGGCTGCGCCGAGCCACCCGACCTCAGCCTGCCCACCGATGCGCAGGTGGCCGAGTACTTCTCGGCGTCGCGGGTCGAGTCGGCCGAGGTCACCGGAAATGTGGCTCAGATCGTGGTCATGCAGGACGGCGATCAGTTGCGTCGGGGGGGGAGCCTGTGGGCTCAGGTCGGGCCCTACATCTTCCTCTTTTCGGCTCCTACGCAGAAGCTGTTCCAGGATTTCGGAGGGCTCGCGGGAGTCCGTGTGGTGACCAAGGTGGGGCGAGCCGAGGTGGCCCGCGCTCTCCTGCCACGCACCGCGCTCAACGACCTGACCTGGCGGCGTGCCCTCAACGTGTCCGGTCAAGCCCGCCGCGACGGTACCGAGCGCATCCCGCTTCTGGAAGACCTCATCGACTTCGGTGAGGACCATACCGACTTCACCTACAATCCCCGGTACGTCACGGGACGCTGACCAAGGACGCCCCTTCTCGATGGCCATCGACATCACCGTGATCCCCGGCGACGGGATCGGACCCGAAGTGACCGCCGCCACCCTCCAGGTGCTCGACGCCGTGGGCGCGGAGCTGAACTACGATCACCAGCTGGGCGGCATATCGGCGCTCGAGAGTGTGGGTAGCCCGCTGCCCGAGGCGACGCTCGAGTCGATTCGCCGCACGCGCATCGCGCTCAAGGGCCCTCTCACCACACCGTCGGGGTCGGGCTTTCGCAGCATCAACGTCGCCCTCCGCAAGGAGTTCGATCTGTACGCCAATGTGCGCCCTGCGCGTACACTGGTGCCTGGGGGCCGATACGACGACATCGACCTCGTGCTGATCCGCGAGAACACCGAGGGGCTCTATGTCGGGGTGGAGCACTACATCGGGGTGGGCGACGACCCTCGGGCCGCCGCCGAATCGGTGATGATCGTCACCCGATACGGCACCGAACGTATCGTGCGCTACGCCTTCGAGTATGCCCGTGCCCATGGGCGCAAGAAGGTGACCGTCGCCCACAAGGCCAACATCCTCAAGTACACCCAGGGATTGATTCTCGACGTCGCGCGCGAGGTGGCTGCCGCCTACCCGGATATCGAGTTCGAGGACCGCATCATCGATGCGACGGCGATGTGGATGGTACTCGACCCGTATCGTTTCGACGTGTTGGTGATGGAGAACATGTTCGGCGACATCTTGTCGGATCTCATGGCTGGTCTGGTCGGCGGGCTCGGGTTCGCGCCGGCGGCCAACATCGGCCTCTCGACCGCCATGTTCGAGGCCGTGCATGGCTCGGCGCCCGACATCGCCGGCCAGGGTGTGGCCAATCCGACCAGCCTGCTGCTCTCGGCCTGCATGATGCTCGACCACGTCGAGATGACCGACGAAGCCAGGCGGATCCGCACGGCCATCGACACCGTGCTGCACGACGGCCGGATCCGTACGCGCGATATGGGCGGCACCGATGGGACGGCGGCCTACACCGACGCCGTCGTCCGGGCGCTCGGCTGACCGGCGCCGAGGCGAGAGTCATGGCTGAACGCGCCGTATCGTGGCGGGATCGTCTGGGCGATGAGGTCACCTGCGTACGGTGCCTGGAGGTGTGTGATTCGAGCGAGGTCGACCGGTTGCGCTGGTGTCGTGACTGTCGCCGGGCGGCCGGCAAGCGGGCGACGGTTCGCGGGTGGATGATCGGAGGTGCGGGAGCGGTCGGGTTGGCACTCTGGATCTGGTTCGTGATCGAGCCGTCCGACCTGGTGCTGGGTGGTTGGTTGGCCACGGTCGTCGCCGCCGGCTGGATCGGGTCGCGGGTGGCGAGAGAGGTCCTGCTGGGGGTCGACAAGTTCCGCAACCGGCGGGCCGCCGAGGCGGTGCCTCCGGCCTCGATCCCGAATGGCGGAGAGGCGCCACGGTGAGCCGTTCCGGAGCCCCGCGACCGCTGGAAGGGATCCGGGTGATCGAGCTCGCCCAGAACCTGGCGGGCCCGTATTGCGGGCGGATCCTGGCCGACCGCGGCGCCGAGGTCATCAAGGTCGAGCCGCACGACGGCGACGCGGCCCGTAGCTGGGGTCCCCCCTGGTATGCCGACGAAGGGACCCTCTTCGCCGCCGCCAACGCGGGCAAGCGCTCGCTGGCGCTCGATCTGCGGCACGAGCGCGGACTCGAGCTTCTCGATCGGCTGCTGGCCGACGCCGACGTGCTGATCCAGGCGCTGCGGCCGGGCGCCCTCGAGGCCATGGGATTGGGGTGGGAACCGGTGCACCCTCGCCATCCTCGCCTGATCTACGCCTCGGTCCTGGCCTACGGCGAAGAAGGACCCCTGGCCGCGCTGCCCGGCTACGAGCCGCTCATGCAGGCCCATGCGGGTATTCTCTCGTATACCGGCACCGCCGAGGGCCCTCCCGTGCGGGTCGGCACCTCGGTGGTGGATCTCGGCACCGGCATGTGGACGGCGTTGGCGGTGATGGCGGCACTCCGTGAACGTGAGAGGACCGGGGTGGGATCGCGTGTGAGCGGGGCCCTCTTCGATACGGCTCTGGCCTGGAGCGGCTACCACCTGCTCGCGGCTCTCGACGGAGCCGTGGCGGGGCGTTCGGGCACAGGGCTGCCCATGATCGTTCCCTACGGCGCCTTCGACACCACCGACGGCGCCCTCATGATCGCGGTGGGCAACGACCACCTGTTCCGGCTCTTCTGCCCCGTGCTGGGGCTCGACGATCTCCTGGCCGATCCGGAGCTCGCCACCAACGCCGGGCGGGTGGCACAGCGCAGTCGCGTCGAAGCACGGGTGAGCAGTGCCATGGCGCTCCGAGCCACCGACGAGCTGCTCGACGCCCTTCGGATGGCCGGGGTGCCCGCGGCGCCCATCCGGGACATGGCCGGGGTATTGGCCGACCCGCAGACGCAGGCCAGCGGCATGCTGGCCCACCTTCCCCGGCCCGATCGTCCGGACTACGTCACGCCGGCGCTTCCGGTGCGTTTTGCGGGCGCACGCCTCGATCCCGGCACCGCCCCTCCCTCGGTGGGGGAGCATTCGCGAGAGATCCTGGCGGAGGTGGGATGCGAGGGTGTCGAGATCGACGAGTTGGTGGCCGAGAGGGCCGTCTTGTGCGGCGTCTCCCGGTTTGCGAGGGTTGAGCGCATTCCCTGATCCCGGGCGTGGAAGCCCACGCTTGCATCCCAAGTACGAGGCACCGGTCATGAGCACCTTCGAGGGCGTGGATTTCTACGACACCGATTCTCTCCTCTCCGAAGAGGAGCGCATGATTCGCGATACCGTGCGCGACTGGGTGAGCGAGCGGGTCATGCCGGTGATCAAGCAGGCCTACATCGATCGCACATTTCCGCGCGATCTCATTCCCGAGATGGGTGAAATGGGAATGCTGGGCGCGAACTTGCCGGAGGAGTACGGGTGCGCCGGGCTGAACAACGTGGCCTACGGGTTGATCATGCAGGAGCTCGAGCGGGGCGACTCGGGACTGCGTTCGTTCGCCTCGGTCCAGGGCGCGCTCGTGATGTACCCGATCTTCGCCTTCGGCAGCGAGGAGCAGCGGCGGGAGTGGCTGCCCCGGCTGGCCACAGGCGAGGCCATCGGCTGTTTCGGACTCACCGAGCCCGACTACGGGTCGAATCCCGGGGGCATGATCACGACGGCTCGCGAGACCGCCGACGGATGGGTGTTGAACGGCACCAAGATGTGGATCACCAACGGGTCCATGGCCGACGTGGCGGTGGTGTGGGCGCAGACCGCCGAAGTGGGCGACGTCAAGGGCATTCGCGGCTTCGTCGTGCCCACCGACACCCCCGGCTTCCAGGCCCGCGACCAGAAGGGCAAGTTGTCGCTGCTGGCCTCCGACACCAGCGAACTCCATCTCGACAACGTCGAGGTGCCCGCGTCGGCGCTCATGCCCGAAAGCGCTGGAGGGCTCAAGCACCCGTTGCAGTGTCTCACCCAGGCACGATACGGCATTGCCTGGGGCGCCATCGGCGCGGCCATGGACTGCTTCGACGAAGCGCGGCGCTATGCGAAGGAGCGGGTGATGTTCGACGGCCCGATCGGGGGCAAGCAGATCCAGCAGGTGCGCCTCGCCGACATGCTCACCAGCATCACCCAGGCCCAGCTGATGGTGGTGCAGCTCGGGCGACTCAAGGACGCGGGCACCATGACCCCGCAGCAGGTCTCCATGGCCAAGCGGGCCAACGTCGACATGGCCTGCGAGATCGCTCGCGAAGCTCGTCGGCTACTGGGGGCGAACGGGATCCTGGTCGAATACCACTCGATGCGACACATGGCCAATCTCGAATCGGTCTACACCTACGAGGGCACGCACGACATCCACGGGCTGATCCTCGGGCAGGCGGTGACGGGTATCGCGGCCTATTGAGCGCCGCATGAAGGGGCCTCGCCTCGGAACATGGTGGCTCGTGCTGGCGGTCGGAGCCTGCATGGGGTCTTCGCCCCCTGTGCCCACCGTGCGCCTCGACCCGATGCGTGTACCCCCGCCTGGAGGTGATCCCCTCGGTGCCCTGGCCTTCATGGCAGGATGCTGGCGGAGTGCTCCCGAAGGTGGGGGCGCGGCCCTCGAGGAGCGCTGGTCACCGCCCGCAGGGGGCACGATGCTCGCCACCAGCCGTTTCGTGCGGGAGGGGCGTGTGGTCTCGTTCGAGTTCGGGATCGTGTCGGCGACCGCCGATGGCGTCACCTACCTGCCCCATCCCGGGGGCGTGGCGTCGGAGCATCTGTTCCGGCTCACGGAAGGGAGCGAAGGCTTCGCCCGCTTCGAGGCGCCGGAGCACGATTACCCCCGGCGCATCGCATACCGGCGGGTCGAGGGCGGGCTCGAAGCGACCATCGACGGCGGAGAAGACGACTCCGAGCCCCGCTCCTGGCGGATGGCCGCCATACCCTGCGCGGAGTAGGCGTTGTGGCGGGGCTCCGCGCCGGAAGGGGTGCAGCGGGGGTCGTGGAGGGAATTTTCCCGACACGTCCGTAGTAGTTCCCCCCGTTGCATCCGTACTACTACGGACAGCAGTATTGTGGTGGCCAGACGGGGATGGGCCTTCCATCCCGGCCATGATGTCACCTGAAATACGCCCGGCCAACCGGGTAGAGGCTGATGAGATGAGACCAGGAAACTCGAGGATTTGGATTGCCTGCCTCGCGGTGGTTGCAGGTGGCCTCGTCGCCTCCTCGTGTACGGACGAGACGATCGTCTTTCGTGATCGTGAGCTCTTCGAAGAACCTCTGGCGGCCGCCGCCGGGTTCCTGGGCTACACCGATGCGTCGACCAAGCTCACCGTATGCGGAAACTGCCACGTAGGACCCCAGAGCCAGTGGGAAAACTCTGCACACGCCGACGCCTGGGCCACGCTGGAAGACAGCGGCCATTCCCAGGCGTTTTGTGAAGGGTGCCACACGGTCAACCAGCTCGGGAACGTGGCCACGGATGCGGTGGGCTACAGCGCGACCGGTGAGGATCGCTATCACGACGTACAGTGCGAGAGCTGCCATGGACCAGGGCTCGACCACGTGAAGAACCCCAACGACGCCAACATTCCGTTGGCCCCCATGACGGCCAGCGTCGAGGCCACGCTCGGCTGCGGTGAATGTCACCAGGGCACGCACCACCCGTACGCTGAAGAATGGTCGGCGTCGCGGCACGGGATCTTCAACAGCTACCCGGCGAGCCGGGCGGACTGCATGTCCTGCCATACGGGTGAAGGGGCCCTCCAGGCATTCGGAGTGACCGACCCGTACATCGAAGAGGGTTCGATCGTGGCGGGGAGTGCTTCTGCGGACGATCACCTGACCCTTACCTGCGCCGTCTGCCACGATCCCCATGGGTCGGACTTCAACGCGCAATTGCGGTTCTCGATCACCGTGCCCGACGAAGACCAGAACCTGTGCATGAAGTGCCACCACAAGCGCGGGATTCCCGATCCCACCTCGTCGCGTGGTCCCCATTCGCCCCAGGGTCCGCTCCTGATCGGTGACGCCGGTTGGTGGCCGCCGAACCTCGACGTGGGTCCCGGCGACATCGTGGCCACGCACGGTTCCGAAGCCAACCCGCGGCTCTGCGCCGGCTGCCACGTGAACAGCTACGAGGTGACCGATGCGGCGACGGGTGACTTCGTCATCACCGCCACCGGGCACCGGTTCCAGGCGACGCCCTGTGTGGACGCCAACGGCGCGCCCACGGGTGCGACCGACTGCGCCGACACGGAGAAGAACTACAGCGGGTGTGCGGTCTCCGGATGTCACGGATCCGCCGCGGGTGCGCGGTCTGCGATGTTTGCGTCGACGCTCCGTCTCACGACCCTCGCCGACCAGCTCAACGCGCTGGTCGCGCAGGTTCCGGCCTCGGAGTTCAGCACCTCCGACGGACGGTACACCACGGGTGAAGGAGCCAAGTTCAATGCCGGGTTTGCCGCGTTCAACGGGACGGCGGCCCACAACCCATTCCTCGCCGAAGCGTTGCTGATCGCCAGCATCCAGCAGGTCAAGACCGAGTATGGCCTGACGGTTCAGGGCGTATCGCTGGAGCGGCAGCTGGTACCGGGAGGCGCACTGCGGTGACCGTAGTCGCCGGACCGACGCCCGCATGATGGGGTTCATCCGCCGGGCGGCGGGTCGCATGCGCGACCTGACCGCCCGGCACCCCGTTCTGGTACTGACCGCCGTCGGCCTCCTCGGGGCCGGCGGCGTCAGTGCGGGCGGATACTACGCGTTGCGGACGTACGACTACGTGCAGCACGACAACGAGTTCTGCCTGTCGTGCCACCTCATGGTCGATCCCTTCGAGCGGTTCGCACAGAGCGCTCACCGGGGGCTGGGCTGCAAGGCCTGCCATCAACCCACCATGGTAGCGCGCAGTCAGATGGCCATCTCGCAGGTGATCCAGAACCCCGACTCCCTGGGTGTTCACGCAGTGGTGCCCAACGAGGCCTGTGCGGCGTGCCACATCGAAGGCGATCCCGAGACGTGGGAATCCATCGCCCAATCGGCGGGTCATCGCGTACACCTCGAGTCGACCGATCCCGACCTGCAGGGATTGATGTGCGTCGAATGCCACGCGTCGGGCGTCCACGAATTCGCGGCCACGGACAAGACCTGTGCCCAGAGTGGCTGTCACACCGACGTCGAAATACGCCTGGGCCGAATGGGCGATCTCACGATCCACTGCGCTGCCTGCCACGGCTTCAGTCGTCCCATCGAATCCGACGTTTTCGGCGATGTGCGCTCGGCCCTCGCGCCGACCGAAAGCGAGTGTCTCTCGTGCCATGTCATGCGCACCCTGGTCGACATGCCACCCGACGAGCCCCACGACAGGGTCTGCTCGACCTGTCACAATCCCCACACGCAGACGCTGCCGGCGCAGGCGGTCGAGACATGCGCCACCGTGGGGTGTCACGACGATGTACGAGAGCTGACGCCGTTCCATGTCGGCCTCGACCATACCGCGATCGAGAACTGTACCCAGTGTCACATCGCGCACGATTGGAAGCTGACGGGCGACGATTGCCTGTCGTGCCACCAGGACGTATTCGACGATGGTCCGGCGGGGGGGCGTGGCGCAGCCGCGTCCGGCACAGGTCTGCCATCCGCCGCACCGGTGCCCCCGAGGCAGCGGCCCTCAGGCGTGGGTTTCGCATCGTTGGCGCTGTCACCCACCTCGTATCTCCACGCGGCGGGCGCGGCGGGCACCGCCGGAGCCTCGAGCGGAACGGCGGCCGGCAGGGCGCGTACGACCTCCGCCACCCAGCAGCCGGTGCGACCGTCGCAGGTGCCGCCCAACACCGCCGGTGAGTTCGTCTTTCGGCACGCCAACCACCGCAACGTCGAGTGTACGGCCTGCCACATCAGCACCCAGAGTCACGGGGCCGTCACGGTCACCGACATCAACGATTGCCGCAGCTGCCATCATACGGGCGCGCCCGCCAACGACTGCTCGACCTGTCACCGGCAGCCCGTGCTCGCGGCGCGGGGCGCCTTCCCGGTGCCCCTGCAGCTGTCGTTTTCAGTGGTGGAGGGGCCGGTGAATCGCTCGCTGCCCTTCGGACACGGGGCGCATCCGAATGTCACCTGCAACACCTGCCATCAGAGCGGTCTGCAGCGCCCGGTCGACACGAGCGCCTGTCTGACCTGCCATACCGAGCACCACGAGGTCGGTGCCACCTGCATGACCTGTCATGTGCAGCCGGTAGAGTCGGCCCACACCGTCGAGGTGCATCGTGGGTGTACGGGCACGGGCTGCCACGAAGCCCCCCCGTTTGAGGGTCTGCGCCGCGACAACCAGGCCTGCCTGGTCTGTCACCAGGATCTGGTCGAGCATCGCCCGGGGCGTCAGTGTGCCGAATGCCATGCGCTGGCCGGCCCGGGCCCCTCATGAGCGCGGCAGCGAGATGCTCCTGCTCTTCCCCCGGGGCGTGGCCGGCGATCTTCGTGGTGGTGATGGGCGCCGTGGGGCTATGCGTCACGCCCGTGTCGGCCCAGGGCACGAGAGGCTGGGCCTCGAGCTCGGTGCGGTACTTCGAGCTTCGTCCCCTGCAGCTCGACACGGCCGCACCCGGCGATGTGGTGGTCGACGCCGAGGGCCGCCCCCGGGTCGACGGCAACCCGGTGAGTTGCACGCCCGGCCTGCCGTGTACCTTCTTGCGACCCGCTGCGACGCGGTCGGCCGTGGTGGGGTCGCAGGACGTGGGTTTCACGGCGTGGGGCTTCGGCATGGAGGGCCTGAGCTTCACGGGACTCGTGCGGGCCCGCGACCGACTCAGCGGTGAGCTGGACTGGCCCCTGGCCGACGATCCCTTCGATGTGCTCGTCGCCTACGCGCAGCTGCAACGCAGCCAGCTCCGCGTGCGGATGGGACGACAGGACACGCCCAGCGGCCTGGGCTTCTCGGGCTTCGATGGGGCGGCGGCGCGGTGGGATGGCACAGGTTGGTGGGTCGAGGGCTTCGGGGGGCGATCGCTGGCCCGCGGGCTCAACGAGACACGCCGAGAAGCGCTGCGAGGCATCGAGGACTTCGTGCCGGATCAGGAGGCCTGGCTCTGGGGCGCCGCCGCCGGGGCCCGCTGGGTGAGAACGTCGGTCAGCGCGCGCTATCAGCGTGAGATCATCGGCGACCGCTCGGGGCTGGTGGCCGAACGCGCGGCGCTGGATGTCAGCACGGTCCTGCCTGCAGGGATCCGGGTACGGGCCTCGGGTGACTACGACGTGCCGTTCGATCGGGTCGGCAAGGCCCACCTCACGCTCCAGCGCGCCATCGGAGACGGCCGTTGGCTGGCCGAGATCGAGGCTCGCCGCTACGTGCCCTACTTCGAGTTGTCGACCATCTGGGGCTTCTTCAGTCCGGTGGCCTACCACGAAGGCCGCCTACGCCTGAGTGCAGGCCTGGCGCGCAACGTGGGGCTGCGGGTGTCGCTGGCTGCGCGGGAGTATGGCGACGCATCGGTCCCGACGGTGTTCGCTCCCCTCGAGGATCGGGGCTATCAGGCCGAGCTCGACGGGCAATGGAGCCCGAGTGAACGAGTGCAGCTCCAGGCCACCTGGCAGCTCGACTGGGGAACGTCGGCGTTTCTGCATGCCATCGACACAAGTGTGGGAGTGCAGCTCTCGTCGACCTTGAGACTCCAGGTCACCGGAACCAGCTTTCAACAGTTCGAGGCGTATCGCCTGGGGGATGGGAGGGCCTGGGGTGGAGGGCTCTCGTTCGACTTCGCAGCCTCGGACCGTGTGCGTCTCGAAGGAGGAGGGCTCGTGCTCCGTCAGGATGCCGGCCGCGGTGGCAACGACGACGTCTGGAACCAGACCCGTAGCTGGTTCGGCCTGCGCTACACCTTCGGCAACGATCCGGCGCTGCGCCGGAGGGGTATGTGATGGGCACCTTCCGTCTGCCGGTAGCGATGGCCGTTGTGGGCGTCGCGCTCCTCGCCTCGGTGGGAGCGGGCACGCCGACCGCCACGACAGCGCCGACCGCCACGACGGCGCCAGGCGTCGTGCGCGCGGATTCGTTCCCCCACCTCACGCACCAGGGCCTGTTCCCCCTCTGCACCGGGTGTCACCAGGGAATCGACGAGGATGACACGGCGCGCTTCTACCCGGAGCCCTCGTCGTGCAACGGATGCCATGACGGCTCCGAGCAGCGTCGCGTAGACTGGACCCCGACCCCGCGTCCCATGGGGCTGCTCGACTTCAGTCACCCCACCCACGGGGAGCAGGTCTCGACTGCGGGCGACGAAGCGCTGGCCTGTGCGTCGTGTCATGTGGCCGAGGGTGGGACGCGCCTGGCGGTGGTGCCCCTCGAGCCGGGCCGCTGTCTCACCTGTCACGGCGACGATCCCGACACCCATTTGACGGCGCCGGACTGCACGTCGTGCCACCGAGCGCTGGCCGCCGTCCCCGATGGGGATCGGCTGCTGGCGATCCTCCCCATCCCGCTGGACCACGGCGACGGGGGTGACGCCTTTCTCTCCGCGCACCGGCCCCGTGGCCCGGCAGGGGCCGCGCGTTGCGCCACCTGCCACACCCAGGACCGTTGCCTGTCGTGCCATGTGAGTGGTGATCGCCGCCAGATCCAGGCGCTGGCGCTGGCGCCCGACGGTTGGGTGCTTCCGGCCATGGAGGCGCGCTACCCGACGCCCGTCGGCCATACCCTGGACGAGTTCGAGGTCACGCATGGGCGGCCCGCGCCCCGGGTCACCGACTGCTCGACCTGTCACACGCAAGACGACTGCGCGTCGTGTCACATTGCACCCATGCCGGCGTCGGCTCAACAGCTTCCCCCCCGTCCTCAGGTGCGGGCGCCAGGGGTGGGGCTCGAGTTCCAGCAACCCGTGTCGCATCAAAGCCCGTTCTTCATGACGGCCCACACGGTGTTGGCGTCGTCGGCGCCCGATGCCTGCAGCACCTGCCACACGCAATCGTATTGTGCCGAATGCCATGACGCCGCGAGCGCTCCCGGGTACCATCCGTCGGGGTTCGCCCTGCGCCATTCGGCCGCGGCCGGTGCCCAGTCGATGGAGTGCAGCAACTGCCACAACACGCAGGCGTTCTGCCGCCAGTGCCATGTCGAGATGGGCTTTGGCGGCCAGGGTCGTCTCGGGCCCGGATTCCACGACGCCGAACCGGTGTGGCTGCTGCGGCATGGACAGGGAGCGAGGCAGGGTCTCGAACAGTGCGCGTCGTGCCACACCCAGAAGGAGTGTCTCCAGTGCCACAGCCAACTCGGGGCCTTCAAGGTGAGCCCGCACGGACCCGACTTCGATCCGATCCGCGCCCAGGACCGCAATCCGTGGATCTGCAGCGCCTGTCATCTCGGTCGGCCGGGAGGCGGTTCGTGAGCCGGGTGCGCGGCCCGGGCCTGCGTCGGCTCGCGCTGCTCCTGTTGAGCGCGATGGCGGTGGGGGCGTGTCGCCCCGACGACCAGCGCACCGACACGATCGACCCGGCAGCCGCCCGGGCCGAGCTGTCGGCCGCAACACTGGCCCAGATCGACTCGGGCAATGCGGCGTACCGGCGGGGCGACTACGAAGGGGCGGTCGCGGCGTTCGGCGAGGTGACGGTTTCGGCTCCCGATGACCCGACCGGCTGGTTCGGCCTGTACATGGCCCACCAGTCGCTGGGCCAGGCCGCGGCCGCCGATTCGGCGCTGGACAAGGCACGTTCGTTGGCACCCGGTGCGTCGCTGATTCACCCGTCCGCGGATGGAGGCGGGGGGCAGCCATGAGCAGGTTCGGTGCCCGAGCCGGAGGGGTAGCGCTGCTGCTGGCCGTGGCGGTCGGCGCCTGTGAGAAGCACGAGTTCGAGCGCCCCGACCGCGGCGAACAGGTGGCCGAGGCCGACCGCGCCTTCTCGCCCACCCTCTTCGACTCCATCGCCTGGCCCTCGGATTCCATCCGGGCGCTCGAGGGCAACGTCGTCTTTTCGACCTACTGCCGGAATTGCCACGGACCTCTCGGCCGGGGCGGCACCGACTACGCGCAGCAGCGCAACCTCCATGTGCCCTCCCTGGTCGAAGCCGATTGGCGCTTCGCGGCCGAGCCGGATTCGGTACTACACCGCATCTTCGTGGGGCACGCGTCGGGTATGCCGACCTGGGGGGTGGCGGGCATCACGTTGCGGGAAATGGATGCCGTGACCGGGTACCTGCTCGAGGTGCTGCGCCCGGAGGTGCTGGGCGGGGGCACGAGCACAAGCGCCGGCGGTTGACAGGGCGGGTGCCGCCGATACCATTAAGGGCTCCCGGTCGCAGGATCGGTACGCGCCGCTAGCTCAACTGGTAGAGCAACTGACTCTTAATCAGTAGGTTCGGGGTTCGAGTCCCTGGCGGCGCATTGAACGGCTCGAGGCTTTACGGCCTTGGGCCGTTTTTTGTTGGGGCTGCCGGCAGCTATTCGCCCGGTCTTGCGGGCTGGCGAGTTGGAGCCGAGAGTGAACAGCCGTCGCCCGTGTGCTCGACCCCTGCGATCGGCTCGGGGCATGTCGAGGATGTCCGCTTTTCCAACTGTGTCTCCGGTCGTGATATCGATGTCGTCAACCCTCACGAGTCGGGACGATTCGCCGGCACGAGGATTGCCATGACCGGGGTACAGGAAAGCGGCTCGCTGGAACCTGGATCATGTGGCCTGACACAACATTAGATCAAACCGCTCGGCATGAAGCGGGACACGCGGTGGCTCGTGTCATTCTTGGCGTCCCGTTCGAGTACGTCCGAGTAACGCTGGGTGACTCTCGCGTGGTCTCGGGACAGGTCGGTCAAGCCGATTGGCTGCCGATCCTGCCCGCCGACTACACGGTGTCAGACGCGAAGGCGGCGAAGTTCGACATGCGGCACGCCGACGCACTAACGGCCTTTTGCGTAAGTGCGGCGGCCGGGCCGATTTCGCAGATGCGCTACGAGGAGCGGAAACCGACTCAGACACTGGACGGCTTCGGGAAATTCGGTGGTCCGGCGGATGCGAACTACGTCGAGGGATATCAGTTGGTCATCGCGGCGCAGAACAACGATGCCGTCTCGGCAATCATTGCTGAGAAGGATTTGCGGGTCAGGAGCGTACTCACGCATGCCCTCGCATTGGTTGATGACAATCGGGCTTGGATTGAAAGGGTTGGGGCGGCACTCGAGGAGCGACAGACCCTGTCTCAGAGCGAGGTGGCGGATCTCGCGGACGGCTAGGGTAAGTGGGGGCGCCGCCTGGGAAGGCAGGAGGGCCTTCGTGAACGACACCAATGCAGGTGGCTGATATGAATAGGGCCAGAGCGTGTCTCCTCGCCACCTGTTTCCTGGCTTCAGGGTGCGCTGAGGGCTCCGATGTTGGCACTCCCGGTCTTCTCAGGGATTCCGCAGGAATCCAGGTTGTTGAAAGCAGGGCTCCGGCGTGGCGTGAGGGCCAGAGCTGGTGGGTTGAGGTCGCTCCGGACTACGAGTTTGGCGGCTAGGTCGACGGTGATCTCTTGAGGGTATCACCTCCCCGCCTGCTGCCTGGTGGTGGACTGATCCTGTACAACGGCGGGCCCTGTGAATTGCGCCTATATGATCAGTCGGCGCGTTTGCTCTCGCAGTTCGGGAGATGCGGCCGGGGCCCGGGGGGGTTCGACAACTTCCGCGGCCTGTGGCCATGGCGCGGCGACTCGCTGTTCGTCGTTGATCAGCTCCCCAATCGCTATTCCGTCTTCGATCGTGCCGGTGTGCTCGGTCGTACAGGCCTGGTCCCCCGGGACGCGGACCTCCCCTTGCCATTCGTGTCTGGAGTTCTCGGGGAAGGAGCGCTCGTCGTCACCGGTTCTCGCAGCCCCGCTGGGCGCCCAGGTCCTGGATTGGAGGAGGCTGCACTAAGTGTCGCTTGCCGGGACCGGGGGTGGTGGCGTCCGTTCCCTGGGGTCGTTTCCCGGACCGGTCTGGGAGTACACAGACGTGAACGGGAGCCTTGGCCGCTAGCGGTTGGCCTTCAGCGGCGCCACGCAAGTTGCGAATGACCGCCGGACTGTCTTCGTGGGTCTCCCGGATGGATTTGAGGTCGGTGCGTACGATTCTCAGAGAGTCCTCACCAGGATCTTTCGGCGATCGTTCGCACCAATGAGGGTCGAGCCTACAGATATCGAACGGCTGCTGGAACGGCGGTTGGCAGAGGTCGATGGAGACGAAGCTCGCAGGCTCGTGCGGCAGGCGTTTCGGGAGCTTCGGCCCGCAGAAACGATTCCGGGTTTTGGGGCACCTACCTGGCCGGGCGGTGCAGAGGGCGGCCCGGGGATGATCGTGGACGACGCGGGAAACCTCTGGGTATTCAACTACTACCGCCCCGGTGCCTACGTGAACGCCTGGACGGTGTTTCCGGCAAATGGGATATGGCTGGGCTCGATCACTCTCCCGGCCCGACCTGAGCCTTCGCATATCGGGAATGACTTCGTGCTTGGTCGATGGGAGGATGATCTAGGCTTGGTTCGTGTCCGCCGGCACAGGCTGGTGAAGCCATGATTGGGAATCGGGATCACCTTCACTCAAACGCGGTGTCTGGACACCAGTCCTACTGGCTGTGTCTTGGTCCAGCGTGAAGTGGACAAGCCACCCTTCGGGAGTTGTGAATACCGT
>CAZFRU010000045.1:7557-43522 GCA_964521385.1 uncultured Gemmatimonadaceae bacterium | reverse complement strand
TGAGCATCGCATGCTCGGCCACACCGATGCGCCGCGCCAGATCGGCGATCCGCTCACCCAGCAGGAAGACCTCGTCGTCGGGGTCGAAGGCCTCCGCGTCGGATTCGGCCCCGGCGAACTCTGCGGGCCCGCGGGTCTCGACGTCAGGATCGGCGATGTCGGGCTCCGGAGCTACCCCGTCGAAGAATCCCGCCGCCGCCTGCCCGAACCCCGCCGCCACCTGGTCCGCCTGCGGCCCCGAATCATAGTCGGGTCGTGCCTCGCGCACCCACCAGTTGCGACTGCCCTCGGCGCCTGGCAAACCCAGCCCTCGATCCCACACCAGCCCCGAGTCCAGCCCCCGATCCCACACCACTTCCACCCCGATCCCACCCATGCGCCACCTCCTTTACATCCGGCACCCACCATCCTGCGAACACCTGAAATCTAACGGCAGGTTTCGGGATCTCTTCGGGTGCCCCCAGGAGGCCCTTCGAGAGGTTTCGAGGCCTCGACCGGTGGGGCAGGCCCGCAATGGACGTTCAATGGTGTGCGAGCCTTCGGCATGGGTGCATCTGCAGGGTATCCCGGACGATCGTCCCCCGACCATCGCAAAACCCGTCCATGGCTCGATGGGACAGATGAACTCCCGAGATCTCCGACGCCCCTTCTCGGCGCCACGCCCCATTCAGCGCCACGCCCCATTCAGCGCCACACCCCTTCTCAGCGCCACGCCCCACTCAGCGCACCCTCTTTCAGCGCACCCTTGTACCCGCTCGCCTCCGTACCCACCACCACACCCGCAATCCCAGCAACACCGCCACCAACGCGCCCACCAGGAACGGATCACGGATGTCGGCCTTCTGCCCCCAGGTGTAGTGCAGGAGAGCGGCCCCGATCGCCAGATAGACGAGGCGGTGCAGCTTCACCCACCGCTTGCCCAGCCGCCGGATCGAGGCGCGGGTGGAGGTGAGCGCCAACGGCAGCAGCAACAGAAACGCTGCCGTGCCCGAGAAGATGAACGGCCGCTCGAGCACGTCTTCGAGAATGAAATCCCAGGCGAGGCCCTGGTCGAAGTACAGGTAGACCGCCAGATGCAGACAGGCATAGAAGAAGGCGAAGAGCCCCAGCAACCGCCGCAACTTCTGCGCATCGTTCCAGCCCGTGAGGCGCCGCACCGGGGTCACGGCCAGCGACGCCACCAGGATCAACACCGCTGTCTTGCCCGAGCGGTGCAGCCACTCCTCGACGGGGTCGACCGAGGCCTGACCGCGTGCGAAGAGCCAGATGCTCCAGACCAGGGGTGTGAGGCAGATGGCCCAGGTGACCGTCTTGAGCAGCGCGACCCGCACTCGGGTCGTCAGGACGAGGCCGCCGCTCGAAGAGCCGACATCGTGCGCAGCGGTGCTCAGCGCCAACCCCTCAGTACCAACGCCTCAGGTCCATGCCCCGATACATGTGCTCGACCTGCTCGTAGTAGCCGTTGAACAGTTCGGTCTCCCTCCGCCCGAAGGGCAGCAGCCGCTCTCGGGCCTGGCTCCAGCGGGGGTGATCGACGTTGGGATTCACGTTGGCGTAGAAGCCGTACTCGTTGGGCGCCGAGGCCTTCCACGAGGTGTAGGGCTGCTCTTCGCGAAACGAGATCTTCACGATCGATTTGATGCTCTTGAAGCCGTACTTCCAGGGCACGATCAGTCGCATCGGCGCCCCGTTCTGGTTGGGCAGATCGTCGGTGCCGTAGAGGCCCGTGGCCATGAAGGTGAGCTCGTTGGCCGCCTCGTCGATACGCAATCCCTCGCGGTAGGGCCAATCGAGCACCCGCCGGCGCACACCGGGCATCTCGTCGGGACGCACGGCGGTCTCGAAGTACACATACTTCGCGTTGGCCGTGGGCTCGACCTTGGCGATGATCTCACGCAGTCCCACGCCCCGCCAGGGAATCACCATCGACCACGCCTCGACGCAGCGCAGGCGGTAGATGCGGTCCTCCACCTGCGCGGGCGGCACGAGATCTTCGACCGAATACGTGCCCGGCCGGTGCACCTCTCCGTCGACTTCGACGGTCCACGGCTCGGGCTGGAAATCGCCAGAATACCGCACCGGATCGCCCTTGTCGGTGCCGAACTCGTAGAAATTGTTGTAGGTGGTGACCTGTTGGTACGAGTTGAGATCGCCGCGCAGTTCCTCGCCCAGCGTCACCTCTCCCACCTGCGGTTCCTGGCGGCGCATCGAACCACGCACCGCCGCCGCCACGGGGTTGGGGCTCAACGCGGCGCCAGCGGCCAGGGCCAACGACGACGCCATGAACTCGCGGCGATTCACATAGACGGACTGAGGTGTGATCTCCGACGACGGAATCCCGTCCCAGGGGCGCTTCTTTCTGAACAACATCGTCCTGCTCCGATCCGAGGGTCTGTCTGACGTATCCATGGAGACCCCCACGGGTTCCCTCACGCCACGTCTCGACTCACCTCTCGGAGGCGTTGCCGAGCGAGGTGTCGCCGGGATTCCAGAGGTGGCGCAGGTAGCGCTCCGGGGCAGCGAGCACCGCACGCCACAGCTGTACCGAGGCCAGTGCTTCCCAGGTCGAGGGGGTCACGGAGCCGCCGTCGAAATCCAGGAGGGTGGCGCCCGGCAAGGCCAGCAGCAGGGGCGAGTGGGTGGCGATCACGAACTGCGAACCGGCCGCCACCGCGTCGGACATGAGCGCCACCAGGGCGAGCTGGCTCTCGGGTGACAACGCCGCCTCGGGTTCGTCGAGCAGGTAGAGGCCTCCGGGGGTGAGCCGCTCCCGGAACAGATGCAGGAAGGTCTCTCCATGGGACCGCGCATCGGGATGGATACCATATCGTGCTTCGAGGGCACCGATGGAGCTCCGCAGGGGTCCCAGCCCCAGGCGGCGTGCGTATGCGGAGGCGTCTTTCAGGCGTTCCTCGGCGGCCGCCAGCTCGGTCTGGAGCTCGACCCGCTGCTCGCGGAGCCGCAAGACGAAGCCGAACACGTCTTCCGCCCGCAGAAAGAACCCGTGCCGGGTGCGTCGCTCCCAGGTGAGCCGGAGCGCAGCAGCCAGGGGACGCACGGGTGCGAGAGAGGGGTCGCGATGGGCCGGCTCGGATCCGATGGTGGGCAATCGGCACTCGATGGCCAGCGCCTCGAGCAGCGTCGACTTGCCCGAACCGTTGGGGCCGGCCAGAAGCGTGACGGATCGTGAGATCGGGACCTCGCCCATCGAGGTCAGAAAGGGCAGCCCGAGGGGAAACCCATCGGCGTCGGCGGGAATCTGGGCGCGGAGAGAGCGAAGCATCGTCTCACACTACCCCGTTGCCGGAGGGCAGGGTAGTCTTGGGGATGCGCGCAATCTACCACACTCTCGACGTCTTCACCGACCGTATCTTTGGGGGCAACCCGCTCGCGGTGTTTCCCGACGCGGCATCGATCCCCGACACTCTGCTGGGCTCGATCGCCCGCGAGCTCAACCTGTCGGAAACGGTCTTCGTCTACCCACCCGATACCCCCCGGGGCACGCGCCGGGTGCGCATTTTCACCCCGGGCGGTGAGGTTCCGTTCGCGGGACACCCCACGGTGGGGACGGCGTTCTTTCTCGCGGCATCCGGCGCCGTGGCGGCGCCTGCGGGGGCGGTGCTGTCGATCGTGCTGGAAGAGGGCGTGGGACCGGTGTCGGTCGAGGTCGCCATCGAGGGTGGGCGACCCGTATCGGCCCGACTCACCGCCGCCGTCCTGCCCCCCGATCAGCCGGTGGCTGCGTCCCGCGAGGCGCTGGCGGCGATGCTCTCGCTCAGGCCCGACGAGATCGGCCACCCGGGGCTGCCAGGCCCGACCGGCTCCGGTGCAGCCACCCGGGCCCTCGAGCCCGCCTTTGCCTCCGCCGGCCTGCCGTTTCTGGTGGTGCCGCTCGCCGGCGTCGAGGCGGTGCAGCGTGCGCGGCTCGACGTGGTGGCCCGAGCCCGGGCTCTGGGCGCCGATCCCGTCAGCACCTTCGTCTATGTGATCACACCGGGAGGAGCACCGGGGGTCGACTTCCATGTGCGCATGTTCGCGCCCGAGATCGGGGTCCCCGAAGACCCGGCCACCGGAAGCGCCGCCGCGGCCCTGGGGGCCTACCTCGGTCGGCGGCTCCTGGCCGCCGAGGGCGAGGTGGCGTGGCGGGTCGAGCAGGGCGTCGAGATGGGACGGCCCTCACTGCTCGACGTCGACGTGCGGGTGGCCGCGGGAGAGCCGAACCGCGTGCGCGTGGGTGGGCGCTGTGTCACGGTGGCCCGTGGAGAGATGGAGCTTTCCTGACCCGTTTTCAGGGCACGACTCACCACTTCATGCGCTCCCGCAGCCCGGTCACATGCGCGACGTGATGCGCTCCATGCCAGGCGTAGATCTGCAGCTGGGTGTCGAGGGTGATCGAGCCGATCTCAGGGTGCACGAGACCCCGATCGAAATCGTCGTCGGTCATGCCGTCGAGCAGCCGTACCCAACGGGTATGGAGTGCCTCGAGCAGCACGAGTGAGGTCTCGATGTCGGCATGTGAGCCGTCTGCGAGTTCCGCCCACGCGGCTTCGTCGTAGGGCTTGATGGTCGGGCGGTCTTCGGTGAGTCCCAGCTTGAAGCGAACGAAGGCATTCATGTGGCTGTCGCCCAGGTGGTGCACGAGCTGCCGCACCGTCCAGCCGCCGGGGCGGTAGGGTGTCTCGAGTTGTTCGTCGCTGAGCCCGTCGACCGCAGCGCGCAGCGCCGCCGGAGTCGCGGCGATGGCATCACGCCACCGCCGACGATCGTCGCGGCTCGATCGTTCGACACGGGCCAGGCGACCCGTCGGGTATCTCAGGGCGTCGAGGTCGGAATCGGTAGGGGTCATGGACCACTCCTGGATCGAAGAGCGAGCGCGGTACCGGCGTCGGACCCGTACAAGATGAAGGAACTCGACCGGGTCGTGAAACCCCTCCACCGGACCGCCGGAGCGTGGTCGTCGTGCGCGACCTACGGCGCCTCCGACCCCGTCGGCGTTTCCATGGCCTCGATGTCGCGGCGTGCCCGATTGAGTGCCTCGACCACCGCGTCGGACGCGGCCTGGGTCGTCGAACCCGCGACGAAGGCCGACTTGGCCAGGCGGCCGATGGCCATGGCGATCTCGACGGTGTCGGGCCCCATGCGGCAGCCCCACTCGCGCCAACGATCCGCACGACTCCAGATCCCCGACACCCGCTCATCGGCTTCAGCCACTTCGGCCCGCCCTTCATCGGTGATGTGGTAGACCTTCTTGCCCTCCTCTTCGACCGCACGCACCCGACCCTCGTCCTCGAGTTGCTGCAATACGGGGTAGACGGTTCCCGCGCTGGCATGGTAGAGCCCGCCCGACCGCTCCTCGAGCCGCTTCATCAGGTCGTAGCCGTGGCCGGGCGCCTCGTCGAGCAGCGACAAGAGGGCGAGGCGAACCTCGCCGGCCCGGAAGAACCCACGGCGGGGGCCACGGGCTCGGCCACGAGGGCCTTCGGGGCCGAAGCCCGGAAAATCGAACGGAAATCCCCAGGACCAGTTCATGATGGTGCTCCACGGCGAAGGGTGAGCCGATACGAACGTATTCCGGCATATATCGTACGATAGTCTCTACGTACGTGATATCGCCTGGGTTTCAGCTCCGGGACAGGGTCGCTCCACCTCCGTTCACGACCCTCGTCGCTGCGCCAGATGCTCCTCCATCTCCTCCAGGCTGCGCGGCCAATCCTGGCGGAGCAGCCGGCTGACGGCTCGGTCGGCCAGCAGGCGTCCCCCGGTCTGGCAGGTGGCGCAGTAGTTCGTCTCGCGCTCGGCGTAGACGATGCGCTGCACCGGATCGCCGCAGACCGGGCAGGGCTGCCCGTAGCGACCGTGCATGGCCATCGCGGGATGGAACGCCGTGATCTTCTCGGGAAACCGATCGCCGGTCTCTGCCCGCAGGCGGGCCGTCCATGCCTCGAGCTCGGCGACGGTGGCCTGCCGCAGCCGCTCGAACTCGTCGTCACTCAGATTGCGGGTCAACTGCACGGGCGACAGCCGGGCGGCATGCAGGATCTCATCGGAATGGGCGTTGCCCACCCCGCTCAGGATCCGGGGGTCGGTGAGCGCCCGCTTCAAGGTGCGATTCTCCCGCCGCAGGGCAGCGGCGAAGGACGACGGGGTGGCCGAAAGCGGCTCGACCCCTCCCGCGTCGAAGGCCGTGAGGCGTTCTTCGCCTTCGACGAGATGGAGGGTGGCCTTCTTCTGCTTGCCCATCTCCGTGAGGAAGTAGCTCGCGGCCTCGAAGTCGAACGACGCATGGGTGTACTTTCGCGGCAAGGCAGCACCCGGCTTCTTGCGGTGGAATCGCCCGGTCACCATGAGATGGAAGACCAGGAAGAGCTCGCCCTCGAGCTCCCAGACGATGCGCTTGCCGATACGGCGCAGCCCGATGACCGTGCCCCCCTCCGCTGCAGAGAGCGGTGGTTCGAAGGTGCGCACGAGCGACGGTGACCTCAGGCGGATCCGCCCCAGCACCTGGCCCACGATGCGGGGGCGGAACGCCTCGAGATAGGTAGTGATCTCCGGCAGTTCAGGCATGCCGGACTCCCGGATCAGGCGGTGGCGAGCTCCGAGGTGCAGTGCGGGCAGCGCGTGGCCGGAATCGGAATGTCGGTCGCGCAGAACGGGCAGGGCCGCGTCGTGGGTGCGGCCGGGGCCTCTTCTTCCTTGGCGTTCAGCCGGTTCATGCCCTTCACCAGCAGGAACACGGCCCAGGCCACGATCAGAAAGCTCACGACGTTGTTGATGAAGAGCCCGTAGTTGATGGTCACCGCACCGGCGGCCTGGGCATCGGACAGGGCCGCATAGGGCGCGGCGGCATCGGCGCCGTCCTTCAGCACCACGAAGAGATTGCCGAAGTCGACCCCGCCGAGCAGCAGCCCGATGGGCGGCATGATGACGTCGTCGACGAGGCTCTTGACGATGGTCCCGAAGGCGCCACCGATGATGATCCCCACCGCCATATCCGCCACATTGCCCTTGACCGCGAACTTCTTGAACTCGTCGAACATGCTGCGCTCCCGCCGGGGGTCGAGTCTGCCGGGCCATCTGCCCGGGGTCGCCCGGAAAATGGCGCGGAAGCGGGAGCGATGAAAGCGCCCGCTCCTACTCGCTCTTTCGCTCCACCTCGATGGAGCAGTTCCCCACCAGCGCTGCCACGGCCCCGATGGCCGCCCACATGGGCAGAAGCGCGGCGCCCACGACCCCTGCGCTCAACGGAAACTCGAGCAGCACCCGGTCGTCTTCGTTGCGGATCACGATGCGTCGTGCGTTGCCTTCGCGCACGATCTTCTTCACGGTCTCGATCAGCCGGTCCCCGCTCACACGGTGCGTCTCGCGCGTGCTTCCGCTCGAGGCGCGCGAGGTGTCGTCTGCAGCTCCGGTGGAGGCGTCTTCAGTCGTCATGGTTCGGCACGGTTGGATGAGAGGAAGGTCAGAAGATGCGAGAACCCCTACGACACCCCGCACCCGCGGGGTTCACCCCCCGGGGTCCACGGCGTCGCGGGTCACCGCGTCCCAGTAGCTTTCGTACCCACCGGCGGCCACCGCGTCACGCAGATCGGTCAGCCGCACCAGGACCTGCGTCGAGTAGTCACCCGGTTGCGCCTGCGGGTGTCGACGCACGAGCCCCTGCGGAAAGACGCTGCGGATCAGTACCGAATACTCGTCCATGGGCAGGGCGGCCGCCGCCTCGATGAAGCGCTCGAACCCTCCGGCGTCCAGGTAGAACTCCACATTGGACACATAGAACGCCCGCACGGTGAGCCCCCGGGCACGGACCTCGTCGCCGATCCCCTTCAGCGCCCGGGGGCCCGCCAGATCTCCCACCACCGGCACCACCCGATTGGCCTCCTGGAGCGCCTTGAGATAGATGAAATCGTCGCGTCGAGCGAGATAGCTTCCGGCGCGGCCGTCCAGGTCCCGCGCCGCCAGCAACTCTCCGAAGGTCGGGTAGAAGGGGCGCGCGGGCTCACCGAGGGTGGTGAACCTCAGGTCGAGCCCCTGGCGAATGAACTCGAGGTGGAACCGCCGGATGGTGGCGAGATCCTGCTCGCTGAGCAGGAGACCAAACTGGCCCACGCGCTCCGTGATGCGCTCGAGCACCGAATCGGCCCGAGGGGTGTCGGCGCCGCCAGGGGCCTCCGCGATCCAGGCCAGGATCTCGTCGATGCCGGCGTCGCGAAAGGCCTCGATGTCGTCGGGAGCCGCCACCCCGAGCAGCAGCGCCAGGTACTCGACCCGACTGTTCGCCTCGTGGAACAGCGCCTTGAACAAGAGGTGCTGGAGCAGGTTGTCCCGCCGAATGTCGAGTATGAAGGCGATCTCGGGACGCTGCTGCGCCATGTAGCTGAAGTTCTGATCCGGCCCGACCCCCACATAGGCACCGCCGTAGACCGACAGGCGGCGCATGGGTCCGAGCACGTTGAGGAACGACGACTCGTTCGAGACCAGATTGTCGGTGTCGAAGTAGCCGCCGGGTTCGGAAATCGATTCGACCATCGCCACCCACTCGCGCGTGGCGATCGCCGCGGGAACCGTCTGGCGCGGCGTAGGGCGAACAGCGGTCTCCTGGCCCGAACCGTCGCCGCAGGCGCCGGGTGCCCAGGCGAGCACCAGGCACGCAACCAGCCCCGGCACGAACAGGCCCCTCTCGCTACGCCGTCTAGGCGCCCCGATACGCCGCCTCCAACCACCTCACAGCCACAGGCTACTCCATCCAGGTCTCAGAAGTCGTCTCCGTACACCCGTCAACGATGGGGAATTTTGCTCGTCGGGTCACCCGCCGCCCCCACGACGGGGTACCGGCATGGCGGTGCCAGGGTCAGGGCGGATCCCCATGCGGTCGAGCTCGTCGTACAGGGCGGGGCCTTCCCGGGTGATGACCGCGTTGAGACGCTCGACCACACCCGGAAGCACCTCCCACCCGCGGTCCACCTGCCAACGCGCGTCGTCGGTGGGCGCCTGGAAGCTGCCCTCGGCACCACTCCCCGCTCGCATGCCGGCGCTCACGGGCTCCAGCTCCGATCCCAGCTCGCGCACCTTGTCGCGCAGGCTGTCGACCCGGGCTCGCAGCTCGTCGGTGGCGTCGGCGTGCTCCCGCACCAACTCGCGCACGTCGTCGAGCTGTTCGTTCAGGGTGCGAATCCGCGCCTGCGCGTCGCGCAGCGGTGCAGCCAGTTCGTTCGCCGCCTTCAGGAGGGCCTGCCGAGCCTGGAGCGCTGCGGGGGTCGTCTCGACGCGCGGATCGACGCGCACCTCGACCGGCTGCTCCATGACGAGGCCGGCCGCCTCGAGCCGGACCGTGTAGGTGCCGGGCATCACCGTGGGGCCGCGGGGCGCTCCGGAGAACCCACCACCACCGCCGCCGCCACTCCCGGCCTCGTAGGGCGGGTCGTGGCGGAGGTCCCAGGTCACCGACTGCAAGCCCGCCTCGGCCGGTCCCCCGAGCACGCGCACGGTGTCGCCATCCGAGGCGAGCACCGTGAGCCCCACCGACTCCAGGTCGAGGTCGTCGGCGAGGTGATACCGTACGAGAGCGCCATCGGGCGGATTCTCCGCAAAGTACAGATCGCCCCAGAACGGCCATCCCGAAAACTGCGCGTACAGCGTGCCTCGCCGCACGGGCAACAGATATGCGGCGCGCCCTGCGACCTCGGCCGACAGCTCCTGCAGCGGGGCGATGTCGTCGGCGATCCAGATCGAGCGACCGTGCGTGCCCAGCACGAGATCGTTGTCGCGCGGGTGGATCTGAATGTCGTCGACCGGGACCGTCGGCAATCCGCCGCTCAGGCGATGCCACGACGCGCCGCGATCCACGCTGGTGAAGACCCCCACCTCGTTGCCCACGAACAAGAGGTCGGGTGTCTGGGCGTGCTCCCGCACCACATTGATGGAGTGATCGGGCAGCCCGTCGGTGATGGCCGCCCACGACGCCCCGAAGTCTTCGGTCACATGGACGTAGGGCGCGTAATCGTCGTCGTAGTGGCCGTCGAACGTCACATAGGCACGCCCCTCGACGTGGGCGGATGCTTCGATTCGGCTCACGTAGCGGCGGCCGGGCAGATCGGGAATCGCGTCCACGGTGTTGGTCCAGGTCGCCCCCCCGTCCCGGGTCACCTGCACATTGCCGTCGTCGGTACCGACCCAGAGCACGTCGGGCGACAGCGGCGACTCGTCTATGGTGGTGATGGTGCCGTATGCGCTCAAGCCGTCGTTTCGGCTCACATGGGGTTCGGAGAGGGGGCGTCCGAAGATCTCGAGGGTATCGCGATCGATCTGCCGCGTCAGATCCGGGCTGGCTTCTTCCCAGCTCTGCCCCCGATCGCGCGAACGCATGAGATGGTTCGAGCCGACGTAGACGGTGCCCGGGGTATGCTGGGACACCGCGATGGGCGCATTCCAGTTGAACGAGTACCCGTCGTCTTCGTCGTCGCCCCGAAAGAGCGGGCGGGTCCGCACGCTTTCACCCGTCTCGAGATTGACGCGGCTCGAGTTGCCTCCCTGGGATTCGGTGAAGACGAAACGCGAGTCGAAGGGGTCGGGCACATTGTAGAAGCCGTCGCCTCCCGACACGTCGGTCCAGTCGTCGTTGCCGATCCCGTATCCGTCGAGGGTGCGACTGGGACCACACCACGAGCTGTTGTCCTGAAGCCCTCCGCAGACGTAGTAGGGATCGCGCACGTCGAGCCCGATCTCGTAGAACTGGCCGATGGCCAGGTTGTTGTGGTGGCGCCAGCTGCGGGCGCCGTCCCACGAACTCGCGATCCCTCCGTCGTTGCCCAGCACCAGATGATCGGAATTGGAGGGGTCGATCCAGAGCGCGTGGTGATCGACATGGATCCCTTCGGCCCCGTCCTGCTCCCACCAGGTGCGCCCCCCGTCGTCCGACACCTGAAGCGCGACGCCGCCCATGTAGACGCGCTCGGGGTTGTTCGGATCGATGCGGACCTGTGAGAAATACATCGGCCGCGGGTTGTTGCCACTCAGGCGTTCCCAGCTCTCGCCACGGTCGGTCGAGCGATAGAGCCCCCGACCCTCCTGCCCTTCGGCCTCGATCGAGGCGTAGACGATCTGCGAATTGCCGGCAAAGACGTCGAGTCCGATGCGCCCCTTGTCCCCTTCGGGCAGTCCTTCGTCGAGCTCGGTCCAGGTCGTGCCCCCGTCGAGGGTGCGATAGAGGCCCGACCCCGTACCCGAGGCACTAAATCCGAAGACGGTGCGCCGGCGCTGATAGAGGGCCGCGTAGAGGGTGCGCGGGTCACCGGGATCGATCACGAGGTCGATGGCCCCGGTATCGGCGTCGTGGTAGAGCACCTTGGTCCAGGTGGCCCCTCCATCGGTGGTCTTGAAGACGCCCCGCTCCTCGTTCGGGCCCCACAGGTGCCCCACCGCCGCCACCCACGCCACATCCGGGTCGGTGGGATGCACCACGATGCGCGCGATGTGCCGGGTGTCGTGGAGCCCGAGATCGGTCCATGTCCGCCCTCCGTCGAGCGAGCGGAACACCCCGCCGCCGTAGGGCGACGACTGACGGTTCTGCGGCTCACCGGTACCGACCCAGACCACATTGGGATTCGACGGCGCCAGCGTGACGTCGCCGATGCTGGACACAGGCATGTCGTCGAAGATCGGCGTCCAGCTCATGGCGTGATTGGTGGTCTTCCACACGCCCCCGCTGGCGAGTCCCACGTACCAGGTACTCGGCGCCGAAGGGTGGATCGCCAGGTCGGCCACCCGCCCGCCCATGACGGCGGGCCCGATCTCGCGAAAGGTGACACCCTCCAGGGCCCGGGCCAGCGTCTCCGTGCGATCCTGCGCCTGGCCGTAGGCCCCGGTGGCGGGAGCCACGGCCATTGCGAGAAATGTCACGACTAGAACGCGAACAGCGGTGCGGCGCATGGATTCCTGCCTGATACGGTGAAATCTCGTGGAGGGCACGGTCGAGCGAATCTGCGGGGTGGCCGCAGGGTGCGCCAGCATGCTCGGGGTCGCTGGCACTCCGCTTCCTTGCCGAGAATGGGGTCGGCCCGCGTTTTCCTTGCGCGGACCGGCGGGCCCAGGGCACCGTGGAGCATGCCCACGCCCACTCTGCTCGTGCCCGGTACGCAGGCCACCGAACTGGTCGACCACGACGACGTCACCGTGTTCAACGCGGTCCGGGTCGGACTGAAGATGGACCGGAGCAATCTCGGAGGTCGGCTGCCCAGCGGGTGGGAACAGCTGCTGTCGATGGAGCATCAACCCGGCAACTGGCGCGCCGTGCGCAGTTCACTCGAAGACGGTACGACGCTGGCCCCGGGGCGGGTCGTGCGTGTGCCCTACGAGCGCCTGCACACCCAGCTCGACGTCGAGGATTGGGCCTACGATTGGCGCGCCGACCTGCGCTTCAACGCGCTGCGGCTGCTGCGGTTTCTCGAAGCCAACCGCCCTCCGCACGGAGAGCGCTGGAATCTCGTGGGGCATTCCCAGGGGGGACTGCTGATCGTCCTGGCTTCGAAGCTGGCCGCGCGGGTCGACGACTTCGCGCGCCTCGTGGGCCGTGTAGCCCTGGTGGGCACGCCGTTGGCCGGGACCATGAGCGCCTTCGAGGCCCTGCTCCCCGGCCGCACCGATTTCGGTACCCGCTACATCGACGCCGCCCGGGGCATGGCTCGCACCTGGCCGGCGCTCTACCAGATGCTGCCGAGTTGGAGGGCGTGTGTGCGCACCACCGACGGCTCGCCCCTGGGACACAACCGCCAGTTCACGCAGGTCGGCGGTTACCCGCCGCCGTGGGACATCGGAATCCAGCCCGACCTGCTGGCGCGGGCACGCGAGACGCAGGCCCTGCTGCAGGGGCCGTTCTCGTACTTCGGACCCTGGGTCGACGTGCTCTGCATCATGACCCGGGCCCAGGACACCCCCGTCGTGCTCGGGTGGTCCGGCACTGGAGGATTCGAGATCGACAAGCCCCGCCTGGACCGCGACGCGCCGGTACCGTGCAAAGTCGCGCGGTTTCGCCACGAGCGCGGCGACACTCTCGTTCCCTGCGACCGCACTCTCGCCTGGGGAGGCGATCCGTTCGCCGAACGCTGCGTGATCGTCGAGGGCCACCCGCGCGAGCATGCCTTGTTGTGTGACGACGAAGACATCGTCGCGCTCGTGGAGGCCCACTTCGAGCGGGCTGCGCTGCCACCGCCGGCGGGCCCATGAAGCGCGCCCTCACCCCTCTCGTGCTCGCTGCGCTGTGCCTCGCCGTGGCGGGCCCTCTGCGGGCGCAGGGAGGGGCGTCGGCTCGCATCGCCACCGGACTGGTCGACGACCGCCTCGGGGTCTACCTCGGCGGCGAGTGGGTGATTCCCCTGGGCGCGGCGCCGACGCTCCCCTCGGCAGGCGGCCCGATGGTGGTCCAGACCCGGGACTGGCTGTTGACCGGGGTGCTCGGAGCCGGCATGGCCATCCAATTCGATCCCGGTGATGTCGACCTGTCGGCGCTGGCCATCCTGGCGCTCGAACGACGGCTTTCGGGAGCACTCCGCGCGGGGGTGGGCGGTGCCTTCGTGGCGGCCCCCTTGAGCGGAGGCCCCACCACCCGGATCGAGTTCAAGGACGCCTTCGTCCTCGATGCCGGATGGCTGTGGGGCCGGCATGGAGCCGATGGCGCGTTCGTGATGGTCGAGATCGACTGGGCGCTGTTTCGCGATACGGGAGGGTAGCGGCCCCGGTCGACCGCTTCATCCGCTCGGAATCGGTCAGAAGCGCACCAGGTACGTCAGCTTCACCACCATCCCCCGGTCCTCGGTACGCCACACGTCGTCTTCGCGCTCGCGGTCTTCGGTGAACACCAGGTAGAGATCGCTGCCCGGGCGGTGGATGAAATTGAAGCGCACATTGGTGAGCAGCTGGTCGGTGAGGCCGTTGTACTGGAACAGCGCGTTGGTCGTGACCCGTGTGCTCAGCGCCCAGGTGAAGCGCAGCGAGGTGACGTCGGCGGTGAAGGCTCCGCCCGCAAGCTCGACATCGTTGCGGTCGAAGCCCGCCGTGAAGGCGAACGACGGGGTCGGCGCCAGGGTGAAGGTGCCCCCGTACCGCAGCAGGTCACCACCGTAGAGATCGCCGCCCCGCAGGTTGGCCGACAGCGACCACATGCGGCGCCCACCGGTCGACCCCCGGAACGACCACTCGTCGGTGTCGTACCGGGCCGCAGCGACCGGCACCGAGTCGGCCAACACGAACGAGCGGTCGACCTGCTCGGCGCCCCGCGTGAAGCCCAGCGAGAAGTTGTCGCCCGCGTCCCAATTGGGACCCATCGACAGCCCGAATTCCCGATCCTGAAAGCGACCGTCGACCGTCGACTGGTACTGGCCGTTGACCCTGAAGTCGACCTTGCGAATGCCGAACACCCCGGGGCGGATGCTGCGGCGAAGGTTGAGCTGGCTGTTGCGAATGTCGGTGCGAGCCACGAACCCCGAGCCCGCCCGCGTACCCTCGCCCACCTGCAGCAACTGGAGGAATCCCCCCCACCGATCGGTAGTGACGTTGAGGCCGAACATGGCGGCCGTCCCCTCGCCACCCACGCCCTCGGTGAAGGTCCGCGCCACGAACCCCTCGGCGATCACCGTCGGATGCAACACGAACCTCCCATCGAAGCCCACGACCGTGTTGGTGGGGCCGTTGCCACGGCGGTCGGTGACCATGCCCCCCAGGTAGCTGGCCTCGCCTACGTCGCGCTTCAGGCGTGCCACATTGAACACCTCTCGCTCTTCACCGCCCGCCTCGTCGGTGACCACCGACAGCAATCCCACCGTCTGGCCTCCCATGCGTCCGGTGAGACGCCCGCCCCCCAGGATCGGCACAGGCCCCTCGCCACCGATCCCGATACGCCTCGAGAAGAACATCAGGAACGGCGGGGGGCCGAAGAAGCCGGTCTGCCCGAACTCGAACAAGCCGGCATTCTCGAGAAAGAAGTCCCGCTTCTCGGGAAAGAACAGATTGAAGCGTGTCAGGTTGACCTGCTGGTCGTCGACCTCGACCTGGGCGAAGTCGGTGTTGGCGGTGAGATCGAGCACCAGGCCGGGCCGGATCTCGCTCTTGAGGTCGAAGCCGAAGTCGCTGGTTGCGTCGCGCACGAGCGCGCCCGTGGCCTGGTTGCGGGTCCAGCGCAGCCCCCCCAGCGCGTAGGGTTTCACCTCGAGGTTGGTGCCAGGCCGCGGCAGATCGACCAACCCCGTGAGGCGGCCCGCACGGCTGACCTTCTCGAAGCCGCCGCCCTCGCGCTCCCACGCACGCCACAACACCTGTTCGTTTTCCCGCTGGATCACGCGGGCGACGTTGAACCCCCATCCCTGACCGGAATCCGACGGGTACCGGAGCGTGCGCCAGGGAATCGCGAACTCGGCACTCCATCCCTCGTCGATACGGGCCGACGCGACGTCCCACACCGCTTGCCAGTCGATGTTGATCTCGTCGCCCTCGTCGGTCAGCAGGGCGTCGAACTGCGCTCCGTTGGCGTTGGTGGCGAAGAGGATTCCACTGCGCCGGTCCAGAAAGGGATCGAGCACCACGGCGACCGCGTCGTCGCCGGCGAAGGTCAATCCAAAGCCCCTCCCCGACAGGATCCGATCCCGCTGCCGTATGCGAGCGACGATGGCATCGGGTTGCGAATCAAAGGCGGTCACGGCGATGTAGAGGGCGTCGTCGTCGTAGGCTACTCGCACCTCGGTACGTTCCGTCGCGGGAACGCCCTCGAGGGGCTCGCGTTGCATCAGCTGCGACAGTACTGGCGCGTCGGCCCAGAAGCTCTCATCGGCCAGCCCGTCGAGGTGGACCACGGCGCCGGACGGCATTCGCAACGCCGGGAGCGAGTCTGCACCCGCCGGGGCCTGCGACCAGGCAGGGTCCGGAAGGAGGGCCGCAGTGGCTACAATCATCAAGTTCAGGAATGTCCGCATCAGGAATGGGTCGTCGCACCTACGGCCCTTGTCAACGGATCACCCCTGCGCGACGCTCCCTCGATCCTGCCATCCCGATTCCATCGTCGACTGCCATGCGCATTCTCTCCGGTCGTTGGGCCGGTCGTGATCTCGTCTCCCCCGGTGGCCGCGTGCGACCCACGGGCGGACCGCTCCGTGAAGAATGGCTGTCGCGGCTGGACGCACATCTGTCCGGCGCCCGGGTCGTCGATCTCTTCGCCGGCACGGGTGCCCTCGGACTCGAAGCGCTGTCGAGGGGTGCACGCTCGTGCGATTTCGTGGAGAACGGGGCCCCGGCACTGCACGCGCTCAAGGCCAACGTCGCGCAGTTTCGGCTGAAGGGCCGCACCCGGATCTTTCGCCGCGATGCCCTGACCTTCACGGCGTCTCTCGACCAGGGTGCCTACGACATCTGCTTCGCCGATCCGCCCTACACCTCCTCGCTGGCCGAGCGCATCGTCCGGCATTGGCTCGAGCGGCCGTTCGCCAGTGTGCTCTCGATCGAACACGCCGCCGACATCGAGCTGCCGCAGGGTGGGCAGGGCGTCTCCGTGCGACGGCTTGTGGTCGACGACTCGGCGGTGACCTTCTACCGCGCTCGTCTGTGAGTGTACCCGCGTGCCTCGGGTACGCGCGTGAAGCGTACTCGCGTGAGCGTGCCCGCGTGAGCGTACTCGCGTGAGCGCGCCGTCGTCGCCCCGGCGCCGGGCCCTTCGGCGTATGCAGCGCCTGTGCCTCGGGCTGGCCGTACCGTTGTTCGCGGCGGCATTGGTGTGGGTGATTCTGGTCCTGCGGTCCGGCGTTTCTCCGCTCGGCGCAGCCGTCGCTCTCTATTCAGCCACGGTGGCCTATGGCCTGGCGGAAATGGCCAAGTTGCGAGAGCGGCATCTGTTTCGACCCAATGCCGACGCACCGAGGCGCTCACCCCTGCGCTGGTGGGCGCCTCGGATCGTGCTGGTGGTCGTCGTGGCAACGATGCCGGCGGTGTTGCTGCTCGGTGGGCTTACGCGTCGCTGACGGCTGGGTTCCCGCCGCGGTGCTTGACTTATCCGCAACAGACTGCAATGTCGTGAATCACCTACAAGGGTCGACGACGAGTTCTGAAGAAGGGTGATACATCTCTCCGCAGACGGTGCGATAGCGGGCTCGTTGGGAGGACCGGGCGCCGGACCGGGTGAACTACTGCAGCCCGTGGCGCTGAGCAGGGACCCCTCGGAAAATCCATCGGTGTTCGATCGGAGCAAGGGGGGATTCGTAGGGTGGACACGCGCCCAGGGCGTCCCCCTCCCGGAAGTGCGCGTGGGGAGTCTTGTCTTTGGTCCAGACGCAGCGCTCCTACCGGAAGGTCTTGTGTACCGGAGTCTGCATCCGGCCGGCGGGGGAATAGTGCACTACGGGCTGAGTTGCTCGGCCGGGGGCGATGTGCGCGTCATTGTCCGAGGGCCCCCCATCGAATCGCGTTCCGCCGACTACCCATCGTGCGGAGCAACCGCGATCATGTCGCCCGAGGTCTTTGCTCCGTCTCTGCCCTGGCGCGTCATGGACGGACGAATCGCGGTGAGCGACAGCTACGAGTACCAAGTGAGGATCTTCCAGTCTGGCTCGGAGCGTCTACGGATTGTGCGCGACGCCCCGGTCCGGCCCGGAATGGTCGACCGGGTAGAGCGGGCTCTCGGTGGGCCGGCGCGGGCGAAGGGGCTCACGGGCCCCGAAAGTCAGCCGGGAGCGGGTCCAAGGCCCTCGCGCCCATGAGCGCCAGACTCGTGGTGTCGCGGTAGCGGCGAGGGCAGAGCCGATCGGAGCGGGCGAGAAGCTTCCAGTCCCCGATCGCCCGGCGTTCCCGTGGGAACGTTTCGGCGGGTTAATTGCGATGGCTGATGGGAAGTGATAGCCGGCGCGAGGTGGGCTTCGTCAATCCCGCAGCACGAGTGATCCGACCCTGCCGATCTTCTCGAAGTGGCTGTCGAAGGTCAGCACCAGGGCGCCCGCACGCGCGGCCGTTGCCGCAATCCAGATGTCGTTCGTGGGGAGGGGCGTGCCCGCTCGACGCAATTCGCATACGATCTCTGCGTAATAGCGGCTGACCTGCTGATCGACTTCCAGTGCATCGACGACGGGATTCGCAAGGAACGCCCGCAGCTCGTCCTCGTTGCGGTCCCGATGGGTTCCAAGGAGGAATCCGGTGTGGAGCTCACCCAGCGTGATCACGGGCACTCCGATCCACTCCGCTCGGTCCAGAATCTCGACGACGCGCTCGTCGCCCCGCTGGAATCGGCTGTAGGCGGAGGTGTCGAGGCAGTAGCGACTCATCGCCACAACTCGGGATCGACTTCTCCGAACGGGGCCACCGCTTCCTCGAAGTGACGGAACTCCTCGTCGCTCCAACTTCCGGCCAGCTCCGCGAGGCCGTTGGACCGCGTGCCCCCGACTCCAAGCCCCTGACTCAGGAGTTCGATCACCGTCCGATTGAGTGACCCACCGCGTCGGCGCTTCTCGCGCTCGAGTGCGTCTGCAACCTCCGGCGGCAGGTTTCTGATGGTGAGGGTCTTCATGTGGGACTCCGTGGTTGCATTCGCAATGAGGACTTCGTGGTGGCGATCCTCGACGCGGTCACCCTCGAGACACTCAGGCTGGTCACCACGGCCGACGGTCCCCACCCCCACGGGGTCGTGCTCTCGCCCGACGGCAGCGTGGCGTACGTCACCAACGAGGGCACGACTCGCAGCAGCGGCGGAGTGACCGCGATTTGGCTCGCCGATGGGGCGATCCTGTGGCGCACCGAGGTGGGAGTCTTTACGCTGGGGATCGCCTGGCGCCCGTAGGCGAATTCAAACGTCGCGGGTGAGGCCACAGGTGAGCAGTTGACACGGTCGCCCCGTCGCCGCCCTTTGCCGGTTCCCTGATCGCCAACCCCCGGAGACCCCGTGTCTGAATCCGTCCGCCATGTGCGCTGGGACGACCTGCCCCACGAACGCGTCACCGAGCAGCTGACCCGCAAGCTCATCACCGGTGACGACATGATGATCGCCCAGGTGTTTCTCGACGAGGGCGCGGTGGTGCCCAAACACAGCCATATGAACGAGCAGATCACCTACATTCTGTCCGGCGCCCTGAGGTTCTGGATCGGCGACGATCAGACGCAGGTGATCGACGTGCGCGCGGGAGAAGTGCTGCACATTCCGGCGCACGTGCCCCACAAGGCGCTGGCCCTGGAAGCCACCCTCGACGTCGATATCTTCTCGCCCCCGCGGCAGGACTGGCTGCAGGGCACGGACTCGTACTTCCACAACGCCTCGGACGACGAGGAATGACCGTGCGCTCCAGATCGGAAGCGACCCCGTGAATCTGGGACTCGAGGGGCGGGTCGCGCTGGTGGCGGCTTCGTCGCGGGGACTCGGGCGCGCCATCGCCGAAGAGCTGGGCGCGGAAGGCTGCTCGTTAGTCATCTGTGCTCGGTCACCCGGGCCGCTGGCCGAAGCGCAGGCGGCGCTGGAAGCTGCGGGGGTTAAGGTGGCGGCGGTGGCAGCCGACCTGTCCACCGCCGAGGGGGTCGACGCGGTGGTCGACACGGCACTCTCGACCTTCGGCCGGGTCGACGTGCTGGTGACCAACGCCGGGGGGCCGCCCTCGGGCCCGTTCGAGGACCATGGTCCGGAAGCATGGCGCAACGCCGTGGCCCTGACCTTGGAAAGCGTGCTGAATCTGACCCGTCGGGTCCTGCCCGGCATGAAGGAGCGGCGCTGGGGGCGCATTCTCAACGTCACCTCGATCGCCGTGAAGCAGCCCGTCGACGGCCTGATCCTTTCGAACACCGTACGCGCCGCCGTGACGGGATTCGCGCGTTCGCTGGCCAACGAAGTGGCCCCCTTCGGCATCACGGTCAACAACCTCATGCCCGGCTACACCCGCACGGAGCGGCTCACCGACCTGGCCTCGCAGATCGCGGCACGGACCGGAGGATCGCCCGCCGCCGCCTTCGCCGGCTGGGAGGCCCAGGTGCCCATGGGCCGTGTAGGCGAGCCCCGCGAATTCGCGGCTCTGGCAGCCTTCCTGGCGTCGGAGCGAGCGAGCTACATCACCGCCCAGTCGATCGCGGTGGACGGCGGATGGATCCGCTCGCTGCTGTAGGGCTGCTTCACACTCCACCTTCGATCCGCATACACCCTATCCGAGACACGACACCATGGCCGGATTGACCCCGACCGAGAAGATCTGGAAAGACGGCGAGTTCATCGCCTGGGCCGACGCCACCCTGCACCTGTTGTCGACAGCAGTGCAGTTCGGAACCTCGGTCTTCGAGGGCATCCGCTGCTACCAGACGCCGCGGGGACCGGCCATCTTCCGCCTGCGCGAGCACCTTCGCCGCTTGCTCGACTCGGCCACCATCTACCGCATGCGCCCCGATCACGAGATCGACACCCTGGTCGATGCCTGCCGCGCCGTGGTGCGAGTCAACGGGCTGGAGTCGTGCTATGTCCGGCCCATGGTGCTGCGCGGCTTCGGGTCGGCGGGGTTGTACGCCGTGGATTCGCCCATCGAGACCTATGTGGCCGCCTGGCCGTGGGGCGCGTACCTCGGAGCCGACGCGCTGAGCCAGGGCGTCGACGTGTGTGTCAGCTCCTGGACGCGAGCCGCGCCCAACACCTTCCCGGTGGCCGCCAAAGCCGCGGGGCACTACAACAGCGCGCAGTTGATCAAGGCGCAGGCCATGGCCGACGGTTATGCCGAGGGCATCGCGCTGGGGCCGGGCGGACTGGTGAGCGAGGGGTCGGGTCAGAACCTCTTTCTGGTACGCGACGGCGTGCTCATCACACCGTTCCTCGATGGCACTTCGCTGGCCGGCATCACCCGCGACGCGATCCTCACCCTAGCGGCCGATCTCGGCATCCTCACCCGTGAGCAGCACGTGCCCCGCGAGTCGCTCTACGTGGTCGACGAGCTGTTCTTCACGGGCACCGCATCGGAGGTGACCCCGATTCGTAGCGTAGATCGCATCGAGGTGGGATCGGGCGCTCGGGGACCAGTCACGGAGCGGCTGCAAGCGGCCTTCCTGGACCTCGTCCAAGGGCAGGCGCCCGATCCACGGGGGTGGCTGACACACGTGGAGGATTGAAGAGGGGACTTCTCACTAGCCGGGGAGGTGCGCTCTACGTCAACGAGCCGCCAAGGACCAGCACGATCAGGCCAAGGCCGCGATCCGCGCGGCGTGGAAACTCGAGGCCGACGAGGGCGAGAAGAAACTGGAATGGTGCCCACCGACCGACGGCTTTGGGATACAGGACAGGCTATCGGTCCGTGTACCCGGAGAGACTCAAACCGAAGACCTCAGCTACATAGTCTTCGCCATCAAGCACCAAGGAATAGACCTGAATGCTTCCGTCCGTCGTACTCACGAAACTCAAGAACCGGTCGAACTCCCGTCGAGCGACGACCACGCCTCGCTCGACATCAATAGCCTCGACAACGGTATCCAGCAGTCTATTCATGTCATAGTCGACAGCTACAGTCGCCTCGCTTCCGCGCCCTTCGATTCGGACCGGCTCATGGTTCCGATCTCCGCGCGAAACAGCGATCCAGAGCAGCCCGTCCGACGATTCAGCAATGGACTGGATGCGTGGGCGCTGCGGAACCACGAACAGCTCCCCCATCAGCATCTCATCATACGGCGGGAACCAAGGCGCATCCCGGATCACCCGAACCTGCTCCTCGCCCGCCAGTGCGAACCGGCTCACTTCGAACCGCGTGAGATACCCACTCCAGATCGCCCCTCCATCCGCGGTCGGCGCAAGCACCCGGTAGCGGTCGAACGGTGACTGGCGCGAAATGGGCCGACCAACCGTGACCCCCACCCCGCGGAACGCGGTGCCGCGTCGGTTTACAGCCTGGATCGGGGCGGTTGTCCCACCAGGCTCGAAGACGACCGCCTGAACGAGGAGGTCATCCCCTAGCGGAACCATGTCCTCTGCTCTCACGTCCATGGTCGTCGACGAAACGCTGACGTCTTCTGAGTCCAGTTGACTGATCACGTACCAGCGATCTCGCTGCGTCGCATGGAGCTCCCCTGCCGCCCCCGGACGGAGGCCCATCTTCATCCGCGGCCCGTAGAACTCGCCTGGACCCTGCCCCTCTCGGCCAATTACCCGCACGAACGTGCCGACCTCGTCGAACAGGCCGACGCGACCGATCCCCACGATCGGAGCAACAGCAAACTCACCGGTCGCCAGTTTCGCCACCGAGGGGTGAGGGACCTGGAGAAACGAGGCAACGTTCCGGTCGGGCCGCAGCGTAGCGACAACGCTGAACTCGATGGAGCAGTCGGCGCATGCCACGCGATCGCTGACCTGCATGTGTTGTGCCGATGCTCCACCCGCGAATGCCATTGCCGCAAATGCTCCAGTGCCAGATAGAATCCACGCGTTCACTCGTCGACGGTCCCCACCCCAGCAGCCACTACTGTTGCACCTCAGATTCTGTGGGGAGTGATCCCCACACCTGTTCTGGATACGGGAACCGCGCGACGGCATGCGAGCCGCAGTATACGGTCAGCGTCCCTGAACGACCGTCGAACTGCCACGCCTGATCGGTCTGCTTCAGGGCCTCGAGCATGGGCAGCGCGTCAGTATCGCTGAACGCATGCAACAGCTCCTCTTCCTCCTCCGTCTCGAAGCAGTCGTTGTGGACCGAGCACCCTGGGAGGTACTCGGTGAAGTGACATCCACCTGCATTGTCGCAATGATGCGTGCCGTGCCCTGTGAACTCAGGCAGCGGAACCGACGTGAAGATGTGCATGATGCCTGGAATCAGGTTCTCGCAGTCCGCGCAGTTGCCGTTTCCGCCTTCGCCTTGCGCAGCGAGCGAGATCGGGACCAGCATGGCCAAGAGCACCACCCAGATCGATCGTCTGATCATGTCGACCTCCGTCTGGTTTCAGATCCCCCCGCAAAGAGTGCGGCGGGTACGCCTATTGGCCTTAACAGGTCCGAACACACAGGTCAAGGAACCGGCGCCGAACGCCCAAGAGATGGTAATCCTATGAGAGAGAGATCTACGCCCTACCCATTCTCCCAGCAGGCGCTGGACGTCCTCGAACTCGCTTGGAACAAGTCCGGTCAACTCGGTAGCGAATCGGTCGGCGCGGAACACTTTCTTTGGTCAGCCCTTCACAGCGGCGCCGACTTGGGATCAGCATTGGCCCGACTAGATTCGAACGCGGTGGCCACTTTCGAGGCGGCGCTCATCCCGCGGCTCGTGCCGGGCGAGTCGCCCGTTTCGAGCGGGCACCTGCCGTACTCAGGTGAGATGCGCGCCGCACTCAAGGAAGCCCGCACGCTAGCTGACTCTATGCGTCACGGCCGCATTCGTGTGGCTCACGTGCTGCTCGCGCTCACCGACGCCCCGGAGAGGCTGACCGTCGATATCGTTGCCCGGAGCGGTGTGGGCCGCGAGGATTTCCGGATGGCTTTGCTCGATGTCCTCAGTGATGACCCTGAGCCCTGAACTCGCCGGAGCATCGCAATGTCTCGTTTTGGCATCCCTACGCTGCCACGAGCAGTGCAGAGATGCTTGCCGGGCGAGCGCCCTTCCTCGACGGCATCTCGCTGGCCGGCATCACCCGCGACGCGATCCTCACCCTGGCGGCCGATCTCGGCATTCCCACCCGTGAGCAGCACGTGCCCCGCGAATCGCTCTACGTGGTCGACGAGATGTTCTTCACGGGCACCGCATCGGAGGTGACCCCGATTCGTAGCGTGGATCGCATCGAGGTGGGATCGGGTGCCCGGGGACCAGTCACGGAGCAGCTGCAAGCGGCCTTCCTGGACCTCGTGCAGGGGCAGGCGCCCGATCCACGGGGGTGGCTGACGTACGTGGGGGATTAGTGTTTGGCTGCAAGATTCGCCGCGGTTCTGCAACCGCCTCCAATCGAGCTCGCTTGAATGCCTCGACTTCGGGGTTCGTGACGTTCCGCGCAGGGAGGTCAAGGAACACCCTTCGAAGTAGCCGTCCGGCGGTGTCGAACACCCCGATCTCGAAGCCATCCTGCGAGCCATAGAGGAGCCTCCCCCCCTGGAGTGCGGCGACTCCGTTTCTGGGGAATAGCGGTTGTGTCATGCCGTCGGCGCCAAAGGCAACCTCCCTGCCCTCGAATACGCCATCGTGCCCTCGATCATCCCCAGCGGGCGCGAGAATCCAAGAATCGAGGCACACATGACTCACTCTCATGTCCGGAAGTCCGGAGGCCCCCACTGTGACCGCTTTCGGGAGCCGAAGCCCCGCTCAGTGCAGCCCCCATCGGCCTTTGCTCTCCCGAGTTCCCCATGGGGTGGAACCCATGCACGTCCGAAGGTGCTGGCGTCCTCGATACAGACGCTTTCTAATGGTATCCACGGGCACGCTGCATTCCCTGGCTGCCTCAGAGTAGCTGAGGCCCTCTAAGTATATCTTCTCCAAGACGGCTCGCTGGCACGCGGAGAGCATTCCGAGACACTTGTTCAGTGAATCTCGCAACTCATTCAATTGTCGAGCTTCGTCAGGCGATCGACCGGGGTACCTCGGAAGAATCTGCTCCCAAAGCTCTCTTCTACGCCCTTGGTCTCGTAAACGATTGAGAGATCGATTCCGAACGGCGACCCGGAGATAACCATACAACTGCCGGCCGTCGTGATTCCGCGGAAGTCTCTCCAACAAGCCGGCAAAAACGTCCTGCACCACGTCCTGGGCTACGTCCAGATCCCCCGTGAGAGCCAGCGCCACCTGGACCAACTCATCTCGGGCTCTTCGATAATGGGCGTCTAAGATGCTGCTGACGTCCTCTGGGGCTGCGTCGTTATTGCACCGCGCCATCTGCCTCTCCAAATCGTACCGAGCGAGGTCGCCGGGGCCGCGGGGCGACTCTATGCCCCATCGCCAGCAACCGTCAGAACCGCTGCGACGTGCTCATCCGTGTTTGGCAATCTTCGCACAGCCAAGACCCGGCCATCAGAAGTCATGTCATACGCGAAGTACGCGGTCGGCTCAGAAAGCGAGCTCAGCAGATCCCCCCCTGGGGAGAAAATGAGCCAATCCGACTCCTCCGAGTGGAACCGGGTGATCACGTTCAAGAGGCGGCCATCGGGATACACGAAAGCACCCGTCGTTCGATCGTGCCACCAGTCATAGATCTTCGACCCCGGGTGGTCGTCAGATTGCCAATAGACCTCCTCCTCCCGAAGCTCAGGAAGGATCTGAAGATCCTCGGTCCAAATCGTCGGATCAGCCAGCACCTCCGTCTCGAACACGACGACCCGAAGCGGTCGTCCATAGGAGAACACCATCTCGCCACCAGGGAGTGGCCACAAGGCTCCACCTGCGGACTGAATCAGCGGATAGTTCGATGTGATCAACGGTGAGGGATCACCGTAAGAAGCCACACGGCGCCCTTGTCGATCTATAAGATGGATTTGACGGGGATCCGTAAGCCGGCCGCCGGAGAGCAACAGGTGCTCGTCTCCCCAAAAGGCCATGCTCTTCGGGTTGGATACGATTCCGCTGACCCACCAAGTCCCGTCGGGCGCGCCTGAGGTGTCGAAGAGCTTCACGGCCGATGCCTCAATATCGTAGACCGCGAATCCACCGGAGGGCCGCCTCGCCAATTGGGTAGGAGTCAAGACCTCACCAGGGCCCTCCCCATGCCTGGCGAAGACACTCACGCCTCCGTCCTTGATGTCCCATAGATACAGGATGCCGTTTAGGTCGTCGGAAACGACGACCTTCTCGTCTCCTATGTACAACAGGTCCGCAATACTCCCGAAGGGGGCTGTCGACAGACCCCGTGTGGAAGCGATCTCCCGAAGGTCCAGGGGCTGGGCGCGACCCGTACCGGGTATGGAGAGGGTCGCGCCCAGTCCGACCACCAAGATGGACCGACGCTTCACTGTGGTCCCGAAACGGTGAGGTCATAAGTCGTGCCGAATCTCAGCAGATCCAACTCGACCCAGGTGCCATCCGGTGCGAGAGAAAACGCGGCCTCAAGGCGCCCGTCACACTTCCACCGAGCGTAGAGGTTTTCGGCGATCTGGATGGCCTCAAACTTGAGGCCGTAGATATCGACTTCGGCTTCGCCGAGGTAGTCGAGCCCTTGGCCCTCCAGAGCTTCTTCCCTGAAGTCCGGGGCCAAAGTTTGCTGGATCGTGCAGCTCCCTTGGATCTCCTGACAGCCTGCGCCGATGTTGTAGCACCCACCGATGTTGGTGTTCTCATCGACTTCCCCGCAGGTCGTGGGCGTGGTGCACCAAGGACAGCCATGGCTCTGGGCGCTGGCCGTCATCGGCGAGGCGAGGAACGCAGCGGCAATCAGAAGACCGCCCAGAATACTGGGGAAAGAACGCATGAGAACCTCCACGTCAAAGGGTAAGAAGACGACCGTCATATCTAAGACACGCGACCTGCCGCGAGGTGGACATCCCGCAGGCTGGGGGTTGGTCGCAGAGATGCGCGGCTGTAACTTTGTATGCTACGGGCCGCCCCGCCAGAGGTTTCCAACTGGGGTTCGGGATTCGAGCTTGTCGTAGCGAGAGAAAACTCCTAGAGCCGTGAGTGCTCACCCTCCCGCTCGACCCACGCTCGACCCACGCTCGAACCCGGCTAAGGGCCGCCTTGCCACCCGCATCAAACGGGTGTCGTTGAGCCCGCTGTCCGATCCCATCCACCGTCGCCAGAAGGTCCGGAAGCCGGCGAGCGCCTTACCGATCTGCAGATACGTCCACAGCACCACCCGATCCACGCTATCGTAGCGATCGTCCAGCAGATTGCCGAACAGCGCTTCAGCCTGCTCAATCGACATCTTCATCGACGGGCCGCCGTCCATCCGGAAATCCTCAGCCGCCCCCGATCCGGTACCGCACCAGCCAGGGCACCTCGAGCTCGTCGGGCACCACCGCCCAGAAGAGGTCGCCACGGGCCCATCGCACCTGCACCGCCTCCGGCAGTTCGAGGCGTCCGCGGGGTCGGTCGGCCGCGTCGAGCACGACCCACGAGACGGTTCCGGTCTCACGGTTCGAAGACCGCCGCAACCACAGGCTCCCGTCCTGGGCCAGCCACGGATACTCCAGCGGAAGCTGCCAGGGCGGAAAGTCCATTTCGGCACGGAGACGGGCGGCGATGACCGGCCAGTCCGGCGGCGGGCTGCTGTTGGGCGAATACGCGCTGAAGCCCCCCGGCTCGCCGCGAGCGGCCCGGGCCGCGATGGAGTCGAGATCGGCGTCGAGAAAAGGCGCGGGGTCGTAGCGGAAGTCGGTGGCGCGCAGGGTGTCACCGGCCAGCCCGATCCGCCTGATCGTGAGGACGGCACCCTCAGCCGAGTTCGGCTGAGGAGTATCGACTTCCACATATCCCTCGTCGGTCGGAAGCCACGATGATAGCCGGCGCGAGGTGGGCTTCGTCAATCCCGCAGCACGAGTGATCCGACCCTGCCGATCTTCTCGAAGTGGCTGTCGAAGGTCAGCACCAGGGCGCCCGCACGCGCGGCCGTTGCCGCAATCCAGATGTCGTTCGTGGGGAGGGGCGTGCCCGCTCGACGCAATTCGCATACGATCTCTGCGTAATAGCGGCTGACCTGCTGATCGACTTCCAGTGCATCGACGACGGGATTCGCAAGGAACGCCCGCAGCTCGTCCTCGTTGCGGTCCCGATGGGTTCCAAGGAGGAATCCGGTGTGGAGCTCACCCAGCGTGATCACGGGCACTCCGATCCACTCCGCTCGGTCCAGAATCTCGACGACGCGCTCGTCGCCCCGCTGGAATCGGCTGTAGGCGGAGGTGTCGAGGCAGTAGCGACTCATCGCCACAACTCGGGATCGACTTCTCCGAACGGGGCCACCGCTTCCTCGAAGTGACGGAACTCCTCGTCGCTCCAACTTCCGGCCAGCTCCGCGAGGCCGTTGGACCGCGTGCCCCCGACTCCAAGCCCCTGACTCAGGAGTTCGATCACCGTCCGATTGAGTGACCCACCGCGTCGGCGCTTCTCGCGCTCGAGTGCGTCTGCAACCTCCGGCGGCAGGTTTCTGATGGTGAGGGTCTTCATGTGGGACTCCGTGGTTGCATTCGCAATGATGCATTCTGTGACTGCAACATTCTGCTGTCAACCGTCCCGCCAATGAATGGGCATTGCAGGGCGGCCGCTACCCCGCGGTCCCTGACGACAGCGAGTCGACAACAAACCGTCCGAACGGTCGGTATTTTTCTTCGAGCTGAGCCTGCTGGAGCGCGGCGAAGTAGTCGGGCCGCTGCTCGACGCGAATCGTCAGCCACGGGAGCCCTCCGCTCAACAGCGCCGCGTTCATGAGAAAGCGCGCTACTCGCCCGTTGCCGTCCGGGAACGGATGGATCCACACGAACCACAGGTGCACGAGGATACTGCGGAGCATCCCGCGCGAACGATCGATGCCCGCCAATTCCTCGAACAGGACTTCGATCATGCCCTGAACCTTCTCCGGCCTGGGAGGGACGAAGTACGTGTCCCGAATGAAGACCGGTCTGTTTCGCCAACCCCGAAGGTCGTCGGCCGCGACGAGGCCGGCTTCCACGGACGGCGTGAAGAGATCTCCGTAGAGGTCGAGCGCCAGGTCGCCGGTAAGGCGGATCGATCCCCCGCCTTCTTCAGCGCGCGCGAGGAGGTTGTCGAAGGCGACACCGTACCCGAGGATCGCGAGCTCGGACCGGATGTCTGCAATTTCAGTGGGGCCCCCGCCCGGGCCGCCCAGCAGCAGCGAGACCTCGTCGAGGCTGATCCGGTATCCCTCGATGGACGACGAGTGGTAGGCGTCGTAGGCCTTCGCCCCGCGGGCTCCCACCAGAAGGTCGAGCATCCGAGACGAGGGCTCCGGAATCGCGTACTCCTCCAGAACGCTCTCGATCTGCTCGGCGGAATCCCGTATCGCGACGCAGAGGCGGTCGAGCCACGGTCGCCTGGTCGTCCTGGCCGCAACCACCAGAGGAGGGACGATCAGCTCGCGCCCCACGCCGGTGCGTCCCCTGCCAATGCGCACGCTTTGCTCGTCGCTGACGACGCTTCCGAGAAGATCGGCGAGCCGATCGTTCCCGACATCGCGCGCGATGTGCTCCAGTCGCTTCACGACCACAGGCCGGGGGGTGCGCCGGTAGGCCTCCGTCAGCGCGGGGCGAGACAAAACGAGAGACTTGAGCCAGAGTGCGACGTCGCCGAGCCGCTCCCGAACGAAGCGGAGCGGAAGCATCAACAAGACCGTTTCAGGCGCGTCGACGGGGACCTCGACCTCACCGACCCGCACCATCTCATGCCCCGTGACCTCGCCGCTCTCGACCCGCACCACCACACCCTCGGCGACCTGCTCCCGCCAGCGTGTGCCGCCCGTCTGTCGGATACGAATCTCATCGCCCGGCGTCGTCATCCCGAGGTAGAGCCGTACCGCCGACTGACGCTCCACCACCGCAGGTGCGTACAGCCGCGTGAGGGCCTCGACGATCGGCCACACCAGCGTCCGCACCACCTCGTGGGGATCGTCGCCCGGCGAACACACCACCAGCACGCCGCCCGGCACACCCTGCACGAGCCCGAGGCGCCGCAGCGCCGTCAGGACTTCGCTCGGAATCTCATCCGGAAGGAAGACCGGCGTGGTATCGACGGCGTGTGCCTCGAGCCACTTCAGGGCCTCTTCGCGATCCGACATGGGACTCCTCGCTTTGCATACACGAGTGCGTCACACCCGCATACCTGAGCGAGACGTCACCGCATACGATAGCGTGAGGAGTGCGCATACGCCAGTGATACGAGAAGGCAGCCTCTCATCCCTGACCGCAACGATTCACGCGTCGCTGACCAGGTCGTCGTCTTCGCCGGCGCGCCGCAGGATCAGCTTATGGGCCCTCAGCCGCAGCGCGTTGATGCGGATGAACCCGCGAGCGTCTTGCTGATCATAGCCACCGGCGACATCCATCGACGACAGGTTCTGGTCGTAGAGTGACGTCGACGAACTGCGCCCGCGCGGAATCACGTTGCCTTTGAAAAGCTGCAGCCGCACGGCTCCGTCGATCAGGCGCTCCGACTGCTGGAAGGCGGCGCGAATGAAGTCCATCTCGGGCGAGAACCAGAAGCCGTTGTAGATGATCTCGGCAAAGCGCGGCGAAAGCATGTCACGCAGCCGCAAGACCTCGCGGTCCATGGCCACACCCTCCAGATCGCGCAGGGCGTGGTGGAGAATCGTGCCACCGGGGGTCTCGTACACCCCTCGCGACTTGATGCCGACGAAGCGGTTCTCGACCATGTCGACGCGACCGATCCCGTGCACACCACCGCGTTCGTTGAGGTAGAGAAACAGGTCGACCGGATCAGTGAAGTCGACACCCGCACCGGGGTTTTCGAGCCTCACCGGGATCGCGTCCTTGAAGTGCATGACCAGCTCATCGGGCTCGTCGGGCGTGTCGCGCAGCCCTCGAGTGAGTTTGAACATGTCGTCGGGCGGAGACCGATCGGGGTCTTCGAGCAGCCCGGCCTCGTACGAGCGGTGCATGAGATTCTCATCGCTCGAATAGGGTTTTTCGGCCGTGGCCTCGACCGGAATCTCGTGCTCGCGCGCAAACGCCAGCAGATCACGGCGCCCCTGGAAACGCTGCAGGAACTCGGGGTCCTTCCAGGGAGCGATGATCTTCAGCCCCGGCGCCAGGGCCGCGAAGGCGAGCTCGAAGCGCACCTGATCGTTGCCCTTGCCGGTGGCCCCGTGCGCGACGGCCTGGGCCCCGACATCGAGGGCGATCTCGACCTGCCGCTTGGCGATGACCGGGCGGGCGAGCGACGTGCCCAGCAGGTAGCGGTTCTCGTATACCGCGTTGCCGGCGATGGCCGGAAAGATGAAATCGGTGACGAACTCGCGCTTGAGGTCTTCGACCCGAACGTCGATGGCGCCAGTGCGGCGGGCACGCTCGGCGACCTCGTCGAAGTCTTCCTGTTGCCCCACATCGGCCACATACGCGATCACGTCGTAGCCCTGTTGAATCAACGTCTTCAGGATACAGGCCGTATCGAGTCCGCCGCTGTATGCGAGGACCACCCTCTCATTCGCCACGCGTATGCCTCCCCATGGAGTGAAACCGGAAGCCTCAACAATCATGCATACGAGGCCGGGAGCCAAGACGAGGGGCGCGCGACTACAACGCCCGCTCCACGTCGGTGCGGGAGAAGTCGTCGCCTTTGAACAGCAGGGGCTGTGCTTCGGCCATGGCCACCCCATAGGCGAGACAGTCGCCGAAGTTGAGGACCGCGGGTCGGCCTGCGGCCTTGCCGTATCGCGCAAAGCCCAGACGCGCGAGCCGCGCCGCCTCGAGGGTGAGGGGTACGACCCGTACGTCCATACGCTCCAGGAGAGCGTCGAGTGCGACTTCTCCGCCCGGACCCTTCTTGGCCAACATGACCGCCGACGCCTCGACCCAGGTCGGAGCACCCACGATGCGCGTGGAGGCTCGTGCTACGGCGCGCACGAACGCGTCGCTCTCGGGTTCGTCGAGCAGGATGGCGATCAGGGCAGACGAATCGAGGACCACGGTCAGCCCGGGAGTCCGTCGTCGTCGTAGGCGAGGATCTCTTCGGGCGTGCGGGAGTCGCGGGTCGGAAGATCGGAGACAAAGGCCTGGATCGCAGCCACCTCAGCGAGAAGAAGTTCGTCGCCTGATGTCCGCGTTGCATGGGCGACGGAGCGCCGAAGGGCCTCCGTGACGGCGTCGGTCATCGTGACACCCGTCGCCTCGGCCAGGATCCGGGCCAATTCGTGCGCTTCATCGCTCTTGATGTTGAGCGCCATCAGCCGTGCCTCGATGGGGGGGGTGGACAGGTAGAATCTGGTCTACCTTGCTACCATTGGTCAACTGCCCCTGCCGGACGATATCAGGTGCCGGACCCACCAGGGCAAGAACTGGCTCTCGAGTCTCCCAACGAAACGGGGGTCGGGCCGCCTGGCCCCACCCCCGTTCGGTCCCATGTCGGGTTTCCGTGTCTACCGCCGCCCCGCCTCCGCCTCATCCCACCGCTCGAAGAACTCGCCCCACGAGTCTGCTCCGAACAGCCACGTTTCTTCTTCGTCGCCCTGGTCTACCACGTAGGTCGGCGCCCGCACCACCGTGAGCGGCACCGACAGCGTACGCCCGTCCACCACCATCGACACCGTGTAGGTGCCGGGTTCGACGACGCTGCTGCCACCACCACCGCCCCCGCGACCGCCGAGCGACCTGAAGTCGATGCCTCGCGATTGCAGCGCCGAGAAGATCTGGCGCATGACCGTCTGGCCTCCCGCGCCACCGCCACGTCCGCCACCGCCACTCGCCATCGCAGGCGTCTCGCCGGGGCGATCCTGGAAGCCGCTCCGCCCACCTCCGCCAAATCCGCCACCGCCGAACCCGCCACGACCAAATCCACCGCCGCTCACGAAGCCGTCGATGGCTTCGTCGATGGCAGCCCGGTCGGCGCCCTCGAACTCCACCAGCGAATCACCCACTTCACGGAACATCGCCACCGTCTTCAACGAATCGCGACGGGCCGCCGGAGACAGCACCACCGGTGGAGGCGGCGGGCCCTGCATGTTCCAGATCGCGGTGTTGAAGCCCTTGCTGCCCCCGCCGTTGACGGTGGCCACCTCGGTTCCACGCGAGTCCTTCACCACCAGCTCCATGCGCCGGTCCGCGGCGGCCTCGGGCAGATAGTAGGTGAGGGTCGCACCATACCGTGCGGTCTCACCCTCGAAGATCTTCTGGCCGGCCGACTCCCCGCCCACCGGCGGATCGCCGAACTGCAGCGCCGCTGCCGGCTCGAACAAGATCGCACCTTCGGCCATACGTGCATCGGTCATCTGCTGCAGCGGAGCCACGTCGACGATCCAGATGGCCGCACCGTGCGTGCCGGCGATCAGTTCACGGTCCCGCGGATGGATCTTGAGGTCGTGCACCGGCACCGTCGGCAGGCCGTTCTGGAACCGCTGCCAGGTGGTGCCGCGATTGGTCGAGACCCACGCGCCGAGGTCGGTCCCGAGGTAGAGCAGGTTCGGGTTGACCGGATCCTCGCGAATCACGTGTGCGAAATTGGGTCCATCCGCCGGCCAGGCCTGCGGAACGTCGGCCGCGATCGAGCGAACGCTCGCCCCGTTGTCGTCGGAGACGAACACGTAGGGCGTGAAATCGTTGCGGCGGTGGTTGTCGAAGGTCACGTAGAACCGGTTGCCGTCATGGCTCGACGGCTCGATCCGGCTCACATACGTGCCCTCGGGCACCATGCCCGCGAACTTCGCCGTGAGTTCGATCCACTGCCCCCCGTCATCCGGGCTCATCCACACGCGGCCGTCGTCGGTGCCCGCGAAGAGCTTGCCCCGCACCACCGGCGATTCGTCGAGCGACACGATCGTCGCAAACGTCTCGGCGCCGGTCACGTCGGGTGTGATGCCTCCGGTGGTGCGCGTCGAGATCTCGATCTTCTCGGGATCGGCATACGACAGGTCGTCGGAGATCACCTGAAGGTCGTCCCCCCGCCACGTGCTCTTCAGCACGCGGTTCGCCGCAGCGTAGAACACATCGGGATTGTGCGGAGAGATGAAGAACGGCGTGTTCCAGTTCCAACGCAGTTCCTTCGATGCCGAGTCGGCCTGCTGCAGGGCCTTGAATTCGGCGATCCGGCGCTGCGCGTCGGCCGGCGGCGCGTTGAGGGAGTCGTCCCAGGCCACGAGTACAGAGTCCTCGAAGTCGAGGTAGCGATCCCGCCAGCTGGGCTTCTGGAGCCCCGTACGCTGGCCGGTGTTCAGGTCGATACGAGACATGTTGCCGCCCTGTGACTCGGCCCACACGATGTTGTGTTCGGTCGGATGCTGAGCGGTCACGAAGCCGTCGCCACCGCTGATCGTCGCCCACATGGCGTTGGTGATCGAGCCCCGCGCACGACGCGACGGCCCGCACCAGGTACCGTTGTCCTGCAGTCCTCCGCACACCCGGTAGGGGGTGTCCATGTTGTAGGTCACATGGTAGAACTGGCCGATGGCGAAGGTATTGATGAAGTCCCAGTTGCCGCCCTTGTCCCACGTCTGCGCGATGCCCCCGTCGTTGCCCACGATCATGTGGTCGGGGTCGTTGGGATCGATCCACATGGCGTGATGGTCGACGTGGATGCCGACCGTGGTGTTGCCCGCCGTACGCCCGCCGTCGTTGGAATACTTGACCGGCGTCGACGAGAAGTAGACGCGATCGGGATTGGCCGGGTCGACCCGCACCTGCGAGTAGTAGAAGGGCCGGGTGTTCTCGCCGTTCGTCTTTTCCCAGGTCCGGCCGGCGTCGGCCGTGCGATAGAGTCCGTTGCCGCCCGACCCGTCGGCTTCGACTTCGGCTTCGACCATGGCGTACATCACATCGGGGTTCGAAGCCGAGATGGCCAGACCGATCCGGCCCTTCATGGCCGTCGGAAAACCACCACCCACGACCTCGGTCCAGCTCTCGCCACCATCGGTCGTCTTCCAGAGAGCCGAGCCCGGCCCCCCGCTGTTCAGGTAGTAGGGACCCCGGATCCGCTGCCAGCTCGAGGCGAAGATCACGTCGGGATTGCGCGGGTCCATGACCATGTCGACGAAGCCCGCTTCGTCGCTGATGAACTTCTTCAGCTGCCAGCTCTCGCCTCCGTCGGTGGTCTTGTAGAGGCCCCGCTCGGGATTGGTGCCCCAGTGGGCACCGAGGGCCGCCGCGTACACCACGTTGGGGTTGGTCGGGTGGACCAGAACCCGCCCGATCACCTGGGTCTCTTCGAGTCCCTTCAGCTCCCAGGTCAATCCTCCGTCGACCGACTTGTAGATGCCGCTACCAGGAGAAATCGAGTTGCGGGAGTTGCCCTCTCCGGTGCCGGCCCACACCTGCATGGTGTCGGACGGGGCGATGGCCAGGTCACCCATGGCGATCACGCGGCCCACGTCGAAGACGGGGCGGAAGGTGATGCCGTTGTTGGTCGTCTTCCAGATGCCGCCAGCAGCGGCGGCGACGAAGAAGGTCTTGGACGGGGAGCCGATGCCTTCGACATCGGTCACCCGTCCGGCCATGTTGGCCGGGCCGACCGACCGCCACCTGAACTGCTCCATCATGTCGTTGTCGAGCGGGGTCGAAAGCTGCGCGGTCGCGGGCGCGGAGAGCGCCAGCGATGCACACGCGAGCATCGACACCGACCACGATCGGGTCGCTACTGCCATGGAATCCACCTTCTGCTACGAGAGTGCTGAATGGGCCGGAGGGGGGCACCGGGGATGTAGCACGGACAGTCGACGATGTCGGAGTGTTGGACGCGGGACCTTCTCCTTCCGGCTCTCCCCCCCTGTCGGCGCACCCGCTCGGGTTCTAGCCTCCCAGGAAGCCACCACCCCCTCTTCGACTCCCGACGACGCCATGCTCGCCATCGCCGCCGCCACTGCCCAGGTGTCGCCGACCACAACACCCCAGGGCAGTGCTCCTGGGAGCGGGATGCTGATGTGACCCTTCCGTTCGACGACCGGTCCAGGGAGGGGTCGGGGCCCGATCCCGCGGCCAGCGACGAAGAGGTGCTCGAACGGCACCGCTCCGCCGCCCCAGGTGATCTGCGGGCCTTCGAGTTGCTCGTCCATCGCCACGAGGGACACGTGCGGGCCAATTGTCAGTTCATCTCCGGAAACGCCGAAGAAGCCCGGGACCTCGCGCAGGAGGTCTTCGTCAAGGCCTACTTCGGCATCGGGCGGTTCCGGGGCACGTCGGCGTTTCGCACCTGGCTGCGAAGAATCAAGGTCAACCATTGCCTCAACCACATCGCGAAACGCCCCGGTGGCTCAGAGGTCTCCATCACGGAGGCGATGGAGGCCACCCATCCCGGGTTTCGCGTCGCACCCGCCGACACGGTGGTCGAACAGGAGCTGGCCGATCGGATCGCCGCGGTACTTCACGCGTAAGAAATGGGTCAGACCCAAGGATGGAATATCTCGAAATTTTTTCTCCGCCGGC
>CAZFRU010000045.1:0-7547 GCA_964521385.1 uncultured Gemmatimonadaceae bacterium | reverse complement strand
CGCATCCCACTGGTGATGCATGACATGGACGGATTCACCCACGCTGAGATCGCCGCGTCTCTCGGAATCGGCCTGTCGGCGGTAAAGATGCGGGTGACCCGTGGCCGCGTCCGTTTCCGGGAGCTCTGGTCCCCGCCCGTAGACGAGCCCACCCCATGACCGCCCCCGGCGACGACCCCACGGAGCCTCCCATCGAGGCGATGCGGGATTTTGCGTTTCCCGCAGATCCGGCCTTCGTCGAGCTGGTCCGCCGCCGTATCGATCGTCGTGAAACGGCCGGAGAGCTGGTCCGCCTGTCGACCGGCGCCGTGCTCGCGATCGTCATCGAGTTCTTGTCGTTGTTCAAAGGGCCGCCGGACCATCCGGAGCCCCCGCTCGACCCGAATGTCCCGCCCCAGGATGAGGAGTAGCGAGATGGAAACCATGTCCGCACAGGTCCGACAGATTTTCGAGGGAATGTGGGTGTCGGTGATCGAGGCAATCCCCGTCATCCTGGTCTCGGTGATCGTGGCGCTCCTGGCCCTCGTCGTCGCCTCGGTGGCCGAACGCATGCTCCGAGCCGTGATGGTGCGGCTGCGCTTCGACGACCTCGTACGACGGTCGGGAGTCGACGACTGGGTCGCCCGCATGGGGATCCGGCGATCCCTCAACGACGTGCTGCCGCGGCTGCTCTTCTTCGTGCTGCTGTTTCTCTTCGCCCGCGAGGGCGCGGAGGCGCTGGGCCTCTCGGCTCTCTCGGAGGGCATCGCGTCGATGATGGCCTACATGCCCAGCGTGATCAGCGCGTTTCTGATCGTGCTGATCGGGAGCACGCTCGCCCAGCTCGCGGGACGGGGAGTGGAGGGCGCCGCCAGAGGAGTGGGTGTCGAGTTTGCGCCGACCCTCGGCAAGATCGTCGCCGGCAGCCTGATGTTTCTCGTCGGGGTCACGGCGCTGGCCGAGTTGCGAGTCGATACGGTTCTCGTACGGAACGTCGCTCTGATGATCCTCGGGGGGGGCTGCCTCGCCGCAGCCCTGTCGGTCGGGCTCGGCAGTCGCGAGATCACCCGGAGTGTCCTGGCCGGATTCTACGCACGGCGCGCGATCCAGGTCGGACAGGAGGTCGAGATCGCCGGCCGCGTGGGCGTCGTCGAAGCGCTCACCCCGACCCAGATCCTGCTGCGGTCCGAAGGCCGCATCGTGATCCTGCAGAACACCGCCTTCTTCGAACGAGGTGCCTCGACCGCGATGTGACCCTCTCGGGTCGGATCCGGTCAGAGGGTGCGGACTCCGACCGTGAGTCCCGTCGGATCGAGGCCCGGCGTGCACCCGAAACAGCAGGTCGCCCATGCGTTCGTCGATCTCGGTGGACTCTTCGAAGTCCCTGTTCTCGAAGGCCCTTCTCCACCTTGCGCTGGCGCTCCTTCTCGTGCCCGCTGGCGTGGCTGCCCAGGGACTCACCTGGACCGTCTCACCCTCGGCACGCTGGATCGACTGGGACAAAGCCTTCTCGTTCGACGACACCCGGCTGCTGGGCGGTGCGATGGGGATCGGCTTCGGCCGGTACGTCGGCCTGGAGGCCTTCCACCACGAGGAAGACGGCGTGTCGTTGTTCACCGACGTCGAGGGCGCACCCACCGTCGATGTCGCACAGTCCGGCGCCCGGGTCACCCTGGCCTTCGGCACCGGCAAGCTCGTGCCCATCGTGGGTGGTGGCGCCAGCCTGCTGCGCTTTCGTGCCGATGGCGCGGATCGAATCCGGAAGCTCTCGCTCGACTACGGCGCTGGACTGCGGATCGTACTCGCCGAGCGGATCCAGGGTGAGGTCTCGCTCGAAAAGACCCGGTACTTTCTCGACTCCGGCAACATTCTCGACCCCACCCTGCCCACCTCGGACGAAGCGCGGGAAAACCTCACGCTGCGCGCCGGACTCGGCATCCAGCTCGGGCGTCGGAGCTTCGACCGCAGCGCCGATCTCGACGACTCCTTCGCCCAGCGCTATCAGGCGCCGTTCTCGGGGTTCGCCCTGGCCATCGAGCCACTGATCGGGCGCCTCGACTTCGACGGTCCCACCGGCCTGGCTCGCCAGGACATGGTGGGTGTACGTGCCGGCGTGGACTTCGGCTCCTTCTTCGGGCTCCGTGCCTTCCATTGGTGGGGCACCGAAGACGATTTCCGCACCACGAACGGATTCCGCATCCTGGGTGGCGAGGCTCAGTTCAACCTCGCCGCCGGACCCGGCATCACCCCCTTCCTGACCGGCGGCGCGGGTCAGTTGCACTGGACCCCGCGGGGGAACGGCATCAACCCGGCTCCGGCCGATCAGACCGCGGTCATTCTCGGCGGCGGGGTGGACTTCAACTTCGGACAGAGCGTTCGCGTTTCCCTCTCGGCCCGTGACTACATCCTGGGGAGCGCCGATCTTGCGGCCGATCCGGATCTCGGGTCCGTCGCCGATCCCGACGAACTCATTCACAACTGGCAGTACAGCGCGGGGCTGAAGTTCGTGCTCGGTGGCGGCGGCGGCCTGATCCGTTCGGCCGTGCCGGCACGCACTCCCCGGGTGGAGCCGACCACGGCTGCTGCCGACGAGCCCCTCGAAGCTCCGGTACTCGAGCCGGTGGTCGAGGCACCTGGCGCGCCGACCACTCAGCCCACAGTGGTCACCGAGTCGGCCACCCGCGCGACGATGGTCCCGGCCGGTGAAGCGATCCCGAGGCAGATGGTCGGCCCCGGTGGCCGCAACATCATCATCCCCGTCCCGGAGTCGGGCGAACTCTACGTCCGCTTCGGCGAGCCGCAGGGGGTGTCGGCACTCGGCCGGGCCATCGCAGGCGACTCGGTAGCGGCCGGCGCGGCCGCCACCGGCCAGTTGAGCGCCGAACAGCTCCGCGCCATCATCCGTGAGGAGTTCCGCAGGCTCTCGGGAGACACGGTGGGAGCACGGCCCGATACGGCTCAGGCGAACACGATCCGGAGACTCGAGGCCCGCGTCGACTCGCTCACGCGGGTGGTGAGGACCCAGCCGGCTGTGGCGGTACCCGCGGCGCCGGCCCAACCCGCGGCGGCACCGGCCCAGCCTGTAGCGGTGCCGGCAACGGTGGTCCCGGGCGTCATCGACCCGAGTGCCCCGATCGACCGGTCCCTGCGCGAAACCCGCTTCTTCACGGGGTTCGCCACGACGGGTCCCAGCCAGATCCTGCTGGGGCTCGGGACCGACATCGGCCCGCTGTCGCACAGCTGGAACTTCATCAACCTGGTCCCGTCGCTCGCCTTCGGATTCGGCAACTCGCGACCCACGTATCTCGCGGCGTTGAGCGCCGAGTATCGCTTCGGATCCCTCCCGGTCGGGAGCGTCGGCGTACAGCCGATGGTCAGTATCGGAGCGGGGCTGTTCCGGGGGCGTGACTTCGAAGCCATCGTGCCCACCTTCGCGGGTGCCAGCTTCGACGTCACGGGTGGTAACCTGCGCGCCCTCGACGGGCTCTACTTCGGGCTCCAGGGAGTGGACTTCATGAAGGGCGGCCGGTTCCTGGTGGGCCTGCGCCGGCTGCCCTGACCGAGGCGCATGCCGGGTGGGGGTTCGCACGGGCGAGCCCCCACCCGCAGCGCGATCACCGTGCGTGGCTTCACGCATGCGACACCTTCACGCGACGCATCTCGTAGGGAGTGGGAACGACCACCCCAGCAAGGAGGCCCACCGCATGCCGAAGCCGAAGCCGCATCCGCTGAAGGTCCCCGATTGGCCCTGTACCCCGAGCCCGCCTCGGGTGCCCCCTCCCCCGTCGCCGCCAGGCCCCGGCGAGACGATATGGCCGGACCCGCTCAAGATCCTCAAGCGCAGGCCCAAAGGCCGATAGCCGACCACCGCAGGCCTCCTGCTCGGGCTCGCTTGCGGGGCGGGTGCGCTCGGAGACACATTGATGGTTCGGGGTCTGGGTCGACCCTCCCGAGGCCCTCCAGTGTCACCAGCGGCCGGAAGCCCGTGAGTAAATCGTATTTCACCACGGGGGTGAGCGCGTTTTTCGAGATGCCCACCTCCGATGCCGAGCGGATTCTCCCGGCGCACCTCCAGCCGATCGAGGTGCGGCCGCAGCGGAGCATACTCAGCGTCACGGCATTCCACTTCCGTGAAAGCGAAGTGGGGCCCTATGCCGAACTCCTGCTGAGCGTCGTGGTGCCACCGGTGGTGGGTAGCTGGCGTCGACACCCCAAGGCAGGGTTCTACCCCTTTCTGGGGGCCGCCAGCAATGCGGCCAGTCGGCGGCACCTGGCCGAGACGCTGCGGATTCCGACCTACCCCGAAGACATGAACGCGCAGTTCATCGAGCGCGCCGATCAGGTCCGGGTCCGGATCAACGCCGGCGGCGCCCCGGTGCTCGACGTCACGGTGACCCAACACGAGTGGCACCCCACGACCCACCTGCTGCAGTCGCACATGACCGACGGCGACCTGCGTCTCAAGGCCGACGTCCAGATCACCGGCCACTACACCATGCACGAGCAGGAGCGGGGGCGCATGCAGCTGTTTCCGCATCCCATGACTTCGGCGCTCACCCTCGACGACGTGTCCCCCTACCCCTTTCGGGAGCACTGGCTGAAAGAGGGCTACGAGCTCTTTCACCCCGTCGAGACGCTGTAGGGGTCCGGAAGGAGATGAGCGAGGCACCCCTCCCCGCCCGACGCTACACCGAGAAGGAAGTCGCCCGGCTCCTCGACCGCGCGACCGAGTTGCAGTCCCACGAGACCCGGGCACCCGACCACGACGGACTCACCCTCGGCGAACTCGAGTTGATCGCTCGGGAAGCGGGGATCGATCCCGCATTGCTCCAGCAAGCGGCCTCCGAACTCGATCGTAGGCCGGAGCTGAGCGGGTGGGGCCCCCGACTCGCGGGCGAGGTGGTCAATCTCGTGCTCGAGCGCACCTTCGAGGGCGAGCTGGACTCGTCCGGACTCGAAGCGTTGGTGCCCCTCGTCAACATCGCGGCCGACACCACGGGCAACGTCTCTCTCGTCGGACGCACGCTCAACTTCAGCGGTGGGGGGCAGCAATCGTCGCGAGCGATCCAGGTGCTCATCTCGAGCCGCGATGGGCGCACCCAGCTTCGCGTCGAAGAGCGTTACGGTCAGCTGGCCGGGGGTCTCTTCGGAGGCATCGTCGGGGGCGCGGGCACGGGCATCGGGATAGGCGTCGGGGCGGGGGTCGGAGCGACGCTCGGATCGGCCCTCTTCACCGTCGCGTTTCCCGTGGCTGCGCTGGCCGCCACGTACGGGATCGCGCGATACGCCTTCCGCTCTGTGGTACGACGCCGGCGAAATGCGTTGAGTACCCTGGTCGAACAGGTCGGGGCGGCGGTGGCGCGGCAGAACGAGCCGCCGCTGCTGGGGTCGACGGACGGGCTCGCTCCCTGACGCCCATGACGTTCAACGATCGTCGCGGTATTTTTCGAGCTTGGTTTCGCGGCGGGTATGAATGACGTCGATGATCGTCACCAATTCGGCCGCATCATCGATGAAGTAGTAGACCCGGTGGCTCATGATGGGCTTGGAATGCAGGATCCGACCGTCATGGGTGCCGACTTCGATAAAGCCGCGCGGAATTGTCTCCAGGGCGGCCGCTCCCTCCTCCATCTTCCTGAGCCAATGGGCGGCTTGATCTGGACCATCGATGTCAGCGATGTAGGCGGCCGTTTCCTGCAGAACGACGTAGGCGGCTTGGGAGAATTCGACGCGGTAGCGGCTCACAACTCCACGCCGAGCTCGGCGGCAACCCGACGGAGGGCCTCCCTGGCGTCAACGCCGCGATCACCTGCCTCATACCGGCGGATGGCTTCCGTCCAGATGTGCCCGCGTTCGGAGGAATGGACCAGGAAGTCATACCGAGCGGGACTCATCACGACCATGGCCGCTTCGCCATTCTGGGTGATCGTCTCCACAGCGCCTTCGGCGATGCGCTCCAGATGTTCGCCGGTCTTCTCGCGGAAGTGGGTCAGCGAGTAGGTATCTTGTGTGCGATGCATGACTTCCACCTCCTTCGTTATTCCTTCATTATTCCTTCGTTATTGAGCATGGCACAACTTGGTCGGGCCGTCCAGTGAAAAGGGCCCACACCTCCCCGCTCTGATCTTCGGATCATCGGAACCGAGTAGGTCCAGGAACTCCGTTCGGGTGGAGGAGGCCGCATGAACAACAAGGGCGCTACACGCTGATCAACTCGGGCTCCATCACCGTCTCGACGATCTCGCCGCCCACGCGCTCGACCCGGTAGACCCTGGCGTCGGGGCGGGTCGCCACCACGCGCACCACCGTGTTGTCTTCGAAGTAGATCCCGGCGTCGTTGTCGCAGGCGTACCCCGGCTTCAGCTCTCCCGACAGGATCAGGCGGTGATAGGTGGGACGCCGGACGGCCTCGCCGTCGTAGTGCGGGGAGTGGCTGCCCTGAAGAAATCCCAGGCATTCGATCTTCGTGACTTGCTGGGGACGCGAATCGGTGGTTCCCTCTTCGAACCAGCACAGGGATCCCGCACTGGCTCCGCCCAACACGATGCCCTGGTCCCACGCCTCGCGCAGCACCGCGTCGATCCCCTGCGCCCGCCAGATCACCTGCTGATTCAGGGTATTGCCCCCCGACACCACGATCCCATCTACCGACAGGAACACTTCGGCCCACGAGCGGTCCTGCGAATAGCTGCTGATGAAGCTCTCCTGCACCGACGGAATCACGTCGAGCGGCGCGCAGTTCTCGTACCAGCGGATGATGCCCGAGGGACTGTCGGCCGAGGCCGTGGGCAGATAGAGCAGCCGCGGGCGCGGCTTTCCGGTCAACTCGGCCATGTACCTGATGAAGGCCGTGCCGAAGCCTCCGCCCGCGATGAGGATCTTGCGGGTGGCGGTCGCCGCGCCTTGCGGGGTGAGCCCGGCGGGGCGAGGCACTCGGCCACCACTCAACTCTGCGGCTCCCACGGCCGAGACGGCCAGGAATTCCCTGCGGTCCATGACAAGCGAGCCTCCATTCGAGGGGAGTGAGGGTCCCCTCAGTTTATCACGCCGCGCGCTCGTTCGCGCCCCTCGCGGCTCGCCGGGGGGGCTGGGCGACGATCTTGGCCGATGACGAGTTCTCGTCGCTTCTGGCTGTGGCGAACGACGAGTTGGGCTTCACCCGCGGTCGAGCGCCTCCCAGGCCCGTGCCTCGATGGCCCAGGGGATCTCGATATCGCGCTTCCACCGCGCTGCGCCGGGAGTCGGGAGGCGGCTGGGCGGCGCGGGCGGGAGTGGCGCCGGATTCGGGCTGCGTTCGTACGGGGCATGAACTCCATGCCGCTCGTGCCCGCCACCCCGGCCCAGCCCTCGACCCCGACCCAGCCCCTCACCCCGGTCGTGCCCCGCTCCCGGCGCCCGCCCCCCGCGCGCGGTGTCGAACATGACCCGCCCTGCGGGGGTGAAGAAGACGACCGCGCCCTCGCGGTCCTTGCACACCTGTACACGCCCCTCGTGGACCACGCGATGATGCCTTTGGCAGAGCAGGATCAGGTTGCGCAGGTTGGTCTCCCCGCCATCGGCCCAGTGTT
>CAZFRU010000044.1:0-44763 GCA_964521385.1 uncultured Gemmatimonadaceae bacterium | reverse complement strand
GTGGGCCCCGACTCGAGCACCCCCACGAGCGCCGACATGGATAACGTCGTGGGCCCCGACTCGAGCACCCCCACGAGCGCCGACATGGATGACGTCGTGGGCCCCGACTCGAGCACCCCCACGAGCGCCGACATGGATAACGTCGTGGGCCCCGACTCGAGCCTTGATCCGCGGCGGGTAGGCCGCTCCGCCGCTCCTCGCTCTTCTATCGAGAGCGCCATCCACGACCTCGCCGCCAGGCAGCACGGAGTCGTCGCCAGGCGGCAGCTTCTTGCCGCCGGGTACTCGGCTCACACGGTTGAAAACCAGGTAAAGAACGGGAGCCTCGCTCGGCTTCACCGCGGTGTCTACGGGGTGGGCCCGCTGCGGGCGCCACGTCAGGCGGAGATGGCGGCTACCCTGGCCCTTGGAGACAGCGCCGTGGTAAGCCACTGGAGTGCGGCGGCCCTCTACGGCATCGCCTCAGCGCCGGGCCGCCAAAAAAGGCTCATGCATATCTCGGTACCACGGGGCAATCCGCGGCCGCGCAAGGGGCTCCGCACGTACCGCAGCACCACACTCCACGACGATGAATGGACCTCGCTGGAGGGCATTCCCGTGACCACGCCTGCGCGAACCATCCTCGACCTCGCGGGCACTGCCCGACCGGCCACCCTCGAGCAGGCACTGGCTCGTGCGGACCGGCAGGGGTTGACCGACGCGCGAGCGGTCGGGGCCCTCCTGTGCCGCCATCCATGCCGCGCCGGCAACGGTACTCTGAAAGCCATCCTGGCCCGTGTCGGCGAGCCCATGCTGCTCCGCTCCGAGGCCGAAGCTCTGCTTCTGACGCTGGTCCGAAAGGGGCGCCTGGCGCCCCCCCGCACGAACGTGCACCTCGAAGGCTACGAGGTGGACTTCCTGTGGCGCTCCGCCCGTCTGGTCGTCGATGTCGACGGTTTCGCCTTTCATTCGTCCGGCCAGGCCTTCGAGAGTGATCGGCGTCGAGACGCAGCCCTGACAGCGGCGGGCTTTCGCGTAATGCGTGTAACCTGGCGGCGTCTCACGAACGAACCCGAGGCCGTGTTGGTCGATGTCGCGAAGGCCTTGGCAGGATCGGTGCGATAGCCTCGCCGGAAACGCGACAAACCCGGACGCACCGCGCGCTGCGTTCGACTTTCCGGCGCCTACTGCCGGAAATGCTACAGGAGCCGTCGATGCCGTTCTCTCCCGTCGACTTTCCGGCGCTGAATGCCGGAAAAGCGACGGCAGAAGGAATGACACCCCGGGATTGTCGACTTTCCGGCGAGCCATCTCACCAGTGCCCAGCCCTGGGCACCACCGCACAACCCTGCACACCAGCGCCCAACCCTCGGCACCAGCGCACAGCCGTAGGCACCACCGACCAACCCTGGGCACCACCGTTCAACCCTGCACACTAGCGCCCAACCCTCGGCACCAGCGCACAGCCGTAGGCACCACCGTTCAACCCTGCACACCAGCGCCCAACTCTCGGCACCAGCGCACAACCCTGGGGCACCACCGTTCAACCCTGGCACCAGCGCACAACCCTCGGCGCCAGCGCACAGCCGTAGGCACCACGGTCCAGTCTGGTATCATCCGCGACACCGCCCCGCCCCCCCCAACTCGGGCACCGACCGCCCAACCCGGGGCCACCATCCCTCCCCGAGGTCTCCGACCACAACGGCGCGAGGGACGCGACGGCCCGCTCACGTTCCCGGCCTTCCGGCCATCGGCCTACCCCCCGGCCCCCGGCCCCCTGCCCCCGCCCCCCCTGGCGGTTTCCCACCGCAGACACGAGCGGAAAACCCCCTACGGGTTTCTCCTGGGGTTTTCCGACACCGAGGTACGAGCAGATGCCATATCGTTCCCGTGGAATGAATACCCACCCGCCGCCGGTTCAACCGACGTCCGCGGCACGGCCACCCTCCGGATCGGAGACCTCGATGTCGACACCCACCCGAATCCGTCCCACGTCATCCGTTGCGACACTGCTCCTTCTGCTCGCCGCCTGTACGCCGGCCGACGCCCCCCCTGAAACCACCACGGCTGGTGCGCTGTCCGACGCTCCCTCGAACCGCGGCCAGGCCGGTGTCGTCGACGACCACTCGGCACCCAACATCCTGCGGGTGGCCATGGGTTCGACCGACCACACCACCCTGGTCGCGGCAGTGCAGGCTGCAGGGCTCGAAAACGTGCTCGTGAATGCCGGCCCCCTCACCGTGTTCGCGCCGACCAACGCCGCCTTCGACGCACTTCCTGCGGGCACGGTCGAAGACCTGCTCAAGCCCGAGAACAAAGCGAAGCTTGCCCAGATCGTCACCTCGCACGCCGCGCCCGGGAAATACACCATCGAGATGTTGAAAGACGGTGATTCGGTATATCAGGCCACGGGCCACCACGTCGCCGTCGAGGTGAGAGATGACGGAACCTATGTGAACGGGGCCAGGATCCTCGGGTCGGTGATCGCCACCAACGGGGTGGTACATGTGGTCGACAAGGTCTTCCTGATCGCTGCAGGCTGAGACCGACCAGAGAGGCGGGTCGGCCACCTTGTCAGCCACCACGGCGATTCCTACCGTGGGCGGTGGTGCGCCGTCGCCCGTCGGGTGCGGTGCGTTTCATTCGCTCCGTCCCCTGGCCCACGATGTCGCCGATGCGCCCTGCCCCGCCCCTCGCCGCTCTCCTCACCTGCGGCGCCCTCGTCCTCGTCCTCCTCCCGCCCCCCGTCACCGCACAAGCGGTGACCCGCCCGCCGGTCGCAACACCGGCGGCCACACCGACCGCAACACCGACCGCAACACCGACCGCAACACCGACCGCCACGCCGGCCGCCATACCGACCGCCACACCGACCGCCACACCGACCGCCACGCCGGCCCCCACACCGGCCGCAACACCAAACACCCCGCCGACCGCCCCTCCAGCCGTCGATCCCGCCCTCTACCAGGGCATGCGCTACCGCATGGTGGGTCCCTTTCGCGGGGGCAGGGTCACCGCCGTGACGGGCATCCCGGGGCGCCCGCACACCTTTCTGCAGGGCTCCACCGGCGGGGGTGTGTGGCGCACCGACGACGCAGGGCATCACTGGGACGCCATCGCCGACGACTTCCTCACGGCCGGAGCGGTCGGGGCCATCGTCGTAGCCGAGGCGAACCCCGACATGATCTATGTCGGGACGGGATCGGCGTGTATTCGCGGCAACATCAGTGTGGGACGGGGCGCCTGGAAGAGCGCCGACGGAGGCGATAGCTGGAGCTTCATCGGGCTGGCCGACACCGGCGCGTTCGGCGAGATGATCGTCCACCCCGACGACCCCGACCTCGTCTACGCGGCGGCCCTCGGAAGTCCCTTCGGCAAGAACCCCGAACGCGGTGTCTACCGTTCGCGCGACGGGGGCGACACATGGGAAAACGTGCTGTTCCTGAGCGACAGCACCGGGGCCGTCTCGCTCGCCATGAACCCGGATGATCCCCAGGAGATCTACGCCGGTATGTGGCGGGGTGAGCGCAAGCCGTGGACCCTCATCTCGGGGAGCACCGAGGGGGGCGTCTACAAGACCACGGACGGCGGCGAGAACTGGACGAAGCTGGGGGGCGGACTGCCCCAGGGCATGGTCGGCAAGGTGGGATTGGCGCTGTCGCCGGCCAACCCACGCCGGGTCTGGGCCATGATCGAAGCCGAGCCCGGCAACGGGCTGTGGCGCTCCGACGACGGCGGTCAGACGTGGACCTTTCTCAACGGCGCCGACAACCTCGCCGGGCGGGCCTTCTACTACCACCACGTGGTGGCCGACCCTCGCGACGAGAACACCGTCTATGTGCTCAACACACGGCTGTACCGCTCCACCGACGGCGGCGAGACCTTCACCCTGATCCCGGTGCCCCACGGCGACGTGCACGATCTGTGGATCAACCCCGACGATCCCGACCTCTTCGTGGTGGGCGACGACGGCGGCGCGGTGGTGACGCTCAATCACGGACGCACCTTCTCGACCATGTACAACCAGCCCACCGCCGAGTTCTACGACGTGGTGGTCGACAACCAGTGGCCCTATCGCATCTACGGATCCCAGCAGGACAACACCGCCATCAGCGTGCTGTCGCGGCGGGAGCGCAACCAGTTGCGTCCCCAGGAAGCCTGGAACTACGCCGCCGGATGCGAGACGGGACCGGTGGCCCTCCACCCCGACCATCCGGACGTGATCTGGGGTGGTTGCTACGGAGGCGTGATCAACCGCATGGAGCGCTCCACCGACACACGCCGCAACCTGAACCTCTCCCCTGCCGCCACCGGAGCAGCGCCGGCCGAACTGGAGAACCGCTTTCAGTGGGTCGCGCCCATCGTCGTCTCACCCCACGACCCCCAGACGGTCTACCACGCATCACAGTTCATTCATCGGACGCGCGACGGGGGCCTCACCTGGCAGACCATCTCGCCCGACCTCACGCACAACGACCCCGAGACCCAGGGTTTTCCGGGCGGACCCATCCACGCAGACAACACCGGCGTGGAGGTGTTCGGCACCGTTTTCGCCCTCACCGTGTCGCCCCACGACCCGGGCACCATCTGGGCCGGGACCGACGACGGGCGAGTCCAGTTGACCCGCGACGACGGCGCGACATGGACCGACGTCACCCCACCCGACCTGCCCCACCGCGCCACGGTCAATCGCATCGAGGTGTCGTCGCACGCAGCGGGCCGCGCATTCCTTGCGGTGCAGCGGTATCGCCTCGACGATCGCCGCCCCTACCTCTGGCGCACCGACGACTTCGGCGCGCATTGGACCCTGCTCACCACCGGTGACAACGGCATCCCGGCAGACCACTTCACGCGCGTGATCCGCGAAGACCCTGAACATAGGGGACTCCTGTACGCCGGGACCGAGTTCGGGATCTTCGTCTCGTTCGATGACGGGGCTCGCTGGCAGCCGCTCCGCATGAATCTGCCCGCGACTCCCGTCACTGACCTGAAGGTGCATCGGGGCGACCTGGTGGTGGCCACCCAGGGCCGATCGTTCTGGGTACTCGACGACCTCACCCCGCTGCGTGAACTCGCCGACGACCCCGTGGTCGACGGCGCTCGCCTCTTCACTCCCCGACCTGCCGCTCGGGGCGCGAGCGCACCTCCGCTCCAGGAGGTCGACCTCATCGTGCCGGACGCACTCCCCGACGGAGCGCTCGTGGCCTATGTGCTCGAGCGGGAGTTGCCGGGACTGCGGCTGGACATCCACGACGCGCAGGGCCGCGAGGTCGTCGTCTGGGAGCCAGGCCAGAGGGGGCGCGATCTGCCCACGACACCGGGCTTTCATCGCGTCGACTGGAGCCTGCGCTACGACGGCTCGGGGGTGAAGGCGCCCCCCGGTGACTACGCGGTGCGCTTGAGCTGGGACGGCGGTCAGAGCGAGACGCGACTGCGGGTGACCGTCGATCCCCGCGACCCGAACATCACGCAGGCCGACTACGACGAGCAGTTCCGGGTCTCGATGGAGGTGTCTGACGCCGCAGCAGCCGTGCGCGAGGCGGTCGCCACCACGCGCTCGCTGAAGACCCGGCTGGACAGCTTGCGGGCGTGGGTCGACGAGCCGGGCCGCGACGCGGGTGAGGTTCCCCAGCTCGCCAACGCCTTTGCCACCGCGCTCGACGCACTCGCGAGCGAGCTTACCTCACGAGACCTCGACGGATTGCCCACCGGGCGGCGGACGACGGGGCTCGATCGGCAGTATGGTGCGCTGCTCGGCTCCCTCAACGGAGGGGGGGGCTACGGCCCCGGCTCGACCGAGGGACGCCCTACCGCCGGCGCCCTCCAGCGCCAACGAGAGCTGGACGCCATCTGGGCCACGTTGAAGCGGGACTTCGACGCCCTGCTGGGTGAACCGCTGATGAAACTGGACGCTGAAGTCGGGCGGCGCGGGGGACCGCTCGTCCGGGTCGGGGTCCCGGCCGGCGGGGGCGACTGACGCCTCGCCCCCAGCCGGGCGCTCGCGGACCCGGGCGAGCTGCCCGGCTTGCCCCGCCTCCGGGAGGCGCGATAGCCTCGGTTCAGTCGCGCTGCCCGCCACCCTCATCGTACCGGAGCCCTTCGATGGCCGACCGTCGCACCTTCTTGAAGACCACCGCGCTGGGCGCCGCCGCGGGGCTACCCCTGCTCGCCGGATGCGCAGCGGACGAGTCCTCGGCTTCGGCAGAGGGCGATGCCCGCACATCGTCCCCCTCCGGGCCGGCGATCCGCCCGGTGGCGCTCTCCACCTGGGCCCACGGTCTCGACGCCAACCGCGCCGCATGGCCGATCCTGGAGAGCGGAGGACGCGCGGTGGACGCCGTCGAAGCCGGGGTACGGGTTCCCGAGGCCGACCCCGCCATCACCTCGGTCGGATACGGTGGCGCGCCCGACCGCGACGGGCGCGTGACGCTCGACGCCTGCATCATGGACGAGGCGGGCCGGTGTGGCTCGGTCGCGTTCCTGCAGGAGATCTTGCATCCCATCTCGGTGGCGCGGCGCGTCATGGAAGAAACCCCGCATGTCATGCTCGTCGGCCAGGGCGCGCTCGACTTTGCGGTGGCTCAGGGGTTCGAACGCCAGAATCTGCTCACCCCCGAGGCCGAGGCGAACTGGCGTCGATGGCTCGCCGACAACGGACGCACGGCCCCTCCCCCGATCAACAGCGAGAACCACGACACCATCGGGATGCTCACCCTCGACCAGGACGGCAACCTCGCGGGTGCGTGCACGACGAGCGGCGCAGCCTACAAGTATCATGGGCGTGTGGGAGACTCACCCATCATCGGCGCGGGCCTCTACGTCGACAACGCGGTGGGTGGGGCCACGGCCACGGGATGGGGCGAGGCCGTGATCCGCGCCGTGGGATGCTTTCTGGTGGTGGAACTCATGCGCCAGGGCCACGCCCCCGACGAAGCCTGTCGTCTCGCGGTGGAGCGGGTGATCGAGAAGAACCCCGACTGGCGCGACATCCAGGTGGGCTTCATCGCCCTCGACAAGCAGGGACGGTATGGCGCCTACTGCATCGCTCCTGGCTTCAACTACGCCATCAAGACGCCCGCGATCGACGAATTGGTCGACGCCGCGAGCCGCCTCTGATCCGCCTCCCCCTCAGCGCTCAGCCCGCCGCCGCCACGATGGCCGCCGAGGTGGCGGCGATGGCCGCCCGCGCAGCCTCGACCCCCTCACGGGCCGCCGGGTTGTCGGCCTCGGTCGTCCGCAGCACCTCGAGCCGGGGCTTGAGCGCCCTGACCTGCTTGCGGTCGTAGATCGCTCGCAAGGCCCCGGTCGCCTCGGCCAAACCGATCAGGATCGCCGTCCGATCGTCGACCACCGCGCTCGCATCGTCGAGGGCGCTGCGCACCCGCGCCACCAACGCACGTTCAGGGGCAGGATCGACCGTCGGATAGACCCTGCGGTGGAAGAAGAACACGACCTGTTCCTCGGTTCCCCTCAGGATTCCCCTTCGGCAGAGCTGGGTCGCCACCAGATGACGAAGCTTCGGAATCCGACCGATGCTCCCCACGACCCTGCGTGCATTGCCTCGGCGCCTTGCGCGTGCCAGCCGTGTCAGTGCCGCATCGAGCACGGGATCCCCGAAACGCGCCTCGTCGACGACGCCGACCAGCCCACGCGTGCGCCGCGTGCCTTCATCGACCAGGGCGAGACGTCGCTCCAGAAACAGCTCGGCCAGCACCGCCCCGGCCAGTCCAAGGTGGATCATCTTCGCGAAGGCCAGCGTCCCCTTCTGGTCGTGAAGAGCGAGCAGAAGCAGCTCTTCGTGCAGCCGGAGGTACCGCCCGCGCTCTAGAATACGCGGAGCTGGAACTGCAGCGAGCGCCCCGGGCGCGGAAGACCACACTGATCGTACAGCGCGGTATCACCCAGGTTGGTGGCCGAGACACGGGCTTCGATCTGCCGGCCCGAGGCGCGCCCGGTCGTCGCCCTGAATATCCGCGACAGGGAGGCGTTGAGCCAGGAGCCGCCGTCGAGCTCGACATCGGCTCCGGAACCGGGATCCTGACAAAACTGGGCGCCGGTGTACTCCACCGCGGCCGTCGCATCGATGCCGGCCACCAGGGGGAATCGCAGATAGGCGCTTCCTGCCCGCTCGGGCGTGTTCTCCGGGTATGTCGACGCCGACGCCCCGCTGTCGATCAGGTCGACGCTCTGAAGGGTGAACTCACCGCCAGCGCCGACGCGCCCCCAGGTCTGTGAGGCGAACAGCTCGATCCCGGTGCTGCGCAGTTCGTCGGAGTTGATCCGCATCCGCTTGCCGCCCTCCAGGGTGATCCGCCGGATCGCCCCGTCGAGTTCGTGGCGGAAGCCGACGACCTGGAGTTCGCCCTGGCCGATCCTCGTGGTGATCCCTGTCTCGAAGGCCAGGAGACGCTCAGGCGCGAGATCGGGGTTGGGGACGAACCGTTTCAGCGCCTCGGAGTAGCTTTCGCGGAGCGAGGGAAACCGCCCGCGCCGACTGAGTGAGGCGTGGACGAGTGTGCCGCCGTTGTCGAACAGCCCCGACAGGCCGATCCGCCCACCCCAGTCGTCGATGGTCCCCAGCGATTCACGCCCCCCGGTCTCGGGCGTCGAACCGCGATCCCATGCACCTCCCACACTGAGCCGGAGGCCATCGAGCGGCCCCAGGGGGGCTTCGAGCAGCCGCCAGAGCGTCTCACCCGCAAGACTGACCAGCCGCTGGGCGTAGTCGGTCGACACCCCGTCTTCGATCGCTTCATGCCGGATGTCGGCAAGGGTGAAGGAGGTCCTGAAGTCGCCGCGCGATCCCAGGGTGTGGTCGCCCAGCAGACGGAGGGTGACGGTACGATCGATGCCCTCTTCGCTGCCGTCGATCTCGTCGTAGCTGCGGGTCGTGTAGCTGTCGATCACCGTCGTGCCCGCGTCGACCCCCACGCTCATCTCGACATCGCCACGCCCCCACGGCGTATCGTGGAAGCCACTGCCCCCCGATGCGGCGACGACCGTACGAGACACCTGGGGATAGCGCCAGAGGCGCGGGTCGTCGGTCCCGAGCTCACCGGCGATGCCCCTCTCGGCATCGAAGGCCGCGGTCGACAGACTCGCCCAGGCCCCCCGATTGCTCGTATACCGCGCCGAAAAGAATCCGTTGAGGTTTCTGGAGTCGGTGTTGAGGCGCAGATCATTGCCGGTGGCGATGGGCTCGGAGACGCCTCCGGGAAGAGGCACCCCGGGGCTGTCCCGAAAGCCTGCGCCCACGCGAAAGGCTCCGTGACCCCCGGAGGTCTCGAACGGGTGCTCGCCGATGGCCGTCACCCCGTAGCCGCCCTGATCGTCACCCCCCATCGTGAACGAGAGCGACCGACGAGCGAGGGAGGTCGGACTGCGGCCGATGTGCATCTCCACCACGCCGCCGAGCACATTCGGCCCATGCAATATCGACGACAATCCACGAATCACCGTGACCTCGGAGACCGCACCCGCCGGCAACACCGACACGTCGGTTCGCGCGTCCCATCCCAGCGTGAGTGGAACGCCGTCGAGAAGTACAGCCACCTGTCGGGATTCCGAGCCCCGCACGGTCACCTCGGCCTCGCCACGCGAGTTGGTTCGCACGTGGACCATGGGGAGCGCCCGAAGAAGTTCTTCGGTGGTGGGCGCTACAGGAAGGGCCATCGAGTCGAGGGTGATTTCGACGGCACTGGCTCCCCCTACCGTGGTCACGGGTCGGATCGCCTGGACGCGAATCCCCTCGACGCGAAAGACGGAGGTGTCTCGCGGTGGCACGGAGTCGGGTCTCTGAGCCGCAATGGGAAGGCTTGATGCCAGGCCCAGACCGAGCGCCATCACGGCGCGGGCGTACACGAACGAAGAAGTCATATCGAATCGAACCGAGAGTTGATGCCGAACCCGACACGCAACGGCCGCCACACCACCTGGCCGCGCGTGGTATCTGCACTCTTCAACGACACGGCGACACGGTCCAGCGTTGACCTCGCGAACTAACCCTCGACGTGCCGCCGTACCCGATCCGGAAAATACCGTACCAGACTCTCCGAGATCAGGGGGGCGGCCTGTCCCAGCCCGCAGGCCGACGTCGCCTTCATGGTGGCATGGAGATCGGCGAGCTCGTCGAGCCATGCGTCGAGTTCGTCGGGACCCGATCCGGACAGTCGCTCGGTCAGCCGCTTCGTCCCGATCCTGCACGGAAAGCATTTGCCACACGATTCGTGGGCAAAGAAGGTCATGGCATCGTAAGCCACCTCGATCATGTCGCGCCTGTCGTCGAAGACCATGATGCCCCCGGCCCCGAGAAACGATCGCCTGGAGCGGATCGACGGCTCATCGAGCGTGACGTCGAGGTCGGCGCCCGCCAGGAACCCCCCCGAGAGCCCTGCCATGGTGACGGCCTGGACGGACCGACCGGCCGGCACGCCCCCGGCCCATTCATCGATCAAGGTGCGCAGGGGCAGGCCCAGGGGCACCTCGTAGTTGCCGGGACGTCGAACATCGCCCGACAGCGAGATCACCTTGGTGCCGGCGTGGTCTCCGAGGCCGAGACCGCGGTACCAGTCCGGACCCTCCCGCAGGATCGGAGGCACCGACGCGAGCGTCTCGACATTGTTGACCACGGTCGGTGTCGACCGATAGCCGTGCGTCACAGGGTACGGTGGGCGGTTGCGGGGAAACGGATGCGTGCCCTCGAGCGAATTCAACAGCGACGTCTCCTCGCCGCAGATGTAGGCGCCGGCACCGCGCCGCAAATGGAGCTGGATCGAGACGTCGGTACCGAGAATGCCTTCGCCCATCAGCCCCGCCTGGCGAATCTCGTCGAGCGCGGTCTGCAGCACCCGAGCGGTCTCGGGATACTCGTAGCGCAGATAGACGAAGCCCCGCGTGGCGCCCGTTGCCCAGGCGGCCAGTAGCAGGCCCTCGATGACCGCGTGCGGATCGAGGTCCAGGAGCACCCGGTCCTTGAAACACCCCGGCTCGCCCTCGTCGGCGTTGCACACCACCGTCTTCGGGCCACCCGTCGCGTCCCGCACCGCTCTCCACTTGCGACCCGTGGGGAATCCCGCTCCCCCGCGTCCCGTGAGCCCGCTGGCGTCGAGCCGGTCGAGCACCTGGTCTGGAGTCCCCTCTCGCAGGGCCTGCTCGAACGCATCGTAGCCGCCCCTCGCTCGGTAGCCGGCGAGGGTGGCCTGACCCGCTTCACGAATGTGGCGGAAGACGCATTCGCGGGCCGGGTCGGTGGCGGGCGGTGGGAGTGGCGCCGGGCGCGAGTCGAGAGCGCCGGACCCGTCGGCGACCAGGGTATCGTGTCCCCGCAGCACCGGTATGGGATCGTCGCAGCGCCCGCTGCATGGCATGGGTACCGCGCCCTCGAGCTCCTCGAGTACGGCGTCGGCCCCCTTCAGGCGACAGATCGGGCCGGTGCACACACGGGGGGCCGCGAGCCCTCCCGGCTCACAGGAGAAGTGATGGTAGAACGAGACGGTGCCATAGAGGTCGGCCAGCGGCATCCGCAGACCTTCCGCAACCGCCCGCAACGCCGTGTCCGACAGGTACCCATCGCGATCGTGGAAGGCGTGTAGCAGCGGCAGCAGGGGTGCCTCTTCGTCTTTCCAACGAACCACGAGCTCCTGATCCGCAGCAGACATGGGCAGCCGCACCGTGGGTCGATTCATCGTCTGATTCCCGAGGCCGGGTGGGGGCTGGTACGAGCGGGCTCGCGCGGGAGCCCCTCTTGAAGCGAGTTGCGGGAGTCGGGGAACAATCGGCACAGGGGGTTCGAGAAGGAAGGCATCATCTTCGTGAGGACTCGGTTCGGTATCGTGGTCGCACGCTCTGTCTCACGGTATTGCGACACCCTCCTCGGCGCCACCGCCCCCCCCGAAGCGGGCGCGGATCGGGCCCTCGTCTCCTCGGTCCGAGTCGCTGCAGACACGCAACACTCCGTCGTCAGCCGTGCAACGAATGCTTCCGCCGGGCACGCGGGGGCATTTTGCGACAATCGCCCAACTGCGCGATCTGTAGCGATTTGCGCCGTGGCACCGCGCCTCCATGACTCTGGTACGGGCGTTGCTCCAAGCTGAAGTCCCCCGTCTCTTCCTCTCGCCCCCTGCGGAGCCCCCCCTCTGGACCGCTTCGACGAATCGAGACCCGATCACGAGCCCGGACGCCCCCCTCCCAGTTGGGCGCGTTCGCCGAGTGCGCTCCGCGTGAGGGGTGGAGCGCTCTTTCCACACGCACTACGCCCCATGAGCGGAGTGCCCACGGAGACCGGCCTTTCCTACCGCGAGGTGGTGGGGCGGCTGGTCGCACCGGTGCGCCTGACGGCACTGCTGCTGTTCGGCGCACCCCTGCTCGAACTGGCGGTCGTCTCGGCCCCACCGCTCTGGTTGGATCCGGTGTGGCGCGTCGTGGTGGCCGGTCGTATTCCAGGGGCGTTGACGGCACCGGTAGCGGGCACCCTCGTCCTCGCGGTGTTGGCCGTCGCCCGGCCCACCACCGCTGCGCGCGTGACGGCTCTCCTTGCGGCGGCCGTCGGTCTTGCCCTGGCGGGCCTCAGCTTCGGTGTGCTCGCAGCAGAGGGGCTGCCGATGGGCTCGATTCCGGCCGGCTTCCGGGCAGCCGCCCTCTGGCCGCCGCTCTACGCGGTCCTCACGGGGGTGGTCTTCGGGGTGACCGGGTGGGGGGTCTACCGGCACGGCACCCGGTCGGTCACCGGCGCCGCGCTTCCCGAGCCAAGGGTGCTGGGGATCGACCTGCTGGAGTAGCGGGCCGGGTCAGGGCCCTCGACCGAACCGGTCCCACGCTGCATACTTCCAGACATGCGAAACCTCATCATCCGTATCGTCGTCAACGCCCTGGCCCTCTGGGTGGCGGCCACCTTCGTCAACGGCATCACCTTGTCGAACGACGTCGGTCAGGTCGTGCTCGTCGCGTTCGTCTTCGGGCTCGTCAACGCGATCCTCAAGCCGATCCTCATGATCGTCTCGATTCCATTCATCATCCTCACGCTGGGCCTGTTCGCCCTGGTGGTGAATGCGGCGATGCTGCTCGTCACAGCACGTCTCGTCAGTGGCTTGAGCGTGTCGGGACTGGGAGCCGCGTTCTTCGGGAGCCTCATCGTCTCTCTCGTGACCCTGGTGTTGGGCGGACTCGACGACGACAAGGACTGACGTTCTGGATCTCTTCGTCCAGGTGGCCCCGGGCCTCGAGCCCGCCCTGCTGGAAGAGCTGACGGAACTCGGGCTCGAACCGAACCTCGAGGTCGGAGGGGCGACCCTGCGCGGAGATCTGGCCACCGTCGCACGGCTCAACCTCCGCCTCGGTGTCGCCTCGAAGGTGTTGGTGGCCGTCGGGGGCTTCAGGGCCACGGCCCTCGGCGAACTGCAGCGCAAGGCCGCCGACCTGCCCTGGACGGCGTTTCTCCAGCCCGGGGCCCGGGTGACCTTTCGGGTCACCAGTCGAAAGTCGCGGCTCTACCACACCGGCGCCGTCGCCGAACGGCTCTTCAATGCGGCCGCAGCCGCGGTTCCGGGCCTGCAGCTCTGCGCGGCCGCCGACGCTGGGTCGTCGGACGACGACGCCTCCGATGCCGACGTGTCCGATGCCGGTGCGTTCGATGCCGACGCGTCACCTGACGACAGGGTCGACGCCCCGACCCGCGCCGCGCAGCGGTTCGTGGTGCGTGTCATGCGCGACCAGGTCCTGGTGCGAGCCGACAGCTCGGGTGAGCACCTGCATCGGCGCGGCTACCGCCTGGCGACCGGCCGGGCTCCCCTGCGGGAGACGCTGGCGGCCGGCGTCTTACGCCTGGTGGGATGGACTCCTGAGGGTCCGCTGGTCGATCCGCTCTGCGGCTCCGGCACCTTCGTCATCGAGGCGGCGTTGCGGGCGTGTGGCCGAGCACCCGGTGGGAATCGAACCTTCGCCTTTCAGGACTGGCCGAGTACGGACCTCGACCTCTGGCGAAGGCTCAGGGCCGAGGCACTGCTTGGGTCCAGGCCCGCGCCATCGCTCCTGTCCGGATCCGACCGCGACGCAGGTGTCGTCGACGACGCTCGGGCCAATGCCGAACGCGCCGGAGTGGGCGACGCCACGCACTTCGCCTGCACCGCGATCTCGGCCGTGCAGGCACCCGAGCAGGAAGGCCCGGGGCTCCTGATCGCCAACCCGCCCTGGGGGCGTCGCGTGGGCGACGCGCGTGCCCTGCGTGACCTATACGCCCGCCTCGGGCAGGTCGCTCGCACCCGCTTCGCCGGCTGGACGCTCGCGCTGGTCACTCCCGACGCTTCGTTGGCCAGGCAGGTCGATCGCCGGGCGGAAGGAATCGCGGTGGTGGGCAGCGGTGGGGTGAAGGTGGGCGTGTGGCGGGTGGAGGTGCTGTAGGCGAGCCGCTGAATGCGATGGGAACACGGTCGCGGCCGCCTCCGACTCATGGTATCGTCGGGAGTCGATAGACCGCCCTTCCGTCATTCCGGGTTCAATCGCCATGAGTGATCTGACCAACGAAGTGGACCCCGGTTTCAAGGTGACACTTCCCGACCCGGCGGTCCTGGGACGCGCAGTCCGACAAACGCGCCGCCTGAGCGATGTGCTGGGAATCCTGGTCAAGTACGGCTTCGAGGACATCGTCGCTGCGGTACGGTCCGGGCGGCGCCACTCCAAGGCGGAGCTGCCCGCTCTGGGGGAGACCGCCGGACGTCAGAACCGTGCCGAGCGAGTGCGCAGGGTGCTCGAAGAACTGGGTCCCACCTATGTGAAACTGGGTCAGATCTTGTCGACTCGGCCGGACATCGTCGGTCCTGACCTCATGGCCGAGTTGGTCAAGCTGCAGGACGATGTTTCGCCGGTTGGATTCGATGAGGTACGCTCGACGATCCTGCACGAATTCGGCGCGCCCCTCGAAGAGGTGTTCGACGAGTTCGATCCCGAGCCACTGGCGTCTGCTTCTCTGGGACAAGTGCATCGGGCGACCTGGGCCTCGCGGCCGGTGGCGGTCAAGGTGCAACGCCCTGCCATTCGATCAACCATCGATGCCGACCTCGACCTCATGACGCAGGTAGCGGAGCTGTTGGAACGCCACATCTCCGGCTGGGACGTGCACCAACCGACTCGAATCATCAAGGAGTTCGCCGCCACGCTGGAGCGAGAACTCGACTATGAGCTGGAAGCCTCCCATCAGGAACGCTTCGCACAGCAATTCGCGGACGACCCGACGATCTTCGTGCCTGCCGTCTATCGCGAGGCGAGTACTTCCCGGATCCTGACCATGGACTTCGTGGAGGGGGTCAAGGTATCGAACTTCGAGGCCCTCGAGCGGATCGGTGCTGACCGGAAGCGGGTCGCGGCCCAGGGGTTTCGGCTCGTGTTGGAACAGGCGTTGGTGACCGGTTTCTTCCATGCCGACCCGCACCCGGGCAACATCTTCGTTCTGCCCGACGACGTGATTTCCTTCATTGACTTTGGCATGATGGGCCGCCTGAGTCAGAAGGTCCGCGACGAGTTTGTCGAGTTGATCTACCACATCGTGGACGACAATCCGCCGCGCGTTGCCCGCAGCGTCCTCCGGCTCACCATCCAGGATCGGCCCGCTGACGTGAACGCTCTGGAGCGGGATGTCGCCCAGTTCATGGATGCGTATCTGGGGCGCCCGCTGGCATCGCTCAACCTCAATCAAATCCTGGGGGAGATCCTGCAGGCCCTGGTGCGTCACCGGCTGCGACTCCCTCCGGATCTGTACCTGATGCTCAAGGCCATCTCGGCAATCGAATCACTCGCGGTGGCACTCGACCCCGACTTCGATCTCGTCCAGGAAGCGTCTCCCTATGTACGGCGCATCTTCATGGATCGCTTTCGGCCCACTCGCATCGCCAAGGACCTTGCCGGCACGGGACGAGAGTTGGCGCATGCATTGCGCGACGCCCCCGATGCGCTGCGGGAACTCTCCGAACAGGCACGTTCGGGGCAGCTCCGTATTCAATTGCAGCAGGAGCACCTTCCCAAGGTGCTCAGGGTCAGCTCCGCCATCGGCAACCGATTGGCGCTTGCGTTCGTCCTGGGATCGTCGCTGGTGGGCTCGGCGATCGTGGCAGCGGCAGAGATCCCACCACTCTGGCGGGGAATCTCCCTGCTCGGCCTCGGCGGCTTCGTGGTCTCGCTGTTCCTCTCCTTCTTGCTCATGATCGCCATCGTCCGGCACGGAAAGCTCTGACGAGCCACGCCGGGTCCCTCGGGAGTCTATCAACCTGAGGCGAGCAGTTTGCCCCATTGACCGGCGAGGGTTGCTCGGGCGAGGCCAGCAGCAGGCGCCCGATCTCAGTCTGCGACCCGGTCTCGGCAAGATCAGGTGCGTCGCAGGTTCTCGCCCTTCAGGCAACGGATGACTGCAATGGTGAGCGTGCAGAAACTGCTCGAGGGCGAGGAATCTGCCGAACCCTGCAGTCAACCAGACCAAGGGTCTCGCGGGGCTCGGTCCTGCAACGGTCGACGGCTACGCGGCTCAGTCCGTGGCGAACCGGACTCTACCCGAATCAGGCCTCGACCGCTGCCCTCTGCGTACCCGACGAGGGAACGACATCCCGAGTCCGGCAGAAGCAGTGTGTCCGGTTCTCCCCACACCACGATCCGCGATTCCCCTGCAGCCTCCTGACCGGGCTGGCCACCAGATTCAGGCGTGGCCGTGAGATGGACCAACCTTCGTCCATGAATCGTGTCCACCCATTCCCGGGCGGCTACCCAATGACGAACCCGGATTTGCTCGACGGATTGAACGATCAACTCAACCGCGAGGTGACGACGGTTCCGAGCTATCGGCTCCAGGTCGGCCTCAACCCTGACCTCTCGGCGTACGCCGGGGGGGGTACGCCGTTGCGATCGAGTGATCTCCGGCCAGCGACGATGGCTCACCGATTTGTGCGAGCGCGTCGCGCATCCCATGATCCTGACCTCGGAGCCGCCTCCCAGAAGGTGCGGCCCACGGTTTCCCCCCGCTGCGGAGGTCACCCCAGTGTCGGACACTTCTCTCTCTCGACGGGATTTCGTGTCGGGAGGATCGCGGTTGGCGCTGGGGGCGATGATCGTGCCCCGGCACGTACTCGGTGGACCCGGCTACACGGCTCCCAGCGACATGCTCAACGTCGGAATCGTGGGTGCCGGCGGGATGGGTGCCGAGAACGCGCAGGAACTGGGCTCCGAGCACATCGCCGCGGTCTGCGATGTCGACCTGGCGCTGGTGTCGAAGAAGGCCGACGAACGCGCGGTCGACGGAGAAGGCAAACCGCGTGAGAAGGGGGTCCGCTGGCGGGAGCAATTTGCGGCGGCCCGCCACTATCAGGATTTTCGGGAGATGCTGGCCGAGGGGAGCGACCTCGACGCGATCCTGATCGCCACACCCGACCACACGCATGCGGTGATCGCGGCAGCGGCCATGAGGGCGGGCAAGCACGTGTACGTACAAAAGCCGCTGGCCTGGTCGGTCTCCGAGTGTCGCGTGCTGGGGCGCCTGGCGCGCGAGACCGGGCTGGTGACGCAGATGGGCAACCAGGGGCACTCGAGCGACAACGCCCGCCGGATCAACGAGTGGGTGCAGGCGGGGGTGCTGGGACCCGTGCGCGAGGTGCATGTCTGGACCAATCGCCCCATCTGGCCGCAGGGGCTGCCGCACCCCATCTACCCTCCGGCGCAGCGGACTGCCGATCAGCAGCTTTCCTGGTGGCCGGGCGACGTGGCGACACGGCTCGCCGAGGCCATCGGCGGCGACTACTCGCCCCCGCCGAGCCTCGACTGGGAACTCTGGAGAGGACCCGAGGCGTCGGACATGGCCTATCATCCGATCTTCCACCCCTTTCACTGGCGCGGATGGGCCCCCTTCGGGGTCGGAGCGCTGGGCGACATGGGCGCACACCTGATCGACCACCCCTACTGGGCGCTGGGGCTGGGGTACCCCGAAACCATCGAGGCCACGTCGACGCCATGGGGCGGCGGAAGCGATGACCCGGCCACCTATCCCATGGCGATGAAGGTGCACTACACCTTTGGGCGGCGAGGCATGCAACCGCCCGTGGCGATGCACTGGTACGACGGTGGATTGATGCCCCGACGACCCGACCCACTCCCGGCCGACGTGGTTCTGGAGCGCGAGGGCGGCGTGATCTTCGTGGGTGAGCGAGGTATTCTGCTGCACGAGACCTACGGTCGGAATCCGCGTCTGTTCCCGGACTATCTCCAGGCCGAAGCCGATCTCGTCGCTCCCACCTACCCGCGCATCGAGGGCAGTCACGAGATGAACTGGGTGCGGGCCTGCAAGGGACTCGAAGCGGCCTCGAGTCCGTTCGAATACGCCGCTCCACTCACCGAGACGATGCTGCTGGGACTCGTGGCGCTTCGAGCCGGGCAGGGCAGGAAGATCACCTACGACGGAGGAGCCATGCGCGTGCTCGATGCTGTGGACGCCAATCGTTTCCTGACCCGCACCTTCCGCCCGGGATGGGAGGTCGCATGATTCCCCGCACCGGCTGGGTGCTCGCGCTCCTCGCGACCCCACTCCTCCTGGCCTGCGGGAGCGCCGACGCAGAGGCGATGGACCCACCTGCTGAGACCCCCACCGACACCTCCGCCCAACAACCCCCCAACACGCTCACGGAGGCCGAGCGCGCCGCAGGCTGGCAGCTGCTCTTCGACGGCACGTCGACCGATGCCTGGCGCACCTACGGGCAAGACGACCTCCACGACGGCTGGCAGGCGGTCGACGGCTCGCTCGTGCGAACGGGAGGCGGGGGCGACATCATCACCCGTGAGACCTTCACCGACTTCGAGCTGTCGCTCGACTGGATGGTGCGCGAGGGTGGCAACAGCGGGGTCTTCATTCGCGCCCGCGAGGAGTCGGGTCGCATCTTCGAAGGTGCCCCCGAGGTGCAGGTGCTCGACGACGCGGTGCATGTCGACGGCCGGAACCCCCTGACCTCGGCAGGGGCCAACTACGGCATCCACCCGGCCCCGCGCGGTATCGTGCGCCCCGCCGGCGAGTGGAACCACGTCCGCGTGCGGGTCGAGGGCACCCACGTCGAGCACTGGCTCAACGGCGAGAAGACCGCCGACTACCAACTCGGCAGCCCCGAATGGCAGGCGCTGGTCGTCGCCAGCAAGTTCGCGCAGTGGCCCGAGTACGGCACCTACCCCTCGGGGCACATCGGCCTGCAGGACCACGGCGACTGGGTGGCATTTCGCAACCTCAAGGTAAGGGTGTTGAACTGATGGAGCGTCGCACCTTCCTGGCTGCGATACCGCTGTGGAGCGCGGCGCTGGCACACCGGCCTCGGATCTTGCCCTTCCACCCGCTCCCGGCCCTCGCAGGGCTGGGTGTGCAGCTCTATACCGTGCGTGATCGCATGGCCCAGAGCGTGTCCGACACCCTCGCCCGCATCGCCGCGATCGGCTACCGCGAGGTCGAATTCGCCGGGCTCTTCGGCACGCCCGCCCGCGAGATGGCCGCCCTGCTGGGTGACCTCGGGCTGAGCGCGCCGTCGACCCATATCGACCTCGGCCGCCTCGGTGACGGGCTCGACGCCGCGCTCGACGAAGCCGAAGTGCTCGGGCACCGGTGGCTCGTCTGCCCCTACACCCCGGTCGAGCTTCGTACCGCCGACGGCTACCGAGGGCTCGCCGACCGATTCAACGCGGTGGGCTCGGCCGCGCGGGCGCGGGGTCTGGCCTTCGCCTACCACAACCACGATTTCGAATTTGCCGACCTCGGCGCTGGAGAGACCGGGTTGGGGATTCTCCTCGAGCGCGGGGAGCCGGGACTGGTGTCGATCCAACTCGACCTCTTCTGGGCCGCGCATGCCGGGCAGGATCCCCTCGCGTGGTTCGCTGCGCACCCCGGACGCTTCGCGTCGGTGCATGCCAAAGACCGAACCGCGCAGGGCGACATGGTGGCCGTGGGCGACGGCATGCTCGACTTCGCCACCCTGATCGCCGCAGGCACCACCGCCGGCGTCGAGCACGTCTTCGTCGAGCACGATCAACCGGACGACTCGCTGGAGTCGGTCTCACGCAGCTATCGCTACCTCGCGGGGCTGGACATCGTCGGCGCACCCCACGATCTCCGTCACTCCACCGCCTGACGAGAATTCCGCATGCCGAGAAAGACACAAGACGACTACGACGTCATCGTGGTGGGCTCCGGGGCCGCCGGCGCCATGTCGGCCTTCATCCTGGCGGTCCACGGAGTGCGGGTGTTGATGCTCGAGGCCGGACGCGACTACGATCCGGTGACCGAGACGCCCATGTTCCAGCTGCCCAAAGACGCCCCGCTGCGGGGTGGAGGCACTCCGGAGAAGCCGTTCGGGTTCTATGACGCCACCGTCGACGGCGGCTGGCAGGTGCCGGGCGAACCCTACGCCACCGCCGACGGGCCCGACTTCATGTGGTGGCGCGCCCGCATGCTGGGAGGGCGCACCAACCACTGGGGGCGAATCTCGCTCCGGATGGGCCCGTACGACTTCAAGCCCCGCTCCCGCGACGGCCTGGGCTTCGACTGGCCCATGACCTACGAAGACCTCGAGCCCTACTACGACAAGACCGAAGCGCTGATCGGTGTCTACGGATCGAATGAGGGGCTGGAGAACACCCCCGATTCGTCGCCCGGCATCCTGCAGCCGGCACCCGCACCGCGCGCCACCGAACTCTACACGCAGCGCGCCTGTCGCGACCTCGACATTCCGGTGATTCCGGCCCACCTGGCCATTCTCTCGGAACGCCAGGATGCCGACCGGCTTCCCGCCTATCTCTTTCCGAACAACGAGCTCGCTCAACGCGTGACCGCCGACTCGATGCGCTCCCGCTCGGCCTGCCTCTGGGCCACGCCGTGTGGGCGGGGCTGCTCGGTCAAGGCCAACTTCCAGTCGACCACCGTGCTGATCCCGCCGGCTCTGGCCACGGGCAACCTCGAGATTCGCACCGATGCCATGGTGCGTGAAGTGACGGTCGATGCCCGGGGCCGCGCCACGGGGGTGCACTACATCGACAAGCGCACCCGCATCGACGAATGGGTGGGCGCCCGGGTGGTGATCGTCGCGGCCAGTGCCTGCGAATCGGCCCGCATCCTCCTCAACTCGACCAGCCCTCGGTTTCCCGATGGCCTGGCCAACGGCAGTGGCGTGGTGGGCAAGTACCTCATGGACACGGTGGGCGCCGGCGTGGGTGGCCAGTTCCCCGCCTTCGAGAACATGCCGCCCCACAACACCGATGGCGCTTCGGCCATGCACCTGTACATGCCGTGGTGGCTCTACCGCCAACAGCAGGCGGGCCAGCTCGACTTCGCGCGGGGATACCACATCGAGTTCGGTGGCGGGCGGGGCCTGCCCGGCCCGGGTGCGTTCGGGGGGATGGAGAACGATACCGAAGGCGCCTACGGGCGCCGCTTCAAGGAAGCCGCGCGTCGCTACTACGGGTCGTACATGTGGTTCGACGGTCGCGGCGAGATGATCCCCAACGAGGACTGCTACTGCGAGATCGACCCCGACGGCGTGGACCAATGGGGCATCCCGACGCTCCGTTTCCACTGGAAATGGTCGGACCACGAGTTGAACCAGGCGCGCCACATGCAGCGCACCTTCGCCCAGATCATCGAGGCCATGGGCGGACGCGTCACCTCGACGGTCCAAAGCGACGGGGCCCGCGCCATCGCTCGCCCGGGGCAGATCATCCACGAGGTCGGGGGCGTGCGCATGGGCGAGTCGCCGCAGGATTCGGCGTTGAATCAATTCTGCCAGTCGTGGGAGGTCGACAACCTCTTCGTCACCGACGGAGGCGCCTTCGTGAGCAACGCCGACAAGAATCCCACCCTCAGCATCATGGCCGTGGCCTGGCGCTCGGCCGACTACCTGATCCAGGAATTCAATCGCGGGAGCTTTGCATGAACGGTCCGTCCGACCCGACCTCGCACCGCTCGGGCGGGATCCCGCTGCCCATGGCTCCCGCCGCGGACTCCACCGACGACGGGCAGGGGCCCGACCGCCGGACCGTGCTCAAGTGGATGGCGCTGGCGGCAGCGGCGCCGGCGGTGACGGGATCGTGCACGCCCGATGCGTCCCAGGGCGACGCCCCGACCTCGGGGGCGGGCACCCCCTCGTCGGCCGCCGGGCGGCCCACCTCGCCCGGCAACCCTCGCGCCGCCGGCACCCCCTGGGACCCCGACCTCGTCTCACCCGTGCGACCCTGGGATCTGGTACTGGGCGACGAGGAGCGCGCCACGCTGGCCGTGCTCTGCGACGCCATCATCCCGGCCGACGAGGTCTCACCCGCGGCGAGCACCGTCGGGGCCGTGGACTACATCGACGAATGGGTCAGCGCCCCCTACGAGGGCCAGAAGAGGGATCTCGTGCTCGTGCGCGGAGGGGTGGCCTGGCTCGAGCGCGAAGCGGTTCGCCGGTTCGGCGCCGGACAACGGTTCACGACCCTGACCGCACCCCAGATCGCGACCATCTGCGACGACATCTGCTGGATCCGCCGCGCGTCGCCCGAGCACCGCATGGCAGCGCGTTTCTTCGCCAAGGTGCGCGACCTCACGGCGACTGCGTTTTATACCACGCCCGAGGGGATGGCCGACATCGGCTACGTGGGCAACACCGCCCTCGCCCGCTGGGACGCCCCGCCGCCAGAAGTCCTTCGACACCTCGGCCTGGCCTGACGCCACACGCCGGCACCCACCGGCATTTCCCCCTACCCCGGACCGCCCATGGCCTCCACCACCGCCCCCGCGCCCGCCATCCGCGCCAACCGCCTCTTTCTGGGAAGCTGCATCGCGCTGATCGCCACCTCGGTGGCCTTTGCCACGGTGGGCGCCGTCATGGGTGCCTTGAAGCAGGAGTTCGTGCTCACCAACGCCCAGGTGGGCTGGATCGGAGGCGCCGCGCTGTGGGGCTTCGCAGTGTCTCAGCTGGTGTTCGCTCCACTGTGCGACACGATGGGTATGCGGGCCCTGCTGCGAATGGCCTTCGTGAGCCATGCGGTGGGAGTCGTGACGATGATCGTCTCAACCGGGTTCTGGGGACTGTTCATGGGCGCGCTCATCATCGCGATGGGCAACGGCCTCGTGGAGGCCGCGTGCAATCCTCTCGTCGCCACGCTGTTTCCCGACAACAAGACCGTGAAGCTGAATCGGTTTCATGTGTGGTTTCCGGGCGGAGTCGTGATCGGGGGGCTCGCCGCCTACGGACTCGACCTGGTCGGGATCACGAGCTGGCAGCTGAAGCTGGGGCTGATCCTGATCCCCACCGCCATCTATGGCGTCATGCTCCTCACCGAACGATTCCCCGAGACCGAGGGGGTCCAGGCGGGGGTCGGTGTGGGCGAGACCTTCAAGGCGGCCTTCGGCACGCCGCTCATGTGGATCATGCTGATCGCGATGGCCATGACGGCCTCGGTCGAACTCGGACCGAATCGGTGGGTGCCGGCGGTGCTCGAAGCCGGGGGCATGGCGGGCATCCTGGTGCTCGTCTGGATCAACGGCCTCATGGCGTTCATGCGCTACCGGGCCGGCGACGTCGTCAAGCAGTTGTCGCCTCCCGGCATCCTCATGGCCTCTGCGATCCTCGCCGGGCTCGGCCTCACCTGGCTGAGTTACGCCGGATCCGGGGTGGCCGCCTTCGCCGCCGCCACCGTCTTTGCGCTGGGCGTCTGCTACTTCTGGCCCACGATGCTCGGCTTCGTGTCGGAGCGGGTGCCCCGCAGCGGTGCACTCGGCCTGGGGCTGATGGGCACCGTCGGCATGGCTACCGTGGGGCTCGTGACGGCACCCGCCATGGGCTCGATCGCCGACAGCTACGCCAATGACCGGCTTCCGGCCGTCGAGACCTCGGCCCTGTTGCAACAGGCCGCCACCGCCCTGGACGCCTCCATCCAACCCGACGACCAGGCCGCGGTCGCGGCCGCCCGGGCCGCATTGTCGGGCTACGAGGCCGCCGGCGAACTGCCCTCTCCCGAAACCGCCACCGCGCTGCGCGCGATCCAGGCGTCGGGAGCGCCTGCTGCGCTCTTGGCCGACGCCGGCGCCATCCTGGGCCCGGCAGACAACTACGGGGGCCGCATCTCGTTTCGGTATGTCGCACCGTTGTGCGCCGTGCTGACCCTGATCTTCGGCGCCCTGTGGATGGGCGACCGTCGGCGCGGTGGGTATCGCGTGACCCGGATCGGCGAGGACAGATGAGCCTTCCGCCAGGATCGGGAGGCTCCGGGTGAGTCGACCGATCCGCTACGGCATGGTGGGCGGCGGGCCCGATGCCTTCATCGGGGCCGTCCACCGTAGCGCCGCCCGATTGGACGGAGCCTGGACCCTGGTGGCCGGCGCGTTCTCGTCCGACCCCGGGCGCGGGCAGGCGCATGGCGCGACGCTGGGCCTCGCTGCGAAACGTTCCTATCCGTCGTGGGCGGCCATGCTCCAGGGCGAGGCGGCTCTCGACCCGGGCGAGCGGATCGAGGTGGTCGTGGTCGTCACTCCCAACCACCTGCACTTCCCGGTGGCGAGCGCCGCGCTCGAAGCGGGATTCCACGTCGTCTGCGACAAACCGGTGACCACGACTCTGGCCGACGCAGAGACGCTGTGCCGCCTGGCTGCCGCCCATGACCGCCTCTTTTGCGTGACCCACAACTACACCGGATACCCGATGGTGAAGGAGGCCCGTGAGCGAGTGGCGGCCGGGGCCCTCGGCGACCTTCGCAGGATCGTGGTGGAATACAGCCAGGGATGGCTGCGCACGCTGCTCGAAGCCGAGGGTCAGAAGCAGGCGTCGTGGCGGGGCGACCCCGAAAAGGCGGGTCCTTCGTCGGCGCTCGGAGACATCGGGTCGCATGCATACAACCTGTCGGGCTACGTGACGGGCCTCGAGCCCGCACGCCTCTTCGCCGACCTGTCCACGCTGGTGGCGGGGCGGGCGCTGGAAGACGACGCCACCGTGCTCATGCACTACGACTCCGGGGCTCGCGGGCTCCTCACCGCGTCGCAGATCTCCACCGGCGAGCGCAATCACCTGCGGTTGCGGGTCTACGGCAGCGAAGGCGCCCTGGACTGGGTCCAGGAGAGGCCCGACCGGCTCCGTCTCGTCGCCCCCAGCGGCGTCGAAACGATCCTCCACGATGGCGTCGAGGGGCTATCCCCTCGCGCCAACGCCCACCTGCGCCTCCCGGGCGGTCATCCGGAGGGGTTCATCGAAGCGTTCGCGAACCTCTACCGCAACGTCGCCCGCACGCTGCTCGTACGCTCGGGCGAGGCGGAGCCGGGCCCGTTCGACGACGACTTCCCCACCGTCCAGGACGGAGCGCGGGGAGTACACTTCATCGAGCGGGCGGTCGCCAGTGCCCACGACGGGCGGTGGGTCGAGGCGAGGTATGTGGCGCCGTGAAGTAGCGACCTACGCGCCCGACACCTTCCGGACTCCGGTGAAGGTACCCGCGCCGTAGTCCCCGAAATCGACCGAGCCCCGCTTCAGCTGACCGTCTTCGAAGGTGGCTTCGTAGACGACCTGGAAATTGCCGGTGTCCATGGCGACCAGGGCGACGAATCGGACCAGGTTGCCTTCGATGGTGCCCTCGATCTCGCCGACCGCCATCGAACTCGCGATGGTCCCGGTGAGTTTGCCCCCCTCCTGCACGAAGGTCACGTCGCGGGTGCCTGTGCCGTTCGGAGATTCGACGGTGAGCACCCAGGCACCGGTGAGATCGGTTGCAGGCGGCGGCGCATCCTGGGCCGTGAGCACCGTAGGAGCGGTGAGCAGGGCCAGAGCAACAAGGAGCGCGGCGGCCGGGCCGCGGCGAGGGGAAGGCGAAGTCAGGCGATATCTCATGGGAGCCCCATGCCGATGGAATGAATGACAGGTCCGACACCCTGGAAGTTGTCGATCCCGGACCATTTCCTGAAGGCCTGACCTCTGCGGACCACCGGTTCCGGACTTCAGGGCGGCTCGCGGCCGCGTTAGGTTGCGCGCTGTCCCGCAGCCCCGGAGCCGTGCCCCATGTCCGATCATGCGAATACCGTCGCGAGGGAGCTGGGGCTCGCTCCCGCCCAGGTCCGGGCCACCGTTGACCTCCTGGACGACGGCGCCACCGTGCCCTTCATCGCACGGTATCGCAAGGAAGCCACGGGATCGCTCGACGAAGTGGCTCTCGCCACGATCCGCGACCGTCTCGCCGATCTCGTGGCGCTCGACAAGCGCCGGGACTCGATGATGGCCTCGCTCGCCGAACGTGGACTGCTCGAGGCCTCCCTGCAGCGCCGCCTCGCCGCCGCCGGCTCGCTGATCGAACTCGAGGACATCTACCTGCCCCACCGCCCCAGGCGGCGGACCCGCGCCACCATCGCGCGCGAACTCGGGCTCGAACCGCTGGCCCTCATCCTCCTGGCCCAGACCGGTGAGCGGATCGACGTGACCCCGTTCGTCGATCCCGAACGCGGCGTGCCCGACCGGGAGGCTGCCCTGGCTGGAGCGCGGGACATCCTCGCCGAGACCTTCGCCGAAGACCCCGACGGGCGGGCCGAGCTGCGGCGACTGTTCTCGCGCAAGGCGGTTCTCACCTCGACGGTCGTCAAGAAGAAGCAGGCCGAAGCCGCGAAGTTCAGCGATTACTTCGACTGGTCCGAGGCTCTCGCCAAGGCACCCTCGCACCGCGTGCTCGCCCTTCTGCGGGGCAGCAACGAAGGGTTCCTGCGGGTACAGGCACGGCCCGACGAAGCCGAGGCGATGGGGCTCCTGAAGCGCCGTTTCCTGCGCGGAAGCGGCTTCGCCACCCAGGAGGTAGAGGCGGCGCTGGGCGACGCCTACGCGCGCCTCTTGTTGCCGAGCCTGGAGAGGGAGGCACTGAAGGCGGCCAAGGCCGGAGCCGACGAAGCCGCGATCCGCATCTTCGTCACCAACCTCCGCGAGCTGCTCCTGGCGGCACCCTTTCGTGGCCGACGGCTCATTGCCATCGACCCGGGATTCCGTACGGGATGCAAGACCGTCGTGCTCGATGCCCAGGGCGCTCTGCTTCACGACACCACCCTCTTTCCCTCGCTCGGGCAGAGCCGCCGCGAGCAGGCGGCGGCCGAGGTGCGTGACCTGGTCAGCCGGTACTCGGCTGACGCCATCGCGGTGGGCAACGGCACGGCGGGGCGTGAGACGCAGTCCTTTCTCGAGGAACTGGCGCTCGGTGTGCCCGTGATCATGGTCGACGAGAGCGGCGCCTCGATCTACAGCGCGAGTGAGGTAGCCCGCGAGGAGTTTCCCGACCACGACCTCACGGTGCGGGGCGCGGCCTCCATCGGGCGCCGGCTCCAGGATCCCCTCGCCGAATTGGTGAAGCTCGACCCCCAGTCCATTGGAGTCGGGCAATACCAGCACGACGTCGATCAGGCCGCGCTGCGATCGGCGCTCGACGACACCGTGATGAGCTGCGTGAACGCGGTAGGCGTCGATCTCAATTCAGCCAGCGCCCCCCTGCTCACCTACGTGGCCGGCGTGGGCCCGGTGCTGGCCCGCAACATCGTGGCCTGGCGCGAAGAAAACGGGGCGTTCAAGGGTCGGCGCGATGTGTTGAAGGTGCCCCGTCTCGGCGCGAAGGCCTTCGAACAGGCGGCGGGATTTCTGCGGGTGCCCGACGGTGCGCACCCCCTCGACGCCAGCGGCGTGCACCCCGAGCGGTATGCGCTGGTCGAGCGGATGGCGCGCGACCAGGGCTGTTCGGTCGCAGACCTCCTGTCGGACGCCGACCGCCGCGGGCGCATCGACCCGGACCGGTACGTAGGAGACGGGGTGGGCCGCCCGACGCTCGACGACATTCTCGACGAACTCGCCCGACCCGGACGGGACCCCCGCGGGGCCTTCGAAGTGTTCGCGTTCGCCGACGTGCACAGCCTCGCCGATCTGAAGCCCGGTATGGTCCTCCCGGGGATCGTCACCAATGTGACGGCCTTCGGCGCCTTCGTCGACATCGGCGTGCACCAGGACGGGCTGGTCCACGTCAGCCAGCTGGCCGACCGCTTCGTGAAGGATCCCCACGAGGTCGTGCGGGTGCGCCAGACGGTGCGGGTACGCGTGCTCCAGGTCGACGAAGCGCGCAAGCGGATCGGGCTGTCGATGAAGAGCGCGGGGGCCTGAGCAACCATGTCGGACGCGGCTTCATCCCACCCCCTGCGCAGACTCGCCGACTTCGCTCGTCCGTACCGGAAGGACGCCGTGGTGGCTGCGGTGTTTTCGGTGCTCAACAAGGTCTTCGATGTGCTGCCCGAGTTGCTCATCGGAGTGGCGGTCGATGTCGTGGTCAACCGGCAGGACTCGTTCCTGGCGCGTAGGGGCCTCGAAGATCCGGTGCACCAGCTGTTCGTGCTGGTGGGCCTGACCGTGGTGGTGTGGGTGCTCGAGTCGTCGTTCCAGTACGGCTACGCTCTCAAGTGGAGGGGACTCGCACAGGACCTCCAGCACACCCTGCGGCAGGCGGCTTATTCGCACATCCAGACCCTCCCACCCGGGTTCATCGAGCGCGAACGCAGCGGTCGGTTGATGGCGATCCTCAACGAAGACGTGAATCAGGTCGAACGGTTTCTCAACACCGGCGCCAACGATCTCATCCAGGTCTTCTGCTCGTCGCTGCTGGTCGGTGGCGTGTTCTTCGTCGTCACCGCCAAGCTGGCCTTTCTGGCGCTGATCCCGGTGCCGCTGATCTTGTACGGCGCATTCTGGTTCCAGAAGCGTCTGGGCCCCCGATACGCTGCGGTGCGGCAGGCCGCGGGCACGGTGTCGACCCGGCTGAGCAACAACCTGTTCGGGATGGCCACGATTCAGGCGTACACGGCCGAGTCGTTCGAGGCCGACCACCTGCAGGCCGCCTCGGAGGCGTTCAGGGTCCGCAACACCGAGGCGATTCGGTTTTCGGCGGCCATCACCCCCGTCATTCGCATGGCCGTCCTGGTGGGCTTCGTCGCCACCCTGCTGTATGGGGGGATGTTGACCCTCGACGGAGCCATCGGGGTGGGTAGCTATTCCGCGCTCGTGTTCCTGACCCAGAGGCTGTTGTGGCCCCTGACCCGGTTGGCCGACATGACCGACCTGTACAATCGAGCCATGGCGTCGGTGAACCGGATCATGGATCTGCTCGACACCCCCGCCCCGGCGCACCCCGCTGCGACCTTTCCGCCGCAGGCCGCCGGCGCCTTGCGCTTCGAAGACGTGCGCTTCGCCTATGACGAGCGCCTCGCGGTCGACGGGGTCAGCTTCGAGGTGCCGGCAGGTGCCACCGTGGCGTTGGTGGGCGCCACCGGGGCCGGCAAGAGCACGGTGCTCAAGTTGCTGATGCGCTACCTCGATCCCGACGACGGGAGGATCCTCCTGGACGGACTCGACCTCGCCGAATTCGCACCGGCCTCGGTGCGGCGCCACATCGGCTACGTGGCCCAGGAGCCCTTCCTGACCGACGGCACCGTGGCCGACAACATCGCCTATGGCGAGTCGAGTCCCGACGAAGCGCGAGTGGTCGCGGCGGCCCGCATCGCCGAGGCCCATGCCTTCATCGACGCCTTGCCGGAGGGCTACCGGAGCCATGTGGGCGAGCGCGGCACCCGGCTCTCGGGCGGCCAGAGGCAACGCGTCGCACTGGCTCGTGCGTTCTATCGCGATCCGGCCGTGCTCGCCCTCGACGAGGCGACGTCCGCGGTCGACAACGAAACCGAAGCGGCGATCCAGCGTTCGCTCGCGCGAGCCGCGGGCGAGCGCACGACGCTCGTCGTGGCCCATCGCCTGTCGACCGTTCGGCACGCCGACATGATCCTGGTGATGGAGGCGGGGCAGATCACCGAGCGGGGCACCCACGAAGAACTGGTGGACCGCGGCGGGATCTACGCGGCGTTGTGGCGGCTGCAGACGGGAGAAGCGGTCTAGCTGGCGCGGTAGGGGGGCGGGCAGTAGCAGCTACGCAGGAGGCTCCGCCCGGCGTCGGATCTCGCGGAGCCGCTCACCCCTTCTGAGGAGAGCGGTGGCGTCTGCCCAAGCTCGAGCAAGGTTTTCCGGAGATCCCGATTCGACGCATTCCCCCGGGTGGAGCCCAACGACCGGACTCCATGGCCCTCACGTAGCCAGGCGGCCAGAGCGGGGGGTGGCTGGGCATCGATCCAGACCTCTGGGAACGAAGCAACCGATCCGGCGGCGCCGTCGACACGGCCCGACCTATGCTGCCAGGATCGGGAGGTCCAGATGACGGCGGCGCCTGCCTTCCATGCGCCTCTCGCACCGGCCGACGGGCAGGGGCTCCACCACCCCCCCATTCGTTGGTTGAGCACGACTTCCGGCGCTAACTGACCGCATGTCGAACGTCCGGATCCGTTCGAAGGTGGGTTTGGGTCGGTCAGTTACCGAGCCGGGAGAGGTCGAACTCCCACACCTCGCCGGAGCGGAATCCCCAGAGCCGATCGCCCCAGCCGATGATCTTGTCGAAGTCCGGGCCCTCGGGCAGACGCACCCAGGTGTCTCCGTCGGACGATACCCAGACCGGGCGGAACCGCGAGTTCAGGCTCGTGGTCCGGTAGGCAGTCAGGACGTAGCGGTCTCCCGCCATGAACCCTCGCACGTCGCCGAAGGTCTCGTCTTCGATCACGGCTTCCGTCCAGGTCTGGCCGTCCTCGGTGCGCCACGCGACGACCTGCTCCGAGGGTGTGTCCCGGACCCGGGCCATGAGGAGTCCCGCGGGTCCGTACAGGGTCGCCCCCGCCCAGACCTGGGCGCTCACCTCCCGCGACCCGCCGAAGGCATCCACGGGGTCGGCCACGACGTCCCAGAGATGACCGTCGGCCGAGAACCAGACCGCGGTGTCGTACTGAATGTGCCCGACGGCGAAGAACCCCCAGGGCGTCCCCGCTGCATCGGTCATCCACTGGTACCCGTTCACCCCCCACGGATACTCGCGCCGGGCGTACATCTGCCAAACGTCAGTGGCGTCGCTCGTTAGGGAGAGGAAGCTCTGGTCGGTGGTGACGAAGGGGTACCACCAATTGCTCCGGGGTAGAAACACGACCCGATCGCCCCAGGAGGTCCTGGCGCCGTTCATTGCGCTCACCGAGAACCGGTACTGGCCGGCGTCGGGTATCTGGTCTTCCTCGAGGCCCGGGGCGTTGGCTGGACTTTGCACGGTCCAGTTGCCGGGTGTGCCCCGCACGACCCAGACCTCGTGGCGGGCGAGCGAACCGGTCACGACGCTGTTCCCGGGATGTGAGAAGTAGGTGACGATGACCACCTCGTCTTCGGTGCCGGTGGTCAGCAGGTTGTTTGCGCTGAAACCATCGTAGCCGATGCGCAGGTCCGGAAACCCGAGAGTCTCGGGATCCTGCGACTGCCATGTCACACCGTCATCGGTCCAGTGGATACGGGGTAGCTCCTCGGACGACTCGTCGTTCTCCACCACCCACAGGCGCCCGGCGGCCACGGTCCAGTCGCCCCAGTGGGCTGACCACCCCTCGCCCGGGTGCCCCACCACTCGGCGCCATTCGGGCGGGCTCGCCACGACCGCGAAGGGGCTGAAGCCGGTGGTCGTGCCCGACACCCGGTGGGCCACGCTGTCTACGGCGGCGTCGGTAAGGGGCTGCCAGGCCGAGCCGTCCCAGCGGCCGATGAACAGGTCCCCAGCTGCGGCCCCCGCCGGAACGTCTGCCGGGTCATAGGCGATGCCGACGGTGACGGGCTGGTCGAAGGAGGCGCCCTCGGGGCCGAGAACGAACGCGGTGCTCGGCACGACGGTGGCGGTCCCCGGAGGCGTTTCGTCCGGGGTGACGGTGAGAGCCAGGGCCGTCGACACAGCGCCGGCGGGAACGGTCAGGGTCACCGCACCGGTAGCGACCGTGGAGCCCTCGGGGAGCGCCATGCCGCCGGGTACCACCACGATGTCGGCCTCGGCGGTAACACCCTCGGCCGCCGCCGACACCGTGACGCTGCCGGGAGCCACTCCGGCGACCACACCGTCGTCGTCTACGGAGGCGACCGTGGGATCGCTGCTCGTCCAGTTCGGTGTGCGGTCAGTGAGTTCCTCGCCGTCGGCCGACCGGAGCACTGCAGTCAGGGTTGTCGTCTGCCCGGGCACCAAGGTGCTCGCGGCGGGCGTCAGCTCGATCGTCGCCACGGGGGGGCCTCGATCGTGAATGTGCGGGCGACGCTCGTGCCCCCCCCGGGTGCAGGAGTCCGCACCGTGACGGGGATCGTGCCGGCCTCGTCCAGGTCGGAGGCGCCCAGCGCGATCTGCAGTCGGTGCGTTGACACGAAAGCTGTGGTGCGGGGCGCTCCGCCCCAGAGCACCGTGGATTGTTCGATGAATCCTTTTCCGTCGACCGAGAGGGTGAGCCCGGCGGATCCGACCTCCACCTTCGAGGGGCTGAGGCCGGTGATCGACGGTGCAGGGTTGTCCTCGGTGCCCGTCGATCCCGAGTCGGAGCAGGCGGTGAGGACGAGAGCGACAGACAGGGCCAGTCGGCGAGATGAGACGCGCATGGGCTCAGGGCGTTCGAGGTGCAGGGGGGTACTTGTATGTGCACGCGCAGCCTGGACGCCGGATGGATCATGACGACTCTGCCGCGTCCACCTTCTCACTTGGTGGACGAGCGGAGCGGAAGATCGCGTTCTGCAGAGGTGCGGGTCCGCCAGGACCCGTTGGGATTCTCGCCGAATTCGCACCGGCCTCGGTGCGGCGGCCTATCGGCTACGTGGCCCAGGAGCCCTTCCTGACCGACGGCACCGTGGCCGACAACATCGCCTATGGCGAGTCGAGTCCCGACGAAGCGCGAGTGGTCGCGGCGGCCCGCATCGCCGAGGCCCATGCCTTCATCGACGCCTTGCCGGAGGGCTACCGGAGCCATGTGGGCGAGCGCGGCACCCGGCTCTCGGGCGGCCAGAGGCAACGCGTCGCACTGGCTCGTGCGTTCTATCGCGATCCGGCCGTGCTCGCCCTCGACGAGGTGGCGGCTGCAGACGGGAGAAGCGGTGTAGCAGTCAGTGCCAAAGGGATGGAGCGCGAATCTACCGGAAGCGGAGTCGCGGGATCAGAGGTATCCCGTCGGCTTCGGCATCCCGTTTCCGGGGGTCCATTCGAAGACCCGGCGCATGCTCCCGGTCATGTCGTACTCCCGAGCGAGGCCCTGACGGTGGAAAGTCGCGAGCTCCTCGTCGGTGATCTCGATCTGGAATTCCACATCTCCCATCCTTCCCTCACCGACGTACTGCTCGAGCCATCGTGGTACGTCGAGTTGGACACTCGCCTTCCCGTTCCAGTTGTACCGGTCCGCCACCCTGTAGATCAACTCCAGCCGGTAGCTTCGCGTGCCGCCACTCTCCCGGACGATGGCGCGGCCCTTGCCCCACGCGGCGTAGCCGCCCACCCCGAAATACCAGTTGGGACTGTCTCCGCCGTTGTTCCCGGTGCGGTTGCGCCGAGCGGTGAAGAGGTGCTCCCCCACTGGAAGCGTCTCCACGTACTGATGTGCCCGATAGACCTCGGACTCGTAGTGTCGACGGGCGAGTTGGCTCTCTCTCACCATCTTCGCGAGATCGAAGGTGAGGTCCGCGCCCGTATTCTCCATGAAATGGGTCAGGTGCCGGGAGGCGTCGGGGCCGGGATACCCGGCGGTCGCCTTCCGGAACGCCCAGGACAGGATCAGAGCCCGCTTCCCCCGGGTCACGGCCGAGGCTGCCTCGGTGTTCCACCTTCCGGAGCCCGCGTCCCTCCCCACCAGGGGGTCGTGGTGCCCGGGCTCGAAGTGCGCGTTCTGGACCTGCCCAACCGGTTGGAGCATGGGGGCACCACCCCTCCTGGGCGCCGGCGGTGGGGTCGAGTGGAAGCCGAACTTCTTCGCATGCACCTGGTCCAACCGGGTAATCGTCTGACGCCCCGCGGACCCGTCGACGCTGAGACCTCGTTGGCGTTGAAACGCCCGCACGGCAGCGACGGTTTCCTGGCCGTATATGCCGTCGGGCGCCCCATCCCGCCCGGTCGACCGGGGCATCGGGAAGCCCAGGTCGATGAGAGCCCCCTGAAGCACGACGACGGCGTCGCTCCGCTCGCCCGCTCTGAGAGGAGGTTGGTTGCGAGCGGCACTGCGCAACCGAGGAACGCTCTGGAATGCCGTCGATCGGAAGGTCATGGGCGTGGGATCTCGTCGTCGAGGGTCGGACCGGTCGTGGTTTGGCTCGCCCTCTAGAACGCAGATCGTCCTCGGAAGGCGCCACGGGGTGCCCCTGCGATCCGTCTCCGACGGTGTCCCAGGCCGGGGGAGGCCCCACGGCCTGTTCCGCCCCGTCACACTCCGCACAACTCGATCCCCATGGCTTCGGCCGCCTCCGCCGTTCGAGCATCGTAGGTGGCGCGGCGAACCCCTTTGCCCCGCTCGCGAAGAGACGAGATGGACGCGGGGCAGATCACCGAGCGGAGCACCCACGACGAACTCGTGGACCACGGTGGGATCTACGCGATCTTGTGGCGGCTGCAGACGGGAGAATCGGTGTAGTAACGGCCGTCGCCGCACTGGCCGAAGGAGCATTGGCACCGTGCGGTCGGCTCGCTCGGTGGGGCCACGCTCCCTGAGGTGAGTGGGGGGCCGAGCCGGACGGGCTGCTACTCAGCCGCTCCCGAGCACATCGACGCGTAGCGCAGGAATCTGTCTGAAATGCGCCTCGTCGCCGGGCCCTATCAACACGCCGAAATCGAGGTGGAGGGCGGTCGCCGCAACACACAGGTCATTGGAAGGGATCAGACTTCCCCTTCGCCGAAGCTGGACAAAGAGGTCAGCCCACCGCTCTGCCACGAACTCGTCGAAGGGCACGACCGCCACCCGATCGAGCAAGGACTGGACCTTCCGCTGGCGCGATGCCGCGCGATCCGCATTGTCGGCCATGCTGACTCCCACCAGGAGCTCGGCAAGAACGATGCCCGGCAAGGCCACCGTTTCGTCCGACTGCGGGAAAGAGCCGTCGCCACGCTCGATCGCCACCAGGGTGCTGGTATCGACTACGAGCCCCACGGATCCTCGGGAGGCCGGTCCGCAGCCCCGGCGTCTTCCAGATCCCGGGCGAACCCGGGCTCCGGCGCCCCGGCGGACACCCATGCCTGAGCCACCTCACGCAGGGTCGCCGTCGGCCGTTCGACAAGGGGCACGATCCGAGCAACCGCCTCGCCGTTCCGCTCAACGAGGAACGACTCTCCTCGGTAGCGGATTCGGCCGAGAACGTCTCCTACCTTCCGTGCCAACTCGGTGGCTGAGATCCGGATGTCCATACCGCAGAATACAAACTTCAGCAGAATACGCGATCCGATGACTGGTCCTCGAGGGAGGCGAGACTCCGGGTTCTATCGCAGCCGGCTTGTTCTCCGCTCGCAAGCGGGAACCATCCTTCGAGCCTCTTCGGGTCGTAGACCTCCTTTGTTCGGGCTCCTCGCTGTTTCAAATGGGTTGAATGAGGGGGAGCTAAGCGGGGGTGAACATCCCACCGGGCGGGTCGCGCACCGGCGCGTGCCACCTTCCTGCCATATGCGGGGGTGAACATCCCACCGGGCGGGTGGCGCGCCGGCGCGTGGCACCTTCCTGCCATATGGCCGAGGCCATTCCGCGCGTGTCGTATCCGACGAAGCTGCGGTTCCAGCATTCGCCGAGGTACCGCAACGACTCTGCGACCCCGTGGTTTGCGGCCCATGTCCCCGTAGATGGCAACCCGGCTCTGGTGGCACACCCGGTCGCGCTCGCCTCGCACGTGAATCGCCTCGTCGCACGGCGCTCACACGCCGCAATGAGAATCCGGATCGGTCGGAAGGAGAAGGCCACACTCCGCATGTGGGCTCTCCCATCCTCCAGACCGACCTCTCGCTATCGGAGGCGAGCGCCGGCCGGCACCTCGGGAGGGTGCGGGCCACCCCGGAGGAGGCGGAGCCCGTTGAGGGCCACCAGCAAGGTGCTGCCCTCGTGGGCCACCACGGCCACGGTGAGGGGGAGCCCGACGGTCGCCGCGACCGCAACCAGTAGCAGCATCCAACCCACGGAGAACCAGATGTTCTGGCGTACTACCCGCCGGGCGCGTGTTCCCAGGTGGAGCACATAGTCCACTCGGGCTACTTCATGCCCCATCAAGACGACATCGGCCGTCTCGATGGCCACGTCGGTTCCGGCCGCGCCCATCGCGATCCCGAGGGCGGCGGCGGCCATGGCGGGGGCATCGTTCACCCCGTCACCGACCATCGCGACGCCGCGAGAGCGGGCGGCGAGAGCCTTCACGGCCTCGACCTTTTCGTGGGGCAGAAGGCCCGCCTTCACCTCGTCGACCCCGAGGTCGGACGCGATGGCCCGCACGGCCTCCGGGTGATCGCCGGAGAGAATCGTGATCCAGCGAATCCCCTCGTATTTCAGATGGCGAATCGCGGCGGCTGCGTCGGGCTTGAGGCGGTCGCCGAAGGCCAGCGCCCCCAGAACTTCGCGATCCGTGCCCACATAGACCACCGAGCGCCCCCGCAACGTGGCCTCCGCGATCCAACCCCGGAGCAATGCGCTGGGCTCCAGCCCCATCCGCTCCGCCAGCACCCGGTTCCCCACCCACGCCGACGTCTCCGCCACCCGACCAGTCACTCCCTCGCCCGGGATCGCGCGGAAGTCGTCCACCGGAGCCAAATCGAGCCCCTCCGACTCGGCGGCAGCAAGAACCGCTCGGGCCAGGTGGTGCTCCGAGTCGTGCTCCAGAGATGCGGCCAGGGCCAACAGCTCGCTCTCCGTTCCCCGCTCTGCGATTCGGTCCAGGAGTCGCGGTTCGCCCACCGTGAGCGTGCCGGTCTTGTCGAAAGCGACCGTATCGATCTCTCCGGCCCGGTCTAGTACGGCTCCCCCCTTGAAGAGCACGCCGTTGCGCGCACCATTCGCGATCCCCGACAGAATCGCCGCAGGGGTGGAAATCACCAGGGCGCAGGGGCTGGCCACCACGAGGAGCGTCATCGCCCGATAGAAGGCCTCTCCCCAGCCCCAGCCCAACAGCGTAGGTGGAATCACGGCATAGAGCAGCATCACCCCCACCACAGCCAGGGTGTAGGGGTGAGCGAATCGGTCGATGAAGTCCTGTGCGGGCGCCCGGTTCTCGCGGGCTTCTTCGACCAGTTCGATGATCCGAGCCAGAAGTGTCTCGTGCGGCAGCCGCGTGACCTCGACCACCAGCACCCCCCCCGCGACGATGGTGGCGGCGAACACCTCGGCGCCCGCGTCCTTCCGCACAGGCAGCGCCTCTCCTGTAATGGCCGCCTGGTCTACCTCGGCCGTGCCCTCCACAACCCGACCATCGGCGGCCAGGCGCTCGCCGGGTCGCACCCGAATCCGGTCCCCCGGGGTGAGCGACGCCACCGGAACCCGTCCCACTTCCGCCCCGTCCGGGCCCAGCAGGGTGGCCTCTTCCGGCCGTAGTTCCATCAACGCTTCCACGGACCGGCGGGTCTTGCCCAGAGCTCGGTCCTCCAGCGCATTGGACAGCGAGAAGAGGAAGATCAATACTGCGCCTTCGAAGGGCTCTCCCACTCCGGCCGCCCCGAGTGCCGCAGCGCCCATGAGAAAGTCGATGGAGAGCTTACCTTCCTTCAGGCTCGACCAGGTGTCGCGGGCAATCGGAATCCCGCCCATGAGGTAGGCCAGTGCAAAGGGCCCCCAGCGCCAGGGCGACGGCTCGGGCGGAAACCACTGGAACAATGCCCCTACGACCAGACCGAGAAGGACCCAGAGTGTCGTGCGGAACGGAGCGATGGCGGTAAGCATGCCGAGGAAGCTAACGAGCGCGCCGGCTGGCGAAACCGGCTGTTGGAGCGCCTCACCGCGGGAGGTCACCATCGACTCGAGTCTGCGGGAGATACCGCACACCCACCGTGCCGAGGAACGTGCCACGCGCTTCGAACACGTCCCGGGGCGGCCCGGTTGCTCCACATCCTGCGCAAGGCGGCCGAGGCGCGCGCACACCCATCGGCGCGTCCAGGTGAACCCAGGTGAGCCAGCCGGCAGAAACATGACAAGGTCGCCGCCGCTGGGGCGGCGGCGTCATCTTCCTGCCATATGCGGGGGCGAACATCCCACCGAGGCGGGTGGCGCAACGGCACACGCCACCTTCCTGCCACATAGCGAGGTGAACATCCCACCAGGCCGCGCAGCCTTACCGCCCTGGGATGTTCTCCCCAGGCCAGGACGGTGCGGGCCTCGCACCAAGAGCGTGAACCATCGCCGGTCACCCCCGACCCGTCACCCTGCTCCCGTTGGCCCCACGAGCTGCCGAGCGGCCGCATCTCCGTGCCGGGTCACCCTGCTCCCGTTGGCCTCACGAACTGCCGAGCGGCCGCATCTCCGTGCCGGGTCACCCTGCTCCCGTTGGCCCCACGAGCTGCCGAGCGGCCGCATCTCCGTGCCGGGTCACCCTGCCCCGTTGGCCCCACGAACTGCCGAGCGGCCGCATCTCCGTGCCGGGTCACCCTGCCCCGTTGGCCTCACGAACTGCCGAGTGGCCGCGTCCCGGTGGCGGGCCGCCCTGCCGCGAGGCCAGCACCTCCGGGATGGGGTCGAAGGGCACGGGCCCGACCCGAAGGATCGCATCGTTGAACGCCCGGACGTCGAACCCCTCCCCACCCGCTCCTTCTCCGCCTCCAGGATCCGCCTGAGCAGCACTGTATTGCAGCGGCCTGTCGCTTGCGAGACAACCCGAGATGCGGTCATGGGCGGTCGCGCTCGATCGGGGTCCCCGCCTTGGGTGGGTTGGCCTGGGCGTGGCTCAGGCGGGCAACACTGAAACGTGGCGGAGCAGACGGGCGGACACCTCCGCCTTGTCGTCGCTCCGCACGCACACGCGCCCCCAGGTGTCGAACAACATCAGGCGCAACTTCAGGTCACGTGTGGCGTTGTCCAGGAGGTGGGCAAGGCGCGGACGAGCGAGGCGGTACCAGTCTGCGACGAAGGAGTCCTCGAACAGACGATCGTCGATGACCATGCGGCCAAAGGCGCTGGTCGGGAACATGCCCTTCTTGCGCTGGCTCAGTTCGGCCGGGAGGTAGCGATCCGCCACCTGGCGCACCACCCACTTGTCACGGTAGAAGAGCTGGTCGCGGTCGAGCATCGAAGGTGAGAAGCGAATCTTGGCAGCGTAGGGGAGATTCACGGCAAGCGTGACCAGGCGGCTGTCGAGGAACGGAAACCTGGATTCGATGCTCGCCGCCATTCCCATGGTGTCGTTGCGATGCAGGAGCGTCCGAAGGATGTAGGAGAGTTCCGCGTCGTTGGCGAGCCCGTGTCGACCCTCGGCGTGATACTCGCGTCTCGGCGTGTCGGGAAACGAGGCCGGGCCCAGCTGCAGTTCGAAGCTGCTGGCCAGGTCGATCATCAACTCCCGATCACGGACCCGAGACGGTGGCCTCCCCGATCTCCTGAGACCGAGGCCCCGCAGTAGACGCCCACCCAGACTGCGAATCTCACTCGGCAGGTTCGGTACGAGCCACGGATACCCCAGAAAGCACTCGTCCGACGCCTCGCCCGTCAGCACCGCCTTGATCCCCTCGCCCCGCACCAGCTGCGACACGAGCAGGACGGGAACCGTCGTCGGGTTGGCGAACGGGGAGCCGAAGTGCTCCACGATGTGCGGAAGGGTGTCGATGAAGTGCTGATCGAGCACAGACACGACCTTCATCTCGAGGTCCAGGTGCCGTGCGAGCCGCTCTGCGGCTGAACGCTCGCTGAGAGGACCCTGGATGTCGGCGTGAAACACCCGCAGGTCCGAGTGGGAGCGGGCAGCCATCGCCATGATGAGAGACGAGTCGACCCCTCCCGAACAGAACGCTCCCACCGGCACGTCGGCGCACAGCTGACACTCGACGCTGTTGAGCAGAAGCTCCTCGACCCGGTCGACCCACTCCCCCGGGGACCGGGCTGCAAGATCTTCGGCCAGGTCCGGGTCGTGCAGGTCGTGCATGGTGAGGCATGGAGAACCGTGGGCTCGCGATCCCAACGTGATCCGAACGACGGCGCCCGGGGGGACGATGGTCACGCCCTCGTAGAAGGACCGGCCCGACATGGGCCCATTGAATCCCTGCAGATACGCAGACACCATCAGGGGATCGGGGCGCAGGTCGACCCAACCCTTCATCGCCTCGATGGTCGAGGAGAAGAGAAAGACCTCGTCGTCGTCGTAGATGAAGAGGGGCTTGATTCCGAAGCGATCCCGGGCCATCACCAGGGACTTCTGGTGCGCATCGTACAGGGCAAAGGCGAACATCCCCTCGATCCGGTGGAGGGTGTTCTCGACTCCAAGGTGGATCAGCGATTCGAGGAGGATCTCGGTGTCACTCGTCGTCCTGAGGGCGACACCCAGGCGCCCCAGCTCGGAGCGAAGTCCATCGTAGTCGTACAGCTCGCCGTTGTAGACCAGACAGTACCGTCCGCTCGCATCCCAGAAGGGTTGATTGCTGCGCTCGTTCAGATCGACGAGTGAGAGGCGGGTGTGCACGAGACCGACGCCCCGGTCTGCGAAGGTGCCGCTGCCATCGGGGCCACGATGCCGCAATCGCCGTGCGGTCGACTCCAGCCCCTCGACCGAAGGAGGAGCGGTGGCGTGATGTTGCAGGATTCCAAACAGGCCACACATGGGGACGTCCCTCGCATACGTTGGTTGCTCGCCCGCGGGAGCCGTAGGCCGAACCGTCCTGGATTCGACGCCCGCTCGAGGCGTCGGGTCGACTGAGTATCGACAGGTCCGGATGTCTGGTGCAATGGCCTTACGGCGCACAACCCCAAGGGCCGAAGGGCGGCGGAGGTTTACCGCACGATGATGGGCTCGAGGTGGATCGGCGTGATGACGGTCGACCCCGGCGAGATCTCGCGCGCCGCGTCGATGAAGGGCAGTAGGTTGCGCTCGATGTTCGCCTGCTGCGAGAAGCCGTAGGGGAGACGGAAGTTGTCCCAGTGGGTCGGGATGACGACCGGCGGAAAGCCGGTCGACGTCAGCAGCCGCCGGTCGTAGTCGTACAGCCCCAGACGCGACCCGTTGATCCCTGCGAGCAGGATATCGGGCTCCAGGCCCTCGTACTCGCGCTCGATGAAGTTCATCGAGCCCATCGTCAGGACCGTCCGACCCTCGAAACGGGCGAGGAAGCTGAGGGCGCCCCCCTCGATGAACTGTTCGATGCGAAGCGGCGCCTGCAGCGGAGTTTGTTCGTCGTATCGACGCGAGTCGTGGTAGTGCTTCTCGTTGAGCGCCGAGTGCAGGCTCGGCACGACTCGCACGCTGAATTCGTCGAATTGGTAGTCCTCGCCTCCATGCACGGCATAGAGCTGTTCATCGGGAATGCCATACGCGCGCAGGATCATGATGACCGTCTCGGTGCCGATCACCTTGGCCCCGGTCTTCCGCGCGATGTAGGGCACGTCGCCCAGGTGGTCGAAGTGCCCGTGCTGCATCAGGATGAAGTCGGCTTCGGGAATCAGCGAGTCGATCAGGGTCGTATCGGACCACGCGAGGTCGTCGCGAGCGAAGTCCGGGCGGTCGTCGTCCGGGTGCCCGCCGCCCCCGTACTTCAGTCGAGAGGGCCAGGGATCGACCAACACCACCACGTTGCCGTCGGAGATCCGCCACCCGGCGGCGCCGAAGTAGGTCATCTCGAGCGGCGCCGCGTCAGCTGCCGAGCGAAGGGCGGTCCCCGGTGCGACCTCCACGACCAGCTCGATCTCAACGGCCTGTCCCCGGGGCAGCGTCGCCATCCCCACGGCGGCCCGCGCATGGCGCCCGCGCTCACCCAACACCTCGACGATCAGATCCGAGAAGCCATTGATCACGGCCGGCTGATCGACGAAGTCGGGGTCGGAATTGACCATCCCCAGCACCTTCACCACACGAACGATCCGTGACAGATCCCCCAGCATCGCCTTGAGCACCGCGAGCTGATTGATGGCCGTCGTGCGGGCCGCCGCGTATCCCTCTTCGATCGTGAGATCGCGTCCCAGTTTTCCGTGCACCTCGGTTCCGTCGGGACTCAGGGGCCCCTTCCCCGCCAGGAAGATCAGGTTGCCGGCCTGCACCCCGTTGACGTAGTTGGCCACCGGGCTCGGAGGTTGCGGCAACTCGATGCCGAGCTCGGCGAGACGGGCCTCCGGGTCGAAGGTGGAGAGCTGGGCCGAGACCGGAGCGGTGAGGCCGAGCGGGAGGACGAACACGACGGCGACGAGGCCGATTACGCGGGCAGGATTCATCGCACGAAGATGGGGAGGGTCGGGGCGGCTCCGCCAGCCGGCACACCGCCGCCCACCTGGAGGAGTCGCATGCTCCATCTGGCGACGAAACGGAGCGGGTCGCCGGAAACGCCGGCCCGTACGAGCGCCTCCATCCCACGCCCCCCCCGTCCCATCTCCACCGCCGCCCGACACAAACGGGTATCTCCGGCCCGTCCTTGACCTCCCTGCCAATCCCGGCCCATCCTCCTCCAGGATCCGTCGTCCCGTTATGAACTTCCTGTTCCTCGGCCCTATGGCGGCTACAGACGGGAGAAGCCGTCGAGCTCTGGGATCGACTGGGCTTCGTCAGAAGCAAAACGGCGAGGCGAGCCCGGTGACGGTCCCGATAGGAGCCAGATGATCTTCTCCCATCATCCGATGGACATAGCGGCGAGTATAGACGCGAATCGCCCGTCCCCGCGCGTAGATCTCCACTCGCTCGACCTCCTCCGGGAGTAGGCTCTGCAACCGGTCGAGCGGCACGCTCGACCCATCCAGGAAGTAGCAGCCGTACCTCCCCCATACCTGGCGTGCGGAAGGGAGATGGTTGCCGGGCACCGCACGCCGGATCACCTCGAGCACGTCGCTCGCCACGTGCCGCATCAGGTCGTCCCGGTTCAGCGCCGTTGGGGACTTGGGCACGCCCCGCGCTCGCCGCTCCAGCCGCTCGACCTGCATCGCGATCATCCGCAGCGCCACCGAATCGACCTCGAGATGGAAATTCAGGGTCGTGTCGCCCTCGGGGACGAAGTTCACACGCACCGGGAGGTACTCGATCGCCTCGACCACGAGGGTGACCGGCTGCCCCGCAGGCACCCGCTCGAGGGTGAAGCGGCCCGTATTGGCGCCGACGGTCTGGCCGCCGGGGTATACCGTGACCTGGCCGTCCAGCACCCGAACGGTCGTCTCGCCGTCTCGGATGGTGCCGCGTACCGTCACGTACCTCGCTTGGACGACGAGTCTGTCCAGCACCAGCGGATCCGGCTCGAGCTCGACCCTCACCGTCGTGTCTGCCCGGAGGTTCAGCGAGAGCGTGCGGGAGTGGTAGCCGTACGCTTCGACCGTCAGGGTGTGGGGACCACCGGAAACCTCCGCGAAGTGGAAGGCGCCGTCGAGATCGGTCACGACCGGTGGGCGGCTGCCCACGCGCACGGTGGCACCGGCAACCGTGGCTCCGCGCCTGGATTCGACGACGATCCCCGAGAGGGTGACCTGCTGGGCCCGAAGTCCCTCCGCGGCCAGGAAAACCACTGCGGCCACGCCAAGGAAACGGCAGCAACAGCGCAGGTACTCGACCCGCCATAGACGTCCTGGTGTCTGCATGATCACCACTCCGCTGCTCGGGCGGCAGGACCTGGGAAGCCCCCATGAGCTGGTAGATCACAATTCGCTCCACATCGTACTCGTCTCGCATGACGCCCCCGATCCAGTCGCCTCCAGCCGCCATCAGGAAGAACCCTTCGGAACCGACACATCCGCAAGCCAGCGCCCATCAGGTGAGTACACCGACCAGACGGTCAGACGGGGGGGCGAAGGGAAAGTCTGGCTACCGAAAAGCTTCGTCTCTGGAACAAAAGGACCAATCCAGAGGCGCCCTTCATCGGTCGCTGCCGATTCCTGACTGCGCCACTGCGACCGAGGCGATCGCCCGGCCTCCTCGGTAGTCCATCAGGGACGCGGGGACCGAACCGCCAAGACCTCGTAGAGACTGTCGATCAAGAAAAGACCCATCCGGTTTGAATCGATGAGCAACGCCAGAGCCATCTACGGCGATCAATGTATCGCCGCTGGCGAAGAGCTGCCAAAGCGAGGCCATTTCTCCAGGACCCTCACCCTTGCCTCCGATCGAGCGGAGGAACATCCCTGAGGTGGAAAACACGCGCACTTCAGTCGATCCCTGATCTGCAACGGCCCAGCTCCCATCCGCCAGCCGGGAAATCCCCACGATGTTCCAGAACTCGGCGTCTGGAGAACCATCATCGGGTCCGATGACGAGGGAAGGCTCAGGCGAGACACTCCACACCGCGACGGGATGATCATGCGCAGCATAAACGATGGTGTCCCTGGTTTGCGGTCGCGCCTGTGCCTCGAGAGGTGCTCGAATGGAGGCGCAAAGCAGATAGAGAAATGAGAGGCATCGGGCGCGGGCTCTCGTCATTGAGTTCCTCATGAGGGATGAGGGCTTAGGCAACAGCGAAGGCGCGTGACCCCACAGCCGGGACCCGCGCGACGATCCCTGAACGCAGCGATCAATGCGAAGTCACCCTCTGGTCGAGCGCACTCTGCGGCCACGGCGTATTCTTGTGATATGGTGCTGATCGGGAAAGGGCGATGAAGTGCCCCGACCTCATCTCCGTGCCGCTCTTGAAAATCCCTCAGGACACAATTGACAGCTCGACAGTGGGGACAGGCTTGTCATTCTTCGTTACTCAAGTCCCCCCCTCTCTCGCCCGTCAACATTTTTGGCTCCTCGCTGTTTCAAATGGGTTGAGTGAGGGGGAGCTTGCCGTGCATGAGGT
>CAZFRU010000043.1:18090-44870 GCA_964521385.1 uncultured Gemmatimonadaceae bacterium | reverse complement strand
GGACCCGGTGTTCTTCAGCAACGACGCGCACTCGCGCCGCCTCAGGGGCTCCAACAGAGCTGGAACTTCAGCCTAAAAAGATGGAAGTTGGGTTGAGGGCAAGCCTTGTACCCTCAACCGAAGGAGGCTGAGGAACGGCACGCCGCGTGCATCTTCTCTCAGCATTACTACATGGTCCGGGGACGGAAACCCCAGAACGAGTTCGTCGAACCTGGCCCGGACGATTGTCAGGCCCGTCTCACGATCCATTAGCTCGAGCCAGCTGTCCCTGGTCTCTTGGGTCGGTAGATCGGGTGGAGGCCCTGCCACGCGGCGAGGCGTAAAGTCCTCGTCAGGAAGCGTGGCCGTGAGCCAGAGGCCCGGTCGGCCCGCCCGGGCCGCCCGAAACACGGTCGATGGCCAGATGTGGGGATCACTGGACCGAGCGGCGTCGAACCACGGCGACTCACGATGGAAGACGACGGTCGGTGCATCGGGGGCGCTGAGATTCCAGCGGGAAACGATGTTCGACGTCGTACCAATGAGCCACACTTCGTCCTCACCGTCGCCGCCGACCAAGCCGCTCGTCAGGTTGCCCCGCACCAGTTCTCCTCCTCCACCGAAGGACCGAACGCTGCCATCCCGCCGAAGGACGTGGAGGGGGTGTCCCACCGATTGAGGTAGGCGCGCATCGGACATGAAGATGACGTCGCCCCCGGGGAGGGCCACGGAGGAAAGAACGCTTCTCGCTTGGGTCGGATCGGATCGAACGAACTCGAAATCCAGATTCAGTAGCGTGCGATCGCTGGACGCCTCGATCACGTGGATGAACCCGTGGCCTGCCGCAAGGTTCTGGATGAACTCATACTCCCCCGGTCCTTGCCCCCTTCGACCCACCGTTCGAAGTAGCGCCCCCGTCGTGTCGAAAACGGCGAACTCCTCCGACCCGAATCCCGCCACCAAAAAGCGACCGCGGTCATCCATAGCGAAGGACGAGCCGCGACTGATCAAGTGCACCGCCTGTCCGTTGGCGCCCCCAATGGTCATGACCGTGTCCAGCACGATCCGACAGTTAGGACAGGTGAGAATCCCTGGTGGTGCCTGGCCTGCGGCAGGCATCCAAGGAGGGACCAGGCCGCACAAGATGGCGAGACTACGCAAACCAAGGCTTGAAGACATGACGACCGTCTGATGGAAGCAGGTGGTTCGGCGAAAACTCACAATATGCTGTGCAGCTGAGTGCCGCAACCTGATTTTCGCCGGATCCGGGTCGGGCACATCTCCGAACACCAGGAGGGGGAGCGAGGCACCCGACCCCGCTCCCCCCACCGGTCCACCCAGTACTCGTCGGATCGGAGCCGGTCGGGCTATCGCCTGATCACGACCCGCCGCTCCCTCCCGACGCGGCATCCGTCACGGGCCGCGCGGAGCCGTCGGCCGAGAGGTCGTTCCAGTTGAGGATGGCGTTGAAACCCAGGAAGAAGTTGCCCTGGGTCTGCCACCGCCAGAACGGCCGGATCGCGAACATCACCACGTGCCCATCGCCCACGGTGGCATCGACCACCTGCGCCCGGCCCTCGAGCGCTTCGCCCCCTCCGAGCGCGCCCGAAAGCAGCATCCGGTCGGCGTCATCGGGAAAGGCCATGACCACCCTCGCGTTGCTGTTCCCTCCGCCCCCGAAGCCTCGAGCCTGCTGACGGAAGGCGGCTGCGTCGTTACCACCCCCGCGTGCGGCAGCCGGCGCCTCGGGCTCGTCGAACGACGACAGCCGCGGGCGATTCGCCATGGGTGTGACGTTCTGCCAGGTGCTGCTGCCCCGACCGCCGAAGAACCCGCCTCCACCGCCCCCTGCCGACAACACCACGTCACCCTTGAAATAGACAGGCACCTGATCTCCCGCGAAGCCATATACCAGCGGGCTGGTGGGATCGGTGATGATGCCACGATGCACCGAGCCCGGCGTGATCAGGCCCTCGGGACTCTCGACCGTCACACCCGAGGTGATTCCATACTCGGGAAAGATCGTCGCCGTCGACCCCTCGGTGATCAGCGTACCCCCCTCCTGCACGAAACGGGCGAGTTCGACCAGGCCGTCCCATCCCATGCCCCCGCGGATGTCGTCGCTCTCGTCCACCCCACCCAGATTGGGTGTGGCTTCGGATCGCCGGTAGGGCAGCGGAAGGTCACCGGTCATGGGCATTCCTTCGACCTGCGATTGTGCGCTGCCCCCGACATGGGGAAAGATGATCACGTCATAGCGTGATCGCAGGTTGCCGGCGGGAAGCTCCTTGTCGGCGAAGTAGTCGTACGGGACCTCGTAGTAGTCGAGCGCCGCGCGAACCCATCCCTCGTCCTGGGTGCGCCGCCACGAGTGCACGTAGCCGATCCGGGGCACATCGAGTTCGTGGGTCGGCACGTCGGGCATCGAACCGGTGGCCCACCCCGAGAGTCCCAACTCCTGCACCGACGCACCGAGGCTCGCCAGATCGGCGTTGGGTACGACGAATGCACCGGCCCGGAACTGGTGGCCGTCGAGCTCGAAGTCCGCCTCGGCGGCATACATGGGCACGGCGCTGTGCCGGAAGCGGAAGGTGACCAGTCGGTTGTCGGTGGTGTGATCGACCACGAGCACGCTCCCGCGCCCCGTGATTCCGCCTTCGGCCATCACGGCTCCCGTGACACGGGTCATGGGCTGCTCGAGAATCCCAGCGTCCTCGACGATGGCCATCTCCAGGTTGCGCTGAAGCTGGAAGGTCCAACCCGTATCGTCGTAGGGGCGGGGGTTGTCGAGGCTGAAGGCCTGGAGCGAGAAATACATGTCGGCCAGCGTGCGGAACGGTTGGTCGGCACGCACGATGTAGTCACCTTGCGAGACCCGGGTAGCACCCACCTCGAAGTCGCGATCGGCCCGGTGGAATTCGAGCCCCTGGAACATCAGGTCGTTGACGGCCTGGGCCGCATCGGACTTGCGCCGCTGGTTCGCGGGAATCACCCAGGCATGGACCGGGCCGTCGACCCCACGGTCCACCGAACGCTTGTTCTTCAACCAGTAGTTCTCGAGGAACCAGTCGGAGTGGTCGGCCACGTACTTGAGCGAAATCAACACCCCCGACTGCTGGATGTTGGTGTTGTTTCTCGGACCCCATTGAATCTCGTCGAGCGGAGGATTGGCGCGGAACCACTCCCGGCTCGTCGTCGATGCCCCGGCCCGAATGGTGCGGTTTTCCGGGCCATAGCTCGCCACCTCGTAGAAGCGCCCGATGGCGTTGTGGGTGTGGGCGATGGTGAACATGTAGTTGGGCGTCCACCCGTCGTAGAAGCCGTAGGTCCAGACGCCGGGCACGTCGCGCTTCGTCATCTCGATCACGTCGTTCTGGGCGAGTGTCCACCACTCGCTGATCGTGATGGCGTCGAAGCCCTCGTTGTAGGGTCCTGTACCGGTCGACGAGTAGAGATAGGTCGACGCTTCATGCAGGTCGTGCATGACGGTCGGTGCCCACTCGAGTTGGACCTTGAGCACGTTCTTCGTCAGGTCGAGGAACATGCCCATACCGTCACGATTGTTGTCGTGCTGGACGTACTTGCCCCAATACACCATCGGGAGCCGAGCCTCGCCGTCGGGCCGGTCCTTGTTGAAGTAGTAGGTGTCGACCTGCCGCTCCCGGCCGTCGACCTCGATGACGGGCGTGATGAAGGTGATGATGCCATCGCGAATCGTCCGCACGAAGTCCGATTCCTGCACCACCAGCCGGTAGGCCAGCTCCTGGAGCATCTCCGGCCCCCCGAGCTCGGTCGAGTGGATCCCCGAGGTCAACCAGTAGATCGGCTTCGCCATGCCTGCGATGAGCTCGCGGGCGCGCGTCTCCGAGGTCACGCGGGGGTCGGTGAGTTCGTGGAGATAGCCCTTGTAGCGATCGAGAGTGGCGATGGTCGCCTCGTCGGCGATGGCCATGACCACCATGTCACGCCCCTCCTCCGTCTGGCCGATGGTCCAGAGGGTGGCTCGGGGAGAGGCGTCCGCGATGGCCGCGAGGTAGCGGTGGATGTCGGCCGCGTAGGTGATCTCACCCGGCGTGCCGATGATGCGACCGTGAAAATCGAGCGGCGTGGGCACCGTCTCGGACGCGGGCAGATGATCGACCAGTTCGGTGGTGATCCGCTCGTCCTGCAGGTACTCCTGAATCAGGCGCGTGTACTCGGCATCGATGGCCTGCTGCGCCGAGAGTGCTGACGGCACCCCCACCACCCACAACGCGGCCAGCGCACCCAGTGCGCTGCGTACGGAACGAAACCAGCCGGACATGCGACTCCCCCTGACCAAATGGACGACCGGATCAACCCGGCCTCTCTCGACCCTGCTTGGGTCTATCTCCCACATGGAGGACGCGCAAGGTCGGCCCCGTGTTGATGGGCCGACCCCCGCTGCCCCTATTCGGGCCGATGGATGCCGGTCGCGCGCAGAATGTCTTCCATGAGACACCACCGGGTGAACGAGCTCTGGACGAGGTTGACCCCGACGAAGGCGGTGAAGAGAAAGGCCCAGGGGGTCACCCACCAGCCGATGGCGAGCGAGGCGAGCACGAACGAACCGGCGATCAGTCGGATCTTGCGATCGAGAGTCATCAGGATCTCCTGCTTGGGTTCATGAAATCGGTCACGCCGAACCCGGGGCGCGACTCGAGGCGACACTCCGCTCCACATCGAGCTGAAGTGCGTGGACTGGATTCCGGGGATCGGCGAGTCCGTCCATCACCTCGACGGCCGCCAGCAGGGCCCGGGCCCGCTCGGCATCGACGAGGGTGAAGATCATGCGGGACCGGTACGGAGCCACCGTTCCGAGCCATCCTGGCAAGCCGGCGCCGTGGCCCTCCAACGGCGTCCGACTCCAGGTCGACGCGCCATGTTCACGCAGCAGGCGCGCAACGACGGCGTCGTCGTCTTCCAGATACAACAAGACGACCAGCTTCATGGTGCCTCCAACGACGATGCACCGGTGGCCCCTCCACCCCGGTGCATCAGGAAGTAGATGCCGGGGACGACGACGAGGGTGAGCACGGTCGAGGCCAGCGCGCCGGCGATGAGCGCGACGGCGAGTCCCTGGAAGATCGGGTCGAACAAGATCACGATGGCTCCGATCACCACCGTCCCGGCGGTGAGCGCGATGGGACGGGTCCGGATCGCCCCAGCCTCGATCACCGCCTGTTCGAGAGGGACTCCGTCTGCGATGCGGGCCTCGAGATAGTCGATCAGGAGGATTCCGTTGCGGACCATGATCCCCGCGAGGGCGATCATGCCGATCATCGAGGTTGCGGTGAAGAAGGCGTCGAAGATGAAATGCCCGGGGGCGATGCCCACCAGGGTGAGGGGAATGGCCGACATCATCACGAGAGGGGTCGAAAACGAGCCGAACCAGGCGACGATCAGCACGTAGATGAGCACGAGTGCGCCGGCGAAGGCGATCCCGAGATCGCGGAAGACCTCGTAGGTGATCTGCCACTCTCCGTCCCACTTGAGCACGCTTCGTTCCCCCGACGTAGGCTGGGCCGTGAACAGCTGCGGAAGCGGCTCACCTCCTTCGCCCAATTCGGCCAGACTCTCGTCGAGATCGAGGATCGCGTAGACGGGACTCTCGGCTCCCCCCGCGACGTCGGCGGTCACGTAGATCACGGGCAGGCCATTCTTGCGATCCACCACCTGCGGTACGTGGCCATCGACGACGGAGACGACCTCGGTGAGTGGGATCATGGCACCCGTGGCCGATCCGATGTGCAGACCGGCGAGCCGGTCACCCCCGGCCCGTGCCGCTTCGGGAAGCTGCACACGCACCGGAATCGGGCCTCGGGATTCGGGCGCTTCGAGCTGCGCCACGACACGGCTGCCGACTCCGATCGACAACGATTCGACCACGCCCGCCTTGTCCACCCCCGCCAGGGCGGCGCGCTCCAGGTCGACCCCGTAGCGCAGCTCGCGTTGTGGGGCCGTCAGCGAGATGTCGACATCGACCACCGACGGATGCTCGCGAAACCGCTCCATGACGGCGTAGGCGAGTTGTGAACGGGATTCCGCGGTAGGCCCGTAGATCTCGGCCACCAGGGTCGACATGACCGGAGGCCCGGGCGGGACCTCGGCCACCTTGAGTCGTACCTCGACATCATGGCGGGCGGCTGCCTCGAGCAGCAGGGGCCGTAGTGCCAGCGCTACATCGTGGCTGCGTCGACTGCGACCCGACTTCGCGACGAGATTGACCTGCAGATCAGCGACGTTGGGTCCCCGACGCAGGTAGTAGTGCCGGATCATCCCGTTGAAGTTGAAGGGTGCTGCGGTGCCCGCGTACAACTGCACGTCGGCCACCTCGGGCAAGGTCACGGCGACCCGGGCGAGGTCCTGTACGACGGCCAGCGTCGTCTCCAGCGGCGCGCCCTCGGGCAAGTCGACGATCACCTGGATCTCATTCTTGTCGTCGAAGGGCAGCATCTTCATGCGCACCGTCCGGGTGAGGAACATCGATCCCGCGCCCACCAGCAGGAGGCCCACGACGCCCAGCGTCGCCCACAGACGCACCGGACGGTCGATGAGGGGCTGCATCACCCGCCGATAGATACGGTAGATCGCCGTCTTCTCCAGTACATACGGCTCGGCGGTGTCGTCGGGTGGGTGTGCGCCGGCCAGCAACCGGAAGGCCAACCAGGGGGTGATGATCAGTGCAACGGCCAACGAAAAGAGCATGGCCACGGTGGCGCCGATGGGCATCGGGCTCATGTAGGGTCCCATCAGCCCCGACACGAACAGCATCGGGAGCACGGCTGCGATCACCGTGAGCGTCGCCAGGATCGTGGGGTTGCCCACCTCGTCGACGGCCGCTCGAGCCGCCGCCCGAAGAGGGCGATCTCGCATGGAGAAATGGCGCTCCATGTTCTCGGCGACGATGATCGAGTCGTCGATCACGATGCCCGTCACGAAGATCAGGGCGAAGAGGGTCACCCGGTTGAGGGTGTATCCGAAGATCTGGTAGACGAACAGGGTGAGCGCAAAGGTGATGGGTACCGCCATCATCACCACCACCGCGCTTCGCCAGCCCATGGTCACGGCCACCACCAGCCCTACGGCCAACACCGCCAGCAGGAGGTGTTCCTGGAGGGTGACCACCTTCTCGCGTGCCGTCTCGCCGTAGTTGCGGGTCACCTGCACGCGCACCTCGCCGGGAACCACCGATCCCTGGAGCTCGTCGAGACGCCCCTCGAGGGCGCGGCCCACCGCCGTGGCGTCGGCTCCCGGTCGCTTCGCCACCGCCAGTGCGACGAACGGGGTCCACTCGCCCTCGGCTCCACCCTGGAAGGTGTAGGTGTCGACCTCGGCGGGTCCGTCGACGACGTAGGCTACATCACCGACCTGGATGAGCATGCCGTCGCGCACGTCGAGCACCACCCGGCGTACGTCGTCGGCATTGGCGAGAAACGGGCCCGCCACCACCCGTACGACCTCGCCGTCGCTGGTGAAGGTTCCCGCATCGGCCCGCACTCCCGCACTGCGAATCCGAGCCGCCACCTGCGCGGGATCGACGCCCAGCGATGCCATGCGCTCGGGCTGGAGTTCGACCCGTATCTCACGGGGTTGTCCGCCCACCACCGTGACGTCGCGCACATCGGCGAGGCTCATGAGGTCGACCCGGACCTCATCGGCCAACGCCCTCAGGTCGACGGAGGCATCACCGGACGCGCTCAGTGTGGCTGTGAAGAACGGCACGTCGTCGATGGTCACGGTCTTGACCAGCGGCATCTGGACACCCGCCGGCATGCGGTCGGCGTTCTTCATGAGTGTGGCGAAGAGCCGGACCAGGCTCTCTTCCATGTCCCGGCCGACTTCGTACCTCACGGTGACGAGTGCAAATCCAGGCTCAGCGTGGCTGTAGACGTACTCGACGCCCTCGATCCCCGACAGCACGTTTTCGAGGGGAATGAGCACCCGGTTCTCGATCTCGGCCGGGGTGGCACCCGGAAAGGGCACGAAGAGATCGGCCAGGGGAACGATGATCTGAGGCTCTTCTTCCGACGCCATGGTGACGAGCGTCCAGGCACCCACCGCGAGGGCGGCGGCCATGAGCAGCGGCGTCAGCTTCGAATCCAGGAAGGCGTCGGCCAGCCGCCCGGCAAGGTTGCCCTTCATCGCACGCCCTCTCGCTGAACCGCCGAGACGGGAGTGCCGTCGGCCACCTCCGGTCCCGGCGCGACCACCACCTCGAGTGCGCCGGCCGGACCCGCCAACACCTCGACCGAGCCGTCGACGACCCGCCCGAGACGCAGCCAGCGCAGGCGGAGTGTGTCGTCCTCGACGGTGAACACGCCCGCGAGTTGACCCCGCCGCACGACGGCGCTCTCGGGAATCCACCGTGCTTCACCGCCATCGCCGGCGACCTGAAGGGTCACCGACACACCGACCCGCCAGGCCACCGGCGCGTCGAAGCGAGCCTCGACCCGGTAGCGTCGGGAGCGGGCGTCCAGCGCCGGCGCGACCCGGGTCACCGTGGCCGGCACCGTCTCGAGACCCCGGGTCACGCGCACGGCCGTGCCCACCCCCAACCCCACCGCCGCGTCGTCGGGAAGATCTGCGACCAGCAGGGGCGCTCCGTCGCCCTGGAGGCGAAGTACGGGGCGCCCGGGCACGGCCAGGTCGCCCGGATCGGCCAGTCGCTCCACGACCACCCCGGAGAATGGGGCGACCACCTCGGTGTAGCCGGACTGGGCCTGGGCGTCGCCCAGTACGGCGCGGGCTGCCGCCAACGCCGCCGTCGCCTGGTCGAGTTCCTGCTGGGATGCCGCTCCCTGTGTGACCAGCCGACTGAGCCGCCCATGGGTCTGCTCGGCCAGGGCTACCTGGGCCTGGGCGCCCTCGATCCGGGCCGAGACGTCGTCGCCATCGAGGCGGACCACCACCTGGCCCGCACGAACCCGATCACCCACGTCGAAGGGAAGATCGCGTACGACTCCGCTGGTGCGGGTCGCGACGTCGGCGGTGCGTGAGGCCTCCAGGCGCGCCGGAAAGGCACGATCGGTCGCCGATGTCCACGCCGAGGCCACACGCACCTCGATCGGGGTGCGGGTGGGCGGCGGTGGGGCGTCGGGGCCATCCCCACAGCCCTGCAGCCCCAGGATCAGGGTGACGCCGGCGGCGACCGCGCCTGCACGTATGCTCGAATGGCTCATCGAATCTCTCCCTCGGGGGAGTCGGAATCATGGATAGGGGCTGCGCGCGGATCGGGTCCGAGCGCGAAGTCGAGCTGTGCGAGGCCCATCAGCCAGCGTGCCTGGGCGTCGACCCAGCGAGCGTCGAGTCCCGCGGCCCGCGCCTGGACCTGGAGAAGCTCGGCCAGGGTGGCCATGCCTTCGTCGTACCTCAGTTCCAGGAGGCGCGCGGCCTCGAGCGCGGCATCGCGCGCCGCGCGTTGGGCATCCCGGCTCTCGCGATAGGCCACCACCGCTCGGCGGGCCGACGCGACCTCGGCTTCGGCCCGGAGCAACCGGTCGCCGTGTTCGGCGTCAAGCGCGCGGGCCTCGGCCTGGGCCACAGACTGGCCCGCTTCGAGTCCGAAGCCCGTGAAGAGCGGTATCCGCAGCTGCAAGCCGAGCGTCCAGTCGGCCGAGGGGTCGTCGAACATGGCGGGCGCGTGGGTGGCCAGCTGACCGAACACCTCGAGAGAGGGCAGTCGCGCGGCGGCCCGGGCCGAAGCGCGCTCGCGGGCCGCTTCGACGTCTGCGGCCGACGCCGCCAGGTCGGCCCGCATCGGGCTTTGATCGAGGTCGTCGGTGCGATCGACCAACCGGGGCAGTTCGTCGGCCGGTACGGGTACCGAGTCGCGCTGCCACCCCAGCTGCACCCCCAGGGCGCCGCGGGCGTCGGCCTGGTCGGCCTCGGCAAGGCGGAGTCGAGCCGTGGCGTCGGCGAGGGCCGCCACCGCTTGCAGCCGATCGGCGTCGGTCGCGAGTCCCTCTGCAACTCGGCGCTCGACCCGCGCGGCGGTCGCGGCGACCGCGGCTCGCTCGCTCTCCACGGCTCGAACCCGCTCGCGCGCGGCGAGGGCGCTCAGGTAGATGAGTCGGGTCTCGAGCACCACTGCATCGGCGGCTCGATCCTGCCGGGCGTCGGCGGCACGCGCAGCGTGGTTCGTCGCCCGGAGATCGGCCCAATGCGAGAGGTCACCCACCGTCCAGCGTGCGCCGATGCCCGTGGTGAAGTCGGTCACCGCCCGCGGATCGTTCAGCGCCGGTAGGGCGAAGTCGGCCTCCCCGAAGCGCCCTTGCCTCAGCTTGGTCCCGAACACCCCCACGGGGTCGTCGGTTCGCATCAGACCGGCCGTGGCTTCGACTCCCGGCCAACGAAATGCGCCAGCCGCACGCGCCGTCTGATGGACGCCCTCGGTGCGGGCTCCCACTGCCGCCAGACGGGCGTTGCCCGCCAGCGCCGCCTGTTCCGCCGCAGCCAGTGTGACCTCGATCTCGCGCGGAGGGGTCTGCGCCGGAAGGGTCTGCGCCGCAACGCTCGCAGGGACCCACACCACGAAGCCGAGGCTCCACACGATCCCTCGCATCGGCCTCACGATCCCGCCGCCGAGCCGCGCACGCACGACAGCACCTTGAGGGCGCGCGGGTCGCCCAGACTGTAGTACACGTGGACGCCTTCCTTGCGACGGGCCAGCACGCCCTTGTCGCGCATCAGATTGAGATGTTGGGAGCACATTGCCTGTTCGATGCCCAGGGCCTCGTAGATCTCGGTCACCGTGGCCTCGCCCCTGCGCTCCAGGATATCGAGGATCCGCAGTCGCATCGGGTGCCCCAGACAACGGAGCATGCGGGCGGTGGTGTCCACGACAGCGTCCGTGAGCGATCCGGATGTGGGGGGGGTCATGGGGTCTCCAGATTAAATCATCGTTAGATATAAATATCGCAATATCTAGATTTCGTCAACCCTCGCTGGCGAGCGCCATCTCCATCCACCGAGTCAGTTCATGCGCCGCCGCCGGGACACTTCATCCAGCAGCGCTCGCTCCTCGCGCGTCAACGACGCCATGCCCTTGGCCGAGATCTTGTCGAGCACCCGATCGACCTCGTCGAGCAGCCCTCGCTCATCGGCCGACTCGACACCCTTGTCATCTCGATCCGCCGCATCCGATCGTGCCCGGGTGATCTCGCGCGGCACGATCGCCAGTGGGCGGCCACGCCGCCCCGTGCCCCCTTTCGACATGCGCTTGAGGGCAGAGCGGGGTCGCCAGTCCGCCTTCAGATACAGGAACGCCGAGATCAACCCGCCCAGGTGCGCGAAGTGGGCGACCGAGCTGCCCGAGGGATTCATGGACCCGAAGAGCGACAGCACGAAGAAGAACGCGACGAGCCACTTCGCCTTCACCGGGAAGACGCCCCAGATGTAGATGGGGGCATCGGGCCAGTTCATGGCGAATGCCAGCATCACTCCATAGACCGCAGCCGACGCACCGATGACCGGCGCTGGAGCGATCATCAGTCCCAGGGCAGCGCCACCGAGGCCCGCCACGACGTAGAACCGAAAGAACTCACGCCCCCCCCACCGGCTCTCGAGCGGAGGTCCGAAGAAGAACAGCATGAGCATGTTCATGAAGACATGCCAGAATCCGGCATGCACGAACATGTACGTGAAGGCGCCCCAGAAACGCGTGAGGGCGCGGTCGGGATCGAAGGCGAACCACTCCGTGACGAATGGGTACCCGACCAGGAGTGTGAAGACGAAGATGGCGGCATTGGCGACGAGCAGCCGCTTCACCACGGGGGTGACGGAAAAGGAGAACCCTGCGCCGCTGTCTCGATACATGTCCGCCTCGCGTTCATTCACGCCAGAGCCCACCCTCCAAGCATGCGTCCGAGGGCCGGGTCCGGTCAAACCCCCCGCCGACGGGCGAGGTTCCGGAGCGGGTCCCACCGGGGGTCGGCACGGGCCGCCTTGTCGAGGGGCGACGAGGGCGGCTACCGTGCCCTGAGTGCCCCTTCCCCTCACCACCCCGGGCCCGCCATGTCGCGTTCCTGCAGGCCGATCGTGCGGGCCGGGGCGCGTCTGGCGCTTTGCGGCCTCGCTCTCGGTGCGGTCCAGGGGTGCCGTGACGCGCCACGGCTTCGTCCGGCGCCGCCCACGGCGAGCACAGCCGGGGGGGTCATCACCCCCCCCGCGGTGTCGTCCCGGTTCACCGTGCCGGTGGTGATCGACGTATCCGCCCTGATCGCAGAAGTCGAACGCCAGCTTCCCGCCACCTGGGGGTCGCTCGACTCGCTTCGCACGATGGGCGACGACGGCCCGCCGGTGGCGTTCGAACTGCGACGCGACGCGTTCACAGGTGAGATGCGAGAAGGAAAGGCCGTGCTCGAGACGACCGTCCACTATCGATTTCGCACCCGGATCGACCTCCCGCTCCTGCCCGATGCTCCCGCTTCGTGCGGCACCAATGGTCCGGAGCCACGCATGCGAGTCGAGGTTTCGGCCCCCCTGGGTCTCACCGGAGACTGGCGTCTGGTCGCGGGCGCGCACGAGCTCTCGCTGTCGCCGCTCACCGACGAGGATCGGGATCGCTGCGAGGTCACGATCTTCGGTATCGACGTGACCGAGCGACTCGCCCGGCAAGCCCAGGAGGTCGCGCAGGCCGAACGCGCGACCATCGACTCACTACTCGCCGCGGTCGACGTGCGGAGCCGTTTCGAAGGGTGGTGGAAGGCCCTGTCGCAGCCCATGGCGCTGGGCGACGGCGTCTGGCTCAACGTCGGCCCCGTGGGTGTGGCCATCGCCGAGGTCGGCGGTACCGGACCGACGGTCCAGGTCGTGACGACGCTCATCGCCCGACCGCAGATCCACGTGGGTGCGGAACCCGTCGTCGATCCCCGCCCACTCCCCGCTCTCATCACTGATCCCGATCCGGGGGCACCCGGCTTCACCGCGTTGATCCAGACCTACGCCGAGTACGGCGCGCTCTCGCGAGAACTCGAGGGAGCAGTATCCGGCACCGAACTCCACGCGGCAGGTCACACCGTGCGCATCGAGTCGTTCACCGTCCACGGTCTGGGCGGAGGCCGCATCGCGATTCGCATCGGCGTGGTGGGCGACGTGCGAGGAGAGCTGTACCTGGTCGGATCACCCACCTACGATCCCGACACGCGCACGATCCACATGCCGGATCTGCGCTTCGACGCCGCGAGCTCGAATGCCCTGGTCGACGCCGCCGCGTGGGTGCTCGACACCGGGGCCCTCGAGATGATCCGCCGCGCCGCGCGGTGGTCGGTCGACGACGTGGTGGAGTGGGCGGGGCGCAAGGCGACCGAGGGGTTGAACTCGTCCCCGGTCGACGGCGTCCATCTCGAAGGGGCGCTCGGTTCGCTCGAGATCGTAGGCCTCGACCCGCGGGCCGAGCGCCTGGAGATCTCGGCCATCGGGCGCGGCACGCTCACCCTGCGCGTCGGGGGTTCCTGAGGGCGGTCCGCCTCAGCTGCCCCACCGCTCCAGCGCCAGCCGCGCGATCCGCTCGCAGAGGTCGGGAAACTCGATACCCGCTGCCCGGCCCGCCCGCGGAAAGAGCGAGTTGGCCGTCATGCCGGGTAGCGCGTTGGCCTCGAGGCACCAGCTCGCCCCGTCGGCATCGACCATGAAGTCGACCCGCGAATAGTCGTCCAGACGCAGAAGCTCATGGACTGCGAGGGCCGCGGTCTGCATCTCGCGGGCCAGTGCCGACTCGATCTGGGCCGGAAAGATCTCGTCGGCGAGCCCGGGTTGATACTTGCAGGCGTAGTCGAACATCTCGTGCGCAGGCACGATCTCGCCCACCGGCAGCGCCTCGCCGGCCAGCACCCCCACCGTGAACTCGCGTCCCCGCACGAAGCCCTCGATCACCACCCGGTCGCCGAAGCCACGACTGCGCTCGAGCGCGCCGACCCAATCGGCTCGCTCGCGCACCAGTTCGAGCCGCAACGACGAACCCCCGCACGCCGCCTTGACGACGACGGGCCAGCCGAGACGCATCTCGACATCGTCGGCCGTCGGCTCGCCCATCAGCCAGTCGGGAGTGGCGATCCCGGCGTCGCGAAACAGCCGCTTCTGCAGCTCCTTGTCCATGGCAAGGGCGCACCCGACCATGCCGGATCCGGTGTACGGTGTACCCAGCGCATCGAGCAGTGCCTGGAGCTGGCCCCCCTCGCCCCCGCCGCCGTGGAGTGCGAGAAAGTAGAGGTCGGCCCTGCCCGCCACCGGATGGTCGTGCAGGAACGACAGCTCGCCCGCGAGCAGCCGATCGCGGGCACCCGGCGAGGGAGGGGTGATGGCCACACCGTGCGTGCGTACATGCACCTCTTCGTCGGGGGTGAGCGGGCCGCGCACGGTGTCGAAAGCCACCACCTCGTGTCCGCGGCTACGAAGCGCATGCGCCACCTGGCACCCTGAGGCGAGGCTCACGTCGCGTTCGTCGGCGTCGCCTCCGGTCAGGACGGTCACCCGCATGTCAGCCCCGATTCTGGGTCAGAGCCCGCACTGCGTCGTAGCGGGTCAAGATACCCTGGAAGGCGCGCCCATCGCCCACCAGCACCGCCGCGTTGCTGCGCAGCAGACGGGTCACCTCTTCGGCGTCACGCTGTGGTGGCAGCACCGGATAGGGGGCCTCCATCACGCCCTCGACGGGGCGATCGAGCGCGGCCGGGTCTTCGAGCACGGTGCGCATCAGCCCCGACTCCTGGACCGAACCGACGCAGGCACCGTCACGCAGCACCGGCAGCTGCGATACGCCGTGTGTGGTCATGGTCGACAGCGCCATCTGGATCGGCGTACCGGGGGTGGCCGACAACAGCTTCGGGGCGTCGGCACCCCGGGCCGCGAGCAGGTCGGCCACCGTACGGTGCCGGGCCCGTTCGAGAAACCCGTTCTCCCGCATCCAGTCGTCGTCGAAGACCTTGGTCAGGTAGTGCTCACCCCAGTCGCACAATACGGCCACCACGAAGGCATCGGGGTCGTCGAGTTCGTGGGCCTTGCGCACGGCGGCCTGCACGATCAGACCCGACGACCCACCGACGAAGAGCCCCTCCTCACGCGTGAGCCGACGAGCCATCCGAAAGGAATCCCCGTCGGACACCGTCACGTACTCGTCGACGGTATCGAGGTCGAGGGTGCCCGGGATTTTGTCGTTGCCGAGCCCTTCGACCGCGTAGGGATGCCCCTCGATCATCTCGCCCGTGTTGAAGTAGGGGGCGATCATCGAGCCCTCGGGATCGACGCCACAGACCTGCACGTCGGGGTTGCGCGACTTGAGGTAGCGGCCGGTACCGCTGATGGTGCCGCCGGTGCCGGCCCCAGCGAAGAAATGCGTGATCCGTCCCCCGCTCTGTTCCCACAACTCGGGCCCCGTCGAAGCTTCGTGCGCCGCCGGGTTCGCCGGGTTGTAGAACTGGTTGGCCAGCACGGCGCCGGGGGTGGCCTGGGCGATGGCCTTCGCCTTGACCACGTAGTTCTCGGGGTGATCCGGCGGAACGGCCGTGGGGGTGATGATCACCTCGGCACCGAAGGCCCGCAGCAGCTTCACCTTTTCGAGGCTCATCTTGTCGGGCATGGTGAAGATACACCGATAGCCCTTGATGGCCGCAGCCATCGCGAGGGCGAGCCCGGTGTTTCCGCTGGTGCCCTCGACCACCGTACCGCCGGGCCTCAAGGCGCCCTCGCGCTCGGCCGCTTCGATCATGGCGAGGCCGATGCGATCCTTGACCGATCCCCCGGGATTCATGAACTCGCACTTGCCGAAGACCGGCGTACGAGCGCCATCGGTGACGCGGTTGAGACGGACCAGTGGGGTCCACCCCACCATGGCGAGAACGTCTGCGTAGGGCGCGCGATGTCGTTCGGACATGAAGGTCAACCGCCTCCGCCCGGCCGAGCCTGCTTCGAGAACTCCACCGGGACCTGGGCCCACACCTCGATGCGGCGCCCGTTGCGACGGGCCGGCTGGAATCGCAGCGCCCGGGCTCCTCGCACGGCCGCCGTGTCGAGCACCGGATACCCACTCGACTGCATGACCTCGACCTCGTCGACCCGGCCCAGTTCCGTGACGCGTACCCGCAACAGCGTCTGCCCTTCGATGTCCTGGTCCCACATGGCCAGCGGGTATTCGATGGGTACGTCCGAGAAGAGGGGTGTGGGACGCTCGATCTGCTGGTCGCCCGCACAGGCCAGGAGCCACGGCAGCAGAGCGAGCATGGCCCTCGTGGGGCGGCTCAACGGTCGTCCTCGCCTCGGGCCTGCCGAGCGAGCCGATCCAGGAGGCCGAGGGCCTCCATGGGTGTGATCTGGTTCACGTCGAGATCTCTGAGTGCCTCGACCGCCGGGTGTTCCGGCGGCATCTGGAAGAAGGACAACTGATCCGGTGGCGGTTCCGAGGCGGGTCGGAGTCGTCCTCGACGCCCGAGCCCCTCGCCTCCACCTGAATGTGTTCCCTCCAACTCCATCAGAAGTTCCCGCGCACGGGCGATCACGCCTCGCGGCACACCCGCAAGTCGGGCGACCTGGATTCCGTACGAGCGATCCGCGCCGCCGGGCTCGAGTCGGCGCAGGAAGACGATGTCTTCGCCCACCTCGCGCACCGACACGTTGAGGTTGCGGACCCCGGGCAGGAGGTCACCCAGCTGGGTGAGTTCATGATAGTGGGTCGCGAAGATCGCCTTGCATCCGACGTGCTCGTGAAGGTGTTCGGTCACGGCCCAGGCGATCGACACCCCATCGTAGGTGCTGGTACCCCGCCCGATCTCATCGAGCAGAACCAGCGAGCGCCGCGTCGCGCCATGGAGGATCGCGGCCGTCTCGTGCATCTCGACCATGAAGGTCGACTGCCCGCGTACCAGGTTGTCGGAGGCGCCGACCCGCGTGAAGAGACGATCGGCGAGGGGCAGCCGGGCCGCGTCGGCCGGCACGAAGCTGCCCATCTGGGCCAGTAGCTGGATCAACCCCACCTGGCGCAGCACGGTGCTCTTTCCCGCCATGTTGGGGCCCGTCAGGATCACGAGAAACCCGTTCTCATCGAGTACGATGTCGTTGGGAATGAAGTCTTCACGTGGCATCCGGGTCTCGACCACCGGATGCCGGCCCGCGGTGATGGCGAGATCGAATCCCGTGTGGACCTCGGGCCGCACGTACGCCCGCTTCACGGCGACCTCGGCCAGGGCCGCCAGGACGTCGAGAGTGGCGACCCCGGATGCGGTCTCCTGCAACCTCGCGACTTCGTCTGCGACCTGGCGGCGTACCTCGGCGAACAGCTCAGCCTCGAGGGTCGCGATGCGGTCTTCGGCGCCGAAGACCTTCTGCTCCCACTCCTTGAGTTCAGGGGTGAAGTAGCGTTCGGCGTTGGCCAGCGTCTGCTTGCGCACGTAGTCGGCGGGCACGCGCTCGAGGTTGGCCTTCGTCACCTCGAGATAGTATCCGAAGACCTTGTTGAAGCCGACCTTGAGCGACGAGATACCCGCGCGTTCCCGCTCCCGGGCCTGAAGGCTGGCGATGAAATCGACGGCTCCGTCGCGGACCGCGCGCAGTTCGTCGAGTTCGGCATGGAAGCCGGTGCGGATCACCCCCCCGTCCTGGAGTGTGCCCGGGACCTCGTCGGCCAGTGCCCGCCCCAGTAGATCGGTCACGTCGTCCAGGAGATCGAGCTCCCCACCCACCCGCTTCAGCAGGTCGGTCGTGGTGGCCGTCGCGACTTCTCGCAGTGTGGGCAACGCCTGGAGGGAGCGGGCGAGTCCCGCCAGGTCGCGGGGGGCGGCGCGGCCCGTCCCGAGCTTGCCCGCCACCCGCTCGAGGTCGGTCACGGGACGAAGGGCCCCCCGCAGGCCCCGCCGCAACCCGCCGTCTGCAGCGAGCTCGGCAACCGCCTCCTGGCGGGCCCAGATCGCCGGGGCGTCGACCAGAGGGCGCAGCACCCACTGGCGCAGTCGGCGCGCTCCCATGGCGGTCACCGCTTCGTCGAGCACGTCCAGCAGGGTCCCCCCGGCTTCGCCGGCTCGCAGCGGCTCGACCAGCTCGAGGTTGCGCCGGGTCATCTCGTCGAGCACCATCGCCGCGTCGGGACGCAGGATCCGCGGTGGACGCAGATGAGCCACACCGGCCGGGCGAATCTCCTGTACGTAGCTCACCAGCGCCCCGGCGGCCCGGATCAGCAGCTGATCGCCCGACTCGAACCCGAAACCGTCGAGGCTCTGCACCGCGTAGCGGGCCGTCAACTCGTCGCGACCGAGCCCCACATCGAAGATCCACTCGTCACGCCAGGTACGCGCGGTACCCTCGGGGAGCGACGCCAGGGCCTGAGCCAGCTGCGCGTCGCCTTCGTCGCTCCGCGCCAACAGCAGCTCCGAGGGTTCGAGGCGCCCCAACTCGTGGCCGCACATGCCGACCGCCACCGCCTGGACGGTGAGCTCGCCCGTGGAGAGATCGAGGGCGGCGATGCCCCGAGCGCCCCCCGCGGCCGGTGACACCGCCACGAGAAAGGTGTTGCGGCGATCGGCGAGCAGGGTGTCGTGGAGGACGGTGCCCGGAGTGATGGTCTCGGTCACCGCCCGCCGCACGATGCCGCGGGCCTGAGCGGGGTCTTCGACCTGTTCACAGATTGCGACCCGGCGTCCGGCGCGTACCAGTCGCGCCAGGTACTCGTCGAGGGCCTTCACGGGGACGCCGGCCAGGGGCACTCGACTCGCCCCCCCGTTGTTGCGGCTCGTGAGCGTCAACCCGAGCAGACGCGCACCCTCTTCGGCGTCGCCGTGGAACAACTCGTAGAAATCACCGACCCGAAAGAACACGAGGGTGTCGCGGTGATTCCGCTTCACCTCGCGCCATTGTTGCATGAGCGGCGTATCCTGGGGGTCGGTCATCCACGAAGCTACCCCGCGGGCGGCGAGGTGATCAACGGGGTCGAGCCGGGCCCTCGGTACCCCACGTGCGCGATCGCGGGCAATCGTGCACTATCTACGACGACCTCCACGGATCCCCCCGGAACGGAACGCTGCCATGAAGCGCCAGACGACGATGAAGACGATGAGGACGACCGGGAGGGTGCTGGCCGCCTGCGCGCTGATGACGGGCTTCGCCGTGGGGCTACCAGCCCAGGACCGGGAGCCGGCTGCCGACCCGGCCGATGTCGAGACGATCGACGGCATCATCGCTGCCGTCTACGGCGCCATCTCCGGCCCCGCAGGCGCACCGCGCCAATGGGATCGGTTTCGTTCGCTGATGGCCCCGGGCGCGCGCTTGATCCCCACCGGCACCAACCCACAGGGACAAACCAGCCACCGCGTCTGGACCGTCGAGGAATACGTCGCCGCCGCGGGCCCGAATCTGACGGCCAACGGCTTCTTCGAGGTGGAGATCGGACGTGTGGCGGAGCGGTATGGTCCAGTGGTCCACATGATGAGTGCCTACGCTTCGCGCCGTACCGACGACCCGGACGAGGTTCCCTTCCAGCGGGGTGTCAACTCGTTCCAGCTGATGTTCGACGGTACACGCTGGTGGGTGGTGACCATCTTCTGGGCCAGCGAAACCCCCGACAATCCCATCCCTGAGCGACTGCTGGGGGGCGGGGCGAGGTAGGGGCGGCCTCGTCGTGAAGTTGCGCCTGCTCGAAGTCCGCGCCTCCGACGAGCACGCGGACTCGGTGAAGACCCTGCTCGCCGACGCCGATGTGGTCGATCTCTGGTCGGTGCCCGGCGGTGAGGGCACCTTCGCCTACCGCGCGCTGTTGCGACTGGACGCCGTGGAGATCCTCACCGACGCCCTCTCGGCTCGCCTCGAGTCGGATCCGTCGTTTCGGGTGGTGCTCCTCGCGGTCGAGGCGACCCTCCCACCCGTCGAAGACGATTCCAAGGAGAAGGAAGAGGCCACTCCGACCCAGGCGCCCAAGGGGCGGGACCGCGTATCACGAGAGGAACTCCTGCAGGAGCTCACGGCTGCCACAGATCTGAACCCGGTGTTTCTCACCACCGTGGTGCTCTCGACCTTCGTGGCTTCAGTGGGCCTGCTTCGGGGTGATGTGGCCGTGATCATCGGAGCCATGGTCATTGCGCCACTCCTGGGCCCCAACGTCGCACTCTCCCTGGCGGCCACTCTCGGCGACTGGACGCTCGGGCGCCGGGCCATCATCACCAGCGCGACCGGAGCCGCCGTGGCCCTGGCGGTCTCGCTGATGCTCGGAGCGCTGGTGAGTGTCGACCCCAGCGCCCCCGAACTGGCGGCTCGTACCCGGATCGGGCTCCCCGATGTCGTCCTCGCCCTCGCGGCCGGGAGCGCCGGCGCACTGTCGTATACGTCGGGGATCGCCACGGCGGTGATCGGCGTCATGGTGGCGGTGGCCCTCCTCCCGCCGCTGGTCGCCACCGGCCTCCTGGCCGGCGCCGGATACGGGTCCCAGGCGCTGGCCGCAGCGACCCTCGTCGCCACCAACGTCACCTGCGTCAACCTGGCGGGGGTCGCGACCTTCCTCGCTCGACGGGTGACGCCACGAGACTGGTGGGAGGTGCGTAGAGCCCGCACGACCACCTTGTGGGCCATCGGCACCTGGATCGGGCTGCTGGCCCTCCTGGTGGCCCTCATGCTCTTCGCCTGGGCGTGACGCTCGGCCGAGGCGTCGACGGGGTGCTCCAGCGCCGTCAGGGCCGCTCCCCTCCACCCCGCGCCAACGGCGGAAATCCTGCCGGCGGTCTGCGGTGGCCCGTCGCCTGTTCGTAGGCATAGGCCAGACGAAACAAGAGCCCCTCGGCGTACGGACGCCCGAGGATCTGGAGTCCCGCCGGCAGGGTCTCGTAGCTGAACCCCATGGGCACCGTGATGGCCGGCATGCCGGTGGCCGGGGCCACCCGCTGGCTGTTGTCGCCCGAATATTCCTGTCGTGCGCGGTCGAGGTGGGCGGGTGGCGAGAGCCAGGTGGGATAGATCAACGCATCCACCGATGCCGCGTCCATGGCGTCGACCAGCTGCGACAGAAAGGCCTGACGACCGGGATGATCGGCAAAGTCCGGGCAAGGCTCGGCCCACTGCGCCGGATGGACATCGGCCGGGCGGCCCATGAACGAGCGCAGACTGCCCTCGACCGAGGGGTGGAACTCGCCCGACTCGAGCACCTCGGCGACGTCGTGGATGGGGGCGCCAGGGCCCAGCGTCTCGAGGTAGCGCGCCATGTCATAGCGAAAGCGCCCGCAGAAGAGGCCCGGCCGGTCGAGCTGGGCTCGGAGGTCGAAATCGAACGGCACCACCACCGCTCCGGCCTGGCGAAGGTCGTCCACCGCGCCGTCGAACAACCGGATGACGGCGGTGTCGGCGGTCTCGACATCGACCAGCGCGGTCAGAACCCCGATCCGCGCACCCTGGAGGCCGTCGACATCGAGAAACGTCAGGTAGTCCGGTTCACCCCGACCACGCCCCAACGCGGTGTAGGGATCGGCGGGGTCGAAGCCCGACACGACCTCGAAGACACGCGCCACGTCCGCGACCGAGCGGCCCATGGGGCCCGCCACATCGCGATCGAACGAGAGCGGTATCACCCCGTCACGGCTGGTGAGCCCGAGGGTCGACCGGATCCCCACCAGCGCGAGGTGTGATGACGGCCCCCGGATCGAGTTGCCGGTATCGCTCCCCAGGCCCACCACCCCGAAACTCGCGGCCACCCCCGACGCCGTCCCCCCGCTCGAGCCCGCCGGTACCCGGTCGAAGGCATAGGCATTGCGGGTCGTGTCACCGGCCGAACTCACCGTCTCGCGCGGGCTGAACGCCCACTCGGCCATGTTGGTCTTGGCGACGACCACCGCCCCGGCTTCGCGAATCCGCCGCACCATGAACGCATCGTCGGGAGGCAGGCTGCCGCGCAAGGCGATCGACCCCCCCGTGGTGGCCATGTCGTGCGTGTCGAAGTTGTCCTTGACCAGCATGGGCACGCAGTGAAGCTCTCCCATGGGTTCACCGGTGGCCAGGGCACGATCCAGCGAATCGGCGCGCTCGAGGGCTCGCGGGTTGACGGCGGTGACGGCAGCGACGGTGAGGTCGTCATAGGTGGCGATCCGGTCGAGGTGTGCTTGCACCACGAGGCGGCAGGTGGTCGCACCCTCGCGCAGGGCGGTGTGCAGCCGGGCGATCGAGGTCTCGGTCACCTCGAACGGCGGGGGAGGGGCTCCACAGGCCGTGGTCCAGAGGGCGAGGGCCACGAGCGCCGGGCCGCAGGCTCGTTCAGCAGGTCTCATTCGAGGTCGGTGGTGGTCATGGATATCTTGCCGCAGGCGGACAGGGAGCGGGGAATGTCGATCGGGGTAGCACGTCTCGAAAGGGGACGCCCTCTTTCCACACCCCATTACCCCGAACAGTTTTCGACGACGACCCTCCCCCGGTTCAACCTGCAGGAGATTCCACGATGGCGCACCAATTCGCCTATGGCATGAAGAAGACGCTGGCCCTTCCGGTTGCCGAAGCCGACGCCCGGGTACGAGAGGTCCTGAAGACCGAAGGCTTCGGCGTCCTCACCGAGATCGACGTCCGCTCGACGTTGAAGGAGAAGCTCGATGTCGACTTTCGGCCCTATCGCATCCTGGGAGCGTGCAATCCCGCGCTGGCGCACCGGGCGCTGAGTGCCGAGACCGACATCGGGCTGCTGTTGCCCTGCAATGTCATCGTCTACGAGGGCGCTTCCCCGGCCGAATCGGTGGTGGCGGTGCTCGACCCCGTCGTGCAACTGGCGGTGACCGGAAGGGACGACATCTCGCCGCTGGCTCACGAGGTTCGCGAGCGGATGGCACGAGCACTCAAAGCGATGTGACGGTATCTCACCCCGTCGCCCAATCTCCCACCCACCCCGACCTCATGATCATGACACGACGCGTCTTCGGTCTGGCGCTCCTGCTCGCCTTCGGTGCATCGGGCGTTTCGGCGGCAGCGTCTGCGCAGCAACCCTGGTCTCCCGACTCCCTCACCGTCCAGGACTACCAACGTGCCGAACGGGAGCTTGCGAGCTTCAAGCGCCCCAGGGTAAGGGGAGGACAGATCACTGCGAACTGGCTCGACCAGAGTGTGTTCTGGGCTCGCCAGGAGACCGACGACGGTTGGCGGTTCCTGCGGGTCGCTCCACGACAGGACGGGGCGGCTCCGGCGTTCGACCACACGGTACTCGCAGGGGCGCTGGGCGCCGTCACCGGACAGACCCTCGACGCCAGGCGACTCGATCTGAGCGCCCTGCAATGGGTGGAGAGCGACCTGATCGTGCACATGGGTGGCCGCGTGTATCGCTGTACCGCCCGCGCCACCCGCTGCACCGACGCCGGTGCCGTGCCCGAGAGCCCGGATCGTGCCCAGGTGGTCTCACCCGACGGCACCAGGGCCGCATTCACTCGCGATCATGACCTGTGGGTGGTCGACCTCGCCTCGGGTGAGGAGACCCGTCTGACGCACGACGGGGTCGAGGACTACGGCTACGCCACGAACAACGCCGGATGGACCCGCAGCGACCGGCCGGTGGTGTTGTGGGCACCCGGTTCGGACAAGCTGGCCACCTTCCGGCACGACGCCCGCGGCACCTCGATGATGCACCTGGTGAGCACCGAGGTCGGGGCCCCCCGGCTGGAGTCGTGGCGGTATCCGCTCCCCGAGGACTCGGTCATCTTCCGGATCGAACGACTGGTGGTCCATCTCGACGGTCGAATCGTGCCGTTGCAGATGCCGCCCGATCAGCATCGGTCGACGATCTGCGACCACATCGTCTGCAACGGAGGCTTCTCGGACGTCGAATGGAGCCCCGACGGATCCGTCCTCGCCTTCGTCTCGAGTTCCCGGGATCACAAGCAGGCGATACTGCGCGTGGCCGACCCCGAGACCGGCGCCGTACGCGACGTACTGGAAGAGCGCGAAGAGACCTTTTTCGAGTCGGGGGTCGATCGGGTCAACTGGCACGTACTCCACGACGCGGGCGAGGTGTTGTGGTGGTCCCAACGCGACGACTGGGGGCACCTCTATCTCTACGACCTCGGCTCGGGACGGCTGAAGCGTCAGCTCACCTCGGGTGAGTGGGTGGTACTCCAGGTGCGCCACATCGACGAGCAGGCGCGTGAACTGCTCTTCACCGGCGCAGGTCGCGAAGCTGGGGATCCCTATTTCGAGTACCTCTACAAGCTCGATCTCGACTCGGGCGACGTGACGCTGCTTACCCCCGACAGCGCGCACCACGTGATCCAACTCGCGCCCGACGGCGATGTGTTCGTCGATACCTGGTCTACTCCGCTGATCCCGCCCAGGGTGGCACTCCGCGACCGACGGGGACGCATGCTGGCCGAGCTGGACGAGGCCGACATCAGTGCTCTGGTGGCTTCGGGGTGGAAGGAGCCGATCCCGTTCACCACCAGGGCGAGAGACGGCGAGACCGACCTGTATGGCATCATGTACACCCCGAGCAACCTCGATCCGACACGTCGATACCCGGTGGTGAACTACCTGTATCCGGGGCCCCAATCGGGCAGTGTCGGGAGCCGGAGCTTCAGCGCGGCACGCCGTGACCACCAGGCGCTGGCCGAACTCGGCTTCATCGTGGTCGAGGTCGACGCCATGGGCACACCGGGTCGGTCGAAGTCGTTCCACGACGTCTACTACGGCAACATGGGCGACAACGGCCTGCCCGATCAGATCACGACCATCCGACAACTCGCCGAACGCTTTGGGTTCATCGACCTCGATCGGGTCGGAATCTGGGGCCATTCCGGAGGCGGGTTCGCGTCGACGGCAGGCATTCTCCGGTACCCGGACTTCTACAAGGTGGCCGTCTCGCAGGCGGGCAACCACGACAACCGCAACTACGAAGACGACTGGGGCGAGAAATGGCAGGGGCTGTTGGTCGAGCACGCCGACGGGTCGACGAGCTACGACAACCAGGCCAACCCGCTCGTGGCGGGCAATCTGCGAGGAAAGCTGTTGCTGGCCCATGGCTCCATGGACAACAACGTACCGCCATCGAACACCCTGCTTGTGGTCGACGCTCTCATCGAGGCCAACAAGGACTTCGACCTGGTGATCATGCCCAATCGCCGGCACGGCTTCGGCAACGAGCCCTACATGATGCGCCGGCGCTGGGACTATTTCGTGACCCATCTGCTGGGAGCCACGCCACCGAAGGAGTTCGAGTTCGGGCGCCAGGGACCGGCGAGGTAGACCGTCCACGGCCCCGGACCACGGATCATACCGCTCGCGAAGCCGGGTTGCGCGACGTCTCAGCTCCCGAACAGGGCGTCCAATCCCAGGGGCGAGAGAAAGATCGACCGACTCGAATGCCCGGCCCCCTCGATCAGCACCTCCTGGTGGTGATGGGTCGGCTGAAACTGGTCCATGTACCGGATCAGCGTCCGGCCGCGGTCCAGCCGTCTGCGTCCCTGGAGGTCGGCACCACAGCTCTGGTCGAGTGAGGCGGTCAGCGTATCGGCCGTGCCGAGCAGGACTCTCACGTCACGCTCCCCGAGCCGGCGGCCCAACTCGTCGGCGGTGCTCTGGCTGGCGTAGCTGTTGCGATCCCCGAGGCCGTAATGCCATCGCGCGTAATCCGGGCAGGCATCGACGTCGGGCGTGGTGAAGTCCACTCCGTTCCACCGCTCGGGTCCCAGGTAGAGATAGGTCGACGGGTTGGCCACCACGTAGCGGATCTCCACGCCGGACCGTTCGAATCCACTGCTGGCGGCAAACCGATGCGTCACCTGCCCGCCGGCGGAGTGCCCCGCCACCACGATGAGGTTGAGGCCCTCGAATCGCCCGCTCGTCACCAGTTCGGCGAGGAGCTGATCGAGCACCGCGTACGAACTCACCCGTGGCGATCCACTCTCGGGCGTCGACAGGTGGCCCCGCTTCCACCCGCCCGCCGTCCAGTACGGCGCCCCGGCTTCGGGAAGGTCGTCGGAGGTGCGAAAGCGTGGGGCCACGACCAGGGTGGTCGCCAGCAGGGCGGTGTTGCGAGCCGCAGCCACGCCGGTCTCGAAATAGCGGTCCGCATCACGGCTGGCCCCGTGGATGATGATCAGCGCGCGCCAAAGGGTCGAGTCGGGGCGATCGAGGGGATGTGTGCGAAAGATCGGTACCGAGCGTCCACCGGCGACGCTCACCACCCCGGCGCAGGCCGGAATCGCCACGGTACAGGGCGACGGATCGATGGGGGGAGCCGAAGGCGAGGGCGACCCACACCCGACGAAGACCGCGACCAGCGCTGCACCGCCTACCCCGGACACCCGACGGCGCCCGATCAGCGGACCACTGTCTCCACTCGAGCGTCGTTGACCACGGCACCCTGATACCCGGCCGCGATCAGGCGGGCCAGCGTGGCACCGGCATCGGCGAGTGTGGCAAAACGCCCTACCCGGACCCTCAGCAGGTCGTTCATGGGCACCTGGACCAGGCGCGCGTCGTACCCTGCCGCCACCAGGTCGGCGACCAGGCGCCGGGGCCCGTCGGGGTTGCGGTAGGCTCCGATCTGCACGGCAAACGCGCCCCCCGCCTGCGCCCCGGGCACGGCAGGCCCGTGGGGGATCGGTTCCGGAGGCTCGGTGGCCGGGGGTGGCGCTCCCACCGAGTCGGCCTGGGCCGACGGGGGCGGCATCAGGTCCTGCACGGGCGGGGGAGCGAGCGCTACCGAGTCGCGCGCAGCCGGAGGTGACGGCTTCACGGAGTCGCGCGCAGCGGGAGGCGGTGGCTGCACCGAGTCGCGCACCACCGGCGGCGCTGGCTTCACCGAGTCGCGCACCACCGGCGGCGCTGGCTTCACCGAGTCGCGCACCACCGGC
>CAZFRU010000043.1:0-17990 GCA_964521385.1 uncultured Gemmatimonadaceae bacterium | reverse complement strand
GGCGCTGGCTTCACCGAATCACGGACCACCGGGGGCGGAGTCGAATCCGGCATGGCGGGCGGAGGCGCCGAGTCGGGCGCAGTCACCCGGGGCACCGCCGCCGGCACGACCCCCGCCGGACGCCGGAGTGCGGGGCTCGTCGAGTCGACAGGGGGGGTGGGAGGCGGTTCGATCCGGACACCCTGCGCGCTCAGCCAGGCCCGGGCGTCGGATGCCGGCGGCGAATCAGGGTGGTCTTTCACGATACCTGAGTACAACCGGATGGCTGCCCGGGTGTCACCGTCGGCCACCGCACGCTCCGCCAGCGCCTCAGCGGCCAATGCGGCGTACGACCCGCTGGGAAACTCGGCGAGCAGCCGTTGAAAGTCCTCGGCCGCTGCCGCGGGGTCGGGCGCGAAACGTCCGCGGAGCCAGAGACCCTGTTGCAGCTCCTCCGGAGTCGCGTCGTCTTCGCGGATCTCGAACCAGGCCAGCACCTCGGCCCGGGCGTCCGCCTCCCGGCCCTGCTTCGCGAACAGCTCCGCCAGATGGAGGCTTTGCCCCGAGAGCCCCGACGACATGCCCAGCACCAGCCCCATCGCCAGGGCGAGAGCACCCCGAAAACGGGTCGGGCCCGGATTGGTCGAATGCGTCATGCGGCCTCCCGACTTCGGACCTGGAGGGCCAGAAGCCATTCCTCGAGCACGAGATCTTCTTTGAGCGGGCTGGATTTCAGAAGGCGGTCGACCCTCAGGAGCCCGAGGATCGCCTCCTCCACCTCAACGACCGTCCAGCGGCCGGAAAAGCGTGCCAGCTTCCTTGCCACCCAACTCTGTCGTGGTCCGAGTTGTTCTTCAAGGGCTCGGGGGCCCTGGTCGACCACGACACCGAGGCGCAGGAGGGTGGTTGCAAGAGCCATGGTGAGTCCCACACCCGATTCCCCCTGGGACAGCAACACCGGCAACGCCGCAGCAGCCTCATCGAAACGCCGTTGCACGACCAGATCGAACCACTCCCAGCGATCCTGCGACGGGAGATAGGTTCCCACCGCCGCCACGTCTTCACGCGTCGCCGCCCGCCCGTCACCCACGAACTCCTTCAACTTGATGAGTTCCTGGGTCAACACACCGAGGTCGCTTCCCACCGCCGAGGCCAGCGCTCGGGCGGCGCTCTCGTCGAGGTCGAGATCGTGTACCTCTCGCGCGCGCTCCATCAACCACCCCGGCAGGTCATCGAGTCCGACCGCGGTGAAGCCGACGGCGCGGGCCGTCTTGCGCAACTCCTTCCAGAGCTTGGCACTCGATCCGGATGTGTCGGCCGAGATGACGAAGGCCAGGCCGATGGGCGGTGCCGCAGCCGTCTCGAGCAGCAGGGTGCGCGCGCGCGAACTCCCGGCCAACGGGTCGGCGTCACGCACCACCACCACCCGCCACTCGGCCATCATCGGTGGCGTCGCGAGCACCGAAGCCAGCGACTCGACGTCGACATCGCTGCCCCGCAGCTGATCGAGGTTGAAGTCGCGCACCCCCGGATCGACATGGGCGTCGATCAGCGTGCGGACCGCCTCTTCACGTCGGAATGCATCTTCCCCGTGAAGAAAGAAGACGCCGCCGAGTCCATGCCGGGCGAGCGCAGAGCGGAGAGGATCCGCCACGCTCCCCCCTACTGCACGCCGAAGCGAGACGCGGGGGTGACGCGCGAACGGGCCCGAACCGGGGCGTAGTCGTAGAACAGCGCCGCAGACTGCCGCCACAGGTCCTCGCCGCGCAACTCGAGCGCCGCGGGCGACAGAGACGGCGGCAGCAGGCTCGGCAGCGGCAGCCGCAACCCCAGAGGACGAGGAGCCGGAGCGCTCACCACGATGGGCGACAGTTCGACTTCAGGCTCGGGCTCGAAGAGCACGGGCACGCCCAGGACGGTGGCGAGCAGAGCTGCAGCCCCCAGAATCATCAGGGGCGAGACCGCGCCGAGCGACGACCGGGCGAGCGCTCGCTCGTCATCGACGTGATAGAGCCGATGCCGCAGACGCGGATAGAAGTCCTCACCCACCTCGAGGCTGTCGACCGAATCGTGCAGCAGCGAACGGCCCGCGAGATAGGTCGCTTCGTAGTGCCGACATGGCTCACAGCTGTCCCGATGACGGGCGGCGGCCGCGCGGATCGCAGGCGCACCCCTCTCGTCGATGTAGTCCGAGAAGGTCTCGATGAATTCGGAACAGGTCATGGGGGTTTGTACAGCCACGGTCGAATCGGGTTCCCAGCGACGAGGCCCCCACGGCATCGGGGTCCCGAGCCGTGTGCTCGGGACCCCGTGAACCGCGCGGAACTGCCGCAGTGGATTGCTCGCTATCCGACCAGAGGTGCGATGATCTGGGCGAAGTTGTTGCGCGCGCGGTTGAGACGACTCTTCACGGTGCCCAGGTTGACACCCGTGATCTCGGAGATCTCTTCGTAGGTCTTGCCTTCGAGTTCACGGAGCACGAACACCATCCGATGGTGTTCCGGTAGCTGGGCCACCGCTTCTTCGACCTTTTCACGAAGGTGACGCTTCCGGAAGAGGTCGTCGGGCTTGTACTGCGTGTCTTCCCACTCGAGCGGACGATGGTCGGCGTCCCAGTTCTGCTTGATCGCCTGAAAAAGCACCAACGGGTTCCGTGACCGGTTGCGTAGTTCGTTCTTCGCCAGATTGCTCGCGATGGTGTAGATCCAGGTCGAGAACTTCTTCGACTGGTCGAAGCGTTGCATGTGCCGGTAGACACGGACGAAGGTCTCCTGGACCAGGTCCTGTGCCCGCTCTCGATCTCCCACCGTGCGGTAGACGAAATTCAGCAGCCGCCCGTCATAGCGCCGCACCAACTCCTCGAATGCCCGCTGGTCACCGTCGAGAAAGCTCTGCACGACCTCGCTGTCACCGAGTTCCCGCAGCTGCTTTCGGTGCTGGACGGCGCCACCTTCGCGGGCCGATCCACCCAGGTCCGTCCGAAGCGTTTCCGTCGCATGAGCACCCATGGTCCACCTCTCTGTGGGGAGGGATCCGTCGGCGGGATCCCGCTACGCCTCCGGTCGATCCGGAGGCCAATGACACGACCGACGTTACCTACGACTTGCACCTTCCATGCCAACGGCGGGAGCTCCGCACCATCGGGCCCCTCCATCCCAGGTGTCCTCTCACGAGGACACTGCCCTCTGTCATTCCGGCACGCACCCGCCGCCCACGACGAAACACGCGGCGTACAGCAAGGTCGCGATGCTCTTGCAGTCGGTGATGGTGCCGTCGCGCACCATCGCGAGCGCCTGCGAGAACGGCATGCGCACCACCTCGACGAATTCGTCGTCGTCGAGGTCCGACCGCCCTTCCACCAGCTCCGAAGCGACCCAGAGCCGGATCACCTCGTCGGTGAAACCCGGGGTCGTGTGAATCCGTGTCAGCGGCCGTAGGGTGCCGGCCTGCCAGCCTGTCTCTTCTTCGAGTTCGCGTCGTGCGCACTCGTCCCAGGGCTCGCCCTTCCGGATGGGCATTCCCGCCGGCACCTCCCACATGACCCCCCCAGCCGCGTAGCGGTACTGTCGCAGCAGCAGGATCTGGGGATCGGCTTCGTCGAGCCGACCGATCACCGGCAGCACACACGACGCCCCTGCATGGGCGATGAACTCCAACTCGCCCACCGATCCGTCGGGAAACCGCACCGTATCGACAGAGAGGTCGACGATCCTCCCCTTGTAGACGGGGCGCCTCTCCAGGCGCCCAGGGCGTTGGGACTGTGGCATGAATCTCCTCGCCGTGACCGAGGGGCCGACCTGCTTCAACCGGTCTCTCGGAAGTCACGACATTGTCTTGGATACGTCAGCTGCCGTAGACGGTTGCACGACGACCGCCCAGGCACCCTCGATCAGCTCTCGTGCACGCGTACCGGACCCAGATCGAGGGCTTCGAGTTCGTGCGCCACGCGCTCGGCGTCGCCGACGACCACAATGGTGAGTTCCTGCGGACGGATATGGCGGCGCGCCGCGTCGTGCGCCGCCCCCTGGTCGACCTGCCGGATGTCGTCGCGGTAGCGGGTCCAGGCGTCGTCGGCCAGGTCGTGGATGAACAACTCGGCGACCCGGCCCGCCACCCGACCCGTCGTCTCGAGGCGCAGCGGGAACACCCCCGCAAGGTAGTCGCGAGTCGAGCGTACCTCTTCTTCGTCGGGCCCATCGGCCACGAAACGCTCGACCTCACCCACCGCTTCGCGCACTGCGGCAGCGGTCGTCCCGGTGTCGACCGCAGTCGACACACTGAAGGGTCCAGGGCCACGCCGGAATGCGAAACTCGAGCGAACTCCGTACGTGTATCCACGGGTTTCGCGAAGATTCATGTTGAGACGCGACCCGAAGGTGCCCCCCAGCACGGCGTTGGCCACCACCAGCGCGGGATGGTCGGGAATGGTGCGGGGCGCCCCGGGATGACCCAGGCGCAACTCGCTTTGCACCGATCCGGGCCGATGCACCACGTGGATGGTACGGTGGTCGAAGCGCGCTCGCCCCTCGGGTACGACCCGCCCGGGTGCGCGCCCACCCCACCCCGCCAGCAGCCCCTCGGCCACCGCCTGCACCTCGACCGGATCGACGTCTCCCACCACCACCAGGCCGGAGCCCTCGGGCCGGTAGCTCTGATCGGCGAACTCGGCGAGCGAAGATCGATCCAACCGCTGGACCGACGCCTCGGTCCCCCCGGTGGGGCGGCCGTAGGGTTCGCCCTCGGAGTAGATCAGCGCCACCGCCCGATCGACCGCCAGAGCCGATGGATCCATCGAGCGCTGACGAATGCGTGCCAGAGCCTGTTCCCGCACCCGCTCGACCTCACCCTCCGGAAAGGCGGGGGCGAGCACCATCTCGGCCAGGAGGTCGAGACCCTCGGCCCAGCGATCGGCGAGGCACGACACCGAGGCCACCGTCGCGTCCCATCCGGCCGAAGCCGAGGCATCGGCACCGACGGCCTCGAGAGCCTCGCCCAGAGCCGTGCCGCTCCGGCGTCGGGTGCCCCCTTCGAGGGCACTGGCGGTGAGCGTCGCACGACCGGCGGCCGCGGCGGCCACCCCCGATTCACCCGCAGAGCCGAAGACGAACGCCGCCGATACCACCGGCAGCCGGGGCAGGTGAACCACGTGCACCGGAAACCCCGACGAGAGCCGCAAACGCTCGATGTCGGGCACCCGAAAGGGGCGCAACGGACCCAGCGAGGGCGGGCGCGAGCGATCCGGCGCTTCGAGTCTGTTCGCTTCGGCTTTGTTCATGGGGTACCTCCCGCAGGTCGGTAGGCCACCACGGCCCGGTTGTCGGCACCGAGAAACGTGCGGGCCACCTCACGGACCTCGGCGGTGCCCACCGCTCGTACGCGCTCGACGATGCCGTTCAACCGGCCGGGGTCGTCGAACACCGTGGTGAACATCGACACGAGGTCGGCTCGATGCGCCATGGACTCGAGGCCCCGCACCTCGCGGGCCTCGGCCAGCGTGCGCCCACGCTCGACCTCCTGTTCGCTCACCTCGATCAGGGCATCGAGTTCCCTGCCGAGAGCCGCCTCCAACTCGGAGAGGTCGGTGTCGGGAAATCCGGTCACGAAGGCCAGCAACGTCGAGCCTCCGGCCTGGAGCGGCAGAGCATAGGTGGCGGCATCGCGGGCCAGGCGTTGCTCGCGCACCAGCGAGCGATAGAGTCTCGAACCCCGTCCCTGCCCCAGGATCTGGGCCGCCAGGTCGACGGCGTCGAAGCGGGGATCCGTCACTGGAGGGATTCGCAGCGCCATCATCAGCCGTGGCAGCGGCACATCCCGCTCGAGGTCGGTGCGCACGGTCTCACCCAACACGGCGCTCACCTCGGTACGGCCCGGCAGGGGCGGCGGCGGTGCACCCGCAGGCAGATCACCGAACCAACGCTCGGCTGCCTCGAACACCCGACCGGGCTCGGCGTCTCCGGCCACCGTCAACACGGCGTTGTTGGGAGTGTAGTAGGTGCGAAAGAACTCGGCCACATCGTCGAGAGACGCCGCATCGATGTCGGCCATCGACCCGATGACCGTGTGGTGGTAGGGGTGGGTTTCGGGCCAGGCGAGGCGCTGCACATGCTCGTCCCAGTCGCCATAGGGCTGGTTGTCGTACCTCTGACGCTTCTCGTTCTTCACCACGTCGCGCTGGTTGTCGAGCTTGGCCTGCGTCATCGCCGGCAGCATGAATCCCATGCGATCCGATTCGAGCCAGAGCGCCAGATCGAGGCAGTGCGACGGCAGCGTCTCGAAGTAGTTCGTGCGATCGTACCATGTCGTGGCGTTGGCCGAACCCCCACCCGCTCGATCTGCTCGAAGTGGCCGTTCTTGTCGACGTGGGCCGAGCCCTGGAACATCATGTGTTCGAAGAGATGCGCGAACCCGGTGCGACCGGGTCGTTCGTCGCGCGATCCCACATTGTACCAGAGGTTGACCGCCACCACCGGGAACGATGGATCCGGCGCGGCCACCACCCGCAGCCCGTTGGCCAGAGTGTGGCGTTCGATACGAAAACCCAGCCCGCTCACGGGCGCGCCGCCAGCCGCTCACGCAACGCCGAAGGGGCGATGGTGCCCTTCAGCAACCGGCGCGCGGCGTCGGGACCGTCTTCCATGCGCTCCTCCGCTTCTGAGACCATCAAGGCGTCTGTACCCTCGGCCCGCAACCGGCCCCGTTCGAGCATCTCCCAGGCACCGTCGTCGAACTCCAGCGCCGCATGCGCCAGCGCGGCGAGGATCTGGGCCTCGGCATCGTCTTCACGCAGACGTGCCCCGAGGTCGAGTTCGAGCGCCGACTCGTCGATTCGACCCTCGGCCACCAGGGCGAGCCCCAGTACCGTGTGGGTCCAACCGTCGTCGGCATCGAGATCGAGGGCCTGGTAGAGGGCTCGAATACCATCTTCGGGGTCGCCCCAGGTGAGATGCCATACCGCCGACTCGTAGAAGATCACCGGGTCATGGGGATCGAGTTCGAGCGCGGCATCGAGTTCGGCCCGCGCCTCGCTCACCATGCCTTCACGCGTGAGAAACGCGCCGTACATCCAGCGCGACGCCGCCCGCTCCCGCCCCAGCAGCGCCCCTGCGCGCAGTGCCGCTTCGGCGTCGGGATCGTCGAATGCCGCCAGGGCGTTGCCCGCCGTGGTCAGGATCGCGGGGTCCTGGGGATCGAGGGCCAACGCCTGCTTGAACCGTTCATACGCGACCCCACTCAACCCCAATTCACGCTCGGCCAGCCCCAGGCAGCAGAGCACCTCGGCCGAGACGTCGTCTTCGACCGCGTAATCGCTCAGCAGTTCGACGATTCCGGCCCAGTCCCCGTCGTCGGCGAGTCCAAGGGCCCTCTCGAGCGCTTCGGTGGAGTCGCTCACTCCCGCACCACCAGGCTCGTCCCGGTCATCTCGGGGGGAGGCGTGAGCCCGAGGTAGTCGAGCACCGTCGGCGCCACGTCGGCTAGTCGGCCGGACGGTGCCAACCTCGTCGTGTGCCCCGAGGGATCGAAGGCGATCAAGTCGACCGGCTCGGTGGTGTGGGCCGTGTGGGGGTTGCCCTGGGCGTCGAGCATCTTCTCGCAGTTGCCGTGGTCGGCGGTCACCAATGCCACCCAATCGCCCCGCTTCGACACCACGTCGAGCAGGCGCCCCAGGTGGGCGTCGACGGCCTCGACGGCCCGACTCGCAGCAGGGATCACCCCGGTATGCCCCACCATGTCGGGGTTGGCGAAATTGACCAGGATGAACGATGCGTCGTCCCCCTCGAGCCCCTCGACCACCGCCTCACAAACTCCGGCTGCACTCATCTCGGGCTGCAGATCGTAGGTGGCGACCCTGGGCGACGGAATGAGTGAACGAGCCTCACCCGCACAGGGCGTCTCGTCACCACCGTTGAAGAAGTAGGTCACGTGGGCATACTTCTCGGTCTCGGCCACCCGCAGCTGTCGCAACCCGGCAGCGGCGATGACGGCGCCGAGTGTGTTCCGGATGTCCTTGGGCCCGAAGGCGACCCGTATCGGCAGGTGGGGCTCGTACTCGGTGAAGCTGGTGGCATCGGCCACGGGCCCACCCGGCCGCTCGAACGCATCGAACCCGGGTTCGGTCAATGCGGCACAGAGCTGCCGCATACGGTCGGCGCGGAAGTTGAGAAAGAGCACCGCGTCGCCCGGCTCGATCCCCGCCTCGCCGACCCCGACCATCACGGTGGGCTCGAGAAACTCGTCGGTCTCACCCCGGCTGTACCGGGCCGGCATGAAGTCGATGTGGTCGGCTACGGCGTCGGCTTCGCCGCGGGCGATGGCTCGCCACGCGCGCTCCGTGCGATCCCAACGCCGATCGCGGTCCATGGCCCAATAGCGGCCGACCACGGTGGCGATCTCCCAACCCGGCACCTCTGCACAGCGCAGGCCGATGTGCTCGACGAACCCGGCTCCGCTCGTGGGCGAGGTGTCACGGCCATCGGTGATGCAGTGCACGCGCACCGGCAGGTCCCGGGGCAGCAGATCGAACACCGCATCGAAATGCCTGATGTGGCTGTGCACGCCCCCGTCCGATGCGAGCCCCACCAGATGGAGTGCGCCCCCCCGCTCTCGCAGCCGCGCCACCAATCCCGCGAGGTCGAGGGCGTCGGCGAACTCACCGTCGGCGACGGCCCGGTCGATGCGGGCGATGTCCTGAAACACGATTCGGCCCGATCCGAGGTTGAGATGCCCCACCTCGGAATTGCCCATGAGTCCGTCGGGAAGCCCTACGTCTCCCCCCGAACAGGCGAGACGGGTGCGCGGATAGGCGTCGTACAGCGCGCGAAACCGGGGCACCGACGCGAGTTCGACGGCATTGCCCGGAGAGGGCACGGGGCCAAACTCGGAATGCCCCCAACCGTCGAGAATCACGAGCAGCACCTTCTGCATTCGCGGGACTCCGGGTAGCACGAGTGAGGGGAGCGGGCCGTGGAGCCGGCCTGACGGGCGCCCGAATGTAATCGGGTGCGCGGTGGCCTCAAACCGCGCGAACCCGTGCCACCTTGCTCGCGCGTCGTCCGCGCGACTACCCTCGCTGACGCCCGACCGCATCGGTTCCCATTCCCGAGGTCCCACCCATGGCATTCCGCGCTTCGACCCTGCTCGTCGTCGTCGGTGTTCTTCTTTGTCTCCCCGAGCGCGGGTGCGCACAGGAGAACACCCGGTACGACATTCTCATTCGCGGCGGACGGGTGGTCGACGGTACCGGCAACCCCTGGTTTCAAGCCGATGTGGGGATTGTCGAAGGGCGCATCGTGGCGGTGGGAATGCTGTCGGACGCCACGGCCGAGCGGGTGGTCGACGCCCGGGGCAAGATCGTGGCGCCGGGCTTCATCGACATCCACTCCCACGCGGACGACGGTAGCGCACGCATCGGCGGCGCCACGATCCGGACCGACTCGCTGCGGCGAAAGGCCATGCCCAACATCGTCGCCCAGGGGGTGACCACGGTGGTCGTCAACCACGACGGTCGCTCACCCTGGCCCATTGCCGATCAGCGCGACCTGTTGTCCCGTCAGGGGGTGGGGGCCAATGTCGGCCTGATGGTGGGCCACGGCGAAGTGCGGCGGCGCGTGATGGGCGACGATGTCGAGCGAGCGGCCACCGACGACGAGGTCGCTCGCATGCGGGAGTTGGTGCGGCAGGCCCTCGATGAGGGAGCGCTGGGCATGAGCGCCGGACTCGAATACGTGCCGGGCCGCTGGAGCACGACCGACGAGGTGGCCGCCCTTGCCACTGAACTCACCCCCTTCGACGCCGTCTACATCTCGCACCAACGCGCCGAAGGCGCCGATCCCATGTGGTACTGGCCGAGCCAGGACACGCCGGGCGCACCGACCCTCATCGACGCGATCCTCGAGACGATCACCATCGGGCGCACCTCCGGCGCGCGGGTCGTCGCCTCGCACATCAAGGCCAAGGGCGCGCACTTCTGGGGTACGAGCCACACCGCGATCCAGTTGATCGAGGCCGCCCGGGCCGAAGGCGTGCGGGTGTGGGCCGATCAGTACCCGTACCCGACCTCGGGGACCGACGGCAACACGGTGTTGATTCCCGGATGGGCCCTCCAGGACGAGCGCGCCCGCAGCCGCGACGAGCGGCGCCCCCCGGCCGAGGTGCTGCGCGAGCACCTCGCCGACCCGACCACCGCCGCCCGGATCCGTGCCGATATCCGGCACGAGATTCGCCGACGGGGCGGCGCCGGTCGGGTGGTGGTCTTCGAGTACCCCGACCCCGACCTCGTGGGGCTTTCGCTGGCCGAGGTGGCGGCACGGTGGAGCCTGGCCGAAGTCGAAGCGGCGCTCCAACTCCAACTGCGTGGCGACCCGCGCGCTCGCGGAGGCGGCCGCCTGCGAGGCTTCTCGATGTCGGAGGACGACGTCGAGAGCTATGCGGCCCGTCCCTGGGTGGCCACCGCGTCGGACGGAGGACTCGCCCATCCCGATGACGAAGGCAGCGTCCACCCGCGCTACTACGGCACCTTCCCACGCAAGATCGCATGGTACGCCCGCGATCGAGGCGTGTTGGGCGTGGAAGACGCGGTGCGATCGATGACCTCGCTTCCGGCCCTCTTGATGGGATTCCGGGATCGGGGGCAGATCCGTGAGGGATTTCATGCCGACGTGGTGGTCTTCGACCTCGACGACCTCGAAGACCGCACGACCTTCTTCGAGCCTCACGCGTTCCCATCGGGAATCGAGCAGGTGATCGTGGGAGGCACCTTCGTGGTCGACGACGGCACGCTCACCTGGGCCCTGCCCGGTCAGGTGTTGACCAACCCCCGCAGCATCCGTCCCACCTCCGCGCCCCCGTCCCGTTGAGCCTGAACGCACTCCCGGAGTGAGCCCATGGATACCGAGTGGCATGAGATTATAAGCGCCATCGGCGCCGTGTTCCAAGCGAGCTTCACCATCGGAGGCTCGGCGGTGACGCTGGCCGATCTCCTGGTGGTGTTCGGCCTGTTGTTCCTCACCTGGCTCGTCTCCCGGGTCGTACGGCGAGGCCTGGCGCGAATCATGCGTTCACGTGATGTCGACGACGAAGGTACCGTCGCCATCACGCTGCGCATCGTGCACTACGCCATCATGCTGGTGGGCCTGCTCACCGCTCTGTCCCAGGTGGGGATCAACCTGTCGGCGTTGTTCGCCGCGGGAGCTGTGTTCGCGGTGGGCATCGGCTTCGCCCTGCAGAGCCTTTCGGAAAACTTCGTGGCTGGGGTGATCCTGATGTTCGAGCGCTCCATCAAGCCCGGAGACATCGTCGAGGTTGACGACCTGGTCGTACGTGTATTGCGGCTCGGTATCCGCACCACCCTCTGTCGCAGCCGTGAAGACGAAGAGATCCTCGTACCCAACTCGCATCTGGTGGGGTCGCCGGTGAAGAACTTCACGCTGCACGATCCCCTCTTGCGACTACGAGGCAAGGTGGGTGTCGCCTATGACTCGGACATGGCCCGGGTGATGGAGGTGCTCCAGGCCATGGCCGAACAGCTCCCCTGGCGAGTGGATACGCGTCAACCCGCGGTGTTTCTGACCGAGTTCGGCCCCTCGTCGGTCAACTTCGAAGTCAGCGTCTGGATGGACGATCCCTGGGTGGCCCCGCGACGGCGTTCCGAACTGATGCGGGGCATCTGGTTCGCGCTGAAAGACAACGACATCACCATCGCCTTCCCGCAGATCGACGTGCATTTCGACGCTCCGGTCGACGAAGCCCTCTCCCGTCTGCCGCGAGCGTCGTGACGTGACCGACGCTCTCCACGACCTCGAACTGCTCTTCCGCGCGCGACACGGCGTCGTACACCTCGACACCGTCGAAGAAGATCGTGCCCAGGGACTCCTGCACCACCTGGCCCACCGCCTCGGCGTGCCCTTCTTCGTCTGGACCCGGTCACGGGGGCTCGTGCGCTCGGCGCGCAAAGACGGCATCTACGGCACGGACGATCCCCTGAAGGCCCTCGAGCACGTGGCTCACGCCAGCATCGACGCGCTCTACCATTTCCAGGGTGTGTCCCGGGCCACCCTCGAGGGAGATCTGCCCGCCGCCCTCCTGCGCGATGCAGGACGAGCCATGGAGCCCCGTACCGGGGCGCTCGTGCTCACCGGTCCCGACCTCGACCTGCCCGAAGCGCTGCGGTCGGGCACCACCCGAGCCACCCTTCCGGGGCCCGGCGAGGACGAGCTGCGCACCCTGCTCGGCCAGATCGTGCGCGACGTGTCGGAGCGGCAACAGGTGATACTCGACCTCGACCGCGACGAGATGTCGGTGCTGCTCCGTCACCTGTCGGGACTCACCCTGATGGAGGCCGGAAAGGTGCTCACGCGGGCCGTGGTCGAAGACGGTCGGCTGTCGGCCGACGACATCGCGCTCGTGGCCGACGCCAAGAAATCGCTGGTCGAGCGCGACGGGCTACTCGAGTACACCCCGGTCGAGGCGTCGCTGGCACAGGTGGCCGACCTGGCCGGCTTCAAGACCTGGCTGGCCCATCGTACCGCCGTCGTACGCAGCCCCGGCAAGGCGCGTGAGGCAGGATTGCCCTTTCCGCGGGGCGTCTTGCTGCTGGGCGTGCCGGGGTGCGGAAAGAGCCTGGCCGCCAAAGCGGTGGCGGCCGAATGGCGTCTGCCGTTGCTCCGACTCGATCCGTCGGGCCTCTACAACAAGTACATCGGTGAGAGCGAGAAGAACTTCAAACGGGCCATGGCCACCGCCGAGCAGATGGCTCCGGTGATCTTGTGGATCGACGAACTCGAGAAGGCCTTCGGGGCGGGTGGCTCCGAAGACGGCGGCGTATCGCAGCGGGTGCTGGGCACATTCCTCTCCTGGATGCAGGAACGCCGAGGCGACGTCTTCGTGGTCGCGACTGCAAATGACGTGCAACGCCTGCCCCCCGAGTTTCTGCGCAAGGGACGCTTCGACGAGGTCTTCTTCGTCGACCTTCCCGATGCGGTCACTCGGGCCGAGATCCTGCGGATTCACCTCGAAGGGCGCGATCACGATCCCTCCACCTTTCCCCTCGACGAGCTGGCGGCCGCCGCCGACGGGTTTTCGGGATCTGAACTCGAACAGGTCATCGTGTCGGTCCAGTACGCGGCCTTTGCCGACGGAGGCCGCGTGAGCGCAGATGCCCTGCGCACCGAGATTGCTCGCACCCGCCCGCTCTCGGTCACGATGGCCGAGCCCATCGCGACGCTGCGGGCCTGGGCCCGCGACCGCACCGTCTCTGCCAATTGATCGACACGCCATGACCCCTTCCCTGAAGACCCGGCTCTCCGCGCTGTTCGCGGTCCTCGGCATCGTAGGGGGCGCCTGCGCGCGCACCCCCGAGGTGCCCACCGCCGATTCCCTGGGCGTACAGACCAGCGATCCGGTGCTGGCCCAATGCGCCGTCCCTCCACGCACACTCCACATCGACACGCTGGCGCGCGGCCTCGAAGTACCCTGGGACGTCACCTTCCTGGACGACGGCAGTGCCCTGATGACGGAGCGCCCGGGACGGATCCTGCGGCTCTCGGCCGCAGGTGCGCTCGACCCCGAGCCCTGGGCCGTCCTGCCGGTGGTGGCGCAGTACGAAGTGGGACTGCTGGGCATCGACCGTTGGGCCGACCCCGAGGGCGTGACCTGGGTGTACGTCGCCGCCGTGACCGGTGACCAGGGTGGCGCCGCGCCCATGCGAGCGGCGCGAGGTGTCGTTCGGCGCCTGGCGCGCCTGTTGAACCCGCTCTGGGGGCAATCCCGGTTCCTCGACGTGGTGCGTTTCCGCGTCGACCCGGAAACCGGCGCAGCGGGTCCCCCCGAGCAGGTGGTTCGGGTCGTCCCCGTAGGCGTGATCCACGGAGGCGGCGCGCTGCGTTTCGGCCCCGACGGACTGCTCTACCTCAGCAACGGCGACGGCGGCGATCCACCCGTGGCACACGATCCCCGTTCGGCCGGTGGCAAGATCCTGCGCTTCACCCCCCTCGGCCGACCCGCCCCCCTCACCGAGGGCGATCGCTGGCCCGTGTACGCCCAGGGCATTCGGCACGTGCAGGGGATCACCTGGCACCCCGAAACGGGGGAGTTGCTCCTGATCGATCACGGCCCGAGCGGCCTCGAACCCGAGGGTGGCCGGACGGGCAACGACGAGCTGAATGCGGTGGCCCCCGGCGACGATCTGGGCTGGCCCATCGTGGCGGGGGCCAGTGAGGGGGGTGGTCTGCGTGGTCCGCTGGTCGAGTGGACCCCCGCCATCGCTCCCGCGGGCCTCGCCCTGGATCCCCGTCTCGACGGGCCCTGGGGGGGCGGCTTGTTCATGACCGGCTTGCAGGACGGAGTGCTGCGACGACTGCCCCTGGGACCGACCGGAAGCTCCAGTGCTGGGTGCGAAGAGCGGATCCTCAATGGGGAATTCGGACGCCTGCGTCTCGTGACCGTGGCGCCCGACGGCAGCCTCTGGGTAGGGTCCAGCAACCGTGATCAGCGAGGAGGACCGCGACCGGGCGACGACCTGATCGTGCGCGTGCGCAACTGAATCAGGGCGGGTCCGCACCGACCTGCGGGGCCTCCGTGGATCTCACCGACGAGCCGCAACACGAGCCGATGGGACCGGTGATGGTAGAGGGCCGGGGTCCGCACGCGGTTGTCAGCTGCGGAGGGTTGCGGAGCCAACGAATCGAAGGCGTTGCGCCCGAGCTCCGTCTGCATGTTCTTGACAACCTCAATATCTGAGGGCAAGGTTACCTCAACTTCTCATGTCAAGGAGCCGCCAGATGGGCGAACGACTGGAGTTGATGCGCGGAACCCTCGATCCGCTGATCCTCAAGGCCGTGGCCTCGGGACCGTTGCATGGCTACGGCATCGCCGACTGGGTGCACCAGACCACCGATGGCGTACTCCGTGTGGAAGATGGCGCCCTCTACACGGCGCTTCACCGCATGGCGGACCGGGGTTGGCTGTCCGCGAAATGGGGCGTCTCTCCGCAGGGCAGACGCGCGAAGTTCTATGCCCTCACCCCCCGAGGCCGCCGGCGGCTCGAGAGCGAGCAGCAATCCTGGCACCGCTACGTCGAAGCGGTGGCCAAGGTCTTTGGGGCCGGCGGCCCGGTCGCGTCTGATGAGTGATTTGAGCGCTCGAGGTCCGAGCCCCTACGACCGGCCACCCGAGTCCGACATCGACGACGAACTCACGGCACACTTCGAAGGCACCGTCGAGTTGCTCATGCAACGCGGATGGGACGAAGACGGCGCCCGCGCCGAAGCGCGGCGGCGCTTCGGGGATGTCGATCGTCACCGCCGCACACTGAGAGGGCTGGCCCGGAGGCGGGCGCGGCGTACGCACATGCGCTCGGCCATCGAGGCCACCCGTGTCAGTCTCGTCCGCGCCCTCCGGAGCCTTCGTGCGTCGCCGGGCATGTCGGCCGCCGTGGTCGTGACTCTCCTGCTCGGCATCGGCATCAACGGGGCGATCTTCAGAGTGGTCGATCAGTTGTTGTTGAGCCCCCCTCCGCACATCACGGAGCCGGACCAGGTGGTGCGGCTGTATCAGACGGTGCGGCGGGGCGATGCCGAGCCACGCACGTGGGACCGCTTCTCGTATCGGGACCTCGACGCCCTGAGAACGGGCGGCAGCGGGGCCACCTTCGCGGGTGCCGGGTACTACGTGCCCGAGACGCTGGGTGCAGGAGAGAACGCCACTCGCGTACGGATCGCGCGGGTCGATTCAGCCTACTTCCGACTCGTCGGCGTGGAGGCGCTGTTCGGGCGCCGCCTCACAGAGGACGATCACGAACCGGGGGCAGCCCCGGTCGCCGTCCTCGGCCATTCGGTGTGGGTCGCTCACTTCGGCAAGGACCCCGACGTGGTCGGCCGCACGATCGAGCTCGCACGGGGGCGGTACACCGTGGTCGGTGTTCTCCCGCGGGGCTTCGTCGGTGCGCAGGCTCCGGCGGCCGACGTCTGGATTCCACTCGAATCCGACGCCGAGACGCGGTGGGGGGTGGGATGGCGCAGCGACCCGAACGTCATGGCGATCTCGGTGCTCGCACGGCTCCGTCCCGGAATCCGGCGCGAGCAGTGGAGGCAGCGCGAGGAAACGCTACTCCGCCAGACGCGCGCCGATGACTCCGAGCCCCTCACACTCGTCGGCTTGAGCACGTCTTCGCTGGTTCCGGGCGAAAGCCCCGAGCCGGGCTCCGTGGTCTCGGTGTCGCGCTGGGTGGCGGGCGTGGCTCTTCTGGTGCTGATCATCGCGTGCGCCAACGTCGCGAACCTCTTCCTCGCCCAGGACGAACGCGATCGCCATGCCAGCGCCGTGCGCTCCGCGTTGGGAGCGAGCCCCGCCCGACTTCGCTTCGAACTGCTGGTCCGCTCGGCGATGCTCGCCTCGCTGGCCGCCATCGGTGCCATGGGCGCGGCGGCGTGGGGAGCCGACGTCCTCGAAGGGCTGTTCCTGACCTCACTCGAGCTTCCCCTGCGAGTGGGATCGGGACGGACACTGGTGTTCGTGGGCGTGACCGCCCTGGCTTCATCGTTCGTGGCCGGAGTGATTCCGGCGCTGCGCCTCCGTTCAGCGCAGCTGCGCGGGGACCTGACTGCGAGAGGTCGCAACGCAGGCGGGCGCAGTCGCGTGCGCCGCGCGCTGGTCGTGGTCCAGGTCGCGCTTTCCACGGTGCTTCTGATCGGCGCCGGTCTCTTCGTCCAGAGCTTGCGCAAAGCGCTGGCGGTCGACCTCGGGTTCGACGCGGAGCAGGTGCTCTATCTGTCGGTGGAGAAGGACACCGGCGTCGATACGCCCCGGCCGGAGCTATACCGCGTTGCGGCAGATCGCTTGCGGCTGCTTCCCGGGGTCGAAAGCGTCAGTCCGACCATCGCCGTGCCATTTCAACTGCTCTACGGTCTCGCTGCCGGACTTCCAGGCCGACCACCCGTGCCCGGCACGATCTCGGTCAACGGGGTGGGGGCCGACTACTTCCGTACCCTGGGACTCCCGATCCAACGCGGTCGGCCGATCGTGCCCTCCGACCTCGCGCCCGATGCCGAGCCCGTCGTGGTGGTGGGCTCGACCGCCGCCCAGCATCTGTGGCCCGACGCCGACCCACTCGGTCGATGCCTGCGAGTGGGCGACGACGAAGCGAGTGAAGGGGTATGCACGCGCGTGGTCGGCATCGCCCGTGAGCACGCCGGAGCGAGTTGGACAACCAGTCCTCTTGCCGAACCCGTCGCCATGCTCGCCTGGGTTCCGCTGACCCACCCCGAGGCCCAATCACCCTCGTCGCTGCTGGTCCGGCTCGACGCCCGGACCCGCAACACGATGGACGCGGTGCGCGAAGCCGCGGTGGTGCCCGGGGTGCGGTACGTGGAGGTCGAGCCGCTGGCGCGGATCGTCGATCGGGAGGTGCGCTCGTGGAAGCTCGGCGCATCGGTGCTCTCGGGGCTGGCCGGCGTCGCCCTGCTGGTCGCGGTGCTCGGCCTGTACGCGGTGCTTTCGTTCGAGGTGGTGCAGCGGCGACGCGAGTTCGGTATCCGCAAGGCGTTGGGGGGCGACCGCCTGCAGGTGATGGCTCCGGCCATCGTGGCCGCGCTGCCGATGGTGCTGCTCGGCCTGGCGTTCGGTGCCGCGATCGCCGCCGTCGGTTCGGACCGACTGTCTGCTCTGCTGTTCGCGACCTCGCCCCGGGATCCATCGATTTTCGCCGGCGCGCTGGGAGTGTTGCTCTTGTTCACGGCCCTCGCCCTGATCGTGCCGGCGTGGAGGGCGGGCAGCGCCGATCCCAGGGAGACGCTCGCCGAGGAATAGCGGGTTGTCGACTCAGGCTCGACTCAGGCCATGTTCACGCCCTCGCGGGCGTCGGCCCTGAAGATCGCGTACTGGATAGGTGGCGAGTAGGGCTTCACTCGCAGTCGAGCGCTTCCCAGGCTCGGGGCGCGTCTGCCCTCACCCGCAGTCGAGCGCCTCCCAGGCTCGGGCCTCGATGGCCCAGGGGATCTCGATATCGCGCTTCCACCGCG
>CAZFRU010000042.1:0-46388 GCA_964521385.1 uncultured Gemmatimonadaceae bacterium | reverse complement strand
CCAGCGCGCCCGGACGGCGTTGGAAGCTCAAGAAGCCGGGCTCTAGTTATTTTAAGCTATTTGTCGGACATGACACTAGCCACACGGCAGACTAGTCCCCCAATAAGCGAGTTGGACGGGAGCGGCCTGGTGTGGTGTGATCATGAGGTCAGCAGCATAAGAGCGGGGTGTGGACTTGCGTTGGGATGATTCGTCGCGAAAACGCCCGTTTACGACCCTGTGCGCCTGTACGGTCACAGTCTGCCCGGGAGATATTGGGCGGGAATCGGGTTCGCCTCGGACTCCATGTCGAAGACCACATGAGCGATTCGCCAGCCGGTTGCGGTCCGTATGCACTGGACGCTGTTGATGCCTCTCAGGACCGGCGACGATTCAGGGTTGCCGACCGAATAGACACGATTGGACGGGTGGCCTCCTACATCGATCGCGGGATCGTACGGCAAACCGGGAAGCAGTTGCGCCGCGGCCGCCCCAACCTCCAGTCCCTGTTCGAGGTTATTGACGGTCCCTCCCGACGCCGGCCATGCCGAGTAGAATGCCTCGTAGCCGACCGACTAGGGATCAGGCCCCCCGGGATTGTCTCCATCTGGTGAGGTCAGCCGCAGCCCATCCAACCCACGGTATGCAATCCAGTCGCCGTCAGTAGTCCAGAGAGCGAAGTCCCCCGCTTCCCGCCCAGTGTGAGCGAAGAGAAAATGATACCCAGTACCCATCCCAGGATCAATTCGTAGACAATGCGCAGGCCTCGTCGAGCGAGCGCTGACGTGGTTGGCCCCTACAACTCCAGCCGCAGCACCTCGGGGTGCACCTTGCTGGTGGCGGACTCCCCCTCGACTTCGATCCCCTCGAGGCGAAGCAACGCGGCTTTGCGCGCCAGCCCACCGCTGAACCCGTGCAGCGTGCCGTCGGCGCCGACCACCCGGTGGCACGGAATCACGATGGCCACCGGATTGGCGCCCACCGCCTGCCCTACCGCGCGGGCTCCCGCATCACCCAGATCGAGCGCCTTGGAGATGTCTCCGTAGGTCGTGATGTGGCCATACGGAATGCCCTTCAGCTCGTCGAGCACCCGCAGCTGGAAGGGGGTGAGCGCCCCCAGATCGAGAGGCACGTCGAAGACCCGGATGCGGCGGTCGAAGTACGCCTGTAGCGCCGACAGAGCGCGCTCGAGAAAGGCGGGGGGATGCTCGCCGGACAGCCGCTCTCCTGGCCCCACCAGGTCGGGCCCGGACCTGAAGTCCAGGCGCCGCACACCCTCGGTCGTCGCCCAGAGCTTGACCGTTCCCACGGGTGTACCGGGGAGATGGGCCGAGAACACCGGCGTGCCGGTCAGGGGCTGGCTCCTTCGGTGGTGGGTTGGGCGGAGGCGCCGGCCGACTTCAGCGCTTCCTGGAGGGCGTCGAACCCCAGCAACGCACACTTGACCCGGACCGGAAACTTCGAGACCCCCTGGAGCGCGCGCAAATCGCCCAGCGCCCGCTCGCGCACCACCTCTTCGTCGCCGTGCATCAGGCGGGTGAAGAGCTCGGACAGCGCCTGGGCGTCGGCGACCGACGCGCCCTTCAGCTTCTGCGTCATCATCGAAATCGCCGCCTGCGAGATCGAGCAGCCCTGTCCGGTGAACCCCACCTCGGTGACCACACCGCCTTCGAGCCGAAGCTGGAGCTTCACCTCGTCACCACAGGTGGGATTTCGCATGTGGATCTCCACCGTGGGACCCTCGAGCTCCCCCTTGTTGCGGGGATGTCGATAGTGCTCGATGATGAGCTGCTGGTAGAGCGAACTGAGTTGCGGTGTTTCCATGACCTGAACCTATGCGACGGTCCGCTCCGACGCGAAAGCCCTTCCGGCCCTCTAGCCGAAGATCTCTCGCACGGTGCCCAGCGCATCGATGAGTCGGTCGACGTCGTCGCGGGTGTTGTAGAGGTAGAACGACGCCCGCGCCGTGGCCGGCGTCCCGAAGCGCTCCATCACCAGCTGTGCGCAGTGATGTCCCGCCCGGATGGCCACGCCGCAGCTATCGAGAATCGTGGAGATGTCATGCGGGTGCGTGCCGTCCATGGTGAAGGGCACGACGCCGGATCGCTCCTCGACCCGCTCTGGACCATACACCTGAATGCCCCCCATCTCCGACAGCCGCGCCACGGCGTAGGCCGACAGCGCCTGCTCGTGCGCGAGGATCTCGGCGCGATCGAAGCGCGACAGCCACTCGACGGCCGCACCCATCCCCACGGCGCCGGCGATGTTGGGCGTACCCGCTTCGAACTTGTGGGGCACATCGGCCCAGGTGCTGCTCTCGCGCTGCACCACCGAGATCATTTCGCCGCCGCCCTGGAACGGCTCCATCTCGTCGAGCACGGCGGGCTTCGCCCACAACGCCCCGATTCCGGTCGGACCACACATCTTGTGGCCACTGAAGGCATAGACGTCGCAGCCCAGAGCGGTGACGTCGACGGGCAGATGCGGCACGGCCTGGGCCCCGTCGACCACGATCAGCGCGTCACACCGCGCCCGCACTTCACCGATCATCTCGGCCAGCGGATTGACCGTCCCAAGTGCGTTCGAGACGTGCGAGAGGGCGACGATGCGCGTCTTCGGGTTCAGCAGCGTCGACAGGTCGTCGAGCAGCCAGCGTCCCTGGTCGTCGAGCTCGAGGTAGCGCAGCGTGGCGCCGCTCCTGCGCGCGAGCAGCTGCCACGGCACCAGATTGGAGTGATGGTCCTGGATCGAGAGCACGATCTCGTCGCCGGCCCCGACATGGTCGAATCCCCAGGCGTAGGCTACGAGGTTGAGTCCCTCGGTGGTTCCACGGGTCCAGACCAGCTCCGATGCGCTTCGGGCGCCGATCCAGGCGGCCACCGTGGCCCGAGCGCCCTCGTAGGCATCGGTCGCGCGCCGGCTCAACTCGTGAATGCCACGATGGACGTTGGCGTTGTCGCGGCGATAGTACCCGTCGATGGCGTCGAGCACGGCCACGGGCTTCTGCGTGGTGGCCGCGTTGTCGAGGTAGACCAGGGGCGCGCCGTTGATCTGCTGGTCGAGTGCGGGAAACTCCGCTCGGACCACGACGGGATCGAGTACGCGGGGCCCGGCGCTCATCGGAGCCCCTCTACTCCGCCAGCACGAACACGTCGTTGCCGCGGACCTCGACCTCGAAGGTCTTCACCGGGCGGATGGCCGGCAGACAGAGCGCACGGCCCGTGCACACGTCGAAGCGGGCCCCATGATGGATGCACAGGAACTCGTCACCGTCGAGTTCGCCGTCGGACAACGGAAAGTTCTCGTGCGTGCAACGATCCTCCAGCGCATAGAAATCACCGTCGATGTTGCAGAGCACGATGCCCTCGCTTCCTACCGCATGGGCCCTGAACTCACCGGGAGGGCAGTCGTCGACCGATCCCACGGGTACCCAGTTGGCCATCGCCGTCAGCTCCTCAGCTTCTCTTCGATGGCCCGCGTGACCTTTTCGACCACACCACCCAGGGGCAGACGCGAGAGCACCTCACCGAGAAATCCCAGCACCACCAGGCGCTCGGCCTTCTCCCGCGGCAACCCGCGGCTCATCAGGTAGAAGAGATGGTCGTCGTCGAGCTGGCCCACGGTGGCGCCATGCGAGCACTTCACGTCGTCGGCCTCGATCTCGAGGTTCGGCAGTGAATCGGCCCGGGCCTTGTCCGACAGCAGGAGGTTGCGGTTGGTCTGGTAGGCGTCGGTACCTTGAGCGCCGGGATGCACCCGGATGATGCCCCGAAACACCGCGCGACTGCGGTCGTCGAGGGCGCCCTTGTACAGCAGGTCGCTGTGGGTGTTGGGTGCGATGTGGTCCTGGCTGGTGTTGTGGTCGAAGTGCTGGTTGTCGGCACCGAAATACAGGCCCAGCATGTCGCTGTTGGCTCCGGGCCCCAGCAATCGCGCGTTCAGGTCGACCCGGCTGACGCTGGCTCCGAGGCTGACGTTGAGGGTGTCGAGCGTCGAGTCCCGTGCGGCCAGCGTGCGCTGTTGCGACTGGTAGAAGGCGCCGCGCCCGAGACGCTGCACGGCCACGTACTGCACCTGCGCGCCGTCGCGCGTGATGACCTCGACGGCCGACGAGGCGAGGGTCTGCGCCTCGAAGTCGTCGGAGACGATCTCGTCGACGTACGACACCTGGCTGGTGGAGCCGGCCACGATCAGGGTGCGGGTGAAGAAGGCCGCACCCGACTCGCTGATCCAGCGGGTGACCCGCACCGGGTTGTCCAGGCGTACACCGCGGGGCACATGCAGGAAGATGCCGTCGGTCCAGAGCGCCGCGTTGAGCGCTGCGAACTTGCCCTCTTCAGGCGGAACGGCCTCGGTGGCCAGATACTGCTCGACCAGCTCGGGGTGCTCTTTCACGGCCTGCCGCAGCGAGCAGAGCACCACACCCAGCGACGCGAGGTCGTCGCGGATGTCGGTGTGGACCACCGCCCCGTCGACCAGCACCAGATGGCCTGCGGCCTCGCGGTCTTCGGCCATGGTCTCGCGCAGGCGCTCCGGGTACGAGGCCGGATCGTCGGGCAGCGGGGTGGCCGAACCGAGGCGGAGCGCGTCGAGGTCGAGCACCTTGGCAAGGTTGGTGTAGCGCCACTCCTCGAGTCGCGTCGAGGGCATTGGCGTCGCCTCGTAGACCTGCCAGGCGTGCAGGCGGCGCTCTGCCAGCCACTCGGGCTCACCCTGCGAGCGGGCTACGACCGCGGCACGATTGAAGGTGTCGGTCACTCCCGCGATGTCGGTGGTCTCAGCCATGGGGTTGCGTATCTCTGGTCGAACGAAAGGGGTCGTGAATCGGTGGGGGTGCGGACGCGTCGGCTCTCTCTAGCCGACGGAGCCCTCCATCTCGAGCTCGATGAGGCGGTTCAGCTCGACCGCGTACTCGAGGGGCAACTGCTTGGCGATGGGCTCGATGAAGCCCCGCACGATCAGCGCCATCGCCTCGGCCTCGTCCATGCCGCGACTCATCAGGTAGAAGAGCTGCTCGTCGCCGACCTTCGACACCGTCGCCTCGTGGCCGATGTTCGAGCGGTTCTCTTCGATCTCGATGTACGGATAGGTGTCGGTGCGCGAGGTGTCGTTAATCAACAGCGCGTCGCATTCGACGTTCGACTTCGCGCCCACGGCCCCGTCGTACACCTTGCAGAGGCCCCGATAGGTGCTGCGCCCGGTGCCCTTCGAGATCGACTTCGAGACGATCGATGAGGTGGTACGTGGTGCGGCGTGCACCACCTTGCCGCCCGTGTCCTGGTGCTGGCCGTCGCCTGAATAGGCGATCGACAAGATGTTGCCGTGCGCACCCTCACCCACGAGGTAACACGACGGATACTTCATCGTGAGCTTCGAGCCGAGATTGCCGTCGAGCCATTCCATGGTGGCGTGTTCCTGCACCAGCGCCCTTTGCGTCACCAGGTTGTACATGTTGTTCGACCAGTTCTGGATCGTGGTGTACCGGAAGTGGGCCCCGGCATTGACGACGATCTCGATCACCCCCGAGTGGAACGACTCGGTGCTGTAGGTGGGCGCCGTGCAGCCTTCGATGTAGTGGGCGCGCGATCCCTCGTCGGCGATGATCAGGGTGCGCTCGAACTGGCCCATCCGCTCCTGATTCACGCGGAAGTAGGCTTGCAGCGGTGTCTCGAGATTCACCCCCTTCGGGATGTAGACGAACGAACCCCCCGACCACACCGCCGAGTTCATGGCCGAGAACTTGTTGTCGGCCGAGGGAATCACGGTGCCGAAGTACTTGCGGAACAGCTCCGGGTGGTTCTTCAGCCCATCTTCGATCGAGTCGAAGATCACGCCCTTGTCCTGCCACTCCTGCTTCAGCGAGTGGTACACCATCTCTGATTCGTACTGGGCGCCCACCCCCGCGAGCACCTTCTGTTCGGCATCGGGAATCCCAAGCCGCTCGAAGGTGTTCTTGATGTCTTCGGGTACGTCGTCCCACGACCGCTCCATGCGCTCCTGCGGACGCACGTAGAAATAGATCTGGTCGAGGGTCTCTTCGAGCTGCGAGAGGTCGCCGCCCCAGGTGGGCATGGGCTTGGACTCGTAGATCTCGAGCGCCTTGAGGCGGAACGCGAGCATCCACTCGGGTTCCCCCTTTTGCGCAGAGATCTGGCGAACGACGGCTTCGCTCAGCCCGGGCTCGGTCCGAAAGACATGCTTCTCTTCGTCGACGAATCCGTACTTGTATTCGTCGAGGTCGAGGTCGTGGATGAGTTCGTTCTGCGGCATGGTCTGACTCTGCTGAAGGCGGCGTGAAGGGGTGTGGCTCGGGCGACTCAGGGGGTGCCCGCAGCCTCCTTGTCCTTCCAATCGGCGTAGCCCCCCTCTTCGAGCTGCAGCGCCACTTCGGGACCTCCCGACTGCACGATGCGGCCCTCGTACATCACGTGCACGAAGTCGGGCGTGATGTAGTTGAGGAGCCGCTGATAGTGCGTGATCAGGAGGATCGCCATGTCGGGATCTTCGGCGCGCAGCTTGTTGACACCGTGGGCTACGATGCGCAGGGCATCGATGTCGAGCCCGGAATCGGTCTCGTCCATGAGCGCGAGAGACGGCTTGAGGCAGGCCATCTGGAGAATCTCGTTGCGCTTCTTCTCACCACCGCTGAACCCGTCGTTGACGGGCCGCTCGGCAAAGACCGGATCCATGTCGAGCAGCTTCATGCGATCGAGAAGCAGATCCTGGAAATCGAACAGATCGAGTTCCTCGTCGTCGCCCATGTGGGCCTGCAGCGCGGTGCGCAGGAAGTTGGCGATCGACACACCCGGAATCTCGACCGGATACTGAAAGGCCAGGAAGATGCCCGCCCGCGAGCGTTCGTCGGGCTCGAAGTCGAGAACGTCTTCGCCCTTGAAGGTCACCGATCCGCTGGTGGCTTCGTAACCCGGATGCCCCGCGATGATCTTGGCCAGGGTGCTCTTGCCCGAGCCGTTGGGGCCCATGATGGCATGGATCTCACCCTTGTTGATCTCGAGATCGACGCCACGAAGAATCTCGATCTCTTCGTCGGCCACTCTGGCATGGAGGTTCTCGATTCTCAGAAGGGGAACGGTACTCATCCGGGACTCCGGGCAAACGGTGGCAGGCGGTCTAACAAGAATGATTCCAGTTTTCATCAAGCTAGGAACGGCCCCGTGCGGGGTCAACGGGCCCATGGCCCGCGCCGCTGGATTCGGGGACGGCCTGCTACCCGTGCCCCCGGGTCAGGATCCATCGCAGCAGGGGCAGGCGCGGGGTGTTCAATAGGATTCCGCCAGGAGGCGTACCGCCTGATCGACGCGGCGGCGCACCTGCGACGAACCCAGCCCCGATGCGTTGGTGAGAAAGGCGAAGGCGAGGTGGCGTCCGCCATCGGTGTCGAGGTAGCCGCTCAGCGAATTCACATGGGTGATGGTGCCCGTCTTGGCGAACACCCGCCCCTCGAGGCCGTCGAGTCGCCGCTCGAGGGTGCTGTCTTCTTCGCCGGGTTCGGCCAGAGCCGCCCTGAAGGCCGTTCCCCACGGCCTCTGGTGGGCCTCCCTCAGCAGGGCGATCACGGCGCGGGGCGTGACGAGGTTGTAGGCCGACAGCCCTGATCCGTCCCGAATGGTGAGGTCGAGGGAATCGACCCCGAAGTCGGTCTGCAGCACACGCCGCATCTCGCGAATGCCGTCGGGCCACCCTGCCTCGCCGCCGGCCACCGCGCCCAGGTGCCGCAGCAGCTGGTCGGCCATCCAGTTCTGGCTGGGCTCGAGCACCCCCTGCACGATCTCCATGAGAGGCGGCGATTCGAGGCTCGCGAGCACGCGCGCGTCGGGGCAGGGGTCGGCGCCGGGGCAAGGAGGCGCCTGTCGCATCACGCGAAACGACCCGTCGACGATGATCCCCCGGTCGCCCAGCAGCCGCAGCAGGACGGCGGCCGCCTCGGCCGTCGGGTCCTGCACGCTGAGCTGCAGGGTGTCGAGGGTGAACGCCGACAGTTCGCCGGTGACCTCGACGCCCTTGCGCCCCTCTCGCACCCGAGCCGAGAGGTCGGCACTGTCGGAGGGCGTGACCGAACGGGCCGACGAGGTGAACCGATCGGGCGCCCCGAGGGGCCACCACCGCAGCGACACCGGCTCGCCCACGGCGCCCGCGTGGGCTTCGACCTCGGCCATGCCCTCGGACACGGCGAAGGGGGCGCCGACGGCTGCGTACCCGAATGGCAGATCGCCCCACATCCAGGTGCCCACGATCCGGGTCGAGTCGAAGCCGATGGCGTCGACGACGAGGTCGCCCCGTATCCGCCTCACCCCGTGGGCCCACAGTTCGTCGACGAGCGCCGCCAGCGGCGCCTCGGCCGAATCGTGGAAGCGCTCCGAGAGGGTCGGGTCACCGTGGCTGCGCACCAGGAGATCGCCCACCAGCACCCCCGCCTCTCCCAGGCGAGCCGCGCTCTCGAGGGTGGTGTGGAAGCGGTAGTCGGGCCCCAATCGTTGCAGGGCGGAAAGGGTGGTGAGAAGCTTCTGGTTCGATGCCGGGGCGAAGCGTTGCGCCGGATTGCGGGTGTAGAGGGTCTCACCGGTGTCGAGATCCACGACCAGCGCCCCCACATGCATGCCGTCGAACGGAGGCTCGTCGAAGAGGGCGTCGAGCTCTGCCGTCGCCCCGTTCTGCGCAGACACCCCGTGGGTCAGCGTCAGCGTCAACCCGATCGCAATCCCGGCGAGTCGGATCGCTTGCCCCGGGCGCGGAAAGCCTCGAGTACACATGTCAGTGCTCCTCTCTGTTTCAGTACGGTAGGTGCGAACCCAACCTCGCGGCGTAGCGCACGCCCGAGCGCGTGGCCGCTGGAATACCCCAGGCCGTGCGCGATCTTCTCGATCGAGCGATCATCGCGGTCGAGGGAGGCGCCCGCACGGAGCAGACAGCCCCATCGCAGGAGGGCTCCGGGCGTGAGACACCCGCGGCCCCCCAGTTCGTGTCGCAGGGACCGTACACTGATCCCCTCGGCCTCCGCCAGATCGGCGATGGTGGGTGCGAGGTGCGCGGCGGTGGTCGCGCGCACGAGACATCGTAGCTCGAGCGGGTCGACGTCGTCGAGACGAGCGGTGACCACCCGGGTCAGGGCACGCGCAAGGACGAAGTCGAGCGCGGTCCGCACTTCGTACGGTCGGTCGTTGAGACCTGCCACCACGAGACCGTCGACTCCCATGCGCCCCAGACGAAAGGCCTCGTAGGGCCTCCCCCGGAGACCGATGTGCAGGAGGGTGCCGATCGCAGAGTGACGGCGCCTCAACCAGGTCAGCTCACCGGAGAGCCCACCCTCTTCGTCGAGGGCGGGTGCAAAGGCCAGGGCATCGATCCGTTCCGACAGCAGACGCCCCGGGAGCTCGGCCCAGCTGGAGGCATCGAGCACTCGATGGTGCGCGCGCAGGGCGCCGTGGAGCTGGGCCCGCACGCGCGGATCGCGCGTGAGGACGAGGACCGTGGCCACAGAGAGCCGGGCGCGGCCGCAGGCCGTGGCTAGTCGTCGGACTGAAAGGTCACGGCCGTGCCGTAGCACAACATCTCGGCCGCGCCCTTCATGACTTCGCAGGTCTGGAAGCGAGTGGCGAGGATCGCATCGGCCCCCAGCGCCGTGGCCTCGTCGACCATGCGGTCGATGGCCTGTTCCCGGGCCTCGGCCAACATCTTCGTGTACTCCTTGATCTCACCGCCCGCCATGTTGCGGAACATCGCCTGCACGTCGTGGCCCATGTGACGTGCGCGAATGGTGTTGCCCCGCACGAGCCCCAGAACCTTGTCGATCCGGCGGCCAGGTACCTCGGGAGTGGTGACGACGATCATCGCTGAATGTCCCGGTAGGGGTCGGTGCGTGCCTCCTGGATCCGCTCCGACACGGTCGATCCCAGGAGCATGAAGAATCCGATGGTGAGCGCCCCGACGGCGAGCTTCTCTATGGGATTCACGGCCGACGAGGCGAACACCCATGCCCCGTAGGCCGCCCAGAGAATCGCCCCGAAGACGAAGAGAATCCATCCCACCGGGCGAGTGAGGCGGCGTTGTACGCCGTCCCATACCGAGCTGTGAGCGGGCGGATCGTAACTCAACCCGGCCACATCTTCGCGCAGAGCCTGGAAGATCTTCAACTCACGCTGGAGCTCGGTCGAACGCTCCAACCCTGCCTCGACGCGTGCTCTCTCCTCGGGCGGGAGTTCCCCGTCCAGAAAGCGCATCAGGTCATCGCTGCTCACCGACTGGCGCACCTGCTCCTCCTCAGGGGTACGTGATCCCCATGCCTTCGAGAGCCTCTTTCAGCGCACGACGCGCGTGGAAGAGCCGACTCGCTACGGTTCCCTCCGGGATCTCGAGGATCTCGGCGATCTCGTGATACCGGAGCCCCTGCAGTTCCTTGAGCACCACGATCTCGCGGTGCTCGGTACCGATCTTCTCCAGCCCCCTCCACAGCAACTCGGTCGCGGCCGATCTCTCGTGGATCCGCTCGGGTCCCGTGCCGTTGGAGGCGGGGCGGGCCTCGAGACGCTCGTCGACGACCTCCATCCTGGCCCGCGCCTGACGACTTCTGAGCAGATCCCGGCACTGGTTGCGCAGAATCTGGAAGAACCAGGGGCCGAAGGGGCGCTTCAGATCGAAACGGGGCAGAGACCGGTACACCTTGACGAAGGCCTCCTGCAGCGCGTCGCGAGCATCGTCGGCATTGCCGACCATACCCACCGCCACGCGCATACCGGGGCCCTCGTAGGCTCGCACCAACGGCTCATAGAAGCGGGCGTCACCGGCCCTGCACTTCCGGATCAGTTCCAGTTCGACCTCCGGTTGCAACACGACTCCCTGCTCGGGTTCGGTGGACATACGTCGCGGGACTCGGACTTCTTCAAACCAGCGTCGTCCCGACCGGGCCAGGGTGCTCAGCGGGTATGGCGGAGCTCGTCGATCGCTGCGACGGCACGGTCGATTTCGGCTTCGGTGTTGTAGTAGTGGGGCGAGAGACGCAACGCCCCCTCGACCCCCTTGTGGTCGAAGTCGAGCACGGCCGAGGAGCGGTCGAGTGCCGAGGTGTTGATCCCCCTACGACGAAGCTGGGCGACGAGTGTCACCGGATCGGCGTCGGCGACGCGAGCGGTGACGATGGCGCAGAGCCGGGGGCCCCGGTCGAGGATCGTGACGCCGTCGAGCGCCTCGAGGTCTCGGCGCAGACGCGAGGCCAGCATGGCGGCACGCTCACCCCCGGCGGCGACGCCCACCGTGGCCGCGTAGCGCGCGGCTGCCCCCAGTCCCCGCACCAGCGCATACGCGAATTCCCAGTTCTCGAAGCGACGGGCGTCGGGGGCGGGCTGGTAGAGATCGTCGGCGATCCAATCGGCACCCCGCAGGTCGGGGAACAGCGGTTCGAGGTCGGCGGCGAGCACGCGCTCCGACACCCACAACAGTCCGACCCCCCGCGGGCCGCGCAGGAATTTGCGCGCGGTAGCCGTCAGGAAGTCACATCCGAGCGCCTCGGGATCCAGTGGAATCTGCCCCAGCGACTGGCACGCATCCAGGAGGAACCAGACGTCTCGCTCGCGGCACACACGGCCCACGGCCTCGGCATCCTGGACCAGCCCCGAGTTGGTGGGCACATGACTCATGGCCACGAGCCGCGGGCGCCGACGGTGCACGATCGCCGCGAGCCCTTCGACGTCGACACCTCCTGCGGGCGCCTCGGGGGCACGGATCACCTCGATGCCCAGTCGCCGCGCGAGGCTCAGATACTGAATCTGGTTGGAGGCGTAGTCGTTGCGGGTGGTCAGCAGCAGGTCGCCCGGTCGGAAGGGGATCGCCGACAGCGCCTGTTGAAAGGCGGCCGTGGCGTTCTCGGTGATGGCGACACGCGACGGCACGGTCGAGAGCAGGCCGGCGACGGCTTCGTAGCAATCCTCGATCAGGGCGTGGGCTTCGGCCGCCGCCTCGTAGCCCCCGATCCGGGATTCCAGCTCCAGATGGCTCTGGATCTCGGCGAGTACCGGAGCCGGCATGAGGCCGGCTCCGGCGTTGTTGAGATGAGCGCGGTGGGCAGTTCCCGGCGTGTCGCCCCGAAGCGCGGCGACGTCGAGCGCGATCAGCGCGACCCCGCCCCGTCACTCACGGCCCGAGCGCTCCTGGCATTGCGCACCATCTCGCGCACGTCGGCGAGCAGCTGCTTGGCATCGTAGACGATGCCGTCCTTGATGGTGTAGCTGATGCCGCCCACCCGACCGACCTCGCCGGTTTCGTCGTTCAGCTTCACCGCTCCCGTCCCATAGAGCACCTTGAGGTTTTCGATGGGGTTCTCGTCGACCAGCACCAGGTCGGCCTTCATGCCGACCCGCAGGATCCCGAAGTCGAGGTTGTCTTCGAGGCCCTTGGGCTTGTGGAGCTGAAGCGCCCCATGGTAGGTCGCCGCCCGGATCACTTCGATCGGATGAAAGCCGGCTTCTCTCAGGAGCTCGAGTTCACGGAGGTAGTCGAAGCCGTACAGCTTGTAGATGAACCCGGAGTCCGAACCGGTGGTGACGATCCCACCGGCGTTCTTGTAGTCGTTGAGGAACTGCATCCACTTGGTGTAGAACTGGCCCCAGTGGTACTCGTCTTCGGAGGTCCAGTAGAACCAGTACGAACCGTGTGCCTCGCGAGAGGGCTGATAGAAGTCCCAGAGGCTGGGCAGGGTGTATTCGTCGTGCCATTCCGCCTCCCGGGCCCGCATCACATCACGGCTCGCTTCGTAGATCGTCATGGTCGGATCGATGCCGAAATCCAGCTCGAGGAACCGGTCGATCAGGGCGTCCCATTCGGGTGATCCGCGCTCGGCGCTCTGCTGCCACAGTCGCCCCACCTGTCCGAAGCGGTGCTGCTCGTTGTTGTAGTTGAAGTCGAGCGGCCAGTCCTGGATGCTGTAGCCCGAGGTCAGCATCGACTCGAAGAGCCCGTAGTAGTGGGTCATCATGTCGAGTCCCGCCTCGGCGGCGTCGAGGGCGGTCATGCGGGCGACCCCCGTCTGTGCCAGGTGGGCCACCGTGCCGAGGCCATGCTTGTGGGCCTCGTCGATCAACGCCTCCATGATGGGTGGATCGAACGCCGTCAGCTTGAGTCCGTCGACCTTCGCGCCGTCGACCTCGTGTTGCGCGATGAACTGCACCCAGGCACGCGCCTGTTCGGGAGAGTCGATGGCTCCGCCGTCCCACGCCTCACCCGGTCGCGCATAGGTGAACATCCGCGGGGCGACGATCTCGTTGCGCTCGGCGAGCGCCTTTTCCTGCAGCGCCCAGTCGACCGAGCCGTGTCCGACCCCGCGCGAGGTGGTGATGCCGTTGCCGAGCCACAGCTTGTAGACGTACTCGGCTTGCGGCGCCTTGCCGCCGCCGCCGGTGTGGGCGTGCATATCGACGAAGCCCGGCAACACCCAGTTGCCCTCCCACTCGATCACCCGCTCACCGGCCGCGGGACGACGGCGTTCGTTGATGGGCACACCCGGGTATCCGACCGAGCGGATCTCGGCGATGCGATCATCTTCGATCACGATGTCGACCGGCCCCTGGGGGGGAGCGCCGGTGCCGTCGAGGATCATGGCGCCCCGAATGACCAGGCGATCGTAGGGACCTCCGCCTTCGTCGGGGCCACGGCGGGTCGTCTCGTCCATCTGCCCCGCCACGGGCAGGGCCAGCAGAGCGCAAAGGGAGAGGGCGCCGAGAAGGGCGCGGCGGCATGAGGTAGGGCTCATCGGATGGACCTTGCAGGATCGGTGGATCGAATGGGCGGAGCGTGGGCAGGGCGTGATATTGACCGGTGCGGGTGGGAGACGCAACGATGTCGGTCCTCTCGCATGCGATCTCGGGACCGGCTGTACGGTCTCCCGACGATTCGCCACCTTTGGCATTCCCCTTTCGACTCGATCCGCCGGAGCGCCCGTGGCCGAAAGCACGCACGATGCTCAGGCCGACCCGACGACCTTGTCGTGGCGTGCGGCCGCTGAAGAAGCGCATCGGTTGCGCGAAGTGCTCCACCGCCACGCCTACCTGTACTATGTCGAGTCTCGTCCTGAGATCGCCGATGAAGAATACGACCGGCTCTTCTCGCGGCTGCGGTCGCTGGAAGATGCGCACCCGGGGCTCGCGACGCCCGACTCACCGACTCGACGGGTAGGCGCCGATCCCCAGGATGGTCTCCGTACCGTGCGGCATCTGGCGCCGATGCTCTCGCTCGATTCGAGCCAGGACGAGAGTGCCGTGCGGCGCTTCGACGATCGTTTGCGCAAGGCGGTCGAAGGCGAGCCGACCTACCTGCTCCAGCCCAAGCTCGACGGGGCTTCGATCGAACTCGTCTACGAAGAGGGGGTGCTCGTTCGGGCGGTGACTCGTGGGAACGGTCATCAGGGCGAAGAGGTGACCGCCAGCATCCGGACCATTCCCTCGATCCCCCTGCGGCTGCGGTCCGCGGACCGGACGGTGCCGACTCGCCTGTCGGTGCGCGGCGAGGTCATGATGACCGTGAGTGCGTTCGAACGCTTCAATGCGGGGCTCGTGGAGCGCGACCTCGAGCCCTACGCGTCGCCTCGCAACTCGGCCTCCGGGGCGATCCGGCAACTCGACTCACGGCTCACCGCAGAGCGCGATCTGATCTGCTTCGTCTATGACGTGTTGCTGGTCGAGGGCGATCGGTTCCATCGCGACCGCGACGCCTTCGACGCGCTGGGGGAGTGGGGATTCCTGCGCCCCGAGCGGGTCGAGGTCGCATCGACCGTCGAAGAGATCGTGGCGTATCACGCACGCTTCGACGCCGATCGGGATGACCTCGACTACGAGATCGACGGAGTCGTGGTGAAGCTCGACGATCTCGATGCCCGCGCTGATCTGGGTACCACGTCGCACCATCCACGCTGGGCCATGGCCTTCAAGTTCGAGCCTCGCAAGGAGGTCACGCGCGTGGAACGCATCGCGATTTCGGTCGGTCGCACCGGAGTGCTGACCCCGGTGGCTCTGCTGCTCCCGGTACAGGTGGGGGGCGTCACCATCTCGCGGGCGTCGCTCCATAACCGCGAAGAGGTGGCGCGCAAGGACGTGCGCGAGGGGGATCGGGTGCGGATCCAGCGTGCGGGGGACGTGATACCGCAGGTGGTCGAGCGGATCGACGAGCCCGATCGGACACGCAGCGAGGCCTTTCGCATGCCCGCCAACTGTCCGGCCTGCGGTACTGAGGTGATCGACGAGGGCCCCCGCACGGTGTGCCCCAATCGCTTCGGGTGCCCGGCCCAACTCAAGGGGCGCATCGTCCATTTCGGATCGCGGAACGCCCTCGACATCGAGGGGCTGGGTGACGAGACGGCGGCCCTGCTGGTCGATCGCGGACTGGTGCACGAGCTCGCCGACCTCTTCGACCTGACCGTCGACGACCTACGGAGTCTGCCGGGCTTTGCCGACAAGTCGGCGACCAATCTGGTCGACGGAATCCAGCGCCGGAAGTCGGTCGAGCTGCGACGCTTCCTGCACGGATTGGGAATTCCGGAGGTGGGCGTGGCCGTGGCCCGCGACCTCGCCTTGCACTTCCGCTCGTTCGAGGCGCTTCGAGCTGCCTCCCGCGCAGAGCTCGAAGAGGTGCCCGGGATCGGCCCGAAGATGTCGGAAGCGATCTGCGCCTTTCTCGAGACACCCGCCAACGCGTTGGCCATCGACCATGTACTCGCGCGCGGGAGCGACCCGGTGGGTCCGCAGGGCCCGGTCGAGACCGAGTTGGCGGGTCGGAAGTTCGTCTTCACCGGGGGCCTCGAGCGATTGACGCGAGCGCAGGCACGCAAACTCGTCGAAGGGGCGGGCGCGCGGGCGGTATCGTCGGTGAGTGCCGAGACGGACTGGGTGGTAGCCGGTGCCGATCCGGGCTCGAAATACGACCGGGCGGTCGAACTCGGGGTGACCGTGCTCACCGAAGACGAGTTCGTGCAACTCCTGCGCGATGCGGGACTCGAGGTCGTCGAGTGAACGCCGAGCGAGGGCGCCGCTGATGGAGAACCTCGATATTGCCCGCACCCTGGAAGAGACGGCCGATCTGCTCGAGATCCAGGGCGCGAACCCCTTCCGCATTCGGGCCTACCGCAACGCGGTCCGCACTGTCGAGGGGCTGACCCGCTCGCTGCAGGACATGGTCGCTGCCGGAGACGATCTCACGGAGCTGGCCGGGGTCGGCAAGGAGATGGATTCGCACATCCGGGAGCTGCTCCAGACCGGCCAGCTGTCGACGCTCAACGAGGTCGCCGAAGAGCTGCCCCGTACCCTGGTGGCGCTCACCCATCTCGACGGGGTCGGGCCGAAGAAGGCCAAGCGGCTCTACGAGGAGCTGGCGATCGAGTCGGTCGAGGGACTCGAGGCCGAGATTCGCAAAGGGACGGTGCAGGCGCTCAAGGGTTTCGGGGCCAAGAGTGCCGACAAGATGCTTCGCGCCATCGACGACCACCGACGGCAGCAGGGACGGTTCCTGAGAGCCGAGGCCGAGCCGTACGCCGCATCGCTGCTGGCGCACATGGCCTCGGCGCCGGGCGTCGGTCGGCTGGAGGTCGCCGGGAGCTATCGCCGGCGGAAGGAAACCATCGGCGACCTCGACCTGTTGGCCAGCTGCGAAGGCGACGGCAGCGCCGTGGTGGACCACTTCACGCACTTCGCGGGGGCTGTGCGGGTCGAGGCGGCCGGGGGCACCAAAGGCAACGTGGTGCTCCGGAGCGGGCTGTCGGTCGATCTCCGGGTCGTTCCCGAACGCTCGTTCGGCGCGGCGCTGCACCATTTCACCGGCTCGAAGGAGCACAACGTGCGCATGCGCACGATGGGTGTGAAACGCGGACTCCGCATCAATGAGTGGGGGGTGTTCCGGCTGCCCGAGGGCGTCGATCCCGAGACCGTGGGCAAGGACGAAGGTGAGCGGGTGGGTGGAGCGACGGAAGAAGATGTGTTCGCGGCCCTCGACCTGCCATGGATTCCGCCGGTGTTGCGCGAGGATCGGGGCGAAATCGATGCAGCGCGTACGGCGACGCTGCCCACGCTGCTCGAGGTCGAGCATCTGAAGGGCGACCTCCACATGCACTCGACCTGGACCGACGGCAAGGCAGCGATCGTCGACATGGCCCGGGCCTGTGTCGAACGGGGCTACGCCTATCTGGCCATCACCGATCACTCGCAATCGTTGACCATGGTGGGCGGACTGACCCCCGAGCGGGTGCGGGAGCAGTGGCAGGAGATCGCCCAGGCGCAGGACGAGCTCGGCGATACCATCCGCATCTTCCGGGGCCAGGAGGTCGACATTCTCAAAGATGGGTCGCTCGATCAGCCCGACGACCTGTTGGCCGAGCTCGACGTGGTGGTGGCCTCGGTCCATTCGTTCATGGACCTCGACAGGGAGGCGATGACGAAGCGGGTGGTTCGGGCAGTGAGCCATGGCAGCGTCGACATTCTCGGCCATCCCACAGGTCGGCTGCTCGGGCGGCGCGAACCTTATGCCCTCGATCTCGAGGCCGTGTTCGAGGCCTGCCTCGAGCACGACGTGGCCGTCGAGGTCAATGCGCATCCGCGACGACTCGACCTCAGCGACCGGCATGTGTTTCGGGCCCGAGAACTCGGGGTGAGGATCGTGGTCAATACCGATGCCCACGAGGTGCGCGGCCTCGACGTCATGCGCTTCGGGGTGGATCAGGCGCGGCGCGGATGGGCAGGGCCGGACGACATCGTCAACGCTCGGCCCCTGGCCGAAGTCGAATCCTGGCTGCAGCGACGTCGGTGAGCGGTTGATGAATGTCCTCGGAAGCCACGGTCTGTTGCTCGCGCTCGGGGTCGGCGTGCTCTACTTCGGGGCCGAGTGGCTCGTACGGGGGGCTTCGCGCCTGGCCGGTGCGCTGGGAGTGTCGCCCATCGTGATCGGGCTCACCGTGGTATCGATGGGAACCTCGGCACCCGAACTCGTCGTGTGTCTGGTGGCGATCATGAGAGGGAACCCCGACCTGGTCATGGGCAACGTGATGGGCTCGAACCTGGCCAACATCGGACTGATCCTGGGGCTGACGGCGATGGTGCGGCCCCTCGAGGTGTCTGCTCGGGTCATCACCCGCGAGATCCCGATCATGATCGGGGTGACGCTGTTGCTCTTTCCGTTGATCCTCGACGGAGAGCTCGAGCGGGCCGACGGATTCGTGCTCCTCATCGTGCTCATGCTCTACGTGCTGTTCATCAATCGAGCGGCCGACGAAGAGACGGTCGAGGTCAAGGGTGAGTACGAGGTGTTTGCTGCCACGGCCGAACGGACCCCCGCGGTCATCGTCTCCAGCCTCGCGCTGGTGGTCGCAGGCTCGATCGGGCTGCTGCTGGGGGGACGCGCCATCGTGGTATCGGCCGAGTACATCGCCCACGCCTTCGGCATCTCGGATCTCGTGATCGGCCTCAGCCTCGTCGCCATCGGCACGTCGTTGCCCGAACTCGCCACCTCGATCGTGGCCGCGATGCGAAAGGAGTCGGACATCGCCGTGGGCAACCTGATCGGATCGAATGTCTTCAACATCGCGGCGATCCTGGGCATCACCTCGATCGTGGCCGACATCAGGGTGGTCTCGCACGTGGCCAGTCGGGAGCTTCCGGCCGTGCTGGCGTTGTCGCTACTGGCGTTTCCGGTGACCCGGGCGGCCCATCGGGTCCGGCGCTGGGAAGGCGCTATCTTGCTGGCGGGCTACTTCGCCGCCGGGGTCTGGCTGTTCCGGTTCTAACCCGGCTGCTCCGGTTCCAACCCGGCTGCCCCGGTTCCAGCCCGGCCGCGGTCACCTCCGACTATATTGGGCGTGCGATCATGGCCCAAGTTCGAGCGGGGGCCGGATTGAACGACACCGCGTAGACGACATCGCCTGGACTGCCCGGGTTTCATCAGGAAGTTCAGCTACTCATCGGAGATCGAGGACAATGGACGAATTGACACGTGACTACCCGGGATTCCTGCTGGGCGATCATCAGCCACCTTGCCTGTCGCTCTACCAGCCGACGCACCGGAGGCATCCCGAGAACGTGCAGGACCCCATTCGGTTTCGCAGCCTGGTGAAAGCGCTGGAGAAGGCCCTGCGGGAAGACTTCGGCTCGAGCGACATCGCGGCGCTGCTGAGGCCGTTCGAGGCACTGGCCAGCGATCGGACCTTCTGGAATCACACCGACAGCGGGCTTGCGGTGCTGGGCTCGCCGGAGCTGTTCCGCGTCTACAAGCTGCCGCGTCCGGTGGCCGAACTCGCGGTGGTCGCCGACAACTTCCATACCAAGCCGCTCATGCGCATCGTGCAGTCGGCCGATCACTACCAGATTCTGAGCCTGGGCCGGCGGTCGTTCGCGGTCTACGAGGGCAATCGCGATGCGTTGCACGAGGTGCCGCCGATCGACGGTGTTGCCTACACGGCCGACGAGCTGTCGGGGCTGCAGACAGATGCTCGAGAAGGCGCGTATCGCGCCCACGGGCTGACCGGAGTAGGGCGTGCCGCACATCATGGCACCGACGTCAAGCAGGACTCGGACGATCGTGACCTGCGCAGGTTCTTCCAGGCGGTGGACCAGGTGGTGATGGAGCACTTCTCCCGGCCGTCGGGAAAACGCCTGATACTGGCCGCTCTGCCTCAACATCAGGGCGTCTTTCGTTCAATCAGCCGCAATCCCCTACTGATCGACAGCGGCATCGAGACCAACCCCGACGCATTGTCTCTCGACGAGCTGCGGGAACGCGCATGGGAGTTGCTGCTGCCGCACTACCTCGAACGGCTGGCTGGCTTCGTGGAGGCATTCGGGGCGGTGTGGGGAACCGGCCGGGGAACGGAGGATCTGGATAAGATTGCCGAGGCTGCCATGACCGGCAGAATCGAAACGCTCCTGGTCGAGGCCGACCGCATCGTCCCGGGCACGCTCCCGGTGGCAGCCCATGAGGCCGGCAGCGTGCGTCCGGCGAGCCAGGAGGTCGATGATGTGCTGGACGACATCAGCGAGCACGTTCTGAGACGGGGCGGTGAAGTGATCATCGTGCCCGGCGAACGTATGCCGACCCGGACCGGAGCGGCGGCGATCTTTCGATTCTGACCGGGTGCAACGGGGCGGTTGAGGGGGAGCGGCTCCGCGCCTCAGCCCCGCGCCAGCTGCTCGAACCGGGCCGTGAAGTGCCGCAAGGCGGGGGCCTGCTCGACGATTCGGTAGCCCCCGAGTTCGTCGCGGCGTGACCAGACCTCAAGGATCATGTCGATCACGTATTTGATCTGGCTCTCCGTGTATACCCGGCGGGGAATCGCGAGGCGCACCAACTCCATGCGGGACGGCACCTCGAGCCCCGTTTCGGGGTCGGTGTGACCGAACATGACGGTGCCGATTTCGACCCCCCGAATCCCACCCTGCAGGTAGAGTTCGGCGGTCAGGGCCTGGCCGGGCAGCGAGGTGCGCGGAATGTGCGGCAGGAAGGCTGCGGCGTCGATGTAGATGGCGTGTCCGCCGGGCGGCTGCATGATGGGCACGCCCTCGCGGGCGAGATGTTCGCCCAGATACCGAACCGAGGCCACCCGGTAGGCCAGGTAGTCTTCGTCGACGACCTCTTCGAGCCCCGTGGCGATGGCCTCGAGGTCGCGGCCCGCCAGACCGCCGTAGGTTGGAAAGCCCTCGGTCAGGATGAGCAGGTTTTCTTCCTGTCGGGCCAGGGCGGCGTCGTGGGTGGCCACGAATCCTCCGATGTTGGCCAGCCCGTCTTTCTTGGCCGACATGGTACACCCATCGGCCAGGGCGAACATCGCCCGGGCGATGTCGACCACCGGTGTGTCGGCCCACCCCTCTTCACGCGTCTTGATGAACCAGGCGTTCTCGGCAAAGCGACAGGCGTCGAGGTAGAGCGGAATGCCGTGGTGACGACAGAGGTCGGATACGGCGCGAAGGTTGGCCATCGACACCGGCTGGCCGCCACCGGTGTTGTTCGTCACGGTGACCATGCAGAGGGGGATCCGCTCGACACCTTCGGTCTCGATCAGCGCTGCCAGGGCGGCGACGTCCATGTCCCCCTTGAAGGGGTGGGGTTCGGCCGGCACCAGTCCCTGCGCCGAGGGAAGGTCGAGCGCCTGTGCGCCCGCGGCCTCGACGTTGGCCCGGGTCGTATCGAAATGCGTGTTGTTGGGCACGATGTCGCCAGGCGAGCAGATCGTGCTGAAGAGGATCCGCTCGGCGGCCCGTCCCTGGTGCGTGGGGATCACATGCTCGAAGCCGGTGAGCGCCCGCACGACATCCCTGAATCTGAAGAACGAGCGGCTGCCCGCGTACGATTCGTCGCCTCTCATGAGCGCGCCCCACTGGTCGGCACTCATGGCCGAGGTGCCGCTGTCGGTCAGCAGGTCGATGAGCACGTCGTCCGCGCGAAGCTTGAACATGTTGTAGTCGGCTTCGCGCAGCAGCACCTCGCGCTCCGGGCGGGTGGTCATCCGGATCGGCTCGACCACCTTGATCCGAAACGGCTCGATGATCTCCGGCATGCGTCGGCTCCGGATTGCGTCAGACGGCGTCGAGCGCCTGAGCGAGGTCGGCGATGAGGTCGTCGGGGTGTTCGACCCCGACGCTGAGACGGACCATTGCGGCCGTGATGCCCATGCGCGCCTGGTCGGCCGGCGCGATGTCGGAGTGCGTCATCGATGCCGGGTGTTCGGCCAGGGATTCGGTGCCCCCGAGGCTCACGGCGAGCTTCACGAGCTTCAGGTGGTTGAGCAGACGGAACGCTTCGGGCTCACCCCCCCGCACCTCGAACGAGATCATGCTTCCCGCGCTGAGGCACTGCCGCTGAAAGATCTCGAAGTCGTCGTCTTCTTCGGTGAGGTGTCCCAGGTAGTACACCTGCTCGACCTTGGGATGGGCCGCGAGAAAGTCGGCCACGTAGCGGGCGTTCTTCATCTGACTGGTCATGCGGAGCTTGAGCGTCTCCATCGAGCGCAGCAGCAGCCAGCCCGTCCAGGGACCGGCCATGCTCCCGAAGAAGGTGCGTGTCGCCTTGACCCGTGAGACGAGGTCTGCCGACCCGAGCACGGCGCCGGCGATCAGATCGCTGTGTCCCCCGACGAACTTGGTGAGCGAGTAGATCACCAGGTCGGCGCCGAGCTTGAGAGGATGCTGGAAAAGGGGTCCCAGGAAGGTGTTGTCGACGGTCACCAGCACCCGCCGATCGTCGGTGCTGTGCGCACGGGCGATTTCGACACACGCTTCGATATCGACGAGACGATTGGTCGGGTTCGCTGGCGTCTCGACATAGATCATCGCCAGGCGGGCGGCGCGGTCTCCTTCGGCGAGTACCCGTTCGAGCCCCTTGCGGCCCTCCCACGCCGGGAACCGCACGGTCTCGATCCCGAATTCCGGCAAGATCTTGTGGAACAGATACTCGGTCCCGCCATAGATCGGCTCGCTGAACGCCAGCACCTGTCCCGGCCTGAGGAAGGTGAATGCGGAGGTGGCGATGGCGGCCATCCCGCTCTCGAAGGCCGCGGCGGCTTCGCTCTCGTCCCACACGGTCAGCCGGTCTTCGAGAATCTCGAGCGACGGGTTGTTCAGCCGTGAGTAGATCAACCCCAGCGTCTCGTCGTTGCGCCTCTCCCGCAGGCCATAGGCCACCTCGAAAAACGCCTTGCCGTCTTCGGCCGTCTCGAAGGCGAAGGTCGACGTCTGGAAGATCGGTGGCTTCACGGCGCCCTCCGACCATTCCGGCCGATACCCGTAGCTCATCATGAGGCTTTCGGGGCTCAAGCGATGCTCGCCGATGGTACGCCTGCCCTGGTTGTCCGACACCGTCGTCTCCGGGAGAATGTTGCTGGGCTGAACTCGGGAAACGACCGGGAGGAAGCCGCTCGCCCGCCGTAAGCTACGGTCGCGAAGGATGGGCACCAAGCGACGGGGCTTGCTTGCCGGGTCGTCGGTGCGCAGCCTGCAGGATGGCGCGACGTGATCGAGGTGTGGAGCGAGCGCTCCATCGGTGGTTCCGCAAGGGCCTGATCGACGAGACGACGGTAGAGACGCTGCGTGCCGAGGCCCGCCTCGAACACGACGCGGACACTCTGCGAGTGGGGCAGCTCCTCACGGCTCTGGTGGGCGCCGTGGCCCTCTTCCTCGCCGGGGTGTTGTTCGTGTCCCAGACCTGGCCGGCGCTGTCCGAGGCGACGCGCACCGGGGTGCTGTTCGCACTCGCCCTGGCCGTCTGGCTCGGGGGGTGGTCGGTCACGCGGCGCGAGCGCTGGACCCGGATCGGCGAGGTGCTGCAGGTCGCCGCTCTCGCCCTCGCCATGGTGGCCGTCGTCTATTCCGACAACGCCTGGGGCCAGGGGTCGATGGGTGCGCGCATCACGGGGCTGGTTTCGCTGGCGGTGCCCATCGTCCTCGGTCCGGCGGCATGGCGCGGGTCGGTGGGATTGGTGGCGGCGCACACCGCGTTCGCGCTGTTCTACGCAGCGCTCTTTCTCGATCGCACCTTCGACCTCGATTTCGACACCATCGTCTGGGTTCTCGATGGACTCCTGTTGGTGGGGCTGGCCGTGACCTGGCTGCGGCTGCGCACCCGCTGGGAACGGGGTGCCCATCGCGAGATCGCGGCCTTTGCGACGGGGCTCTACGCCGGCCTGGTCCTGGTGTTGCTCACGGGAGTCGGTCCGCTCGACTGGGACGAGAAGTCGATCTGGGCCCTCGACCTGTGGCTGACGGGCATCGTCGTCTTGACCTGGTGGGGGGCGGCGCGGGCGCCGGGTGCACTTGAGCGGGGAATGTTCGAATCGCACATGGCGATGTGTGTGCTGCTCGCCACCTTCTTCGTGGGGTACACGGTGGCCGAGCCCCTCGGCGCCGACGTGGAAGTGTGGGCGGGGGCCGCGGCCCTCATCGCGATGGCGGGACTGGGATGGGCGCTGAAGGTGAAAAACACACCCACCGTCATCGCCGCGACGGTGTCTCTGGTGGGGGTGTTGTGGGCCTATGCGGTCGAGCGCTCCGAGGCCCGAGGCGCGGCACTGGCCATGGCCGCTACGGCGGCGTTGTTGTTCTGGGTCGCGTCTCGGATTCGCGAAGGCAAAGGGGTCTCGAGAGCCGGTGCCGAGGGCGGTGAGGGCGTGGGGGGCTGACGGGGATCGTCCCGGCGGCCTACCTTCCGGCATCGTCTTCCCCCCCCATTCCCCGACTGTGCGAGCCCATGCTCCCGATCGATCTCTCAGGAAAGCGCGCCTTCGTGGCCGGAATCGCCGATGACAACGGCTACGGCTGGGCCATCGCGCGCGCGTTGGCCGAGGCCGGTGCCTCGATCTGCGTCGGCACCTGGCCCCCGGTTCTGGGCATCTTCACGCGGCTGCAGGAGCGGGACCGGCTCGACTTCAGTCTCGACGGCGGCGGCACCTGGGACATCGAGAAGATCTACCCTCTCGATGCGCTCTACGACACCGACGACGATGTGCCCGACGAGGTGCGCGACGACAAGCGGTATGCCGGCCTCGACGACTTCTCCATTCAGGGGGTGGCTGACGCGATGGTGTCCGACTTCGGCCCCCAATGCCTCGACATCGTGGTGCATTCCCTCGCCAATGGACCCGAGGTGTCGAAGCCGTTGATCGAGACCTCGCGCGCCGGCTACCTCGCAGCCATCAGCACCAGCGCCTACTCGATGGTGAGCATGGTGCAGCGTCTGGGGCCGATGATGCGTCCCGGCGGCGCGCTGGTGTCGCTGACCTATCTTGCCGGTGAGCGGGTGATTCCGGGGTACGGTGGGGGCATGAGTTCAGCCAAGTCGGCCCTCGAAGGGGACACGCGCACGCTGGCCTATGAGGCCGGACGGCGCTTCGGGATGCGTGTGAACACCATCAGTGCGGGGCCGCTGGCGAGCCGCGCGGCCAGGGCCATCGGGTCGATCGGCAACATGGTCGAGTACTACGAGATCAACGCGGCCCTGCCGGCGTGCAACACCGCCGACGATGTGGGTCGGGCGGCGGCGTTCCTGTGTTCGCCGCTGGCTGCGGCGATCACCGGAGAGACGCTGCATGTCGACATGGGGTATCACGCCATGGGCATGATCGCGCAGGACCGGCTCACCCGCGAAGGCTGACCTCGGATCGACCCTCGAGGGGGTGCTCGGGGGTAGTACCGGCCATGGACTCGTTCGGCGGCTTGCTTCCGCATCTCGTCACGCCCGTTCCGGGCCCCGCTTCGCGCGCACTGGGCGATCGCCTGCGTGCCGTCGAATCGCGCAACGTCACCTTCATCGGCGACGACTTTCCGGTCTTCTGGGATGAGGCCCGGGGCGCCAACGTACGCGACGCAGACGGCAACGTGTTTCTCGATCTGACCGCCGCCTTCGGAGTCGCCCTGGTCGGGCATGGATCGGCGGGTGTGGTGTCCGCGCTCCGGGACCAGGCCGAGCGCCTGATCCACGGCATGGGCGACGTTCACCCTCCCACCGCCAAGGTTCGTCTGCTCGAGGCACTGGCGGCGTTGCTCCCGTGGCCTGACACCCGGATCGTGCTGGGCTCGTCGGGAAGCGAGGCGGTCGAGGCCGCTCTCAAGACCGCCAGACTCGCGAGTGGACGACCTGGCATCGTTGCTCTGGCCGGTGGCTACCACGGCCTGACCGTGGGGTCGCTGGCCGTTACCGCGAGGCCCGAGTTCCGCGCTCCGGTGGTCGAGCGCGTCTACGGTGGTGTGGTGCACCTGCCCTTTCCCATCGACGGCCGGCCTGCCTGCGTGGGAGAAGCGTCCAGCACCGAGGTGCTGGCCGAACTCGACCGGGCGCTGACCGACGGCCGCATCGGCACGGTGATCGTCGAACCGGTCCAGGCCCGCGGGGGGGTGCGCGTCTTGCCTGCGGCCTTCAGTGCGGGGTTGATGGAACGGGTGCGGGCCCACGACCTGGTGCTGGTCGCCGACGAGATCTATACCGGGCTCGGACGCTGCGGCGCGGTGCTGGCCTCCCCGCTCGTGGGGTTGGAGCCCGACATCGTCTGCCTGGGCAAGGTGCTGGGCGGCGGCATGCCCCTGAGCGCGTGCGCGGCGCCAGCGCGCATCATGGACGCCTGGCCGCTCTCCACGGGCGAGGCGTTGCACACCAGCACATTCCTCGGCCATCCGCTCTCGTGCGCGGCCGCGCTGCACGTCCTCGAGCGCGTGGCCGCGGGGCTGGGTGACGAGGCTCGCGCCGTTGGACAGCGGCTCCTGGGGGGGTTGGAGGAGGCGCTGCACCCGACGGCGTCGCCTGCGCGCGAGGGGCGCGCCTTCGCTGAGATTCGGGGGTTGGGACTCCTGCTGGGAGTCGAGATCCGAGAAGCCGATGGCTCGGCACGGGCCGGGGCAGGGGCGCGCATCGCCTCCCGGCTTCTCACGCGCGGCGTACTCGCGCTGCCGGCGGGCGAGGTGGGGAGCGTGATCGAGCTGTCACCGCCCGTGGTCCTGACGGCGGCGCAGGAGCGCTGTGCCGTCGAGTTGGTGGTATGGGCGATCCGCGAGGAGCTGGCCCGTTGAGCGAGATCGGCGCGGCTTCGGGAAGCGCGGGCATGATGAACGAGGCCTGCGCGGGTCCGAGAGGACCTGGTCTGATGGGCGGGGTTCGCCTGGTTCGGGCCGTGGCCGCGTGGTTGGCGCTGGCGGCGGCGTTGCTTCTGGCCGTGCACCCGCTCGAGGCCCAGCGCGCGGAGCCCGCAGCCGACCTTCGGGTTCCGGTGCTGCTGGTACCGGGCTGGAGTGACGGTGGGTCGGCACTCGAACCCCTGCGGGCTCGCTTCATTGCGGCCGGCTGGGATTCCACCCAGGTGCTCATCGTCGACTTTCGCGACCCCGTCGGGAGCAATCGAGAGCATGCTCGGGAGATCGCCCTGGCGGCGGCGGTCCTGCGGGCCACGACCCGGGTGTCCAGCATCGACGTGGTGGCCCACTCGATGGGGGGGCTCGCACTGCGCTACCACCTACGCAATCGGGTGGCCCCCAACGTCGACGTCCGCCGCGTGGTGTTTCTCGCTACCCCCCACTTCGGCACCTATTCGTCGCTGGTGGCCTGGGGTGAGGGTGCCCGGGAGATGTACCCAGGGAGCCGTTTTCTCCTGAGCCTGATGGAGGGGCGTCCCCTCCCGGAGGGGGTGGTGGCCATCACGATCCGGACGCCCCTCGATCTGCACATCCTGCCTCCCGAGAGCGCGATGATTCCCGGGATTCCAGATGTCCAGGTGTGCTGTCCGACCCACGCGGGGCTGATCGACGACCCGATCGTCTTCGACCGGATCGAGGAGTTCCTGCGGGGGAGTGGGCCCAGCGCCGGATCCTGAGGCGCGAGCAGGGACGCGGGCTCGAGTGCTACGCGAGGAGTAGCTCGAAGCGGGTTGAGGCGGCGCGGTGACGCCGCCCTCAGGGCACTCCCATGCGGTAGAGCACGACGGTCTCGACGTCGAGCTCGTCGGTTCTGCGCGCCAGCAGGAGGTCACCACGAATGTCCAGCACCTTCTCGGAGCGCGGCAAGGAAACCTCAAGTGAGGCCTCGGCATCGTCTTCGACACGCACCCACCGTTGCCGCGAGTCCGATCGCATCAGACGACGAACTCAGGCCTTCCCGAAACTCCCAGCATCCCATACTCCCAGTTCGCTCGCCTTCAGTTCCACAAGGGCAACGGGATGCTGCAGCTCGCCGGGTCCGTTCCCCGACTGGCCCTAATCTGGCCCATCGAGCAGACGATATTTCACCAGTTCCTGGTCGTCCAACCTGCCGCGTTCGGTGACCCAGATCTCTGGACCATCCAGAGGCGACCCTGGTCTCCGACCACCAATCCTCAAAAGTACGGCTTCGACAGCGGAACCGGAAAGTCTTCCCGGTCATTTGCTCAAACGGGCCCACCGCCTGTCGCCAGTTCTCACGTTCCTCTTCCAGCACTTCGACGGAGGTGGCGTCGCGGGAGATACGCAGCAGCGTGTCGCCGATGAGTTGGAGCACTCTCATTCAGGGGGGCGACCCGGTATCACTCAAGTAGGGGTAGTAGATCTTGTTCGTCTGCATCCACCGATTTCTGGGCACCTTAATCTCACGTTGAACAGTCCACGTCGATGGAGCGATCACACCTCAAGCCGGCTCGTAGGGAACGAACTCACCGTCTTCAAGGTGTCGGCGGAGGATCCGAAGGTACATTGCCCAACAAGACGAAGTCGTAGCGAAGTGATCCGTGACCTCCTCCATGAGAAGGCCGCGACGGCTCCTGGTGGACCTCGAACGTCGAGCAGGCGCGGAGCGCGGGCGAGCCCGAGGCGTTCGGGATGCGGACTTGGGCCGACCCTCGAGGGCACGCACCGGCTCGACGGGGTGCTGCTGGTGGACCAGAGCCCGATCGGCCGCACCCCCCGGTCCAACCCCGCTACCTACATCAAGGCCTGGGACGAGATCCGAAAGCTGTTCGCCGCGCAGCCCCTGGCGCGCCAGCAGGGCTACACCCCCGGCACCTTCAGCTTCAACACCGAGGGGGGGCGCTGCGACGCCTGCAACCGGGCGGGGCAGGTGGAGATCGAGATGGTCTTCATGGCCGACGTGTACGTGGCCTGCGAGGTGTGCAAGGGACGCCGCTACAAGGCCGAGACCCTCGAGGTGAAGGTTCGGGGACTCGATGTCGCCCAGGTGCTCGAGTTGACGGTGGACGAGGCGATCCGGTTCTTTCTGAAACAGGACAAGCTCGGCCAGATCCTGTGGCACCTGCAGCAGGTGGGTCTCGGCTATCTGCGGCTGGGGCAGGCCGCGCCCACCCTGAGCGGGGGCGAGGCGCAGCGGCTGAAGATCGCCCGGGAGCTGGCCGGCGCGGCCGGAAAGAAGGGGCGCACCCTCTACCTGCTCGACGAGCCCACCACGGGCCTCGGCGGCGAGGACATCGGCAAGCTGCTGCGGGTTCTCGACCGCCTGGTCGACGCCGGGCACACGGTGGTGGTCATCGAGCACAACCTCGACCTGATCAAGGCGGCCGACTGGATCGTCGATCTGGGCCCCGGGGCGGGCCGCGACGGCGGCCGGATCGTGGCCACCGGGCGGCCCGAAGAGGTGGCGCGCGTACCGGAGAGCGTGACGGGGCGCTACCTGCGCGAGGTGTTGTTTGAAGTGTCGACCAGGGTGTAGCGCACCTCGACGACGCCCTGTCTCCCTCGAGCGCAGGCCACCGCCGGGGATGCTATTCCATGCTGCACGCGATCCTTGACCGGCTGGGAAGCTGCGTCCTATGTTGCTCTACGGACGGCGTACGCGGCCTCGACCGCGCCGGCTCAGGCTGCCTGCGCCCCCACTCCCCACGTCCGATGACGACTCCGCCACACCCTCCGGACTCGTTCGACGAGTTCGTGCGGCGCTGTAGATCCGACCTGCTCGCGGCCGCTCGCAAGCTCCTGGGCGACTCGGATCTTGTGGAGGATGTGGTCCATACCGTCCTGCTGAAGCTTCTGACTTCCGGCGACTGGCAGAGAATCGAGGCACCAGGGGCGTACTTCCGATCCGCTGTATACCGGGAAGCACTGCGAGCCCTCGACTTCAGGCGCCGGCGCGTGCCCCTGGCCGACGTGCAGTACACCCTACGGTCGACCGCCTCGGGCCCCCTCCACCAGGCTTTGATCTTGGAGCAGGGTAGGCTCCTTCATACCCACCTCGACAGCCTTCCGAAACGATGTGGCGTCGTCATGAGGCTGAAGCTTGTGAGTGAGTTGTCGCACGCCGAGATCGCGAGCATTCTGGGGATCAGCGAGGGTGCGGTCGACAAGCAGGTGGCCCGTGGAAAGGAGCGACTGAGGGAGCGGCTCCGGATCGGACCTGGAGGCGAGCTCGAGTGGTGTCCTCATTCGAGGACGGGGGGGGGGCGAGCCGCCTCGAGGGTCTATAGGGGTAGAGCCATCCGATTCCCCGAGCCCCGAGAGCGATCCGGAGGCCCCATGCTGAGGCTGCCGACCTTCACCGAGCTCGCCGCGATGCCCGACACGTATCTCGACGAGACTCGTGACCTCCTCTCGGACTACGTTAGGGTGCTTCATTTCGTGGGCGCGGCTCGGGAGACCCGGCTCGGAGCGACGAGGCTACGAAGCTACGATCAGCGGGCTGGTTCGGCGATGACAGCAGAGGAGTTCCTGTCGCAGGCTCGGGAGATCTACGACCGGTTGGACCACTCGGACTTCAGTGCGATTCTGGCGGATCGCCAGCATCGGAGCGCGCGACGGGGGACCCATGGGCCCCTGGCCTCGGAGATGGGAGAGGGGTGATGTCTGGGCGATACCGCGTGGCGATGCCGTTGCTCGGCGGGCTTCTGCTACCGATGGCCTGCATCGGTTCTGATAGCGGTCAGGCCTCCGGGACTAGCGGGCAGGAATTTGAAACCACGTCTGTGGTCGGTAGCGCCGACTCCTCCCTGACGTCCGAGTCGGCCGGCTTCCTCACTGCCTCGGAAGTGCCATCCCGGGTCAGCTGTCTGGAGACAGGCTGCACCATCGTTCTGGAACGAGTCGCCTCCCTCTCGGACTCTGCATCTCCGGGGATGTTCGGCAACCGAATCTTCGTCGATCGTGATGCCGCCGGGAACTTCCTTTCGACGAGCTTGTCCTTCGACCACTTCCTGACTTTCGATTCATCGGGCCGCCTTCTGAGAATCATGGGAGGACGGGGGGAGGGGCCGAACGAGTACCAGCGGGGCTACGTTCCTATTCGTGGCCCATTCGATTCACTCTTCATCGCAGACATGGCGAACGCCCGTCTGAGCATCCTGTCGCCAGAAGGTCAATACACGCGGAGCGTGCCGTTCCAATACGTTCCAGATCTCATATTGGCCGACGGCACGTTCGTCGTAGCTGCCTCTCTCGCAGGGCCGTCTGCGGCGGGGTATCCGGTCCATCATGTGGCGAAGAACGGCACCCTCCTTCGCTCCTTCGGCGTTGACACCCCGGAGTATCGTGCCGATATGCGTCGCCTCTTCACGCGTGTTGTTGGGCCCGGAGGTGGGGGGACTGTTTGGATGACTCCGCCGGGCCAGTACCGGCTCGAGGAGTGGGACGTCGCTTCTGGACAGCTCTTGAGAGCCGTTCCAAGAGTAGGATCGGATTGGTTCGTGGAGTCGCCAAGACCCGGTGGGTCGCCCACGTCGGTTCGCCCTGACCCTGTGATCAGTCAAGTATGGGAGGGAAGCGAGGGTCTTGTGTGGGTTTTCGCGACCGTTCCGGATCCGAAATGGCAACCATTATTCTCTGGGAGATCACCGGACAGAGGCCTGACGCACAGCGAGCGGAGTTCGGTCTACGATTGGCGGCTTGAGGTTGTAGATCCGCAGACGGGCGCCGTTGTGGCATCTCATCAGTTCGACGAAGAAGTGTGGATTCGATACCCGTATCAGTACTTCATCAAGCCAGCTGGTGTTCGCGGGGGCGGCGTGGTTTTTGACCTACTACAGCCACGCTTAGGCGTGGCAAGGAGAGAATCACCATGAACGTGTTGAGACTCGTGGGACTCGTCATTTTGCCGGCAGCCTTACTCGGAATGGCTCCGGTTGGTGATGCGACAATCCCTGCGACGTTGCCAGTAAGCTCGCTGGGCATGCCTATTCTCGAGGACGATTGCATCCTCCTCTGCTCTGACGCTCCGCACTGGTGCAACGAAGGTGAGCACGATGCGTGGTGGTATGGCACTGGGGGGCCCCACAACTGGGGAGATGGTCGCCACTCTGTGAGCAACCCATGTTGGGATGGGACGTGCGACGAGAAGCATGGAGGGTGTGAAGAAACGTTCGCAATGGGTGACTTCGACACTCTTCGTGAGGGCCTGATGAACGAGGACCCCGTACGCGTACGACGGGCGCTGGACGCCATGGGAGAAACGTTTGCCGCTTTGGACGCGGAAACGTCAGCCATCCGCGTCTTGGGGTGTGACGGGCACTTGGTCGCGTATTTCCCTGTGAGCGCGGCTGTACTGGATGTGCTAGCGGAGTAGCGGCTAGTCATTGACCCCGGCCTACGCTCCATGCGGCGCGGTTGCCATGTTCGTCCCCCGCGAACTTCTAGCCGGGTTCCGCATCGCTCGTAAACTGCTTGGCCCGATCCGTTCTCGTCGAGGAAGGAAGATAGCCAGGTCAGGCGGCTCCAAATGGGTGCACTCACCCCGCGACCCGGAGCTTGTCGAGGAAGGTCCGGGCGTGGGTTCGGCCGGTCCTCGGGTCCCCCGATGCCCGAGGCTTCATTCCGATTCGGGCCCCCCGTAGCCGTGATCCACGCGGACGCCAACGACCACAACGTGGTGGTCGGGCCCGCCGCCGATCCGGTGCGGGTGGAGGGCCTCTTCGACTTCGGCGACATGATCCGCACCCGGCGGGTGTGCGAGCCGGCGATCGCGGCGGCCTACGCCGCCTTCGGCAGCCCCGACCCGGTGGGGGCGATCGGGGCCGTAGTCGCCGGCTACCACCAGGTCGCCCCCCTCTCCGACGCCGAACTCGCCGTGGTCGGCGACCTCGCGCGCACCCGCCTGGCGGTGAGCCTGGTGCATGCGGCCCGACGATCGGCCGCGCGCCCCGAGACGAGGGGGGTGAGGGCGCGGGCCGCGTCGGCATCGAGTCCCCGGGCGCGGTGGAACGCGAGGGAGCCGTTCGTCGCTCGCGCAAAGAGGCCGTCGAGGACGACGAGGTGCAGGTGGAGATGCATCCCATACTCCCAGTTCGCCCGCCTTCAGTTCCACAAGGGCAACGGGATGCTGCAGCTCGCCAGGTCCGTTCCCCGACTGGCCCTAATCTGGCCCATCGAGCAGACGATATTTCACGAGTTCCTGGTCGTCCAACCTGCCGCGTTCGGTGACCCAGATCTCTGGACCATTCACAACCAGCAGGGAGGGGTTCGCCGAGGGGAGGACGACGGTCCCATCATACTGACCGTCCAGCCCAAAGACATCGTAGGTTACGGGCTCCACCCAACAGAGGGGTGTCCTTCCCAGACAGCGGCCCTCCTCCAGCCGAACCGCGGTCACGTACCGCTCTACCCAGAGACGACCCCGGTCTCCGACCACCAATCCTCGGAAGTACGGCTTCGACAGCGGAACCGGAAAGTCTTCCCCGGTCATTTGCTCAAATGGGCCCACCGCCTGTCGCCAGTTCTCACGTTCCTCTTCCAGCACTTCGACGGTGGTGGCGTCGTGGGAAATCCGCAGCAGCGTGTCGCCGATGAGATAGTCGATGGCATACGAGTCACCCCGACCCATCGCCACACGTCCCCCCCGGCCGATGTCAGACACGGTTTGAACAGGGAAGTTGAGGAAACGCCCGATGGCGAGCGCCGTGTGGGAGCTTCTCGTCAGCGGCAGAGGCATCAACTCCTCGTCGGTTGCATCAACGAGAGAGTGGACGACGAGCCTGAACGCTTCTCCAGGCTCGGCGCCTCGGGAAAGGTCGATGTCCTTCAATGAGACCGAGAAATCGGACACCAGGGCGAAATGCGCGCCATCGTTGACGGCGACGTCCACTCCCTGCGTAGACACCAGATCTCCGGTCGGCTCCAGCACCGTGACCCTGTTGTTCCCTCCATCCCAGACCACGATCTGGTCGCCGTCTGTCACAGACAACCCGTGCACAGTCTTGAACTCCCCGGGCCCCTCACCCTCCCTTCCGATGACGTGCAGCAAATCGCCGGAAGGAGAGTGAAGCCGCAGTTCATGAAAATCTGCGTCCCAGTAGACGAACCGGTCGTCCGACAAGACGGCCAGGGCCGTCAGATCGCCCAGGACGAGCCCCCCTGCCTCATCGGACACAAGGCGCATCTCCTCGACCAACCTGATCGGAGACGCCTCGGATGCGGTGGTCACAAGAACCGTATCGCGAGCCACCAGGCTGACTGCACCCCCGGTTCCGGAACCCGGGGGGCCGCCGCAAGCACACGCAAGCAGGCCAGCAAGTGCAACCGCCACGCTCCGGCTCGCGGTACGCTCAGCCTTGCCCTCACATCGACCTCCCCTCGCAGCTCTCGAGGCGCGTCGTCGATAGCCTGGTTGGAGGGAGAGGGCGTGGCCGATCTTCCCCCGCACTCCACCATGTGGGAGGTGGCACACCACTTGAATCTCCATATGACCCCCCGGTCCGAACTCGCTGCTCCCCCCAGAGACGTGCGTGTTCGTATAGGCTGTGACTTAGCCTGGGGGCTGATTCGTAGATAATGTCCCATTCCCCGAAAACGCAAGAAACGCGTTTGTGACCGATGGTGCTATGCGCCGCCGGGCCACAACCGCAGGGCTAGCGTTTCTCGTACCCCTCGAATTCGGTTTCCCAGGCCCGTGTGAACGACGTCGATGTTGGTCGTCTGCCGCGCCGGCAGACGCGGTCAGATCCGTTGGTGGTCGGCGCGCCAGTTCTTCACGGCCGCCTTGATGGCTTTGCGGTTGGGGAGTTCACCGGACAGCGTCCGCTGTACGAGGTCAGGCAACTCCGCATCGGGAGCGAAGCGCAGCCCGATGAGCTGGTCGGTAGAGAGTTCGGCGATGCGCCGCTGCAGCTCGTCGGGGAGCACGGCCGCGAGCCGCAGCCGCTCCTCCAGGCGAATGACGCGATCCTGGACGCCCAGCGCGAAGGTTCTCGCGTGGATCACGGCCGAGAACACCACCAGCGCGAGCACCAGCATCATGACGTTGGCGAGCGAATACCCACCTATCAGCTGGCGACCGAAGTAGATCACCAGCACGAGGGTGGCCGGGATTGTGGCGAAGTGGAAGCTGGGGGCGAATTTCGAGTGGTTCGCGAAATCTTGGGTGGCCACGTGTGATTTCCTGGTGGGCGCGCGTTGGCGCGGGAGAGCTACGAAGCGTGCGGGTTCCAGATCGAACCGCACCGGAGGTTGCCGCCGACCGTCGCGGCCACGCAAGGTCGGGGGTCAGCTCCGCGCCCGGGTCAGCCCCAGCCCAGTGCGGCTGTACGCCGCCGCCCACAGCAGGGAGAAGATGGGTCCGCCGTAGCAGAACACCGCCCAGGGCAGATAGGTGAGGGTCGGTACACCCAGGGTCGTGGCCATGAACACGGCCGACACGGTCCAGGGCATGATCGGTTCGGTGACGGTCACCGAGTCTTCGAGCGATCTGGAGAGATTCTCACGAGCCAATCCCTGCTCGTCGTAGGCTTTCTGAAACAGCTCGCCGATGACGAGGACGGTGACCAGCCCATGCGAGGTCAGGGCGATCATGGTGCCTCCGGCCGCCATGGTGGCCGCGATGAGCCCGAACACCGATCGCACGGAGTCCACCATGCGGTGGATGAGCAGGTCGAGGGCGCCGGAAGACTGCATGGCGCCCGCCAGGAGAAAGGCGCTGATTACCAGGACCAGGGTGTTCGCCATTGAATACAGACCACCCCGCTCGACCAAGGTGATGAAGGCGGTTCCCATCGAGGCCGGGTCCACCCCGGTCGAGGCCAGCAGATCGATGCGGAAGCCCGCGACGGCGGCCACGACGGCGTCGCTCACGCTGAATCCCTGGAGGCCGACACCCAGCGTCACGGCCACGAGCGACGATGCGCCCAGGGCGAGCGCCGGAGGCGTCTTGCGCGTGATTCCCCAGAGGACGATTGCCGCGGGCAGAAGTACCAGGGGGTTGAGCGAATAGACTCGCTCCAGGTCGGCGAGCAGGGAGACGGCGCTCGCGGGCAGGCCGTCGCCCGGGGTTCCCGACGCGGCCCACGCATAGACGACCACGGCCACCATGAACGAGGGCACGGCCGTCCAGAGCATGTGCCGAATGTGGGTGTAGAGCGGTGCCCCGGCCCCGATGGCGCTGCAGTTGGTGGTATCGGACAGGGGCGACATCTTGTCGCCGAAATAGGCGCCCGATACGACGGCGCCCGCGGTGGCCGCCAGCGATACGTCGAGTGCTCCGGCCATGCCCATCAGCGCCACCCCGATGGTGCCGGCCGAGCCCCACGACGTGCCGGTGACCAGCGACATCACCGCCGTGGTCAAGAACGCCGTCAGCAACAGGTAGCGGGGGTTGACGAGCTGCACGCCCCAGTAGACGAGAAACGGCGCGGTGCCCGCCAGGATCCAGGTGGCGATGAGCATGCCGATCGCCAGCAGGATCAGCAGGCCGGGCAGCACCGAGGCGATGCGTTCACCAGTGGCGGCCTGGATCGCGTCCCACCCCACGCCTTGTCGCCGAGCGACCGCGCCTGCCACACCGGCGGCCAGGAGCAGGATGGCCACCAGCAACTCCGGAGACGACCCCAGAAACAGCAGGCCGCCCAGGAAAAGTCCCAACATGGTGAGGATCGGGAGCGCCGCCGCGAACACGCTGAGCGTTCGAGGGGGTCCCGATGGGGTCACAGGGCCTGCTCCAGGTCGTCGATGAGGGCGTCGGCGCCCTCGAGCCCTACCGATAGTCGAATCAGCCCCGGGGGCAGCCCCCGACGTGCCAGATCGCTTTCGGAATCACCTGCGCGCTGCGGCGACAGCACCAGGCTCTCGACGCCGCCCCAGCTCACGCCGATACGAAACAGGCGTAGCGCGTTGATGACGTCGCGCACCCGTTCCCACGATCCCTGGGCGAGTTGAAACGAGAACACCCCCGTAAACCCCGACATCTGGCCGTCGATCAGCGCGGGATCGCCGGTGAAGGTGGGGTGGTGCACGGTCACGACCGAGCGGTGGCCCTCGAGATAACGGGCCACGGCCAGGCCGGCCGCCTCGTGCTCACGAAGGCGTACCGGAAGGGTGCGGATCCCTCTCAACAGGAGCCAGGCGTCGTGGGGCGCCAGGATGCCGCCGCCCAGCAGGAAGGCGCGGTAGAAGATGCGCTCCATGCGCTCGGCGTCGGTGATCACGGCCCCCGCCACCAGATCGCTGTGACCGCCCAGGTACTTGGTGGCGGTGTGCATGACCAGGTCGAAGCCCAGCGTCAGCGGCTTCTGCAGCAGGGGCGTCGCCCAGCTGTTGTCGATGGCGGTCGTGATCCCCCGCGCACGACCCAGCGCCGCCACCGCCCTCAAATCGACCACTCGAAACAGCATGGTGCCGGGACTCTCGGTCCAGATGAGCCTGGTCTCGGGCCGCACCGCTCGTTCCAGCGATGCGAGCGTGCCGTCCCTCACCACGCTGTGCGTGACGCCGAACCGTTGCAGGTGCTCGGCAAGTTGCAAGGTGGGCCCGTAGATCTGGTTGAAGAAGACGATGTGGTCGCCGGCCTCGAGGAGTCCCATGAAGACGGCACTCACTGCGGCCATTCCCGATCCGAATGCCTTGCAGGCCTCGCCCTGTTCGAGTGCTGCCAGTTTGCGCTCGAGCACCTCTACCGTCGGGTTCTGCCCTCGCGTGTAGACGTGGGTGCGATGCTCCGCGGCGAGGCCTTCGGCCAGCGCTTCGAGGGTGGGGAAGGTGAAGAGCGAGGTCTGCACCACCGGGGTCGATGTGGCTCGGCCGGGCTGTTCGGGCAGTCCGTCGTCGATGCAGAGCTGGACGTCGCGGGGATCGATGCGCATGCCGCGAAGCTCTCGCGCGACGAGTCCGGTGGCAAGCGAACTCTACGAAGCAGCCTCGGTCCGGGCCGAGCGCCATCGCATTGCCCGGGCCACCAGGAACACGGCGAGGTAGCCCGCGACCACGCCGGCGCAGTCCGCGACGAAATCCGATACCGCGGGTGTGCGACCGGGCACGAAGGCCTGATGCAATTCGTCGCTGGCACCATACACGGCACCGAAGCCGAGGGTGAGCCAATGGGGCACCCGGGGCCGCGAGCGACGCTGACCCCACGCCAGCGCGACACCGAGCACCGTGTAGACGAGGAAATGCGCCGCCGTGTCACTCAGCCCGAAACGCCGCGGACTGATGGGCGACGATTGGGCGCTGAGCATGAACAACACGGCGGTCCACCCGAGCGTCGGAAGCCAGGGGGCGAGGGATTGCCAAAGCCGTCGGCGCGCCATGGGCGCGCTCCGGCCCGCCCTAGCTTCCTCCGGAACGGCTCGCGTCGCGTGCGGCCCGGAACTCGGTCCCCGGGTTCCAATTGGGCCAGAGGTCGGAATCGGCCACCGTCAGCCCCAGACCGTAGTACAACTGGATATCGGCCACCGCCCCCGACAGGTCCCAGGTGTCGTCGAACTCGTCGGTGGGCATGTGGTAGCGCTCGGCCGTATAGCGATCGAGCTGGGCCTGCCCGTATTCCGGACCGCGCTCGATGTGGTCGATGCCGCCACCCGGATAGATCATGGGCACTCCCTTCTTGGCCAGTTCGAAGTGGTCGGAGCGGTAGTAGTAGCCCTTTTCGGCTTCGGGGTCGGGATCGATCCGGCGGCCCTGCCCGGCGGCCACCGCTTCCATGAGTCCATCGAGCTCCGAGAGGCCGTATCCGGTGACGATCAGGTCATGCGTGGGTCCGAAGTTGCCGAGCCCATCCATGTTGAGTCCCGCCACCGTCTGTGAGAGCGGAAACAATGGATTGGCGGCGTAGTGCTTCGATCCCAGCAGCCCCTGCTCTTCGGCGGTCACGGCCAGGAAGACCACCGAACGGCGGGGTGCTTCGGGAAGCGAGGCGTACGCCTGGGCAAGTTCGAGCAAGGCGGCCGTGCCCGAGGCATTGTCGAGCGCTCCGTTGTAGATGCCGTCGGCGCCGCTGGCCTCGAGGGCCGGGTCGGTGCCCAGGTGGTCCCAATGGGCCATGTAGACGAAGTACTCGTCGGGTGCTTCAGAGCCGGGGAGTACCGCGATGACGTTCTTCGACAGCGATGAGCGCAGGGTATTGTCGACCGATGCCGACAGGGTGAGCCCCATGGGGACCGGCTCGAATTCCGGGGTCAGGGCGGCGGTCTGAAGGGCGGTGAAATCGAGGCCTGCGCGCTCGAACAGGGCCAGCGTCGTGGCTTCCGATATCCACCCCTCGATGGCTACGCGCCCCATGTTGCCGTCTTCGGGCTGGAGATTGAACTGGGGACCCGTCCAGCTGTTCCGCACGGTGTCCCATCCGTAGGCCGCCGGCTCGGTCTGATGGATGATCAGCGCCGCAGCCGCGCCCTGCCGGGCCGCCTCCTCGAACTTGTAGGTCCAGCGGCCGTAGTAGGTCATGGCGTTGCCGGTGAACAGCTCCGGGTCCTGGGTGGCGTACCCGGGATCGTTGACCAGGATCACGACCGTCTTTCCCGCGACGTCGAGTCCGTCGTAGTCGTTCCACCCGTATTCCGGAGCGACGATTCCGTAGCCCACGAAGACCATTTCGCTGTCGGCGACACTCGACGCCTCGACCACGCGCGTCGTCCAGGTGACCACATCGTCGCCGTACGAGAACATCAGCGGTTGACCCTCGCCCACGACCAGGAAGGTGGACGCAGCCGGGTCGGCCGTGATGTCGACCAGGGGCACCTCCTGGAAGTAGCTGTCGCCGTTACCCGGCTCGAGTCCCATCTCACGAAACGCGTTCTCGAGGTACTCGACCGTCAGCGTTTCACCGGGCGACGAGGGTCCACGGCCGCCGAACTCGTCCGAGGCCAGTCGCTCGATGTGGGCGCGAATGTCCGCTTCGGTGATCGTGGCTCGGCCGATCGAGTCCAGGACCGCGTCGGGGCCGGCGGCAATGTCCGTACCGCCCTCACGGTCGGGGGCCGGCATCTCACCACAGGCGTGGAGCAGGATGAGGAGAGGAGCAGCGAAGGCGACGAGGCGTTTCATGGGACTCGGGTTCGAGGGAATCAGCGGTTCGATGTGGCGAAATCGATCTTGTCGGCCAGCGCCGTGTCCTTGGCGGTGATGCCGCCGGCCGAATGGGTCGACAGACCGATGTGCACCTTGTCGTAGCGAATGTCGATGTCCGGATGATGATCCGCCTCGTCGGCGAGGCTGGCCACCCGGTTGACGAAGACAATGCTGTCACGGAAGGCTGGGAACGAGTAGGTCTTCACCAGCGCGTTGCCCTTGTGGGACCACCCACTGTGTTCGGTCAGCCAATCGTGGATCGAAGCGTCGTTGAGCTTCATGCGTTGAGCCGGGGTCGGGAGAAGAGGACACGCTCAGGAGAACCCCGGAGCGGCTTTGCGGGTCCGCCCTCGAGCGACGACGTGAAGAGGTTGACACCCCCCATGGCCCGGGTAGATTTGGGGTTCCTTCGAAGCTGAGGGGTTGGGCCCCCATCGTCTAGTGGCCTAGGATCTCGCGTTCTCAGCGCGAAGACCGGGGTTCGAGTCCCCGTGGGGGTACTGGAGCCGCGTCCGTCGTTCCAACGGCGGCGCGGCTCCGCAGTTCGGTCGCTTAGCTCAGCTGGTAGAGCGCTACGTTCACATCGTAGATGTCGCAGGTTCGAGTCCTGCAGCGACCATTGATCCAGAGCCTCCACCATCGTGGAGGCCGAAGCCCTCTGACTGCATGGTGATGCACGGGTTCTTCCCGGCAGGCCTTGCGGTTGGAGGGTTTTCTCGGGGGCCGGTGGGGATGGGACGGGAGGGGGCGCGTCGGATGGAGGCGCTCGTGCGGGTCGTGGAACTCAGGCGGTCCAGGTACCGTCGTCGCCGGGGAGGGATTGATCGAAGGGATCGGACGCCGGGGAGGGCGGGCCCCCGGGGGAGACTGCTGGTTCCCAGTCCGGGGTCTGGTCGAAGTGGGACCAACGCTTCGCGTCGGTGCCCCTGCCTGGGGTGGTGCGCGAGCGGGAGCGCTGCGTGGGGGTCGGTGGGGGAGTCCCAGGTGGCGGAGGATGCCTTCGAGGACGGGGGGATCGGTGAGGAAGGCGAGGATGCGCAGGGTGCCGTCGCATCCGGGGCAGCGCAGGGGATCGAGTTCGCAACCAACGCTGCGCGTCGGTGCCCGCGCGCGAGGAGCTGGGCCCAGCGGCTATGGGCGGGGGAAGGGGTGCGAGCGGTGGCGTCGGTGCCCTCGTCGGGCGATGCGGAGGAGGTAGCCGCGAGGGACGCGCTGACCCTATGATGCCTATGCATCCTCCAAGAGGAGTGCGGCGACGCGGATTCCCAACGTCACGCCACTCGCGAGGCCCCACGCTGCGGTGATGCCAGGCGCCCGTACCGGTAGAGGATCTGGGCTTCGGTGGGGTCCCCAGAACCCCTCGATCTACGGGGGATCGATGTAGGCCTGCCACAGGCGCTCTCGGGTGGCGGTGATCTCGGCGACCACGGTCACGGTGAGCTCTTCGGAATCGCGGGTCACGGAGGCGACCGGCATCGAAGGGGCCTCGGGTCAGTTGGGGTCGGGTTGGGAGACGAGCGCATCGAGGCCAGCGACCCGTAGTTCGGCACGGGCCCGGAGGTTCGACTTGCAACAATCGGGGGGGGATAGTGTATACGCATGACGTTCCCCAGTTGGAGATTTGATGCATGCCGACGTTCCCAGTACTCCTCTTTGGATCAGAACGTGGATGGATTGAGGACTTGGTCGCCGGTGTGTTTCGCTCGATCGGGCCGGACTTCGCGCAGGATATCGTGGAGCAGTGTCCCAAGACGACGCAGATCTGTCTTGTCGCCACCGACGATCTCGCTTGGCCCGGTCTTGAACGAATCGTTTCGCGATTGGTACAGCGAGGCGAGCGAATCGTCGTGTTGAGTTGGGATGACCCGGTTCGATTGCGGTTGCTTCGTCAGTGGCCGATAAAGGACGTCGTCAGCCTCCCGGCCGAAACAACCCGCCTTGCGGCGGTTCTCCGCGGAGTCGTGGATCCCGTGCTGCCGCTGGCGATCAGAATCAAGCCCCGCCTGCCCGGTAGCCTCGCGCTTGCCGTTCGTTTCCTCTTGGATCGTGCCGAGTCGCCAATCGGCCCGGCTCCGCCACTCACCGTCGTGGACCTTGCGGCCTTGGTAAAGGTCTCGCGTCCGAATCTCGCGCTCCAGGCTAGAAGAAACAGTATCGACTTGCATCAGGTGTGCGAGATTGCTGCGATCCGCTGGGTCCGGGGGCGAACGGAGCCCCTTTCGAATCGGACCGATCTTACTGCGGGGCTCGGGTATGAGTCTGAGCGCAGCCTTCGGCGGCTGGTCAAGCGCCGAACCGGTTTGACATTGAAAGTGCTCGTAACCATGCCGATCTCTTTCACCGACGCTCTTCTCATCGATGCGCTCGGTTTCGTACTCACTGAGTCCAAGTGAACGTCGGGTTGTAACAAGTTGTCCGCGGATCCGAGCCCGAGCCCCACGAGGCGGCTGGGGCGCAAAAGGCGCACAACGGATTCAAATCTGTCCAATCCATCCGATTCCGTCCTGAAACATGTTCTTCAGCGTCGTATCATATCCCTGAAGGTCTGAGTCGCCCGGGTGGCTCGGATTCCCGGCTCCGGCGTTTCTTGACCGGGTGGGTGGACGCGTTGCTCAATGCTCAGCGGATCGGAGGCGGACATGAGGGGCTCACACGCGATGATGGTGTTGGCGGTCCTGATAGTGGCGGCTTGTTCGAATACTCCTTCGGTTCCTTCGGGTGGTCTAAAGATCGGGGATCCGATCCCGGGGCCCATCGTGGTGAAACTGGCTGACGCCGACCGCATCGGTGTCCTGGTTCTGCTCGACGAGGCGGATTGTCTCGCATGTTCACTTCCAGCATATCAACTCAGGCGCATCAGTTCCCGGACTGACGTACCTATCGACGTTCACGTATTCGGTGGGTCTGCCGCCCGTGTTCGCGACTTCTTCAATACCGAGCGGATTGATGTCAGGGTGCTCAACCTGTCGGACGATGATGTTGTCCAACTCCTTGGACACACGCGAGAAGCCACAGTCTTTGTCATCCGAGACGGTGATGTAGCCGAACGGATTCCACTAGCGGGGCTAGGCAGTCACCAGCTGATGGATGAGCGTTTCCAACGAGTGATCGACGAGGGCGGATCGTGAGGCGTCCAGCCCTGGCTGCGACAGCGGTGGGGGTCGCTCTTTGTGGTGTTCTGGGCTGTGTGGAGTCCAACGCACCTCCCGAAGGTCCATCGATTCCTCAGGTCTCCTTCACCGAGCTGGTCACAGTGGTGGACTCCGTTCAACTCGAGGAAGACGACACAACCCTGATCGTGGCCCCTTTCGTGTCTTTCGGACGGGGCGGGACCTACCTCCTCGCGGACGCCAAGGAGGCGCAGGTTCGCCGCTACCGTCCGGACGGCAGCCTCGACCTCGTGATGGGACGGAAAGGGCGGGGACCAGGTGAGCTTGTTGCACCAGTAGCCGTGATGCCCCGTGGCGATGAATTGTGGGTCTTCGACATGGCAAACGGTGTGGTACGCTATGACGACTCAACTGGTGAGTATAGGGGGCGGTCCCCCCTCCCTATCTCGTTGATATACGACGTCGAGGCTGGCCCATCAGGGCGTCTCCTCCTTGCGGGACAGGTCTCAGGAGGGGAAGTGCTCCATCTGTGGTCGCCCGGCGCTGACGGTGAGAACACGGAGGTTGTGAGCTTCCTCGACACCGAGGAGCATTTTGCCCCACCAATGGTCCGGCGGTCGTATGGCTGGGCCGCGGTATCTGAGCCCCGGGATGGGGTCTTCGCGGCAGTTGTCGGACTCGCTGACAGCCTATACCTGGTCGATTCCACCGGGGTGATCGTGGAAGCTCATCAAGTTCCTATCGGGCAGTTCTACCGGGCCTTGGTTGACTTCAAGCCCGAGCGCATCAGCAATCCGATGGCCCGGGAGGAGTGGGCAAGCGGCCTCAAGCGGATGAATGACGTGGTCCGAATCGGAGGCGACCGGTTCTTGATTCAGTACTCCACGCGCGAGGGGCGCAACAACGTTTGGAATCTGGTTCTCATGGACTCAGGCCTGGCCGTGGCCGAGGCCCGCAATACGCCGAGGTTGGTCGCCTCCCGTGACGGACTGCTGGTCTTTCAAGCGTCGGCCGACATCGAACCCAGTCGGCTCCACGTGGGCCGCATTGGGATCCTAGACGGTGACCCACCGTCCGGGAATTGAGGCAGCATCACATGGGTGTTGCCATCACTCGATCAACGGAGGAACGACATGAAGACGTTCGCGAAAGCACTGGCTCTGGTGGGAACGCTCCTACTCGCCGGTGCGTCAGTGCCCGGTGCCGTCGGTGCCGAGGAGGTGAGAAAGGAGCAGTACTTCAGCGTTTTCATCTTCGACTTCTGCCAGGGCACCTGTGATCCGGGAGACGAGCTCTGCTGCATCATGCCCGAGTAGGCCTCACTACACTTGGGGGCTCCGCCAAAGCGTGCCCCCGCAACCATGAGGAAATCGACCATGAGAAGCACTGCCAATTGGCTCCGCAAGAGCTTGCTCGCGCTTGTCCTCGTCGTCGCGTCAACCGCCGCCGCTCCCGCCCAAGAAGGGGGCCCCTTCCTGCTCTACCTCGACTTCGGGATCTTCGACATCTGCATCACGGATTGTCCAGATGGCGCAGGACACTCGGAGTTCTGCTGTGAGGTCGTCGTGAACTGAGTTGGCATTCACCCTGACCCCCACCGGGCCCTCCGCCCAGGGAGTGCCACGGTGGGCGGCGGGGCTTGCATCCCCTCACACGCGCTTCAACACTACGTAGATGATCCAGACCGTCGGGCTGTCGAAGACCTACGGGCCGACAAGGGCCCTCATCGACGTCTCCCTCAGGATTCCAGGGGGCGCTGTCTGTGGCCTCTTGGGCGCGAACGGTGCTGGAAAGAGCACTTTGCTGGGGATTCTCTCCGGCGCACTCAGAGCCACCTCAGGCGAATTTCAGCTCGGGGCGCTCGGGACGCGGCCGACTGTCGGGTCAACCCTTGAGCGTCCCGGGTTTGTGCCAGCGCTCTCCGTCCGGGCGAATCTCGAGATCCTCTTGGCGTGGCGACCCCCGGGGGACTCGGGCGACATCGGTCGGGCTGTCCGGACCGCTCAGCTGCAGCACAAGCTCGAGGCTCGTTTCGAGACGCTGTCGATGGGGCAGCAGCAACGCACAGCGCTCGCAGCGGCGTTGCTGACGGAGCCGGAGTTACTCCTGCTTGACGAACCATTGTCGGGTTTGGACGTGGAAGGTGCCGAGGGACTCCGAAGTGCCTTTTTGCGGGCGCGAAATCGTGGAGCCACAATTCTAGTCTCGAGCCATCGCGTCGAGGAGGTGGCGGACATCCTTGACCACGCCGTGATCATGCATGAGGGCCAATGCGTCGCGGAGGGGCCCCTCAACCAGCTTCTCGGCGAGGCCTATGTGGAAGTGGAATGTCACGACCCCGAAGCGAGCATCGAGCACTTGACGCGCTTTCGGGACGTGCGCCTTGGGCCTTCCCGGAACACGATTCGAGTTGGGGGCGGGGCGAAGGGGTCTGAGATCATTGGGTGTCTTGCCGGACACGGGCTTTTCCCCGATTCAGTGGTCACCCGGCGCCCCTCGCTCAAAGACGCATACAGCAGATTGACCCATTGACGCTTTCTGCCTGCTCGGACTTGACCGGCCTGGCCCTCGCGTCAGTCCGGAAGACGCTGGGTAGCCGATTGGCCAGCGCCGTCGTGATTGCGTGGGCGTTGCTCTTGGTGCTGATGTGGTACGCTGCTACTCGACTGTCGGTCGGCGTTCAGATACCGACCGTACCCCCAAGCCCGTGGGTGCCGGCCGTGAGGAGCCCCGGAAGTTTGACAGCTTGGTACGCGGCAGTGCTCGGTGCCGTAAGTGTGGCGTTGGACTTCGACTACGGCACCGCTCGGCAAGCTCTCATCAACGGGATGAGTCGCTCGCGGTACTTCCTCGCGACTGCGCTTGGTCTGGGGGGGCTCGCACTGGGGACCGTTGGAGTCCAACTCATTGTTGGTGCGGTGGGCTCCTGGGTGATGTTCGGTTCGTTCGCGTCGTTGACTGCTGGGTCTTGGCTGACCCTCGTGCTGTTCGTAGAAGTCAGTGCCTTCCTTTGGATGGGCGCGGCCGCCGCATTCCTCACTCGATCCGCTCCGGGCGCCATTGCCTTGACTGGGGCGGCGATACTCCTCGAGCCCCTCGCCCGGTTGGCGATCCCCGCAGGTGGGATTCGCGACGTAGTCGTCGGCCACTTGCCCGTCGAGAGCCTTAGGCGGCTCACTCGCGCCGAGGGGCCCTTCGGGATTGTCGCCGATGCCACGATTCCCTCCATGAACGTCTGGATTTGGGCTGCGTTCTATCTGCTGCTCTTCATGGCCATTGGATTCTGGGTCGTCCTGCGGCGCGATTTTTAGTTCAACGGCCTCTTCGCCCGAGACACGGACGGGTCCCTCGCGTTCCACCGCGCCCGGGGACTCGATGCCGACGCGGCCCGCGCCCTCACCCCCCTCGTCCAGGACCGCTTGCTGCGGCTCTTCGTTCGCCGACGCCTCCTCGACCACCACGAGGCCGCCGACATGCGCACCTGGCGCGGAACCGGAGGCTTCAGCCTCGACGGCTCCGTCCGCGTCGAGGCCCACGACCGCGCCGGCCTCGAGCGCCTTGTGGGTTCCGGATTTTCTGGGCCGGTAATTCCGGAAATTCTGGGCCGGGGGCC
>CAZFRU010000041.1:0-47063 GCA_964521385.1 uncultured Gemmatimonadaceae bacterium | reverse complement strand
GCCTGCGCCGGACCGGCAGGATCGACGTCCATGTCATCCAGGAGCCGGCGGTCGCCGAGACGGCGACCGGGGAGTCCGACATCGGGTTGAGGTGGCTCGTCAGCGCCGCCTGAAACTCGCCCGGTCGGTCAACGTCCGGGCGGTGGGCCCGGAGGTTCGCTCGCGAAGGTCTCGCGATACCAGGTCCGAAACTCGGCGTCGGCCTGCGGGTTCTCGCGTAGCCACGCGGCGCGGGCGTCGGCGAATTCGACCGGACGCAGGTTGAGCAGCAACGCATCGAGCACCCCGGCTTCGTGAGCGTAGACGATCTCGTCCATCAACCGGTACGGCGCAAGATCGTAGACGGCACGACCCAGGAGCCACGAATCAGCCACCTCACGCATGATCGCCCGCTCGAGTTCGAAGCCCGTGGCGGTGGCCTGGTCGGGCAGCCACTCGTCGAGTCGGCCTTCGGCACGCATGAGGTGCAGAAAGGCGTAGATCTGGTAGGTCCGCAGCAGATCGGGAGCGGTACGCTGGAACCGGATCCGCGCGGTGTCCGGTACGATCTCGAGGGTCTCCCACGGATACACGTCCCTGCTGTCCGAATCGGTCTCGATCAGGAACGAGGGGTCTTCGACGATGACCCGCAACTCGTCGTTCACCCGGTCGTAGATCTCGCGCAACCGGACCATGTCGGTCACATGCAGCCGGGCACCTGATTGGATCACCAGGGGGCGGGGCGTCGGCAATTCGGTCGGTCCACCACCACACCCTCCGAGCACGGTCACGGCAGCGAACAGGGCGAGAAGGGGAGCACGCCCGACGGGGTGCAGAAATGGGGTTTGTGCGTTCACGGATGCGACTCCTGGGTTCGGTCTGGGATCCCACATGGCGACAGCCTCCGGTCGCGATGCTTGACACTCTCGCTCGACGGGGTGGAATTGGAGTCCCACCCTTCTACCATCCTGACGATGACCACACGACCGCTGATGGATACCGACGACGCACCGGGCGAGTTTCACGCCCCGCGCACCATGACCCCCGACGAACTCGGCGACACACTCGCCCGCCTCGTCTGGGAGAACTTCAGCGATTTCCTCGCCGAGGGAGACGCCGAAGTCCCGATCGAACAACTCGGGATCCCCACCGAAGACGGGTTGCCACCCGCCCATGCCGCCGAAGAGGCGCTGATCTTTCTCATGTGGGCCCATACCCGGGGCACCCAGCTCGCCTTCGTCGGGCGGGCGCCCGACCAACTGCTGCGAGACGGTCTCGACTCCATGCATCGTGCCATCTTCGAGGACATGGCGGGCAATGGGACTCCGAGCTCGCAATTGCCGCTGTTCGAGCAGCGGGTCGGGGCACGGTACGCCGAATACCACCAGGCGTCGGCCATCTCCGACCAGATCCTCGGCCAGGCCGTGGTGCGGCACCTGACCAACGAAGACCAGCCCGACGACATCATGGGAGACGCGGTGAGAGATCGTGCCATCGCGGTCACCAATCCTCTGCGGGATTTTCTCGAAGAAGTCGATCTCGTCGAAGTCTGATCAGTCGACGGGATCGGGTGCGTCCGCGGGGTCGGAGAGCTCGTCGAGCAGTGCAACGGCCCTGCGGAGGTGCGGGATCGTGATCGAACCTCCCACGACCAGTGCGACCGAGAGGGACTCGAAGATCTCTTCGTCCGAGACACCCTCTTCCTTACAGCGCACGAGGTGATAGGTCACGCAATCGTCACAGCGTAGCACCATCGAGGCGACCAGCCCCAGCAGTTCCTTGGTCCGCACCGGAAGCGCACCGTCGTCGTAGACACGGCCGTCGAGGGCGAAGAACCGCTTGATCTCGAGGTTGCCCGCTTCGAGGATCCGGCTGTTCATCCGCTCACGAAAGGTGCGGAACTCCGTCAGCCGCTCGCGACTCATCGCAGTGCCGAAGAAGAGGTCCACTTCAGCATCTCGAAGGGGCTCCGACACCGACGACACCAGTAGCTCGAGACCGAGGCGTGCGCGCCGAAGGCGTTGGCCAGCTCGGTCTCGCGACCTTCGCAGAATGGACAGGGAGGCGTCGCCGGCAGACGACCGGGAACCGGCCCGAGGTCGTCGCGAAAGCGGGGATCGTCGTGGCTCATTCGACGAACAGCGCGCGGTTGAGGTCGCCGCGAGCGCGTTCGACGGCTTCGAGTCCCGGATGTCCCGGACCGCGACCCCGCGCCGGGTCCCAGCCTCCGAGCTCGGGTGCCGGCAGCTCGACACCCACCGACGCCAGCACCCCACCCCAGACCTCGCTGAACCGTGTGGTGAGCTCGTCGGGGGTCGGCAAAATGCCCCTCGCTGCCAGCCGCCGACCGGTGTCGTCGTCGCCCCTCATCCATGCGAGGGTGCGCGGGAGGCAGCGAACGCAGGCAGCGGCGATGCGCGCGCGCCCCTCGTCGGAGCCCCCGAGGCGGCGCACCCAGGCGCGAGCGAGGTCGCGGTGAAACTCCTCTTCGGCGATCATCTTCCCCGCCCGTGCCCGGGCCGACTCGTAGAGCCCCTCGGCAAATCCCTCCAGCACGACGGCAAGCGCACCATCGACGACCGTCATCAAGGCCACCACCTCGGCCCAATCACCGGCGGGCTCGTCGAGCAGATCGCAACTTGCGTACGCCTCGGGCGCACGGCTGTTCTCGACCGGGACCGGATCCTCGTCGAGGTCTTTCAAGAGCGCGTACAACAGCCGCGCATGGCCCCACTCGTCCTGCGCCATCCCCGACGCGGCGATGCCCGCCTCGATCGAGGGCGCGCCGAGCAGCCAGTCCGAATAGCGAATCCCCAGGATCCGTTTGGTGTCGGCCAGCGAAAGGATCAGCCGACGCAGATCGCCCCGGCCCGTGGCGTCGAGATCAGCCGCACCCAGCACCACGCCGATCACGGTGACACCGCCCGGCCCGCGAAGGGCCCATCGGTACGGTTGACGGGTACGATGGCCGCACGCGGCACCACGCACATCTCGAACCAGTTCTGCTCGTCATAGGTCTTCCAGGCGTAGATCCGGGCGAGCTCATCGTCGGGCGCATCGATGTAGCCGATGTGCGTGAGGGCTTCGCCTCGATCCTTGCGGGCGAACACGTCGTAGACCGATTCGTTCATGGTCGGATGTTCCTCGTCGAGACACGATTTCGGGGGACCGGCTTCAGGCGACGCCGACCCCGACGGAGCGCAGGCGCGCCCGGCCTTCTTCGGTGATCCGGGCTGTGGTCCAGGGGGGATCCCATACCTCGCGAATCTCGACCGCATCGATCCAGCTCTCCTGGGTGAGCCGGTCGTGGATATCTTCGCGAATGAACTCCATGCAAGGGCACGCCGTGGCCGTGAAGGTCAGGTCGATGCGCACGATTCGCTCGTCGACCGCGACGGCGTAGATCAGGCCCAGATCGACCAGACTCACCGGGATCTCAGGATCGAGCACCTCACGCAGGCACTCCCAGGTACCGGCCACCGCATCGACGGGTGGCTCGGCCTGCGGCGGCGACCAGCGATCTCGCCCGCCACTCTTGTGCACCGAGACGTGGGCAGGCAGCCCCACATCGAGCACCGGCATCTTCACGCCACACCCCACGTCTTCATCACCCTTCCAGCCAGCGCCGTACGTCCCCGCGAGAGCGCCGCACCGACTCGACGTAGCGCTCGTTCATCGGGCCACGGGCCTTCCAACGTACGAACACCTGGTCCCACGAAATCTCGCCGCCCTCGAAGTCCCAGTGCTTGGCCTCGGCGTCGTACTCGCATGGAAATGGGTAGTCCAACACGTAGCTCTGGGCGTCCCGATCGTAGTGGGCCGGGACCTCGAGCCCCAGCGACTCGCACAGAGGCACCGTCGACGACATCCACACCTGCCGCAACGCGTCGTTGGTGAGGCCCTTGAGACGATAGTCGAGCTGACCGGAGTGCCGCTTCAGCTCGTCGGGTAGCCCGAACCACTCGAGGGTCATCGGAAACATCCAGTCGACACACCGCTGCAGCAGCTCCCGCGCCTCGCCGCCGGCTTTGGCCAGCCGCCGCATCCAGACCTCGCCGTGGCGCAGGTGAAAGGTCTCTTCCATGTCGACCTTGACGAGTGCCCGCTTGAGCGGCCCGTACGACGTGTTCTGGTACACGTCCGACAACAGGGTGATGCCCGCACGGTCGAAGAACCCGTTGGCGACCACGAGTTCAGCCCAGTTGTCGAGGGGCTGATCGAAGCCGTAGGGGTGCTTGAACTCGTGCGGTTCCCGCCCGTAGACGAGCTGCTCCTTCGAGACGCCGAGATCTTCGAGCAGGCGGTAGGCGATGTTGGCGTGGGCGAGCTCATCCTGGATGATCGCGTGGGCGCTCACCTGTGTGTTGGTCGACGGCGCGTGGCGAGCGGCCATCCAGTAGGCCGGTGCGCTCATCAACTCGGTGTCGGCCTGAACGGTCAACTGCACCACGAGGGCCTTGCGGTAACCCTCGGTCATCTCCTCGACGGACTCGACGATGTATCCGTCCTGGACCCGCATCATCAACTGGTCGTCGGTGAACGGCGGCATTGCGTAGCGCTCCGGCAGAGGCGTCAGAGACCCAGCGAGGCCCGGATGAGCGGGCTGATCCGCTCGGGCGTCCAGGGAGGGTCGAAGGTGAGCTTGACCTCGGCCTCATCGACGCCGTCGACGGCGAGGATCGCGTTGCGTGCTTCGTCGACGATCTGGCCCGCGACCGGACACATGGGCGAGGTGAGCGAGATCGTGGTCAACACCGAGCTCCCGTCGACTTCGATGTCGTAGACCAGACCGAGCACCACGAGATCGATGTTGAGTTCGGGATCCTTCACCCTCTTCAGGGCGTTGCGGATGTCCTTCTCTGTAAGGGCCACAGGGCCTCCTTCAGTGCTTGCGAAGAAACAGGACGGACACCTCTCGGGTGCCGTCCGGGTGCGCGCGTCGGACCGCGCGATGGATGGTCGAGACGACCTCACCGGCCGTCTTCTCCTGCACTTCGGCCACCAGATCGGCCGCACCGCGGAACAGCCCGGTCGACCCACCGGCGAGCGCCAGCAGCGAGGAGCCAGACACCATCTCGGCCTGCTCGGTTCCATATCGGAACCCCGTGAGCATCCCGAGGGGCGGCCCGTGCGAGCCCAACGATCGAAAGGTCCCGTCGCGCCCCAACACGCCGGCGGGCACCCGCCCGGCACAGCTCCATTCGACGCCCGTGGCACCCGGTACCACCACCGCGCAGTCGACGAATTGGTCGATGCCCTCGGTGTGGACCCCGGCCAGGGCGGCATTGACCCGCGCCAGCAGTTCGGCGAGCGAAACGCCCCCGGCAGCCGCGCGGATGGCGGCCCGGGCCATGCCGAGCAGGTGGGCCGGTGGGTATCCCGGAGCCTTCACCTCCATGAGCAGGAAGGCCACCCTGCCGTCGCCCAGCGACAGGGTGTCCCAGAGGGTGTTGGCCGGACCCCGGTCTTCGAGGGTGGTGCCCGCCGCAATGTCGAAGCCCGTCGCACCGGAGACCCGGTCGGGCAGCATCGCGCGTAGCATGCTGCGGCCCATCTCGCCGGCCCCGGGATCGCCCGGTCCGCCGCCATCGGGTATCGAAGAAGTGTCGGACACAGCTCTGCGTGGACGAAGGTGACGGAAGGATCAACTTGATTTTACAGGCGCTTGCGGCGCTCCGACAGGCGTTGCGCCCACGCGCGTTGCCCCGAAGGGGTGCATCAGGGGATATTCCGCCCTCGCTGCCCCTTCCCTCCAGCGATCCCCTTTCCCCCTACACGGCACTCTCGCATGCGCATCGCAATCAACACCGGAGGAGGCGACGCCCCGGGTCTCAACGCCGTCATCCGCGCCGTCACCCTCTCGGCCGAGTCACGGGGCTGGGAGGTGTTCGGGATACGACGTGGCTACGACGGGCTGCTCGAAGACATCCCGGATGGAGTCGTGCGGCTCACCTCGGCGTCGGTCCGGGGCATCACCCATCTGGGGGGCACCATCCTGGGCACCACCAACCGGGGCGATCCGCTGCGATGGGCCCGCACCAACGCCGACGGCGAGATCGTCGAGATCGACCGCTCGCACGAGTTGTTGGCCGCGTTCGAAGACCGTGGCATCGACGCGCTCGTGGCCGTGGGTGGTGACGGATCGCTTCGGATCGCGGCCGGGCTCGCGCGCAAGGGGTTGAAGGTCGTGGGCGTGCCGAAGACCATCGACAACGATCTCGCGTCGACCGTGGTGACCTTCGGGTTCAACACCGCCGTTCAGACGGCGACCGACGCCCTCGGTCGGCTGCATTCGACCGCCGAAGCACATCGAAGGGTCATGGTGGTCGAGCTCATGGGCCGCGACGCCGGCTGGATCGCGCTCTTCGCGGGGCTGGGAGGCACCGCTGACGTGATCCTGATTCCCGAGATCCCCTATGATCTCGACAAGGTGTGCGAAAAGGTCGAGTCCCGGTTCGATGGCGAGAGGGGTTTCTGCATCGTCGTGGCCGCTGAAGGGGCCAGGCCGGTGGGGGGCGACGCCGTCTACATCGAAGAAGCGCAGGCGGGCGGGATGGCGCGTCTGGGAGGGGTGGCCGAGCGCCTCACCGCCCAGATCAGCCAGCGTACCGGACGCGAAGCCCGTGCGCTCGTGCTCGGCCATCTGCAGCGAGGGGGCGAACCCACGGCGTACGACAAGGTGCTGGCGCTACGGTTCGGAGCCGCCGCGGTCCAGATCATCGAAGAGGGCCACTTCGGCTGCATGGTGGCGCTCGATCCGCCCGATGTCCGGGCGGTACCACTCGACGAGGCGATCGCGCACCTCAAGCTGGTGCCCCCCGATGGTGACGTAGTGCGTACTGCTCGCAGCCTCGGGATCTCGTTCGGGGATTGAGCCCTGCCCGCTCGATCCCCATGATGCCACGACCCATCTGATCCGATTTCCAGGAGTTTCGATGATTCGTCCGTTCAGAGGCCTGTCTCTGGCTGCCTTCACGCTCACGGCCGCTGCTGCGCCCATCGCCGCCCAGGTGGCCGACTTCGAGCCCGAGGCCGCCCGTTCCAGCTCCTTCGACCTCACGATCCGGAACATCATGAGGGGCCCCGAGCACCTGGGCGATCCGCCCGGCGGGCTCTCGTGGACCGACGACGGAGAGTGGCTCTACTTCTCGTGGCGCCCCGGTGGAGGCGATTGGGACGACGACCGCCGTACCTGGCGTGTGCGCGCGGCGGGTGGCGAGCCCGAGGAGGTCGGTGAAGCGGCGGCCGACTCGACCGCGATCCTGCGCTCGGGTGGAGAGATCAGTGCGGACGGCCGCTGGCGACTGACCGGCTCGGGGGGCGACCTCTACCTCGTCGACCGGCGCCAGATGACGGTGCGCCAGCTCACCGACACCCGTGACGCAGAAGTCGCGCCGATGTTCAACGCCGACGAGTCGGGGGTGATCTACCGGCAGGGCGACAACCTGTTCGAGATGAGCCTGGCCGACGGCGGCGTACGCCAGCTCACCGACATCCGGTCAGGCAATCCCCCGCGGGATCCCGCCGATCCCAGTGCCCAACGGCAGACCCTCATCGATCAGCAGCTCGAGTTGTTCGAGCACATTCGTCGCGAGACCGAAGCGCGGGAGCGCGCACGAGCGCGCCGGGATTCGGTCCAGGCCCTGGAGCCCGATCCGCTCTACATCGCCCAGGGCGAGCGTCTGGGCGGCCTGTCGGCGACCCGCGACGGACGCTGGGTGCTGGTGAGCACCGCGAAGCCGGCCACCGACACCGAACAGACCATGGTGCCGGACTGGATCACCGCGTCGGGCTACACGCAGCCCATGAACGTGCGCACCAAGGTGGGCGACGCGCAGGGGAGCAGCCGACTCGGTCTGCTCGAGACGGCGACCGGGGCGGTGCAATGGCTCGACGCACGGCCCGCCGGAGTCGAAGTCGTGGCCGACGCGTCGACCTCGGGCTGGAACGACGCGGGCACGCACGCGCTGATCTGGAGCCGCACCGAAGACAGCAAGCAGTGGTTTCTCTACTCGCTCGAAGCCACCACCGGCACCCTCACCCTCCTGGACCAGCTCCGGGACGAAGCCTGGGTGGGTGGACCGTGCGGCTTCGGCTGCCGCGGCTGGCTCCCGGATTCGAACACCGCCTGGTACGTCAGCGAAGAAACCGGCTACGCGCACATCTACACGGTGCAGGCCGACGGCACGGGCAAGCAGGCCCTGACCTCAGGAGATTGGGAAGTGCTCAGGGCCGAGATCCCGCGGGGTGAGGACCGGTTCCTGTTGACCACCAACGAAGGATCCCCCTTCAACCAGCATGTGGGGTGGATGCCGCTGACCGGCGGCCCTCGTCAATACCTGTCGTCCGGCGACGGCAGCTACGACGCCACCCTCTCGCCTGACGGGCGCCGGATCGCCTGGGTGCACTCGGTCGCCAACCGTCCGCCCGAGCTCTTCCTCTCCGACGCCCGGGCCGGGGCCGACATGGAGCAGATCACCCATTCACCCACGGCCGATTGGTTGGCCTACGACTGGATCAAGCCCGAGATCGTACGGATCCCCGCCGAAGACGGCACCATGGTTCCCGCACGCATCTATCGCCCCTCCGACGTCGGTGGGCGGCCCAACGGGGCCGGGGTCGTGTTCGTGCATGGAGCCGGATACCTCCACAACGTGCACAACTACTGGAGCAGCTATTCGCGCGAGTACATGTTCAACCATCTGCTGGCGGCGCAGGGCTATGTGGTGCTCGACATCGACTATCGCGGCTCGGCCGGCTACGGCCGCGACTGGCGCACCGCGATCTACCGATGGATGGGGGGCAAGGACCTGAGCGACAACGTCGACGGCGCCCGCTACCTGGTGGCCAACGAGGGGGTCGACGCCGACCGTATCGGCCTCTATGGAGGATCGTACGGCGGCTTCATCACCTTGATGGCCCTCTTCACCGCCGGTGACACCTTCAAGGCGGGTGCCGCGCTGCGATCGGTGACAGACTGGGCGCACTACAATCACGGCTACACCAACAACATCCTCAATCAACCGCAGGACGACGACGAGGCGTATCGAAAGTCGTCACCGATCTATTTTGCCGAAGGGTTCGGCCCCGACCAGTATCTTCTGATTCCGCACGGTATGGTCGACACCAATGTGCATTTCTCCGATGTGGTGCGCCTCGCGCAGCGGCTGATCGAGCTGGGCAAGGAAAACTGGGAGATGGCTGTGTATCCGGTCGAGAACCACGGCTTCATCGAGCCCACGTCGTGGACCGACGAATACCGGCGGATCTTCGAGCTGTTCGAGCGCACCCTCTCACGACCCGGGTGCACGGAAGCCGGTGCCCTGTGTGCCGTGCCCACCGCAGTCGGGCCCGGGATGTAGGCGTCATGTCCGAGTCCGGCTCGTTTCACCTGGGCGCCGCTCTCGACCCGGAGGGCGGCGACCGAACCGGGCGGTCCATCGACCTGCCCGCCGAATCGCTGACGACCCATGGCGTGATCGTGGGCATGACGGGATCGGGCAAGACCGGACTCGGGATCGTCCTGCTCGAAGAGGTGCTGGCGTCGGGGCGTCCCGCCCTGATCCTGGACCCCAAGGGCGATCTCGCCAATCTCTGCCTGCTCTTTCCCGACCTCGCCCCCGACGACTTCGAGCCGTGGGTCGACGAGGCCGAGGCACGTCGGGAAGGGGTCACCCCGGCCGAACTGGCCCGATCCACGGCCGCACGCTGGGCCGAAGGCCTCGCCTCGTCGGGGATCGATGGCGCGCGTATCCGGGCGCTCCGCGATTCGGTGTCGTTTCGGGTCTACACACCGGGCTCGACCGCGGGCGCCCCTCTGAACCTCGTGGGTGATCTGCGCGCGCCGGAGGGAGCCGGGCCCGAAGTGACGCGAGAGGCCGCCGAGTCCTTCGTCTCGGGTCTGCTCACCCTCGCGGGTCTGGATTCCGATCCCCTCACCACCCCCGAGCACATCTTGCTCGCGACGCTGGTCGAGGCGCGCTGGGGACGTGGCGAATCACTGTCGCTCGAGGGGCTGATCGGCGGTGTGCAGTCTCCGCCTTTTCGCAAGCTCGGCGTGTTCGAGGTCGATGCGTTCCTGCCGCCGGACCGGCGGATGAAGCTGGCCATGCGCCTCAACGGGTTGGTCGCGTCACCCTCGTTCGCTACCTGGCGTACCGGGGATCCGCTCGACATCGACTCCCTGCTGTGGGCCCCCGACGGGCGACCGCGGGCCAGCATCATCCAGTTGGCCCACCTCTCGGAGACGGAGCGGATCTTCGTGGCGACCCTGCTGTTGTCGCGCGCCGTCGGCTGGATGCGGCAGCAGCCGGGCACCTCCGACCTGCGGGCGTTGATCTACATCGACGAGCTGTTCGGATTCGCCCCGCCCACCGCCAATCCCCCCTCGAAACAGCCGCTGCTGACCTTGTTCAAGCAGGCACGCGCACATGGGCTGGGCGTGGTGGTGTCGACCCAGAACCCCGTCGACATGGACTACAAGCTCATGTCGAATGCGGGTAGCTGGATGGTGGGGCGGTTGCAGACCGAACGAGACAAAGCCCGAGTCGTAGAAGCACTTACGTCGGCTGACGGGAGCGTCGATGTGAAGGCGTGGGACGCCCGGCTGAGTGGTCTCGGCAAGCGGCAGTTCGTGCTGAAGCGCACCCGCAGTGCCCAGCCCGACCTCTTCACCACCCGCTGGGCCATGTCGTTCCTGAGAGGCCCGATCACGCGCGCCGAACTCGACCGCCTCCCGATCGAGACCACACGGCCCGAGGGGCGAAGGGCCGGGGGGAAAGCCGAGGGGTCCGACCCGGACATGGCTGCTCGATCCGCGGAGTCTGGCGCCGCACCGAGCCCCGTCGAGCCCCGGAAGATGGCAGACGACGAGTCACCCGTCGCTCCCGCGGTGGCCGACGGCGTCGCGGTGACCTGGCTCGATCCGGCCGCACCCTGGGCCGCCACGGTCGGACTCGCGGGCGGAGGATCGCGCCTCGAGGCGGGTGTCGCGTGCCGCATCCGCATGGTTTTCGACGAAGCCAGGGCAGATCTGCGCCACGAGGTGGAGTGGGAGATGGTCGTGCACCCGCTGCGGGCGACCCCGAGCCCCCAGGACGCCGTCCCGGTCGACTTCGATGCACGGGACTTCAGGAGCGAAGCCCCGGCCGGGGCCCGGTACGTGATCCCCGAGGCGCCGCTGGGGCGGAAGACATACTTCAACGACCTGGCGCGCGGCCTGGCCGATCGCCTGCACGCGAGCCTTGCCCTCACGCTCCACCACTGCCCCGACCTGAAGCTCTACTCGCGGGTGGGCGAGGGCATGGAGGCATTTCAGGCGCGGTGCCTCCAGGCAGCCGAAGACGCCGCCGACGCGGAAGCCGCGAAGCTCAGGGGGCGGTACGAGTCGAAGTTGAAGACCGCCCAGGATCAGGCCGACCGAGCCGAGCGGCGTCTTCGCGAGCTCGAGGTCGATGTGTCGAGCCGTCGGCAGCAGGAGATCGTGTCGGGGGCGGGAACCCTCATCGGGATGTTCCTGGGGGGGCGCCGAAGCACACGGAGCCTGTCGACGATGGCGTCGAAACGCTCGCAGACGCGTCGCACCGAAGAGCGCGTCCGGAGCGCTCGCGAACGCGCGGCGGACGAGGCCGACGACATCCGGGAACTCGAAGACCAACTCGCCACGGAGGTCGAGGCGATCTGGAAACGGTGGCGAGTGGCGGCCACGAAGATCGAGCCGGTGAAGGTCGGTCTGGAGAAGAACGACATTCAGGTGTCTGAGCTACGTGTCTTCTGGGCGTCGCGGAATCACGCCACGAACGGCGCGATTTAGAATCAGGCGTTCAGTTCTATTATCGTGTCGATGGTGAAACGGGTGCCGCGCACGGGCCTGGACCCCGGGTCCGGCGCCGCACCTCCCTCTGGTCAGGCGAGGGTGCAGACCCCACGGGGCATCATGGACTCGAAGTCCGACCAGATGAGCTCTTCGCTCGGAAAGATCTGGCCCCGCTCCCGTAGGCCCTCCCAGATGGCCTCTCCGACGCCTGCAGACTCCGCGGCCGCAGAGCAGAAGGCGGTCGATCCGGTGGCCTGAACCCGGAGCCGGTGGGAGAGCGCCCGGCTGAAATGGCTGAGTGCGAGGATCTTCCGCGCCGGGGCAAAGGTCGTATCGCTCTGGAAGAGCCGTTCCGCCATCTCGATCGAGGTGTCGTACTCGGCCTCTGCCTCGGTCCACCGGCCAAGACGGCTATAGGCCTCGCCTCGCTCCCGGTGCGCCTGGGCCACGACAAACGCCGTCGCGGGCAGCGTCTCGAGAAGGGGCGTCAGGATCGCGATCGACTCGGCATGGTCTACCAGCGCCGCCTCCCAGCGCTCTCCTCGAATCCGCGCCTGGCCGCGCCCCTCGACGTACTGGCCGAGTGCCGCCTGCGCTCCCTGGTTCTTCGGGTCCTCGGCCACCAGCGCCCGTGCAGTCTCGATCGCGCGATCGAAGGCCTTCTCGGCCTCGGCCGGCCGATCGGCGTCGTTGTAGCGCCACCCCAGCTGGTGCCAGGCACCCGAGCGGATGCTGCGCATGCGTTGGGTCGCCCCGGGAACGGCGACGATCGAATCGGCGAGCGCAGTCGCACCCAATTGGGCCTCGATCGAAGCCTCGAATTGCCCCGCCTTCGAGGCCATGTACGACTCCATCTGGAGCGACAAGACAACCTCCTCGAGTGCACCCAGGCGAGCTGGACCCTCGGGGGCCAGGTCGGCCGTACGTCGGGCCAGATCGGTCAATCGTCCGGCGTAGTCCACGGCCGCCGCGAGCTCGCCGACCCCCTCCCGTGCCGACACCAGCCTCTCGTAGACCATGGCTTGTGTGGAAAGCAACACCGGGTCGGGTTCCATGGTGTCCGCCAACGAATCCACCGTGGCCTCCGCGCGCCGCAGAAGATCGGCAGACTCGGTGTTGCGCCCCCCCGTGCGAGCGATATCAGCCAGGAGTACCTGCAGTTCGACCTGTTTGAGAATCGTATACGAATCCGCTCCATCGATGGCCGCCACGCGGCCCCAGAGCGCGAGTGAGGTGGTGAAGCTCCGCTCGGCGTCAGCGATCCTGCCGACATTTGCCGACGTCGGATGGCCCTGGAGCCTCCCCACGTCCTGGTAGGCTCGGGCAAGCGCGCCGAGGAGCTTCGGACTCGGGTTTCCACCGGTCCGTGCCAGAAGTGTGTCCAGCGAGGTCACCGCCGCCTCCACCGCCGCTACGCGGGTGGCGGTGGGCCCCTGGTTTTCGCCTGCGAGATCGGTATTGAGAGTGACCAGAACCGAACTCACGAGGTCGGTGAGCTCGGCGCTGTTCGCCTCGGCTATCTGGCGCTGCGCATGGGCCTCCCGTGCCTGCCATGCCACCGACATCACGCCCAGCGCGACCGCCGCGCTCACGGCGATCGGAAGCCACCGGCGCCTCACGAAGCGCTGCGCACGGTAGAGGGCACTGGGATTGCGGGCTCGGATCACACGGCCGTCGAGGTGGCGGTCGAGGTCGTCTGCAAAAGCGCCCGCCGTGGAGTAGCGCCGCGCCGGGTCCTTCGCGAGTGCGTGCAGCACGATCGTGTCGAGGTCACCCCGCAGCGACCGCTGCAGCCGGTCCTGTGTGCTCGACCGCTGTCGGGCGAGGACGTCGGGATCGGTAGCCGGGCGAGTGGCTTCGGGATCGAGGGGAATCGTGCGGGTCACCGCATCGCTGGGCCGCGACGGAGACGCCTCGCAAATCACCCGCTCCGCCGCGCGGGGAGCGGTACTGTCGAGCGAGTAGGGAGCCCGCCCGGTGAGGAGACGATAGAGCACGACCCCCAGCGAGTACACATCGGAGCGGGCATCGATGGGTTCGCCCCGCACCTGTTCCGGACTCGCGTATTCGGGTGTCATCATGCGCATCGCCGTCCGGGTCAGGACGACGGTCTCATCGTCGGCGTCGGAAGGGCTCAGCAGCTTCGCAATGCCGAAATCGACGAGCTTCGGCACGCCGTCCTGTGTGACGAGTATGTTCGACGGCTTGAGATCGCGGTGCACGACTCCGTGGGCATGGGCATAGTCGACCCCGTCCAGGACGGCCCGGAACAGCGCCAGACGCGCGCGGATGTCGAGCGACCGATCGTCGGCGAACACGTCGATGCGTGGCCCGTCGACGTACTCCATGACCAGGTAGGCCAGCCCCTCGTCGGTTTCCCCGGCATCGAGAAGTCGCGCGATGTTGGGATGGTCGAGTTCGGCTAGAATGCGAACCTCAGACCGGAACCGCGCAGCGAGATGGCCCTGGACCAGCGTTGCGGGCACGACCTTCAGCGCTACCTGTCGTCGATATCGCCCGTCGGATCGTTCGCCCAGCAGCACCACCCCCATCCCACCTCGGCCCAACTCCCCCACGACCTCGTAGGGCCCGAAGCGTCTACCGATCCAACGGCCGTCGCTCGCTCCACCCGCGCCGATCCCCCCTGCCCCCGATTCGAGGAACTCCGAGGCATCGGCATCGGCCGCGAGCAGTTCCTCGACTCGTGCCCGTGCCTCGGGGTCGTCGCCGACTTCCTCGTCGAGGAACCGGGAGCGGGCGGCCGGATCGAGCTCTGCCGCGAGGTGGAAGAGGCGCTTGACGCGTTCCCAGTGTTCAGGATCGGACATTGAACCCCGATGCGGATCGGTCAGACGGACGATGATGTCCACATGGTAGGTCGAACCGCCCTCCTCAGCCAGCATGTCGTCATACGCGGTCGAGGCCCGCGCCCGGCCCCCCCTGGTTCCCGATCGCTCACCCACGCCTCGATCCACCCCTTCGGTGGGCTACTCCGATCGCAGGACGGTGGCGGGTTCGACCCGGCCGGCACGGAGGGCAGGGACGAGCGCCGCAAGGAGCCCGACGCCCACGAACGTCACGGCGACGCTCCCGAACACCACCGGAGACCGCGGATCGCCCCCGAGCAGAATCGCCGCCAGCACGGGGGCCGCGAGCCACGCGATGGCAAGGCCCACAGCGGTGGCCGGCGCGAGTTGGCGCAGGGCGAACCCCATCACCTCGCGCACGAGCCGGGGACCGTCGGCTCCGAGTGCCTTGCGGATCCCCAACTCGCGGCGCCGTTGGCGGACCCTGAACGCGAGCAGGGCGTACAGCCCCCCGATGGCCACCACGAGGCCCGACGCCCCCCCCGACACCGCGATGAAGCTGAAGGTGCTCTGAGCGCGGGTCATGAACGCGTGCCCGCTCGCCAGGGTGCGGACATCGGTGAGTGGAAGGCCTGGCGCGGCGGCGGCCATGGCCGTTCGGACCGCGCCCGCCAGCGCTTCGCCGTCTCCATCGGCGGCCCGGGCGAGGATCATTACAGCACCCGGGTCGGCCTGGGTGACCGGTAGGTAGACCCGGTCCTCGCGTAGCTGTGGCCCGTCGCCGAGGTCGGCGTCGGTGACCACCCCAACCACCCGAAACCACACCTCCCGGTCGACCGCCGGCATCCGCACGCGCCGCCCGAGGGGCGATCCCATAGGCCAGAACCGGGCCACGAACGCCTCGTTCACGATGGCGACCGGCTCCGCCCCCGAGACGTCGGTCACCGTGAAGCCGCGACCCGAGAGAAGCTCCAGGTCCATCACCTCGAAGTAGTCCGGACCCACGGCGTTGTAGCCGCCCATCTGGCGGGGCCCTTCTGCAGGGGGTGACACGCCGTCGAGCTCGAAGTCGCCGAACGGCTCGAAGTATCCCGGTGCCCCGACCGCCACCGACGCCGCCCGCGCCCCCGCTACCGAACCGGCGGCCGACATGACGTCCCGGAGAGCAGCAGCCGGGTCGACTACCTCGGCGGCGTCCAACTCGACCGTGGCCAGGACCACGGCTTCGGCCGGCACGCCCCTGCCGAAGTCGCGAGCCGCCACCATCGAGCGTGCGGTCAAACCCGCCGCGGCGAGAGCGGCGCACGAGAGGGCCAACTGGGCTCCGACGAACGCGCGTCCCCAGAATCCACCCCCTCGCATGCCACCACCGCCACCTCCCGCTTTCAACTCGGCCTGGACGTCGGTGCGCAGGACTCGCACGACGGGGAGCATGCCAGCCAGGAGGGCCGCACCCACAACCATGCCGCCGGCGAATGCGACAACCGGGCCATCGACAGCCACCCGAGTCCAGTAGTAGCCAAAGTTCTCGGGCCCCAACGTGCGCTCGACGTGTCCGGCCAACACGAATGCGAGCCCGAGTCCGCCGATACCCCCGAGCAGGGCCAACGCCAGGGACTCGAGCATCAGTTGCACGCCGAGTTGAAGCCGGCTGGCACCCAGGGCCGCCTGGACGGCCAACACCCGTACCCGCTCCGTGGCGCGCACCAGCAAGAGGTTGGCCGCGTTCGCGCAGGCGATCAGCAACAGGCTGACGCCGATCAGCACGAGTCCCATGAACAGCACGAGTTCACCGGATTCACCCCGAGCCTGGGTGTAGCCACGTACGCGTACGACCCCCCCGCACGCGTCGGCATCCCGCATCCCGTCGCGGGCTCGCCACCGGGCCTGGAGTTGCGCGGCGGTGACCTCGTGCGAGGCGCCATCGCTCAGGCGTCCGACCGCTTCGTAGAAGGCGTCCGGATGGGCTCCGGGGCGTTCGATGACCCACAGCGATTGGTTGAGCGGGAAGCCGAACCCCTCAGGCATCACCCCGGCCAGCACACCTGCCACACCATCGACTTGGATCAGCCGACCGATCGCATCCGCGTCGCCCTCGAACAGCGTCTCGAACAGATCCGCGCGCACGAGAATCGCCCCCTCGGCCTCGGTGTCTACCGGAATCCGGCCCGCCACCGGTGCGACCCGCAGGAGGTTGAGAGCCTCCGGCGTCACGGCCGCAGCAGCTACCCGGGTCACCGCACGTCCCGGGTCACGAAGTGTGGCCGTAAACGGCCGAGCGCCGCCCAACCCCTGAAGCGTCGCGGCTGCCTGCCATGCCTCGAGATCGGCTCCCGTCACCCCCAGGTCGCGACCGTCTCGCGTCGGCTGCACCACGTCGATACGCACGATCCGATCGCCGCCCTCCACGGGCAGCGGTCGAGTCAGCCCTTCGAGGATCGCGAAGAAGGTCGCCGCAGAAGCCAGGCCCAGAGCGAGGATGCCACTTGCGGCCAGGCTGGTGCCGGGATCCCGGACGAGCCCCCGGATTGCCAGCTTGAGCGCTACCAGGGGCCGCAGCGGAGAGGGGCTCCGGTGCCACTGGGACGTGAACCCATGCGCCACGGCCCCCAGAACCCGGCTCCACCCGCTGAGCCACCGAACCACGGGTCCGTGGGGCGATGCAGCCAGAGCCTCGGCAAGATGGTCCGCCACGACATCGGCATCTCCCCGCCACGCCCACCTGAGCAGAAGACGGGCGCAAGGAGCGGGGGCGGGGAGCGCCGATAAGGCATTCGGGTCGTCCATTCTCGGGCCGGGTCGGGGTTTCCTGCTCAGTGTACAATACGTATCGAAGTGCGCAGTCCGCAGGTTTCAGGTGGACCCCCGACGCAGCCCGCCGACGACGCTGTGCGAGGCGTTCCTTGCGTGCCCGAGCCGCCCTAGGGACTTTGAGCGGCCATGAACCCTCCCAACGCGACACCCAAGCCACCCCCGTTCCGGGTGACCCTCTTCCGAGTGCTGGCCGTCCAGGTCGTCACCCTCGCCCTTTTGTGGCTCCTCCAGGCCCGGTACCACGGCTGATGCATCCCATCAACTGGCTCATCGTCCTGGGCTACATCGGCTATGTGCTGATCGACGGCATCCGCCGCTCGAAAGGCACCGACAAGATCGAAGGCTACTTCCTCGCCAACCGCAGCCTGCCGTGGTGGGCGCTGGGGTTGTCGGTGATGGCCACCCAACTGTCGGCCGTCACCATGATCGGCACGACCGGGCAGGGGGCAACCGACGGACTGCGCTTCGTGCAGTTCTACTTCGGACTGCCGCTGGCCATGGTCATCCTGGGGGTCACGCTCGTTCCGTTCCTCCACGGTGCGAAGGTCTATACGGCCTACGAGTACCTGGAGCGGCGCTTCGGCCCGGGCACCCGTTCGGCGACCAGCTTTCTGTTCCTGCTGTCGCGCGGCATGTCGGTCGGCACGATCCTCGCCGCGCCCGGTGTGGTGTTTTCGGCGGTCTTCGGCTGGCCGCTGTTGTGGTCGGTGGGGGTGATCGGCGTCCCGACGGTGGCCTACACCATGCTGGGTGGGATCCAGGCGGTGACCTGGGCCGACGTGAAGCAGATGATCCTGATCATCGCGGCGCTGGTGGGGATCGTCTTCGTGCTGGTCGCCCAGATGCCGGTGGGCGCCGACGACGCGCTTCGGATCGCCGGGGCGACGGGGCGTCTCGAGGTCTTCGACTTCTCGTTCGACCTGACCGAGACCTACACCTTCTGGTCGGGGATCCTGGGCGGGACCTTCCTGATGCTCTCGTACTTCGGGACCGACCAGAGCCAGGTCCAGCGCTACCTCGCGGCCCGGTCGGTCGACGAGGCCCGCAGCACGCTGCTGATCAGCGCCTACTGGAAGATCCCGCTGCAGGCGCTGGTGCTGATGGTGGGTGTGCTGGTCTTCGTCTTCTACCTCTTCGTGGCTCCTCCGCTGCTCTTCAATCCCGATCATGAAGCGCGGGTTCGCGAGGCGAACCCGGCGGCGTACGCCGAGCTCGAGACCCGGTTCGGCGAAGCGTTCACCGCGCGCGAAACCATCGCCCTCGAGGTCACGGAACTGAGAGGGGCCGGCGAGGCGGTAGCGGCCGACGCCGCCATGGAGCGATTCCTGAGCCAGGAAGCCACCGTCGAGGGGATCCGGGGCGAAGCCCTCGACATGGCCGCAGAGGTCACCGGCCAGTCGAGCCGCGACGTGAACTACATCATTCCGCGTTTCGTGCTCGACCAGCTGCCCCTCGGGCTATCGGGCATCTTCATCGCCGCCATCATGGCCGCGGCCATGTCGTCGATCTCGTCGGAGCTCAACTCGCTGTCGACGACCACGGTGATCGACTTCTACCGCCGTTGGGTGAAGCCCGAAGCCACCGACGCGCACTACCTCAACGTCTCGAAGCTGGCCACCCTGTTCTGGGGGGTATTTGCGGTGGTGGTGGCGACATTCGCGGCCACGCTCGGGTCGCTGATCGAGGTCGTGAACCGCTTCGGCTCGTTCTTCTACGGCTCGATCCTGGGGGTCTTCCTGCTGGCGATGGTGCCGCGCACCAACGGCTGGGGATCGGGTGTGGGACTGGTGGCCGGCATGGGTACCGTGGCGTACTTCACCTTCTTCCAGCCCCAGATCGCATTCCTGTGGCACAATGTGATCGGGGCCGTCGTGGTGGTCACTGTGGGCATCGTGGTGAGTGCGGTTACGGGCGGAAGCGAGGCGGCCGGGGCCTGATCGGCGGGGCGGCCAGGGCGGGAGAGACGGCTGACGTGGGGCAGCCGGAAACGGATCGGCGGGCGGAGCGCGACGCCCCCGCGGACGAGCGAGGCGGACGAGCGAGGCGGACGAAAGGAGATGTCCACCGCGGACGAGTGCGTCGAGTGGGTGTGGAACTATCCTTTCGGCGCGGCCCACGTGCCCGGTTGGAGGATTGAACACCCGTGTGGGGTGCAACTTGCCGTTCGTCGCCGGGGCGGACCGGCGGTGGCCAGTTCGACACCTCAGGCGTGTGCAATCGACCCTTCGCCGGAATCGCAGATTACCGCAGGACGTTTGTACACCTCGTGCAGGCAGCGAAGCCCGCGCTGGTCCGTGTCCCGGCGAGAGCGGGACTCGGGACCCTGGTGGTCCGCTTCCGAAGTCGGCGAGCCACCGAGCGGGTCCGTCCTGACGCTGCGAGGGGTAGGCGGAGAGGTGCGTCGTAGCCCTGGCTCCGGCAAGCCTCTCCAACGACAGCCGATCAGGCTTCCATGGGCCGTCTCAGGGTGGCCCTCACCATGAGGTGAGGTGAGCCACGGTACGTACGGGATCTCGGCAACACAAAGGAAATCGTCAGGCCTCCCCAAGCTTGCCCTCGGCCCCCCTCCGACAGACGATGGGGGTCCAGCATCGCTCCCCCCTCGAGGCTTCCCCCATGTCCCGATTCGTGACCTCGGCCCGCGCTCTTCTGGCCTCCCTGGTTCTCGCGCTCGCCGTCGCTGCCCCCGGCGCAGGTCAGTACGCAGCCCTCGTCGAGTCCGACGGAGCGATCGACCTGAACCGGTACTACACCGCAGCCCAGACCAACCAGATCCTGCTCGAGTACCACCGGCTGTATCCGCACCTGACGGAGCTGCACCAGATCGGCTCGAGCTACCTCGGGGCCCCGCTCATGCTCATCACCGTGACCAACAAGGCCACGGGGCCCGACATCGAGAAGCCCGCCCTCTACGTCGACGGGGGGATCCACGCGGCCGAGTTGACCGGCTCGGCGGTGGCCACCCACCTGCTCGCGCACCTCCTCTCCAGCTACGGCACCGATCCCCAGGTCACCCGCCTGATCGATACGCAGACCTTCTACATCCGTCCCAAGTTCAATCCCGACGGATCGGATCTCGTGCTGACCACCGATCTCGCGCTGCGCAGTTCGGTCCATCCGGTCGACGACGACGCCGACGGGGTGCCCGACGACGATCCGGCCGAAGACCTCGATGGCGACGGCTGGATCACCGACATGCGGGCCCCGGACCCGGAAGGCGCGTGGTACACCGAAGCCGGCTCACCTCGGTTGATGCTGCGCGTGCCCCAGGACGGCACCGTGCCGGCCGGCGCCACGCGCTATTCCGTGACGGGTGAAGGGATCGACAACGACGGGGACGGGCGGATCAACGAAGACGGCATAGGCGGCCTCGACATGAACCGCAACTTTCCCCGTAACTGGGAGCGCCGGCACCTGCAGGCGGGTGCGGGCGAGTTTCCGCTCTCCGAGCCCGAGACCTACGCCACCGTGCGCTTCATCCAGGACCATCCCAACATCATCGGCATCGTGCATGGCCACACGTCGGGGGGATTCGTCTATCGCCTGCCGTCGGCCTCGGCGCCGAGCCTCTTTCCGAAAGACGACCTCGCGCTGATCGAACACCTGGGGGCCGAGTACACCCGCACCACAGGCCGTCCGGTGCAGCCCTCGGCCACCCACCCCACCGAACATCGGTACGGCACCCTCATGACCTGGGGCTACTGGGACCAGGGTGTGATCGGCTGGGTGCCGGAATACTCGCCCGGCCCCGAGATGTGGGTCACCGACTACGACGGCGATGGAGACATCGAGCCGCATGAAGAGCTGCGGTACAACGATGAGGAGCTGGGCGGCCGCTACTTCTCCGAATGGACTCCACTGGACCACCCGACGCTGGGCCGGGTCGAAGTCGGCGGCTGGCACCGCAAGTTCTGGGGGCAGAACCCGCCGGCCGAACACCTCGAAGAAGAGACCGTGCTTCAGCTGCCCTGGATCTTGTATCTGGCCGAGCAGGCACCTCGCCTCGCTCTGGACACGCCCACGGTCCGCGCCGAAGGCGATGGCGTGTTCGTGGTCGAAGCCCGGGTCCGCAACACGGGCTTTCTGCCCACCAGCGCCAGCGGGCGCGGCATCGTCGGCACCCCCGGGCGCGACGGCGGGCTCCCGACCGATCAGGTCGTGCGACCGGTACACGTCACCATCGAGATCGACGGCGGCGAACTGATCGAGGGCGAACGCCGCACCAACATCGGCCACCTGGCCGGTACGGGCCCGTTCCTGCCGGGACTGGCTCCCACCGAACAGACGGTCACGTGGCGGATCCGGACCACCGGTGCGAGCGCGACGGTCCGGGTGGTAGCGGCGTCCGACAAGGCCGGCACCGTGAGGAGCGGTGGGGTGGTGGTGCGTTGAGGCGCCTCAATGGGTCCAGCTCACCCCCAGCGACGGCAGGATCGTGAAGCCGGTTTCGACGTCGCGCTGCAGACCGATTCCCGACGGCCCCGGTGAGCGGAAGTAGTCGTATCCGAACACGTTTTCGTGGTTGGTGAGGTTGCTCACTTCGAAGAAGAAGCGCAGATCGCCCCCCCGGAACGGGCTGCGCTTCGTGAGGCGCACGTCGAAGCGGGCGTAGTTCGGGAGTCGGTGGCCGTAGATCTCGGTGGGTCGGATCACACTTTCGAGCTCACCGGATTCGTCTCGCACCTGCCGAAGTTCCTCGAGGGTGCCGGGCCAGCCCGTGTGGAAGGCCAACGAGCCATTCAGGGACCACGACTCCGACACCCGATACGTCGCGTCGACGTTCAGGGCGTGGCGTTGATCCTGCGGCCCACCATGGATTTCCGAATAGAGAAGCGGGAACGGGTCGTTGACGTTCTCGATGGCCGTGGTGGTTTCATCGACGACGGCGAGCGCGTAGCTGCCACGAAGTGAGATGCGATCGTTGAGATTGCGCTGGTGGTAGATCTCGACGCCCTTCGACTCGATGCGACTGGGCCGTACGAGAATGCGGTCCTCGTTCGTCTCCGGGAACACGTCGAGGCCCCCCTTCCAGTTGCGATGCACGGGGCGCAGATCGGATCCGATCTTTCGGTAGGCCTCGATCCGCAGGAGGCCCCCGGCGTCGAATACGTGCTCCAGGCCCGCCGTCCATTGGTCGGAGGACTCCGAGCCGAAGTAGCGGTCTTCTCCGTCGAGCAACGCCAGATCTCCGATGCCCTGCATCTGGCGGAATTCGCCCCATCCTACCCTCAGGTTCGTGGCATCGGTGAGAGCCAGGAGCGCTCCGGCCCGCGGACTGAAGTCCCGATCCCCCGTGTACGAGCCGCGATCGTAACGTCCGCCGAGTTCGACCGTGACCCGGCCTCCGAGGCGGAAGCGGTTCGAGGCGTAGACTCCCAGGGTGGTGCCGTGGCGCGATGCGCTCGAGCGTTGCTCGTGGGGGTAGAACCCTGTCGTGTCCGGCACCGCGGAGTCGGGGTCCTGGTTGACGACGTTTAGGATCGCGTAGTCGGCGTCCAAACGTCGCAGATCGAACCCCACTTCGAGCGACGCCCACGGCGCCCAGTCGAGGCGCAGGTCGTGCTTGAGGCCCAGCACCGAAAAGTCGCGGGTGTTGGTGAGGTCGTAGATGGGCTGATCGTTGGACCGGTAGAACTCGGTGCCCGCCCGCGCCGCTGTGACGAGTCCCGCCGAAACGATCGTCCGAGCCGACGCGCGGTCCCCGATCAGCGCTTCATGTGTGGCCCAGACGTAACTGTTGCCGTAGCGGTTGTCGGCCCGCTCCTCGGTGGGGATCGTGTCCTGGTACCCGGTCGTGGCCAGGGCGTTGAACGTGTAGGTGTCACCAGCCCTCAGCACGTTGAGTGCGACGGATTGGCTCGGGGTGAGGTCGAGCTTCAGCTTGCCGAACAGGTCGTAGTACGACGGCGAGGGGACCTCGTTCTGGTTGAGGAGGCTGAGCACCAGGTCGAGGTATCCCCGCCGCCCCGACGCGAACCACGATCCTCGACCCCCTCCGAACGAGCCCTCCACCATGGCACGTGCGTTGACCAGGCTCATGCCGAGGCTGTAGCGCGTTTTTTCGGCCTCCGGGTCGCGGCTGCTCACGCTGAACACCGCGCTCGTGCGATTCCCGTACCTCACCGGAAACCCCCCCGTCATCAGATCGGCGCCGCCGATGGTCTCGACGTCGATGATGCTGATGGCACCGTCGTTGAAGTCCTTCAGGTGATAGGGCTCGTAGATCTCGAGCCCGTCGAGAAGGATCAGGGTCTCGTCGTGACGGCCTCCGCGAACCGAGAAGTGCGCCGAGTAGTCTCCTGATGCGAGTCCGGGTAGCCGGTTCACCGCCCGGAAGATGTCTTCCGCGAACTGGGGCACCGACTCGATGTCGACGCGCGACATCGTTTGACGAGTCGACGGGGTGCTCCCCATGAACGCGAAGGCGCCGGGGGTGACCACCAGCTCCGCGAGAGGGATCGCGCCCGGCATCATCGACACCTCGACGACAGCTCCTGCGGCACCGACCACCACCCCGACCACCACGACGTCGTCGTACCCGATGCGGCTCGCTCGCAGTATGTAGCTCCCCGGCGCCACTGAGCGGATGGTGAACGACCCGTCGTCCCTCGTCGATACTCGTGCGCGGCCCTCATCCAGCCAGACTTCGACGCCGCCGACCGGCCCGCCCGTCGTCTCGTCGACCACCCGACCGGTCACGACCCCAGGCTGCCCTTGAGCCGTAGCCGGCTCCGGCACCAGGGCCAGGACCGGCCAAAGAAGCGTCCCGATAGTCCCGAGCCGGAGCACCCGGAACCGAAGAGGAAGGCCCACCATCGCAGTCGCCTCTGTAGCGTGGAGCGGAACCAGCGCCATCACGAAGCCTGTCGCAGAAACGAGGCTTCCAGAGAGGGAGCCCATGAGGGGCCGGACGTGTGACACCGCGGACCGGTGGTCGACATTGTCGGAGGCAACGAACACTCTCCTTCACTCGAGGTGGCCTGCTCAGCCCGCAGTGAATCGAGCGCCGCGCTCGGGAGTATCAGCCCCCGGCCCGGCGACGGGCCACCTCCACAACCAGGCTTCGAGGCCAGAACCTGATGGAAACCGCGCATCCCTGGACCGTTCACAAATTCGGAGGATCGAGTCTGGCGGGGGTCGGCGAGTTCGGCCGCGTCGCCGAGATCCTCATGCAGGGCTCGAGCGCTCCCCGCGCCGCCGTCGTCTCGGCTTCGCATGGCGTCACCGATCGCCTGATTGCGCTTCTCGGCGCCGCAGGCGGCGGCGGTTCCGGCGTCGACGAGGGGCTGGCATCGCTACGGGCGCATCACCTCGCCCTCGCCGATGGTCTCCTTCAGGATGATCGACGTGGCGAGGTCGTCGACGCCCTCGACCGTGACCTGACGACGATCCGTGCCGTCCTCGAAGCCACTCGATTGCTCGGCGCGGTGCCCGTCGAGGCGGTGGGCCTGGTGTCGGGCTACGGAGAAGTCTGGGCCGCTCAGCTTCTCGCCGGTCATCTGAACGGGCGCGGAACACCGGCTCACTGGCTCGACGCCCGTGAGTTTCTCGTCGTGGCCCCAGCCGAACTCGGGCCCATGGTTGATTGGACGGCCACCCGTGCAGGGCTGGAGCGAGTCCTCGGCGACACGAACCACGAGGTGATCGTCGTCACTGGTTACATCGCACGCACACCTGCAGGTGGCCCTACCACCCTCGGCCGCAACGGCAGCGACTTCTCGGCCTCGATCCTCGGTTCCGTGCTCGACGCCGGGAGCGTAGTGATCTGGACCAACGTCGACGGCGTCATGAGCGGCGATCCGCGCGTGGAACCCGAAGCGACCGTAATCCCCGAGCTGTCGTACAGCGAAGCCATGGAAATGGCCTATTTCGGGGCCACGGTGATCCACCCGGCCACCATGGCCCCCCTCGTCGAGCGAGGCATTCCGCTGTTCATTCGCAACACCTTTCGACCCGAACTGCCGGGCACCCGGATCGCCCCCACTGGCAGCGGCGAACATCGGGCCAAGGGCATCACGGTCATCGACGAGATGGCCCTCGTGAACCTACAGGGGGCGGGCCTCATCGGCGTCCCCGGCACCGCGGCCCGACTGTTCGGGACGCTCCGCGAGGCCGGCATCTCGGTGGTGGTGATCTCGCAGGGCAGCTCGGAGCACTCCATCTGCGTCGCGGTGCCGGAGGCCCACGCGGCCCAGGCGAAGGAGGTGCTGACCGCCGCCTTCTCTCTCGAACTCACGCAGGGGCAGGTGCAGGGGGTCGAGGTCCAGAGCGGGTGTGCGATTCTCGCCGTGGTCGGAGATGGCATGCGCGGCGTGCCCGGTGTGGCCGGGTCGCTCTTCGGAGTGCTGGGGCGTGCCGGGGTGAATGTGCGCGCCATCGCCCAGGGAGCGTCGGAGCGCAACATCTCGGCGGTGATCGACGGGCACGATGCGGCCCGCGCCCTCAGGGCCGTCCACGCGGGCTTCTATCTGTCTCCGCAGACGGTGTCGGTCGGCCTCGTGGGGGCGGGTAGTGTGGGTCGCGAGCTGTTGGCGCAGATGGCGGCCGAGTCGGAGCGCATCCGGCGCGAGGCCAACATCGATCTGCGGGTGCGCGGGATCGCCCGTTCCCAGACGATGCTGCTCGGCGACCCGAGCATCGACCTCCGGACCTGGCGTGACGACATGGATCGCGGCGGCGAGCCTGCCGATCTCGGTCGCTTCGTCGCCCACGTGCACGCCAACCACCTTCCCCACACCGTGCTCGTCGACTGCTCGGCCAGTGAGGCCCCCGCGGCTCGATACGCGGAATGGCTGGCCGCCGGGATCCATGTGATCGCCGCCAACAAACTGGCCGGCACCGCCCCCCTCGACGTGTTCCGGACGATGGTGCGGGCCCGCCGAGCGGGTAACACCCGGTTCCTCTACGAGACCACGGTCGGCGCCGGGCTTCCGATCCTGTCGACCTTGCGTGACCTGCGGCAGACCGGAGATCACATCGTGTCGGTGAAAGGGGTGCTGTCGGGCACTCTCGCCTACCTGTTCAATGTCTTCGACGGCACCCGCCCGTTCTCGGAGATCGTCGCCGAGGCCAGGCTTCTGGGATACACCGAGCCCGATCCCCGTGACGACCTGTCGGGCATGGACGTCGCTCGCAAGCTCGTGATCCTCGGGCGTGAGATGGGACTCGATCTCGAGCTCTCCGACGTGGCGGTGGAGTCGCTGGTACCCGAGGCGCTGGCGGGGGCCGACGTCGAGGGGTTTCTCGCCGGCCTCGCCGCGCATGACCCGGGCATGCGTGCCCGCCATCGCGAAGCTGCGGCGGCGGGGGAGGTGTTGCGCTATGTGGGGCGGGTGGGCGCCGACGGACGCGCCCATGTGGGCCTCGAGCGGCTACCCGCCGATCACCCGTTCGCGACGATCGACCTCACCGACAACGTGGTCCAGTTCGTGACGGACCGGTATCGGGACAATCCGCTCATCGTGCGCGGACCCGGAGCCGGTCCCGCAGTGACGGCGGGCGGCGTGTTCGCCGATCTGCTCAGGCTGAGCGCCTACCTGGGAGCCGACGTGTAGAGGGGCGGGGAAGGCCCACACACCGCGAGAGGAAGGGGCCCCGAGTGGAAGGGGCCCCAAGCGCATGACCCGGGGCCCCCCTTGCACCGGCCGCACCGGCTGCAAGATCCGCGCAGGTACGGATCAGTTGCCGCCGCCGCCCCGTGCGTTGGCCGCCTTGATCGATTCGCGAAGCTTGTCCAGAGCGTCCTGCACGGCTTCACTCCCGGCTCCCTGCGACTCCAGACGCTTCGCGATCGCCTCCAACTGCAACTCCGTCGCTTGCAGGCGTGCCGTCTCGGCCTGGAGACGCATTTCCTCGACCGCCTTCAGGGTCTCATCGGCAGGCCTCTCGATCTGTTCGCGAACCCGCGCCATCCGTACCCGCATCTGCTCGGACTGCACCCGGGCCAACTCACCCTGAACACGCGCGCGTTCGGCTCGTGCACGGGCTCGATCCACGGTGGCCTCGAGGCCATCCATGTCGATGTGCAGGGGCTCACCGGCACACGATCTGTTCGAGTGAATCCGAATGACCCGTGACTGCACCTCGGCGGAGCCGGACCCCAGACGGACCACCACACCGGGTGACACCCCGGACTCGCACACGACCTCCAGACGCTCCGAAGCCCGGTGCGACGCACCCGACATCAGGGCAAACGTCAGTCCCGTCCCCACGACCGCGCCTCCGAGCACACACGTAAGCGCCAGCACATCTGATCCCCACCGACCCATGATGCCTCCCTCGTTCGGGGCCATTGGCCCACCCTCGATCGCTCTCCCCCCTTGTAGACGCCAAAGGCGCCCGAAGGGTTGCGCGCCGTCGTTCCCTACCTGCCGCCGCTCCCCTTCAGCGACACCAGATTGGCAAAGAGCCGATACGCTCCCGCCACACCGGCCGGAAATTGACGAAAGAACGACAAGCCGGTGTATACGTACACTCCCTCACCCAGTTGCGCCACGAGAATCGAACCGAGCGCCGGTGCCTCGCCCGGATCGGTCAGCCCGATCTGAGGTTCGAAGGCGGGATCCCACTCCGACAGGAAGTAGAGACCCCGCTCCTGCACCCACCCGTCGAAGTCGGCCTGCGTGAGGCGATTGGGTGTGCTCAATACGGGGGACTCCGGATCGAGGAACTCCACCGGTGAGGCCTCGTCGGTGACCCGGGGCGCCCCCCGTCCCATTTCGATCGCATACGGCGCAAAACCACCGCTCGGGTACTCGTACTTGTTGTATTGCACCACCACCGTGCCGCCGGCGCGGGCGAAGTCGAGAATCCGGTCGTTGACCGCCGCCACGTCGGGCCTGGTCTCGTATACGCGAATGCCGAGCACCAGCGCGTCGTACCCCGAGAAGTCGCCGGCCTGGATGCGTTCGGGAGAGACGACCTCGACGTCGACCCCCATCTGGCGCAACGCCAGCGCACCGTCGTCACCCGATCCCATGATGTAGCCGACCCTCAGCCCCTCGGCGACGCGCACCGGCACCACGGTCACCGCCGTCTCGGCCGGATCGAAGAAGGCCGTGCGTTCGATGTGCGGGTATTCGATCAGCGTGTAGCCTTCCTGGTAGGCGCGTCCGTCGTCGAGGGTGGCCACCGCCCGAAAGCGATGACGACCCACTTCGGCACCGGCAGGCGTCACGCGAAAGGTGGCCGCATGTGTCTGGGCGGGCGCTGTGAACTCAAAGGGGATCGACGCCGGCTCGACCCGCCATCCCGACGGCACCTCGAGCCGAAGCGCGCCCCCGACGCCGGCCGTGGCCTCGCCTCGTACCTCGACCGTGATCTCACGAGTCTCCAGCAGGCCGGCAGGCCAGGCCATCACGCCGGGGCGACTCGCCACCGACACGGCCGGCACGACCAGGACCGGTTGCGTGAACTCGCCCAGCGCCTTGTCGACTCCGAGGTAGCGAACGTCGCGGTCGACGCCGATCTCGAGGGGGTTGGCCCCCGGACTCACGAAGTCGGCCGTCATCGTGGCGCGGAGCACCGGGGGCGAGAAGGGTCGACCCCAGAGCGATGGGTCGTCGGGCCAACGATACATCTCTCCGTCGCGGGGGCGCTCCCGAAAGTAGAGGCGGCTGGGATCGGCGTCGGGCGGGACCACGACCCGAAACCGGTCGCGTCGCACGTCGCCCGGACCGAGTTGCCGGGAGGCTGGCGTCGAGCCCTCCGCGTACGGGGTGAGGATCGCCTGTTCCCACCCCGCCGGAGTCACCAGCGACGACCGTACGTCGGTGACCACGAACGGACCGCCGTTCCATACCTCGACGGTCACGTTCACGGTATCGCCCGGCACCACGAGATCGTCGTCTGCCACGGCCCGCACCACCACGCTGGCCGCATCGAGGAGGGCCGTGGTCACCTCGGTCCGGCGCGGGGCGAGGGCGGCCACGAAGCCGGCGCCCCCGGTTGCGGCCCGTGCCCGATCGAGCGCGAGATCGAGGTGGTGCAGCGCACGAGCCAGAGGCGGGGCGGCAGCCGAAGGGTCCGTCGCCGAGAGTCGCGCACCAGCCTCCATCACGGCCGCCCGATACGCCACCATGTCGTCGGCGACCTCACCGGCCACCGTCCCGCCGATGGCTGCGGCCTGCGCGGCCAACGTCGTGTCGATCCCCGCGAACAACCCATCGCCCACCCCCTCGTCCATGCCCGACGCCGCCGCCACGAGGGTCAACTCCGAGCTCCGCGACCCGAAGGGCTGTCCTTGTCCCATGTCCTGTGAACGGTGCTGGCTGCGGGACTCCATGGCGACCTGGAAGTACGATCGCCCCAGGACGGGGTCGAAGGTGCCCGTCTCCACGTCGAGGGTGTCGCCCTCGGGTGTGCCCCGGGTGCGGCGAAAGAGCTTCGAGACCTGCCAGGGCTCGACGCCCCGGTCGAACTGCTCTGGAAACCGCGACGGATCGGCCGCCGCGACGAACGCCTCGCGGGCCATGATGCCGGCGGCCTGGTGCTGTCCGTGGCCGTCGGCAGGAGTGCCGGCGAAGATCGAGATGACGACCTGGGGCCGGAACGAACGGATCACCCACACCACATCGCGCAACAGCTCTTCGCGCGGCCACTTCTCCAGGGCCTCGTCGGCGCTCTTCGAGAAGCCGAAGTCGAACGCCCTCGTGAAGAACTGGCGACCGCCGTCCAGTCGTCGGGCCGCCATGAGTTCGCCGGTGCGGATCACGCCCAGCCCCTCGAACAGCTCGGGCCCGATCAGGTTCTGGCCGCCGTCTCCTCGGGTGAGCGAGAGATAGGCCGTCTCGGCGCCCATGCCCCGAGCCAGCGTCGTGAGCAACGAGGTATCTTCGTCGTCGGGATGGGCGCCGATCATGAGCACCCGCTTCACCCCGTCGAGTTGACGCAGCGCCAGAGCGGCCCCCGTGACGCCGCCATCCATGACGTCTTGTGCCGCCAGCGGGCGGGCGCCCGGCAGAGGGGTGCCAAGGGGGACGAGAAGCAACGCCGCGGTAACGACGGCACGATGGAGCCGAGCGGACAGGGTCGGTCGAGGCATGTCGGTAGGTTATTCGTCTTCGCGTGGCCAGGGGAGGGCCAGGGCCGCAGGAGCCCGTGAACGGCCCACCCACCCCGCCAGCGCGGTCAGGGTCAGGAGATAGGGGAACGCCAGGAAGAGCTGGTACCCGATGTCGAAGCCGAGGGTCTGCATGGCGAACTGTAGCGCCGACGCAGCCCCGAAGAAGAGTGCCGCCGCCAGAACCCAGATCGGATTCCAGCGGCCGAGCACCACGACTGCGATGGCGATGAAGCCCCGGCCGGCGCTCATGCCTTCCGAGAAGGTGCCGGTGTGGGCGAGGGCCAGATGCGCGCCGGCGATCCCGGCGAGAGCGCCGCCCACCAGCGTCGTCATGAAGCGAAGGCGCCGCACTGCCACCCCGGCTGCGTTCGCGGCATCCGGATCCTCACCCGCGGCGCGGATCTCGAGTCCCCATTCCGTGCGAAAGAGCACCCACCAGAGCAGCGGCGCGAGCGCATAGGCCAGATACGCCGTGGGCGCCTGTCCGAACAACGCCCCTCCCACGAGGGGAATCTCGGCCAGGCCGGGCACCCGCCAGGGTTGGAGCGTCGGGAGGGTGAGTGCGGTGCCGGTCACTCCGAATCGGCTCTGGTAGATCGCGGCGGTGAGCCCGAGCCCTCCCAGCGTGACCGCAGTGCCGGTGATGATCTGATCGGTGTTGAGCACGACCACGAACACCGCGAACACCAGGGCCACGGCCAGTCCGGCGACGGCCCCCACCACCACGCCGGCGCCTGCGGATCCAGTGGCCAGCGCCCCCAACGCACCGCCCAGCGCACCGGCGATGATCGAGCCTTCGAGGCCGATGTTGATCACCCCAGAACGCTCCGAGAGCGTCTCACCCAGCGCGGCGAGCGCCAGGGGGATGCCCAGGCGGACGGAGGCCTCGAGAAAGGCCGTGAGGGCAACGGCCTCAAGCATCGCCCAACCGCCGGGCACGCAAGACACGCCGAATCACACGATCGGTGATCAGTACGTTCAGAATCACCAGCGCCTGAATCGCGTCGACCCAGGCTGCAGGCACTCCAGCCGAGCGCTGCATGGCCGACGCACCCCCCTCCAGCACTCCGAACAGCAGCGCCGTACCGACCACCCCGAGGGGATGCAGTCCAGCCAGCAGCGCCACAGCGATCGCGGTGTAGCCGTGCCCGGGAGAGAGGCCTTCGTAGAGAGCGTGGGTCACGCCCGCCACTTCGACCCCACCCGCCAGCCCCGCCAGCGCTCCCGAGACCAGAAAGGCCCCGGCCACCACCGGCGCCACCGCGATCCGCCCCGCCGTTCGAGCCGCGGCGGGAGAGGCCCCCACCGCCCGCACGGAGAACCCGACACGGCTGAACCTCAGAACCGCCCACAGCCCCAGGGCCAGAGCACCGGCCAGGGCGAAGCCGATGTGCAATCGGGTACCCGGAACGAGCGTCGCCAGGCGAGCCGACTCGGCGATCGCTTCGGATTGCGGAAAGACGCCCCGCGGCTCCTGGAGGGGTCCGTGCACGAGCCAGGCCGTCAGATCGATGGCCACGAAGTTCAACAGCAACGTCGTGATGACCTCGCCCACCCCCAGGCGCAGCTTCATCCAGGCGGGCACCGCCGCCCACGAGGCACCCGCCGCCGCCGAGGCGCCGAGCACCGCCGGCACCGCGACCCAGGCCGACCACCCCTGGACGTGCACCCCGACCCAGACGGCCGCGACGGCACCGGCGTAGAGCTGCCCCTCGGCGCCGATGTTCCAGACTCCAGCCCGAAAGGCCACCGCCACCGCCAGCCCGGTGAGGAGCAGCGGCACCGTGCGCACCAGCGTGATCGACACCAGCGCCTGTCGAGAGCCGAGGGCTCCCTGCGCCAGCGCCCGAAAGGCAGCCAGGGGCTCGTGCCCTGCCACGGCGAGCGCGGCGCCGGCCAGGAGCACGGTGATGGCCAGCGCGACCATCGCCGAGACCAGCGGCACCCACCGACGACTCACGGCGAGCCCTCGAGCATGCGCGCCCCGATGCCCTCGCGCGTGCGCTCTGCATCGGGCACCGGGCGAAGTCGGCCCCGCATCAGCACCACCACCCGATCCGCGAGGGCCATGACCTCGTCGAGGTCGGTCGAGATCAGCACCACGCCGGGGGGGTCGTCACCGTCGACGCGCGCTCGCAGGGTATGATGCACGAAGGCCGCACCGGCCACATCGAGTCCACGTGTGGGGTCTTCGGCCACGATCAGCCGTGGCTCGCCGTCGAGTTCCCGTGCCACCACGAGGCGCTGCTGATTGCCCCCCGACAGGGCCGACGCGGGCGCTCCCGGCCCGGGGGCCCGCACGGCAAACTCCGCGAGCAGGGCGCGCGTGCGGGAGCGCAGTCGGTCCCAGCGCAGCCAGGGTCCGCGCCGGTTGGCCGGATCACGCTGAGCCCGAAGGGCGACGTTTTCGGTGAGGTCGAACGACGCGACCAGCCCTTCGCGTCGCCGGTCCTGTGGGATGAAGGCGGGCTCGTGGGGCAGCTCGAGGGAGCCCGAGTCCGGCGCCATCCGTCCTGCCAGGATCCGGGCCAACTCCCGCTGGCCGTTTCCCTCCACCCCGGCGACCCCCACGATCTCGCCGGCAGCGACTTCGAGGTCGACGTCGGTGAGCGCCTGCCTCAGGCCGGCTCCGCCCACCGATACCCCGACCATGCGCGCCACCACGGACCGTGGGCCGGCGCCGACGCGGATGGCGCCGCCACTCCCGGGACCGAGGGGGGCCGGTGCCGATCCCACCATGGCGATGGCGAGGTCCCTGGCCTCGAGCCCGGCCCGGGGGGCCTCGAGCACGGTTTGCCCGTCGCGCAGCACCGTCACACGATCGGCCACCGCCAGAACCTCGTCGAGCTTGTGTGCGACCAGCACCACAGCTCGGCCTTCATCGGCCAGTCGCCGAAGAAGCTCCAGCAGGCCCTCGACTTCGGCGGGCGTCAGCACCGCGGTGGGTTCGTCGAGCACGAGCACCGACGGCTCGCGCATCAGCACCTTGAGGATCTCGACCCGCTGGCGCTCCCCCACCCCGAGCTCTTCGACCGACGCCTCGAGGGGCACGACGAGGCCCACACGCCTTCCGAGCGAGCGGGCCTCCTCGCGCACCTCATCGAGTCCGAGTCGTAGACCCCCACCCCGACGGCGCCCCAGAGCGAGGTTCTCCACCACGCTCATGCGATCGACCAGGGCAAAGTCCTGGTGCACCATCCCGATCCCGTGACGCCACGCCTCTCGAGCCGAGTGGACATCCACCGTGGTGCCGGCGATCCGGATCGTCCCCTCGTCGGGCAGCACGAGCCCCGCAAGCACCGACAGAAGGGTGGTCTTACCGGCGCCGTTCTCGCCCACCACGGCGTGGACCTCGCCCGCGTACGCATCGAGGCGAGCGCCCTGAAGAGCATGCACAGGCCCGTACCGCTTGGCGATCCCGCGCATGGAGACCCGCGGATCCCCACCTGTGGAGGGTGCGGAGCTCAGCCCATCTCTCCTTCGACGAAGCGCACGCGGGGCACACTCTTCGCCCCCGCCCGGATCGAATCACCCGCCACCCGAATGCGCTCCAGCAGTCCGGCGGGGATGCGATCGATCACCACGGGGTTGGGCACGAAATCGACGATCCCCTCCGCCGCACCCTCGTAGATCGGCGCTCCCCCGAGATCGCCCGCTTGCCAGCTTCGAGCCACCGCGAGAAAGGCCTCGGGTACACGGATGACGGCGCTGCCGAGTGTCACCTCGGGGGCGATGTCGTTCTGGTCCCGGTTCATGCCCAGGACCCAGGTGGTCCGCCCTGCCGCCGTGGCCTCGCGCACAGCCTGGAAGACCCCGAACGACGCGGCGTCCGTGTTGTGGATCAGCACGTCGGCGCCGCGACCGATCTGGGCCACGGCAGCCTCCTTCGCGGCGGCTACGTCGTTCCAGTTGCCGATATAGCTTTCGAGGACCGTCGCGTCGGGTCGCACGGCCAGGACTCCGGCCTCGAACGCGAGAAAGGTGCCTCGCACCGGGGGAATATCGACGCCCCCCACCATCCCCACGACCCCGCTCTTCGACATACCCGCCGCCGCCATGCCGGCGAGGTAGGTACCCTGTTCGAGAGAAAAGACCAGGGGCACGACGTTGTCGGCCACCCGCCCTCCACCGCTCACCACGATGGTCATGTCGGGAAACTGCGGGCCCGCACGGATCGCGGCGTCCTGATACTCGAAACCGTGGGCAAAGACCATGTCGTAGCCCGCCGTGCCATAGGCGAGAAACGCCTCGTCGAACTCGGTCGGACTACGGGTCTCCTGATGGCTCACCTCGGCGCCGAGTGAATCGGCGATCATCTGCAGCCCTTCGTACGCTCCGGCGTACCATCCAGCGTCGCTGACGGGTCCCGAGGTGAGCAGGGCCACTCGAAAAGTCGACCCGGGATCGGTATCAGCCTGGTCGCGGGCGGTACCCTCGCAGGCGGACAGGAGCCCCGCACCCGCGATGAGTGCCGCGCCAACGGTTCGACTGTTGAATGGGCTCATGCCACCCCCGTACGGCCAGAGACGAAAGAGGGATACCATACCCCCCGAGGTCCCTCTCGGGTGCCCCGACGGCACGAAGGCCGGCTCCGGGACGGAACCGGCCTTCGTGGGAGGGGTGACGCACGAGGTCGACGAGCGATCAGCCCCCGAACGTCGTGAAGAGCGTCACGAATGCCTTTCGCCCCGACCAGAACACCACGAATCCGATGATGGGGGGCATCAGGTATTTCACGAACACCATCATGGTGGGCACCACGGCCGCAAACACTCCCGACGCTCCATCGAGCATCTCGGCCACGGGATCCTTCATCTTCCAGCCGACGAACACCGTCATGCTCAACGCGCCCACCGCCAGGAACCACTCGGTGATGGAGTCGATCACCTCGAGGGCCGCGATCGAGGTCGCAGGAATGAGCCCCACCAGCAGGATCAAGATCCCCGCTCCGATTGCCGCCGGCTTTCGGGTGATCTTGAACTCGTCGATCATCGACGCGGTCACCACCTCGAGCAGCGACACCGCCGAGGTGATGGCGCCGACCGCGAGAGCGAAGAAGAATGCCACTCCCACCGCGCGCCCCACCGCTCCCATCTCGGTGAACGCCCCGGGCAGGGCGATGAAGAGCGCCCCGACCGTGCTCTCGCTGACCTGACTCTGGAGCCCGAGAGCCGCGATCACCGGAAACACCACCAGACCGGCCACGAACGCCACGCTGAAGTCCGAGAAGGCGATGGTGGTGGCCTCACGATTCAGGTTCTCGTGACGCGACAGATATGAGGCGAAGGTGAGCATCGCGCCCATGCCCAGACTCAACGAGAAGAAAGCCTGTCCACCCGCCTCGGCCAGGGTCGTTAGATCGAGCAGTTCGGAGAGCGACGGCGTCAGATAGAACGAGTACCCAGCCTCGGCGCCCGGGAGGGTGAACGCCCAGAACGCCAACCCTACCAGGATGGTGAAGAGCACGGGCATGAGGATCAGGGACGCCTTCTCGATCCCTTTCTCGACCCCGACACTCACGATGGCGATGGTGACCACCATGAAGGCGATGTGGTACAACACCGGTGCGAAACCGGTGGTGACCATCTCGAAGTGGTCTCCGGCGTCGGCCGCGAAGCCGCTCAATATCCCTTCGATCCCGTACCGCACCACCCATCCGGCGATGACCGAATAGTACGACAGGATCAAGAAGCCGGTGAGCACCCCCAGAAAGCCCACGAGGGGCCACAGACCTCCACCCTCTCGGCGCATGGCCCCGATCGGAGACAGCCGGGTCCGGCGTCCCACCGAGAACTCACACAGCATCAGGGGAATCCCCAACACGAGCGTGAGAACGACGTACAGGGTGACGAAGGCGGCACCCCCACCCTCGGCGACCCGATACGGGAACCTCCACATGTTGCCGAGCCCGACGGCACTTCCGACCGCGGCAAGAACGAATCCGAGGCGGGTGCCGAAGAGCTCCCGCTGGATGGAGTCGTCACCGTGCTTCTTGACTTCGAGATCAATGGGATCTGTCACCGGTTCTCCTCTTCCATGAACGCCGCACCGTACCCGACGAGACGGTGTATTTGGGGGTGAGGGCGAGTCGGCGTCAAGAAACCCGCCCCCCTCGCTTGTGTCGTCCCGCGCCCGCCGGCCATCTTCCAGGTCCCACCGGGACCGCAAATCCTTTCGCCGAAACCCCGATACGCATGTCCGATCTGAGAAGCCGTCCCGTCGCAAAGCGACCTGACACCCTTCGATTCGAAGGCCGGATTCTATATCTGGTCGACGACGCCCACCTCATGCGCCGACAGCTTCACGACGGCGTCGACCTCGAACTCACCGACGATCTCCGCGCCCTGCTCCGTGATCAGATCTCGACCGACGAGATCACCCCGGCCTACATCTGCTACTTCTACGACGAGACCCTCGGAGAATTCCCGTACCTGGGACTGCGAACCCGAAATCCCGACACCGGTGAGGCCGAGGCGCCCGTGACCCGGGGCTCGGTCAGGGCCGGGGGCTTCGTCTGCTCGGTGGCGGGCAGACGCCGCGGCAAGGGCAGCAGCCGCGAGCAATCGCCGTACGCCGAACTGATGGCCGGTATCGAGATCGTCGTGGGTGAGAGCATCGAGCGCATCTACAACGAGAACTGCCAGAACCTCGGCATTCTCACCACCACCGACTTCGGTGTGATCGAGCGCATCGAGCGCGGCGACGACATTCCGTTGTCGGTCTTCACCGACGGCAAGGACGCCATCACCCGCCAGATCATCGAGTACGGCGGCCTGTTCGAGTTCAACGTGGCACGACTCCAGGGGCGGGTTTCACTGCCCGGCCCGGCGTCGGTGGGGGCCGAGGGGCCGGTGCGTCCCATGACCGTGGCCGAGAAGATCTTCGCACGGCGCTGGGTAGTCGACGCCGCCAGTGACACGGTGGGCATACCCGCCGTCGCACCGGGCGAGGCCGGCTTCTTCCGCACCGACGTGCGCTTCAGCCACGAATACGTCACGCCCATGAGCGCGATCTTCTTCGAGCAGAAGATGGGTCTCGACGAACGGGTTGCCGACCCCGACTCGGTGCTCTTCTTCAGGGACCACCTCACCTTCCTGCACAAGGCCATGAGCCAGGAGCGGATCGAAGAGGGACTCCTGGATGTGGCCAATCAACTCGAGGTGAAGCAGCGCGAGTTCGCAACGAAGCAGGGCATCCGGTTGTACGGCGAGCAACAGGGCAAGGTGATGGGATCCGAGGCGATCTGTCACTCGAAGATCCTCGAGGAATACGCCGAGCCCGGCATGCTCATCATCGGGTCGGACTCCCACACGCCCCACGCCGGAGCCATCGGGTGTGTCGCCTTCGGAGTGGGAACCACGGCGATCTTCAACTCGTGGATCACCCGTGACGTGCGAGCCCGCGTACCGAAGAGCTTCAAGGTCGTGATCTCCGGCACTCCCCGCGAGAATGTGACGGCCAAGGACTACATGCTGGAGATTCTCCGGCAACCGTACGTGCGCGACGGCCAGGCCATCGGGCAGATCATCGAGTACGCCGGACCGGCGGTCGAGGCACTTTCGGTCGACGAGCGGGCCACCATGACCAACATGGCGGCCGAAGTCGGTGCATTCACGGGCATCGTCGCCGCCGACGAGAAGACGGTCGACTACCTCGTCGCCGAGCGGGGCATGGACGAGACCCGTGCCCGGGCGCTCATCGAGGACATGCAGTCGGATCCCGACGCCGAGTACGTCAAGATCATCGAGATCGACGCCTCCACCATCGAGCCCATGGCGGCGCTCCCGGGGGATCCGGGCAACGGCGTGTTGGTACGGGACCTCGAGCAGAAGCCGATCCGCGTCGAGATCGCATACGCGGGGTCGTGTACGGCGGGCAAGAAAGAAGACATGGACATGTACGCCCGGGTCTTTCGCGACGCCGAGGCACAGGGGCTCCGGGTCCACCGCGACGTCGAGTGCTTCATCCAGTGCGGGTCCATCGAGGTGCGTGAGTACTGCCGCGAGCAGGGCTACCTCGACCTGTTCGAGCGCATGGGTGCCAGCTTCATCGAGCCCGGCTGCGGCGCCTGTATCAACGCCGGACCCGGCATCACCCGGACGGCCGATCAGGTCAGCGTCAGCTCGCAGAACCGCAACTTTCCGGGTCGCTCGGGGCCGGGGCAGCTCTACCTGGTGTCCCCCTATTCGGTGGCGGCGAGCGCCGTGGCGGGGTACGTGACGAAGTGGGAGCCGGGGCAATCGATGCATCCACTTCCATCCCGACGGCTGGCCACGGTGTGAGTGACCTGCTCCCTCGCGTCATCAACCTCGAGGCCGCCTTCGATCGGGTCGAAGGGCAGTGGCGACCCCACCTGGCGGCAGAGCTGAACGGGCAGCACGTCAAGCTCGCCCGGATCGAAGGTGCCTTCGACTGGCACGCCCACGACCACGAAGACGAGTTGTTTCTCGTCGTGCGGGGGCGTATGCGCCTCGAGTTCGAGTCCGGCCCGCGCGAACTGGGGGCCGGCGACCTGTGCGTGGTGCCGCGCGGCATGCGCCACCGACCGGTGGCCGACGAGGAGTGCTTCATCATGCTCTTCGAGCCTGCGGGAACCGTCAACACGGGTGACGCGCCGTCGTCGCGAACCGTGCTCGATCTTCCCCGGATCTGAGCAGGCCCAGGGTGGCGTCTACCCCGACCTTCACTCCCGACCGCACGCTGTTTCCCTTCGAATCGCGGTGGTTCGAGCACTCCGTCGGTCGCGTGCACTACATCGACGAGGGCGAGGGCGACCCGATTCTCTTCCTGCACGGCAATCCCACCTGGAGCTTTCTCTATCGTGGTATCGTCATTCGGCTGCGTCGGAGATTTCGCTGCATCGCCGTCGACTATCCGGGCTTCGGGCTGTCCAGCCGCCCGACCGCCTACGGCTACGCCCCCGGCGATCATGCGACGGTGGTCGCCGATCTGGTGCGCCATCTCGACCTGGGCAACCTGACCGTCATGGGTCAGGATTGGGGGGGACCCATCGGGCTGCGGGTGGCCGCCGACGAACGGAATCGCATTCGCGCACTCGTCATGGGCAACACCTGGTTCTGGCCGCCCTCCGGCAAGGCGATGGCGGCCTTCGGCTACCTGATGGGAAGCGCCCCCGCCCAGGCCTTCCTGAGAAGCCACAACCTCTTCGTCGATCGCCTCATGCCCCTGGGGGTGCTGCATCGGCTGGCCCCCGAGGTGCTGGCGCAGTATCGGGGACCCCAGTCCGACGCTCCGGATCGCGAGGGCGCCGCCGAGCTGTCACGACAGGTCACGGCGGCGGCGGATTGGCTGGGCGACCTCGAGGACGATGTGGAACACCGCCTGTCGAGCGTGCCGCTGCTCCTCACCTGGGGCACGCGCGACCCACTCTGTCCGCCTGCCTTCATGGATCGGTTTCGAGCCGTCTTCGACGAGAGCACCATCGCCCGCCTCGAGGCCAAGCACTACATCCAGGAAGACGCTCCGGCCGAGATCGCCGCGGCGATCGAGAGCTTCCTGACCGAGCTGGAGTAGCACCTCAGAGAACCGAACGGACGAACTTGTCAGGCACACGGCGTGTATGCGTGCCGACCCACCCACGACTCCTGATCAGGATCTTCCACGAAATGAATGCTTCCAGAATCGCCGGCGGACTCACCGTCGCCCTTGCTCTACTCGCCCCCTCGGGGCTCCAGGCCCAGAACGCCGACGCCTGCTGGCTGCGCGGTGCGACCCCGGCCGAGGCTGCCGAACGCCCAAGCCCCCTGGGTGTCGTGGCCATCCCCATGGGTGAGGACGAGGCCACCGTCTGCTACGGCCGGCCGTCCGCAAGGGGCCGGACCGTCATGGGCGAACTCGTGCCTTTCGGGCAGCCCTGGCGCTTCGGCGCCAACGAAGCCACGGCCATCCACCTTCCCTTTGCCGCAACCATCGGCGACGTCGAGGTCGAGCCGGGTTCGTACTCGATCTACGCCGTGCCGGGCGAAGACGAGTGGACGTTCCACATAAGTCGCGCCTTCGAGCGGTGGGGGATTCCGATCGACGAAGCCGTCACCTCGGCCGAGGTCGGTTCGTTCACCGAAACCCCGGCGGCCAACGACGACATGGTCGAGACGTTCACCCTCGCCTGGGTTACACACGGCGAGGGGATGGGCCATCTCGTGATGACGTGGGAGCACACCCGGGTCGAGTTCTCGATTCACCGAGCCGGCGTGATGCACCACTGAGCACGTCATGAAATGGTCATGGCGGATCGGTCGCATCGCGGGGATCGACGTCTACCTGCACCTGACCTTCCTGCTGCTGGTCGGCTGGATCGGTCTGAGTTACTACCTGCCCGGCCGCAACCTCGTGGCCGGGCTGGCGGGGGTCGCGTCGATTCTCGTGTTGTTCGGGATCATCGTGCTGCACGAGCTGGGGCACGCGCTTACGGCTCGGCGCTACGGAATCCCGACTCGCGACATCACCCTCCTGCCCATCGGCGGAGTGGCACGCCTCGAGAAGATGCCCGACGACCCCCGCCAGGAGTTGTGGGTCGCCCTGGCGGGTCCGGCGGTCAACGTGGTGCTGGCCCTGGTGTGCGCCGCCTTGTTGCTCGGCTTCACACAGACGCCGTTGAAGGGGCCCGTCGACCTCGTGGCGGGCCACCCGCTGCGCAACCTGGTGTGGATCAACGTCGTCCTGGCCGTCTTCAACATGATCCCGGCCTTTCCGATGGATGGAGGTCGGGTGCTGCGGGCGCTCCTCGCACTGCGTCTCGACTACGTGCGTGCGACGCGGATTGCGGCGTCGGTGGGTCAGATGCTGGCGCTGGGCTTCGGGTTCATCGGGCTGTTCAGCAATCCGTTCCTGGTGATCATCGCCCTGTTCGTGTGGATGGGCGCGGCCGCCGAGGCCAACATGGTGCAGATGAAGTCGTCCCTAGGTGGCGTCCAGGTTCGCGAGGCCATGATCACGGAGTTTCGTACGGTGTCCGCCAGCGACTCGCTGCGGACCGTCGCCGACCATGTCCTGGCAGGATTCCAGCAGGACTTTCCGGTGCACGACGGAACCCAGCTCGTGGGAATCCTGACCCGCAAGGATCTGCTGGCCGCCATCGCCCGCGACGGTGTGGACGGCACCGTGGCGCGGGCCATGCGGTCGGAATTCGAGGTGGTGGGCGTCTCCGATCTGCTGGAGCCGGCCTACGCTCGCCTGCAGAGCACCGAGAGCCACGCTCTGCCCGTCCTGCAAGACGGTCGCCTGGTGGGGATCCTCACCCTCGAAAACCTCAGTGAGTACCTGATGCTCCAGGCGGCCACGCGCACCCAGTAGGGTCCAATCCCCTTGCTCGCCCGATGCTCCTCGTCGTAGTCTTACCAGCGACGCCTACAAAGGAGACATCGTCATGCCCACGCCCATCTTCCTCGGCGAATTCGAGCAGTTGGTCCTCCTGGCCCTGCTCGAGGTGACCGAACGCGCGCACGACGAGGCTCTGGTCCAGGTCCTTCGGGACAGGCTCGAGAGATTGGCCGGACGGAGCGTCTCGCGCGGCGCACTGTACCGCACCCTCGACCGTCTCGAAGAGAAGTCGTGGGTCTCCTGGAGCCTCGACTCCGAAGACGTTCCCGAGCGGGGAGGGCATCCCCGCAGACGGTTCCGCGTCACGCCCGAGGGGATTGCCGTCCTGCGTGCGTCGCGTGACACGCTCCTGCAGCTCTGGTCGGGGCTGGAGGAGGTCCTGGGATGAGGGCGCGGCAGGGGCCATCCCGTGTCTTCACGCGTATTCTGGCGAATGCTCTTCCTCCCGATCCCCGGGGCCGCAGCATCGTCGGGGATCTGATGGAGGAGTGGCACGCGCGCCCTCCGGGCACGCGCCGAGCGGTCTGGTATGCCCTGGAATCGCTGCGGCTCTCGTTGCGCTACCTCTTCGTGCCGCGGCGGCTCCCGGGCCCGCGAGCGGCCCGAGCCGTCTTCAGAGGTGGCGGCCCCTTCCTCGACGGGCTGAGGCAGGTGCTGCGGCGCGGTCTCCGCGCTCCGGCCGCTTCCCTGGTCACGGTGCTCGCCCTGGGCATCGGCATCGGGGCTCCGACAGCCATGTACTCGCTGCTCGTGGGGGTCACCCGAGGTCTCGACGTTCCCGATCCCGACGCCCTGGTGCACATCGGTCGACGGTACAACGCGGAATTCGTCGGCAAGACCGACCTCGCCTGGATACAGCCGGTGGCTCGTCTCACGGTGGCGGGCGACATCCGTGACCTCGAGGAATCGGGCGTCTTCGTGCCCGACCAATGGGATGTGGGCGGTGGGCCTGGGTTCGCCGAGCGTCGACGGGGGGCCCGCGTCACACCCGGCGTCTTCCGCGTGCTCGAAGTCTCGCCGGAGCTGGGCCGACTGCCCGACGAAAGCGACCTCACCGAATCGGCCGAGCCCACCGTGCTCCTCTCCCACGCCCTGTGGCAGAGCCGCTTCGGTGGCGATCCCCAGGTGGTGGGTACGCCCCTTCGGATGTCGGGCCGGGTGCACACCGTGATCGGGGTGATGCCCCCCGGATTCGGATTCCCGGACGGAGCCGAGTCGTGGGTACCGTTCGACGCCACCGCCCGGGTCGAGGGCAGTGATTGGGGATACGAGATGATCGGCCGGCTTGCCCCCGGAGGGACGCTGGCCGGCATACGCGAACGGCTCTCGGCCATCAGTGCAGGGCTCCAGAAGGACGGCACGATCCCCCCTGAGGTGAGAACCGCCCTGGATGTGCAGCCCTGGGCCCAACGGATGCTGAGTCCTTCGAACCGCCGCATCGTCCGCGTACTCCTGCTGCTCGTCTCGTTCCTGCTGGTGATCGCCTGCGCCAACGTGGTGCATCTCTTCCTGGCACGTGCCCTGGAGCGGAGGCGCGCCATCGCCATTCGGCTGGCGCTCGGTGCCGGGCGCTGGCGGGTCTGGGGCGAGCAGATGCTCGAAGTGTCCGTGCTGGCAGGCGCTGGAGGTGTCGTCGGGCTGGCGATTGCCGCCGTCGGCGTGCGCGCCTTGGTGGCCGGACTGGGCGACACGCTGGAATGGTGGATGGACATCGGACTCGATCCCGCAGTGTTCGCATTCGCGATCGGCCTGGTGGCAGTGGCCGCGCTGGTCACTGGAATCGTGCCCGCATCGCAGTCGGCCCGCGTATCTCCCGCCGTAGCCCTTGGGGATGGCGGATCTCGTGGAGCGACGGGACGCGATGGGTCCCGTCTCATCGGCGCACTGGTGACTACCGAAGTCGCGCTCTCGTGCACCCTGCTCGTGATCGGAGGGCTGATGATTCGGGGTGCCCTCACGAACCTGCGCACCGACGGGAGCTACGCCACGGAGTCCGTTCTCACCGCCCACTACGATCTGCCGCCGGACCGGTATGGCACGACCGCGGTGATCGACGGCTTCCACCAGCAGATCCTGGCCGCCCTCAGGCGGCAACCGGGCGTGGCTGCGGCCGGTCTCACGTCGCACCTGCCCGGCGTGTTCTCGCTCAGCCGACGGATCGAACTGGAAGGCCAGCTCCATGAACGGCCCGAGGACCGACCGTCCACCCATGTGGTATACGTCTCCGAGGGATTCCTCTCAGCGCTGGACGTAGCGCCATTGCGCGGCCGCGACTTTCGCTCGAGCGATGGAATCGACGGGCCTGCGGTTGCGCTGGTGAACCAGGCCTTCGTGCGAGACCAGGTCGGTGATCGGGATCCACTCGGATTCCGTTTCCGGCTCACAGCGGACCCGAACCCCGAGGGGAGCGGCGAGACGGCTCCGTGGGTCACCGTGGTTGGAGTGGTTCCCCAACTGGGACTGGCCGTGGGGCGCGACCACGACGACACGGGCATCTACCTGCCCCTCGCGTCTACCGGCACACGCAGCCCGGCGCTTCTGGTTCGGAGTGCGGGAGAGGGATCGGGAGCCCGAGGGCCATCGAGCACCGCATCGGCCGGATCATTGGTCACCGCCGTGCGACGTGAGATCGCCAACCTCGACCCGGATCTCGCCCCCTATGAGATCTCGTCGCTCGCCGATCAGATTCGCAGCACCCACAGCCCCGAAGATCTGTTTGCGGCGCTCTTCGGGGTGTTCGGTGCCTCGGGCTTGCTGTTGGCCGGCGTCGGCTTGTACGGACTTCTAACCTTCACCGTGACGCGACGAATGCGCGAACTGGGCATCCGGTCAGCGCTGGGGGCTCGGCCCGCGAGGGTGTTGTGGGCCGGCGTGCGAGGCGGTGTGATGCAACTCGCCCTCGGTCTCGGCGTGGGGCTGACGCTCGCGGCACTGACCGCGCCGGCGCTGGGCAACGTCCTGTTGGGATACGACCCACGGGATTGGCGCGTCTACCTTCTCGCCGCCCTCACCCTCGCTGCGACAGGGCTGTGCGCCGCGCTCAGACCGGCCCTACGGGCGACATCGATCGATGTCGCGGGAGTGCTGCGCAATGAGTGACCCCAATGGTCGCTGCAGGACTCGAACGAAGAGCGACCTTTCCGGGTCTTCCCAGCAACGGCCACAGAGATGCGTCGGGAGATGAAACTGGTCCCCGGTTGGCGGCTATCGTCGACACCACCAGCGGTCGTACAGCGGTTTCCGGGTAGGGCATGAAGAAGCCGCGCCTCCAGCGAGATGCAGCGTGCGGGTTGGAGACCCTGAGTGCGTGCCCGCCGATTAAGAGGACAAACATGACACCCAGGCCGCGTTAGTAGTACAAAGATTGCGCACTCTCGGGCCTGGGTGTACGTTTCGAACGCCTATTGGGACAAACCTGACACAAAGCGCCCCTTACGGGCAAGAACATTGCACTCCCGGCGGGGAGGGTCGGCTTCATGGCAAGAAAGTGGATCGAGTATCCGCCGGTGTTTCTGAGCACCGAGGAGATCACGTCCCAGGTGTCGCGGGCGGTGAAGGCCGGCGAGCTTCGCAAGCTGGGCCCGCGGCTGTATACGCCGCAGGTGTCGGACGCGCCCGAGGCGGTGATCCAGCGCAATCTGTGGGAAGTGGTAGGCCTTCTCTTCCCAGGGACCGTGGTGGGATATCGAACCGCCCTCAAGGGCCGTCCGTCGCCCGAGGGCACGGTGAACGTCGTGGGGAGCTACAGGCGGCTCGTGCAGCTGCCGGGCCTCGCAATCCGCCAGAGCGAGGGCCCGAGACACCTGCCGGGCGACCAGCCATTCGTCGGAGGTCTTTGGCTCGCATCAAGAGCGCGAGCGCTGTTGGAGTGCCTCCGTCCGACACGGGACAGCGTTGCCGGATCACGGGGCCTGCCTCGAGAGGAGATCGAGCGCCGAATCGAGCAGATCGTGCGCATCTCTGGGGAGGCGGCCGTCAACACACTTCGCGACCATGCCCGGGCTCTGGTCCAGGATCTCGAGGCGCAGTCGGAGTTCGATGAAATGAGCAGGATCATCGGCGCCCTCCTGAGCAGCCGGTCAGGTCCGTTGTCCTCGCCCCCAGCCGTCGCACGGGCACGGGGTGAGCCCTACGATCCGGGCAGGTTCGAGCTGTTCCAGCAGCTTCACGGTGCGTTGCTTCGTTGGCCGTCGACGGTCCGAAGCGAGCCCCACCCGTCGGGTACGGGGTTTCGCAACGCGGCGTTCATCGACGCCTATTTCTCGAACTACATCGAGGGAACCGAGTTCGGGGTCGACGAAGCACGCGAAATCGTGTTCGAAGGGCGAATCCCTGAGCATCAGCCGGAAGACGCACACGACGTTCTGGGCACGTTCCGAATCGTCTCGAGCAAGGACGAGATGGGGCTGAGCATGGCGGACAGCCGAAGCAGCTTCGAGGACATGCTGGGGACCTTGCGGCGGCGGCATGAGATCATCATGTCAGCTCGCCAAGAAAAGCGACCGGGCGAGTTCAAGGAGCAGACCAACTTTGCCGGCGCCACCGAGTTCGTGCAGCCGGAACTCGTGATGGGTACACTCCGTCGTGGGTTCGAGATGTTCCGCTCGCTGTCCGACCCATTCGCGCGGGCATCGTTCATGATGTTCATGATCGCGGAGGTGCATCCGTTTCTGGACGGGAATGGACGGATGGCCAGGCTCATGGCAAACGCGGAGCTTCTCTCGCAGGGGCATTGCCGAATCATCATTCCTACGGTGTACCGTGAGGACTACCTCCTCGCGCTCCGCGCCCTGACCAGGCAGGGCCGAGCGGACCGCCTCTTGCGCATGTTGGACAGGGCACAGGAGTTCGTCTACCGAGTCGATTTCGGCGATCTGGACCAAGCCCTGGCAATCCTGCGGACCGCGAATGCATTCATGGATCCGTCGGAGGAGCGGCTCGTCCTGCCGCCCGCATAGCCGCGATCTGAGGCATCGCGCGCTGGCGGGAAGCCCGGCCCATCTACCGCCCACGGCAACCCGGCGCACCCCACCGCCATCCCCTTGACTCCGCGGGTCATGACCTTTTCGGGGGGATAGCGAGCAAAACCCCGAAACACCTATGCCCGAAACACCTATGCCCGAAACACCTATGAGAGACCTTCTGCGCCAACGACAAGGCCCCCCGGTTATCACCGGGAGGCCGTCGTATTTCAGGCTCTTCATCTGTTTCCATCCGTGCAGCTTATCCGACGAGAGCGTAGCGG
>CAZFRU010000040.1:35551-47873 GCA_964521385.1 uncultured Gemmatimonadaceae bacterium | reverse complement strand
TGGGTTGCGGCGCCCGGAGCCTTTCGGCTTCAACGCTACGACCTCGAGGGCAACCTCCTGCAAACCGTCGAGCCTTCGGCCGATTGGTTTCCGACCGGTCAGGGCACGGATTGGCCGCACCGCACCCGCATGTTCCGCCCGTCCCCCCGCATCAACGAAATCGTGCCGAGTGGCGGCCTCGTGTGGGTGCTGACCTATGTACCCGACGAGAACTGGCAGGACGGAGTCCCGAGGGCGTTTGGCGAGAGCTACCACTTCAATCGGCTCTGGGACACCCGGATCGATGTTTTCTCAGAGGGCCGATCGGAGCGGGTCGCTTCGTTGACTGTCGACGAGGCGATTCGTAGGGTCGGGATGGCCGCTCGTGACGGCGCCATCCGCGTGTTCAACATGAGAAGAGAGGAGCTCGGGTTCTGGACGGTCGTCGTCGACGAGATGGCAGTCGCAACGAGGGCGCCGCTGCGACCGTAGGTCCTATCGGCCGACCCTTGCGCCCATCGAAACGGAGGGAGCGGGAGTGGATCGAACCCGAGTCCGGCTGGAAGGCAAGCGCGGGCGTCAGCGGACCTAGAACGTCCCGGACGCGTCTTGTGAGCGATCCGGCCCGGTCGAGGGTAGGAGGGTAGAATGACTGAGGGCTCAGCAGACCGGGTGGCGAGATGACAGCCGAGCAGATCGAACAGGAGCTCTTGAAGCTCCCCTTGGCGGAACGGGCTCGGTTTGCTGAGCGACTGATCGCGAGCCTCGATGAGGACACGGAGATCGCGGCTGCGTGGATTGCCGAGGTACGGCGTCGGGACGAGGAGCGTCGCATCAGTCGACTGACCCCTGCACGACCGGAGTGATGCTCTCTCGCTCCGGGCTCTCGCTGATTCTCATTCTGCTCATCGCCTGCGGAAGTGGGGAGCCGAGCCTCAGCGCAGGCGGTGAGGTCTCCGTGGTCGACAGTGCTGGGGTCGAGGTGGTGGAGAGTGGTGCTCCTCGGTATCCGGGCGGCCTCCAGTACAGGGTCGATTCGGTTCCGGTGGTGACCATAGGGACCATCGGCGACCCCGATCAAGCTATCGGTGCCGCACAAGATGCGCTTCGATTGTCGGATGGCCGTATCCTCGTACTGGAATCGGATGACCCAGCAGATCCTCGTTTTCAGCGCAGAGGGTCATCGACTCGATACGTGGGGCGGCCGCGGAGAGGGTCCCGGTGAATTCAGCCTCGCGGCCGCGCTTGTTGGTCTGCCCGGCGACTCCGTGGCGGTGCCCGACCTGATCATGCGGCGGACCCCCATCCTCGACTCCGAGGGGGCGGTGGCCACCACGTTTCGGAACGACCTCAGGCTCGATCCGCGCGGAGAGGGCATGGTTCCCGCCCAGAGTTGTTGTATCCCTCTAGGGGGCGTGTCCAGCAATCTGCTTGTCTGGCGTTACCCACGTGTGTGGCCCCGCGAGGGCACCGGACGGCGCGAGGTGGTCACCACGGTCGTCCGTGTCTCACGCACCTCTACCGACACCGTCGGAACGCTTCCAGCCGGGCACGCGGACGACTGGCCGGACGGCACCGCTTCTATGGTATCGGAACGACTGGGACCCTCGATCGGCGCCACCATCGTCAACGGCGGTCTCCTCGTGATCGGGTCGGGCCAAACTTACGGATTCGACGTCGTAGATGTTCGATCCGGCGCTCTCCTCCGTAGAGTACGGGCGCTGAAGCCCCGCCAGCCCGTAACGGCAGAGCTGCTTCGGCGGCTCGAATCATGGGAAGCATCCCGGCGAGCTGGCACATCAGCCGACCGACTTCGCGAGCTTGCCCGGCGGCCAGTTGCCGACTCGGTGGCGGCATTCGCCTCCCTCCAAGCGACGATGTCAGGCGAGGTCTGGCTTGGCAAGTATTTGGTCACCCCTGATGAGCGCTCGATCTATCAGGTGTTCTCCGCTGAGGGTGCGTGGCTCGGTGCGGTTGAGCTCCCCGGCAACGGCGTGATCCTTCACATGGACGATTCATACCTCATCCGCGGTACCAGTGGCGCATTCGATGAGTCGCTCATCGAAGTCTGGTCGATCGGACCGGTGCGGTAGTGACCGACTTCCGGAATAGGCCCTTCCGGTGCCCAGCCGGGGAATGCTGCGGGCCGGTCTACTCCGAGAATCCTGAGTAGTCGGGCCGGGGCCGGTTCGGAAGCCCCCGCACGTTGCAAGACATGGAGCAGGCGTTGGGACCAGGGTATGGAGTTGGGCGTGAGGGTGCGGCTTCTCTTCTCAGCGCTTCTCTTCGCAGCGGTCTGCTCTGAATACCGCGGCTGCTCTCTTCGCTGTCTGTCCCATGGCTGCACAGGTCTCATCCGAAACCGCCGAGGAGCGCGTCTCCTTCGAGGAACTCTTCCGGGTGGGGTCGATCGATGGACCGCCTGAAACCCAGTTCACGACCTCCGTTTCGTCGGTCTGATCCTGGTGTCGGGGAACAGAGCCGAGCGTGAGGAGGCCCAGGCCAGCCTGCACGTCATCTCCGCAGATCTGGCCCGGGATTCGGCGACCCTTGAACTCGTCCTGGCGTCTGCCCGAAAGCATGAACGAGCCGCGGGCTGGCTCTTCAAGAGCTGGGACGTTGCCACTCCACCGAGTGACAGCGTAGACGTGTCTCTGTTCGACCTGGAAACCGCAGACCAGCTCTTCTTCAGTCGCGCAGGGTATGACGGTCTCCGGGCCGCGAATCGGCTCGATCTTCTGCGGAGCGACGAACTCAGGGCGATGCTCACCTCGTACTATGAGGTCGACCAGCCCTCCGTGGAGGACTATTCGAGGATCGTATACGAGCGACGTGAGGGGCTCCTCCTGGCGCTCGCACCGTACATCGCCTTTCGAAGCTACCCCCCTGAACCGGGACGGCTCGAGCTGCGCGGGATGTGGGCAGACCTAACTTCGGATTTCTCACTTCACACCCGGTTGAGGCGTTACGGTGGGAGCCAGATAGCTCTGGCCATACAGGTGCAAGCCCTGCAGGGTAGAGTCGGCGAACTCGCCGAACTCGTCCAATCATCGCTCGGACGCTGATCGGACAACGTCTCACGATGGAGCAAGGGGAAGCGACTGTGGACATCGCCACGGCTCAAGCGGAACTCCGGGCTTCCTATATGAACGGAGGGCCGGGCGCGGTGGTCTCGGGACTCGTCTGGTTGGCCGCAGCAGTATCCGCGACGACCTGGGGAACACCCACGGGATTCGCCGTACTCTTCTTCGGCGGCATGACGATCTTCCCGCTTGGGACGTTGGTGGTCCGGATGTTCTTCCGGCGCGACCCACCGTCACCGGGCAACCCAGGTGGCCGAATCGTCATCGAGACCGTATTCCCGATGATGGGTGGGCTCCTGGCGGCGTGGCTTCTCCTGCCGTACCGTCCTGATCTGGTCTTTCCGTTGGCTGCGATCGCGGTGGGTGCTCACTACTTTGGCTTTCGCACCGCCTATGGCGGCCTGGTCTATTGGGGTCTGGCTGCTTTGATCTGCGGGGTGGGGCTGGGCACGGTTTTCGTCGGCATACCAGGAGGCGCGAGCGTGCCCTACATCATCGCGGGGATCGAGGTCGTGTTTGGTTTGTGGGTCACCTCGAAGGAAGCGTCCGACCGAGCCAGCGGCGGCACCCGGCCGACGCCCTGACATGTTCGAAGCCCGCTCGCAGGCGGCATACCAGGAAATTGCGGCTCGGGGTGGCACGAACCTCTTCGATCGAGCGGGGAAAAGGCGCTTCCTTGTCGACGACGCAGAGGTGATCCGATGGAGCGGGCCTTCGCGGGAGGCGAATCGACCGAGTAGGTTCTCGTACGTTTGTCTCCCGGGTGGCCGCACCCGTAGAGTCACAAAGCGTTGGCCCGAACGACGACCGAGGTGATCGTGCCTGAAACGAAGTCCATTCGTGCCGCCAGCCGCGAACTGATCGTCATCATCCTCGGAGTCTTGATCGCGTTGGCGGCAGATCGCTGGATGGAAGGGGTGCGAGAGAGCAGAGACGAAGGACGATACCTTTCGCGGATCGCGGCGGATCTGGACCTCACGATCGCGGAATTGGAAGTCGTGCTCCCGCGCCTGGAACGCGGCCTGGAAGCGGCCGAGACCTTGTCGCATCCGGAAGCGGCATCCCTCCCCCCGGACTCGATCGTGACCCTCTACATCGCAGCCGGTCATACAGGGGCAGGGCGTTCCCAACTCGGCTCCGACGTGGCATTTCGGGAGTTGGTCGCCTCCGGAGGGCTCAACCTGCTGAGCGACGTAGACCTCCGGGGTGCACTCAGCGAGTTCTACCTGAATTTCGAGGACCTCGCCGCAGCATTTGCGGACGCGGAGCGTCTCGATGTCACAGTCGCCGAACTGACTGGATCTCTTCCGTATCTGGTCCAGGGAGAGTTACCGGAAGAGGCGAAGTCCCGCATTCTCGAGGCTGCCCTGCGGATACCTGGCGCCCAACGGGATTTTCGTATCGCTCACGCGCGGATCGGTCACCACGTGAACCGCGTTCGCGGCGTGATCGAGAATGCGGTTGCAGTGCGGGAACGACTCAACTGAGACTGGGCATGAAGACCAACGATATGACCCAGGACGCGAGCCCTCGCCAAAGGGCTGGATCGAAGTTGGGAGGGGACATCAACGACCTCCTTCCCAGCCTTCGGCGGGGGCCGTTCCTGTGGGTGGTTGTGGTCTCCTTGTTGTGCGCCCCGACCGCGGGGGTGGCGCAGACCTCGACTGCGGAAGAGAAACTCGATCCGCCCCTTCTGGAGGCATTGCATTCGGGGAGATCTGCTCGTGTCATCGTGTTGGGACGCACGCAGCTGTTCGAACCCGTTGGTGGTCTGGAGCGCTTCCAACTCGAGCACACGGGGGAGGATCGGAGGGAGCTACGCCGTCAGGTTGTGGCCACCCTCAAGGAGAATGCCGAGGCGGAGCAGGCGGCGATCCTGGCGGCGCTCGGCCGACGAGAGGCGGATCAGGCCCTCTGGGTTTTGAACGCACTGTCCATGGAGCTCAGCGCCGAAGAGATTCGTGTCGCCAGTATGCTGGATGAGGTTTCGTTCCTCTATGCGGGGGGCGAGTTGATGCCCCGGGGCCCGCAGCTACCCCACGATCCGATCCTGGTAGTCCCGCCCGAGGAGCCTCCGGCATTCACCACGGAGGGCAAGCGGGTCGCGTGGAACGTTCGGCATTTGAATGCGCCTCGGGCATGGAGTGAGTTGGGTAGCCTGGGGCGGGGTGCCGTGGTGGCTGTCCTGGACAACGGCGCCAACTACGCCCACACCGACCTCCGGTCCAACCTGTGGCGCAACACCGGGGAGGTCCCGAACAACGGGATCGATGACGACCACAACGGATGGGTGGACGACCTCTACGGCTACGACTTCGGCTCGATGAGTCCCAACGTCCGGGACACGAGTACGAGCAGGGGGCGGCAACACGGCACGATGACCTCGGGCATGGTGGTGGGAGACGGTAGCTCGGGCATCATCACCGGCGTGGCACCCCGGGCCAGCCTCATGCTGCTGAAGATCACGGGTGGGAATGTGGACGCCGCAGGGAACCGACCCATCGGTGCCGCTATCGCCTACCAATATGCCATCGAACAGGGGGCCGACATTCTCAGCATGAGTTTCAGCCTCCCCGATCTCGGGAACCTCCGGGGCTTCTGGCGCATGATGAGCGACCACGCAGTGGCTGCGGGCCTCCTTCTGGTGGGCGGGGCGGGCAACTTCCGCACGACGCAGCCCATCCCGGTGCAGCATCAGTCACCGAAGGATGTGCCCTCTGTGATCTCGGTGGGGGGCATCGACACGCTTCATGTGCTGCGGCCCTTCAGCAGCATGGGTCCCGCCGAGTGGAGTTCAGTGGCTCTGTACGGCGACCACCCGCTACCTGAGGGAATCGTGAAGCCCGACCTGGTCGCCTTTCCAGGGGAAGGCTTCCCCGTGCTGGGCATCGAGGATCGGGGCTACATCGACACGGATTCCGTCCGCATCCGCGGCAACTCCTTTTCAGGCCCGCAGGTGGCGGGGATCGCGGCTCTCATCTTCGCAGAGCATCCGGATATGAGCGTGTGGCAGGTGCGAGGGATCATCGAGGCAACGGCTCACGACCTCGGAGAGCCCGGAAAGGACAACATGTTCGGGTACGGACTCGTAGATGCCCATGCGGCGGTGCTGGAGGCTCGCAGCGGAAGAGGCCAGGGACGTTGATCCACCTTGCCTGCCGTCGCCGAAGGTATGCGAGGCTGGAGACGGAGGAGTAGATTCCGGCGGCCCGGGGCTGCCGCCCATGCACGCGGGTTGGAGGTCGAACGTTCATCAGGAGAATCCTGTGCCTGAGGCCGAGAGGTCGGCTTATCTGCTTGTGGAGAGCGTGCTGATCGTTCTTTCGATCCTCATCGCCTTCGGCGTCCTCGGCCGTCGCCGGCACGCTCGAGAGGATGCGGGGCATCGCCGATGAAGTGGTCGATCTGGGAGGGTTGCAGGCCCCTTGGCGTATACGACGTGAAATGTAGCGGGGTCATGTAGGCGAGTCCGAAGCGACACCGTCGCCAGCCAAGCGAGGAGCAAGCGAGTGAGTGATCGGGGAAGTCCAGCGCGAGTCGCACGCTATTTGACCGAGCTCGGGGTGATCATCCTGGGCATCCTCCTTGCCCTCTCGGCGGATGCGTTCTGGGAGAGCCGCCAGGAGCGTCAAAGAGAGCATCAGTACCTGAACGCGCTCGCGGCCGAACTCCAGGCCGCGGACTCGGTCCTGCAGTTCATCATCCACTCCGACAGCATGGTCGCCGCTGAACGCGAGATCACGATTCGCGTTCTCACGTCTCCCGACACCCCGGCTCCCGCCGACTCCCTGTGGGAGCGCGGCCTCGGGGTGAGATTCGAGGAAGCCTCGTTCGTGACGGGGACCATCGCGACTCTGATCCAGACAGGCGACATCAATCTGATCCGCTCGCAACCGCTGCAGTTGCAGATCGGTGACCTCTATTCGGTTCTCGGAAACCATGCCCCGAGGCTGCGATTCATCGAGGAGCTGCTGCTGCAGAACTTCGCCGAGTTCGTTCGGCTACAGATGGGAGGCGTGAGGTCTCTTGAAGCGATGAGGACGGAATCCGACTTCGTCGCGCTGACCGTGAACACGCAGGTCTTCACTGGATTGCGCCTGGACCTCCACCGACAGATTGTGCGCCGCGTGGAGACACTGATGGCCACCGTACAGTTCGAGCTGGGTCTGCGCAGCAAATAGGTCGGGGCGTGCCATCGGCTGGAGCCCACCGTCAGTTGGAACGTCGGCATCGCGAGTTGCGAGCGGGGCGCCCCGTCCGAAGCGGCTTGAGCCGAGAGCCACCCTCCACGCAAGTTCCAGGGCCGAATCCCAATCGATCCCCTGGAAGCGATATGACCCAGCCGCGCCGAATGACGCAGATGATCTCTGAGGCTGCCCTTATCGTAGGCAGCATCCTGTTGGCGTTCTGGATCGACGCCTGGTGGGACCAGCGGCAAGCGCGAGAGGCCGAATCGGCCGCCTTGGAGTCGCTTCGTATCGAGGCGGATCAGAACCGCGCGAAACTGGACACGATCATCGCGACGAACCAAGCCGACCTGGAGCGCATCGACTGGTTCCTGCGCTCGACTGGGGTCGAGCTCCGGGCCCTTTCGCCCGACAGCGTGGCGTCCTGGCTCGGAGCGATCTCGATTACCTGGACCTATGATGCGGACCTCTCTGCCACGCACCTCTTCCTCGACTCGTCGTCACCCGTGACCGAGCGGGGCCGCGAGGTTCGTGCATGGGCCGCGGAATGGACACGTGTACTCGAGGACTCGAGAGAAGAGAAAGCCACCCTATGGGAATTGGGCGGCCGTTTGACCAGCCAGATCTCGGCTCTGGGTCTCGACGCAGCCTCCGACGGCTCCGACTTCGTACACCAGATCGCGGCACGACTGGGCCCCAGGGTCGTTGCCGAGGCACGCGAAGATGACGACTTCGTATCGATGACTCTGGACAAGTCGCACTATCAACTGATCTACATGATGGAGCTACGGCAGGCCTCGCTCGTGTTGGATTCGCTCAGAGATGCCTTCCGGTAGACCGCCTGGCTGGGCCCCTTGACATTGCGTGTGACAACACCTATTATCCTGGTGTGAACAACGAGGCGGAGAGCCGAGATCGAGCAAGCGATGCCTTTGAAGGTTGTGTGCAGGAAGCGTCGCTGAGGTCCCGTGCAAACTGAACCAAGCGGTCTTTTTTTTCCGGCGATAGGCGTTACAACACTCAGCGTGACAACGAACACTCAAGGAGAGTCCCATGACCACCACTACCACTCCCAGCACTGTCTCCACCTGGTCGATCGACCCGGCACACACCGAGGTCGGGTTCGAGGTCAAGCACATGATGTTCGCGAAGGTCCGTGGCCGCTTCACCGACCTGGAGGGGACGATCCGGATGGCTCCACTCGGTGAGGAGTCTGCGGCGTCGGTCGTGATCCGCACCGCAAGCATCGACACCGGCCAGGAACAGCGTGACGAACACCTTCGTTCGGCCGACTTCTTCGATGTCGAGAACTTTCCCGAGCTGACCTTCGAGGGCACGAGCTTGCGCCGCGAAGAGGGGCGCCTCGTTCTCAGCGGTGACCTGACGATCCGCGACGTCACCCGGCAGGTGGAACTCGAGGTCAAGGAATCCGGCCGGGGCCTCGACCCGTGGGGCAAGGAGCGCATCGGCTTCAGCGCCACGGCGAAGATCGACCGGCGCGACTTCGGCCTCACCTGGAATCAGGCCCTCGAGACAGGCGGCATCCTGGTCGGAACCGATGTCAAGATCGTGATCGAGCTCCAGGCGGTGCGGGCCGACGCCTGACCTGAGAGAAAAAGTCGAAGACTGGCCGGCGGCCGCCCCTGGCGGCGGTCGCCGCCCGGTCTTCAGTCACCGACCACCTGCGGAGGAATCCCCGACCATGATGAAATGTGATCCCGTCACAGGCGCCTGCCTGCTGCCCGAGTTGGACGATCCCGTCGATTCTACCGTGCCTGAGAAGCGCCACGGTCTGGCCGTCCACTATATCGGCGATCCGATGTGCTCCTGGTGCTGGGGCATCTCACCCACCGTGGGCGCGGTAGAGGCCTTCTGCGAAGCCGAAGGCATCGAGTTCTCGATCACCATGGGCGGACTGCGGCCGGGCGGGGGCGACCCGTGGAACGCGGAGTTCAAGAGCTTTCTGCGCAACGAATGGCAACACATTGCCCAGGCTACCGGGCAACCCTTCGGCTTCGCGCTCCTGGAGGCACCGCACTTCAACTATGACACCGAGCCCGCCTGCCGCGCCGTGGCGACCGTCAAGCTGCTCCATGTCCGAAATCAGCTTCCGGCTTCGACCGCGTTGAAGTTCTTTTCGGAGATTCAGCGCAAGTTCTATGTAGAGGGACAAGACCCCAAGGCGGTGGATTTCTACGCCAGCATCTGCGCCGGACTGGGATTGGATTTCGATGAGTTCCGTACGGCGTTCGATTCGCCAGAAGCTCTACAGGCCGTTCAGCAGGAATTCGTTCGCAGTCGGCAGTGGGGCGTGCGCTCCTTTCCGACGCTGCTGCTGGAGCGTAAGGGCAAGACAGAGCCGCTGGCCACTGGCTTCGTCACGTCGGAGCAGGTACTCTCGCGACTGCGGCAGGTAATCGCCGATTGAGTCCAATCTCTCCACCTCCGAATGACGACGTACCCTGCTTCGGCGACCCCGATCACCCCTACGCACAGGCCAGGAGCCGGGGTCCGTTCACTCGTGTCCTGGTCGCTCCGGGTAGCGGCGTTCGGATGCGAGGCGCAGGTTCCGAGGTGACGCGGCCGTGTTCGTCTCACTCCGCGGCGAGATCGGCCTCGTATTCGACTGTGGATTCCTCGATGAAGGACGAACGCCAGGATGGCCACATCAGTGATTGTCGGAGGAAGCAGCGGGCTGGGACGGGTCATCGCGCAGCGCTTCGCCGATCGGGGTGATCGGGTCGTGATTACGAGCCGTAGCAAAGCTCGGGCCGATGAGATCGCTGGGGAAATCGGCGGCTCGACGCGCGGGCTCGCGATCGACCTCTCGCGCCCTGAGACGATCGCCGACGACCTCGCCGGCGTGGCGGAGGTGGACAACCTGGTGATCACCGCCATCGAGCAGGGCCCGAACAGCCTCATGGCATTCGACATCCCCCTCGCCATCCGATCGGTGACCATCAAGATGGTGGGGTATGTGGAGACCGTCCGGGTCCTGTATCCACGGTTTCGGCCAGGTGCTGCGGTCGTCCTCTTCGGCGGGCTCGCCAGGGAACGGCCCTACCCCGGCTCTACGATCGTCACCGCCTTCAACGGGGGCGTGAGCGGCCTGGTCAAGACGTTGGCAGTCGAGATCGCACCGCACCGCGTCAACGCCCTGCACCCTGGGGTGGTGGGAGACAGTCCAAAGTGGAGCGCGGCAACCAATCACCCACATGTGGCACGCACCCCGATCGGACGGCTGGTCACCATGGACGAGATTGCCGATGCCACGGAATTCCTGCTCCGGAACTCGGGCATCAACGCCCACGACCTGTTCGTGGACGGGGGACTCCTCGTTACCTGATGCACCGCCCAGGATCACACACCCATTGCTGGCTACCTTGCGCCTCGGTGCAATGCGTAGCCGATGAGTTTGCGGCCCGTCGGCGAGTCCGGTGGAGCCAGGAGCCCGAATGAACATTCCGGTCAACCAGAACGCGCCGGTGAAGTCTGAAGGTGTGGTCACGATATCGGCACCCATCGACGCTGTTTGGCGTGTGCTGACGCAGATCGGCGATTGGCCGACCTGGCAGAAGGAGGTGAGTGAGGCGGCCCTTCAAGGTGAGTTGAAAGAGGGTGCCGTGTTTCGGTGGAAGGCCGGAGGCATTCGTTTCACGTCCAGAGTTCACACGGTGAGAGAGAAGACCATGTTCGGCTGGACGGGCAAGACATTTGGGGCAGCGGCCATACACAATTGGACATTTTCAGAGCACGGTGGCGGCACGACCGTCAAGGTCGAGGAGAGCTTGCAGGGGTTCTTGCCGAGCTTGCTCAGGAACTACTTCCAGAAAAACCTCGAGGCGGGCATTGCCAGGAACCTCGAGGAGCTCAGGTCGGCGTCGGAGGCCCGGTAGGCAGATGGCGATATTGCAGTTCGACGACGAAGCGACGCGGCGACTTCTGGCCGCCTATGTCACACCCGACGTCGTCGCGCAGCGCGACGAGTTCATGCGTGCATTCGCTCCGGTGCCGGGAGAGCGGGTGTTGGATGTCGGGGTAGGTCCAGGCTTTCTCGCCACTGCGATTGCCGATGCGGTCGGGCCATCGGGACTGGTGTGTGGCGTCGACATCAGCGAGCCTCTGCTCGAGGTCGCGCGAGCTCAGAGCAAGGACGACCACCAGGTCGAGCTTCGCCGCGGAGATGCGGCCGAACTGCCCTATCCGGATGGGGCGTTCGACTCGGTGGTGTCAACTCAGGTCCTGGAGTACGTCCCCGATGTCGACGCCGCGCTGTCCGAGTTCCACCGCGTCTTGCGCCCTGGCGGGAGGGTGGCACTCCTGGACACGGACTGGGACTCCATGGTGTGGTATTCCCCTGACCGCGCACGCATGGGCCGAGTTCTCACAGCCTGGGAGGAACATGCTGCCGATCCGTTCCTGCCCCGGACCCTGGCCAGGAGGTTGAGGGCTGCGGGTTTTCAGGTCGAGACCCAGGGCATCATCCCCCTGTTCAACGCCAGCTTCGACCCCAACACCTACAGCAATCGCCTGATGGATGTGGTGGTCCCGTTCGTGGTCGCGCGCGGGGGAATCACGCGTGAAGAAGCCGAGGCATGGGCTCGTGACCTTCGCGAACGCGGAGAAGACGGAGAGTATTTCTTCAGCCTGAACCGCTATCTGTTTCTCGCCACGAAGCGGTGATCGAGCAGACGCAATCGCGCGCTGAGCGCAGTCCTGCATACGACCAGGAGTGGGTCGACCCCGAAGCCCCGCAAGGGACTTCGGGGTCTGTCCACCAACTCCCCGGTTGTACCACACACCACTCGGAACCACGACGAACCACGGCGCTGCGCACCGTAGCAGGAACGCTGCTCGTCGACCTCGGTGGGTCGGCGGCGTCTACGCGGCCCCTCAGCGAGTGATCGCCACCTTCATGGACTTGGTCTCCACGGCCCGCTCGAACACGTCGTAGGCCTCCATCATCTGGTCCAGCTTGAAGCGGTGCGTCACGAATCGCTCCGGCTCGATCTTGCCCTGACTCGGCCGAGGACGCCGAGGCCGTCGTCGAGGAAGAGGCCGCGTAAGCGACCC
>CAZFRU010000040.1:28632-35541 GCA_964521385.1 uncultured Gemmatimonadaceae bacterium | reverse complement strand
GCTCCGGCTCGATCTTGCCCTGACTCACCAGCTTCAGGAGCATCGGCGTCGTCGTGGCACTGACGAGGCCCGTCGTGATGTTGATGTCCTTGATCCACAGCTCCTGCAGCTTGAGCTCCACCGACGTGCCGTGCACCCCGACGTTGGCCACCGACGCACCCGGCCGGATCAACGACATGCACATGTCGAACGTCTGAGGAATGCCCACGGCCTCGATGGCCACGTCCACGCCCAGCCCTCCATCGGTCATGGCCATCACCTGCTCGTACCAGTCGTCGCTTCCGTTGTTGACGGTATCCGTCGCGCCGAACTTGAGCGCCATCTCGAGCCGGTTGTCGTCGAGATCGATCGCGATCACACGTGACGCCCCGTGGAGTCCGGCAGTCATGATCACCGAGAGCCCTACCGGGCCCGCCCCGACGACCGCGACCACATCACCCGGCTGCACGTCCCCATTCCGGATACCGATCTCGAAGCCGGTCGGCAGAATGTCGGACAGCATGATGGCAGCTTCGTCGCTGACCTCCGCCGGGAGCTTGTGCAGCGAGTTGTCTGCGAACGGGATTCGGACGTACTCGGCCTGGGTCCCATCGATCAGGTGGCCCAGGATCCAGCCGATGCCCGACGTTCCTTCGGCGTCCAGACAGTGGGACGGCAGTTGCTGGTGACAGTACGAGCAGGAACCGCACGCGGTCACGCAGGAGATGATCACCCGGTCTCCGCTCTTGAGGCCCTTCACAGCCGCCCCGACCTCGGTAACCGTCCCGACCCCTTCGTGCCCGAGAATCCTCCCATCGGTGACCGCGGGTACATCCCCCTTGAGAATATGCAGATCGGTTCCGCAAATGGTGGTCGTGTCGATTCGGACGATCGCGTCCGTGGGCTCTATGAGTTTGGGGTCCGGTACCTCTTCCCACGCCTTCTGCCCGGGCCCGTGATAGACGAGTGCCTTCATGGTGTTGCCCTCCCTCAGAGATCGCCGTCGATCGTGACGGCGCTCCAACCGGACACATTCGTATCCCGGTTGGAGAGTAGTGCCAATGCGTACCATGAAGATCGCAGACCCGTCGTGGAAGCGCAGTCGGTGTTTCTCCGGTTCAGGTGTAGGGGTTTCTCTCCCGAGATGGGATCATGGTGCGGCCCCGACTCCGTTTCGAGCGGAGCACTCGTCACTCCGAGCGCTCCTTGGGCTTCGTGGCACAAAGTACTTGACGTCCCCATCGCCTCGCGCCAGATTGGGTTCATGACGCTGAAACCCCATCTCGTCGATCAGGGCTCCAGGCCCATCGCCCTCGGCGAGCGGGCCATGGACGACCTGCGCTTCATCCGCCGCACGATGGAGCACGGCGCGGCCTTCACGGCGGTTCCGGGATGGGGTGGCGTCGGCATGGGACTCAGCGCGCTCGCTGCGGCAGCGCTCGCTTCCCTCCAGCCGACGACAGGAAGATGGCTTCTGGTTTGGACCCTCGAGGCGGCGCTGGCGGCCGTGATCGGGTCGGTGGCGATCCAACGAAAGGCACGCCGAGCCGATCTTCCGGTGCTGTCCGGTGCAGGTCGCAAGTTCGTCCTGAGCTTCCTGCCGCCGGCTCTGGCCGGAGTCGCGCTCACGGGCGCCTTGTGGCGGGCCGGGGCGGTCACGCTCCTGCCGGGAACCTGGCTTCTCCTGTACGGTGCCGCCGTGGTTACGGCCGGCACCTTTTCGGTCAAGATCGTGCCCGTGATGGGCATCTCGTTCATGGTTCTCGGGGCCTTGGCGCTTTTTCCGTGGTCCACCGGCGGCGACCTCTGGATGGCCGCGGGATTCGGCGGGCTGCACATCTTCTTCGGAACCGCGATCGCGAGGCGGCACGGTGGCTGAGGGTGCGCGAGACCGGCAGAAGGACCCGAGCGTCGCCCGCCACGAGGGCTCACCCGTGAGCATCGTACCCGCCGGCAGCAATGCGACCGCGCTCGACCCGATCATCCATGTGCGCGTGCGTCTCGGGATCGTCAGTGCACTCGCCGTCGAGGAATCCCTCACCTTCAACGAACTGAAGGAGCGTCTCGATACCTCGGATGGCAACCTGAGCGTCCACGCCAGGAAGCTCGAAGAGGCAGGGTACGTCCAGATCTTGAAGTCGTTCGAAGGACGGATTCCTCGAACCGACTACCGACTCACCGCCGCCGGACGGCGTGCCCTGGCGCAGTATCTGGACCACATGGAGGCGTTGATCGAGCGCGTGCGGGAATAGTCCGGCCATTTCCACCCTTTTTTTCGGAAACCCACTTTGTGATACCAAGAGCTTTGATGCCGAATCAATTCGGGCTCCGATCACCGGAGCCGGCTCCACCCGTGGCTGCGGCCACGACCCACGGTGAGTGTGACCGACTCCATGTCGCGATCATCATGGACGGAAACGGTCGCTGGGCGGAGCAAAGAGGCCGCGCCAGAACAGCGGGCCACCGGGCGGGGACCACGGCCGTGCGTCGCACCGTGGAGGCAGCGCCGGCGCTGGGCGTCACCACCCTGACACTCTACGCCTTCTCGTCGGACAATTGGCGTCGCCCCCCCAGGGAGGTGGGACAGTTGATGCGCCTGTTCCGCAAGCACCTGGACTCGGAGTGCGCGCGCCTGGAGGCCGAGGGTGTGCGCCTGAGCGTCATCGGACGCCGAGACCGGCTTCCCACCACACTCCTTCGCAGGATCGCGCATGTCGAGGAACACACCCGCAAAGGACGCTCCCTCCACCTCCGTATCGCCATCGACTACTCGGCGCGCGACGCTCTGTTCACCGCAGCTGGTATACTCGCTGAGCGGGGGGGCGCGACTCGACTCGCCTTCGAGCATGCCCTGGCGCAGGCCATCCACGCACCGAGCGGAACGCCCGACGTCGACCTACTCATCCGCACCGGCGGCGAACAGCGCCTGAGCGACTTTCTGCTGTGGGAGTCGGCGTACGCGGAACTCTACTTCACCGACGTCCATTGGCCCGACTTCGGTGAAGCCGAGTTCGCTGCCGCCATACGCGCCTTCGCTCATCGTGATCGTCGGTTCGGGAGACTCCCGCACCGCCCAAGTGCACCCATCGCTTCAACAATCCCCGACCGGAGAGCGGCACCATGACCGACCGCGTACTGCCCGCAACAGCGATCCTCGCGGCCGGTATCGGCATGGGATTCGCCGGAGATCAGCTTCTTCGTGCCCCCGGAGATCCAGGCCTCAACTTCTCTCTGTTGTTCGTGGGGCTCGCCATCTCCGTGTGGGTCGTGTCCTACACGGCGGGAACCCCTCCTGGTCGAGAGGCGTCGACCTGGATCGGAGTCGGACTGCTGTGTGGCGCTGCTCTGGTGTGGCGTGGCTCGGGCCTGGTGCGATTCGGCACCTTCGTCGCTGCCTGCACGGCATTTGCGCTGCCGGGCCTCCACGCCGGTCGGAGTTGGGTGAGGCGGTCGGGAGTCGTCGACCTGGCCGAGGCCGTGGTGGGTGCGGGGCTCCACTCGGCACTGGGCGCCGTGCGCTTGCTCGGCCGGGAGCAGTGGGATGAGGTGGGGACGGACGCCACGCGAGGCACCGCGCGCACCGTCGTGCGTACGGCCATCGGCGGGGTGCTCCTCGCCCTCGTGCCTCTGCTGGTGTTCGGAGCGCTCTTCGTGGCGGCCGACGAGGTGTTCGCCACCATCCTCAGCGACTTCGTCGCCCTCGATCTTCAGGCCTTCGCTTCGCACCTGGTGGTGATCGTCGTCTTGTCGTGGCTCGCCTGCGGCTACCTCGTCGGCATCTCGTCGGGCACGAAGCTGGACACGATTCGGCGCCTGATCCCTGCTCCCCCTCGACTGGGGATCGCACCGGTGGCCACCGCCCTGGGGCTGGTGGATCTGTTGTTCCTGGGCTTCGTGGTGGTTCAGTTTCGTTACCTCTTCGGGGGCGCTTCCTGGGTCGAGCTCACCCCGGATCTCACCTACGCGACCTACGCACGTTCCGGCTTCTTCGAGCTGGTGGCGGCGGTTGCGCTGGCCATTCCCTGGCTCCTCGCGATGCACGCCCTGCTCGGGGAGCATGCCCTGAAGGCTCGTGCGGTGTTTCGCGGCTTCGCGGGCCTTCACCTCGCCCTGCTCCTGGTGATCGTGGGCTCGGCGATACAGCGTATGCTGGCCTACCAGGCCGCGTACGGTCTCACGGAAGATCGGGTCGTCGCCACCGCAGTGCTCGCGGCATTGACGGTGGTTGTGGTCTGGTTCGGGGCCACCGTTCTGAGCGGTCACCGTGACCGTTTCGCCTTCGGAGCGCTCACTACCGCCTACGCTCTGATCGGCGCACTGCAGATCCTCGATCCGGTCGGTCTGGTGACGCGCCACAATCTCGACCGCAGCTCGGAATTGGGTGGTATCGACGCGCAATACCTGGCCTCGCTCGGAAGTGACGCCGCACCCCTCCTGGTCGCCCGCCTCGACGAGTTGCCGCGTGAAGCGCAGTGCACGGTGGCCAGTCGACTCATCCGCCAGTGGGGCCCCGAACGGCCGCACGACTGGCGGAGCTTCAACTGGTCGGAGGACCGGGCGCGCCGCGCCGTGGCAAACGAACTCGCGACCCTCCGGCTGCTGGCGACGCCGGAGGACTGCTGACGTCGAACCAACGCCGTGACTCGCCGCGTCCCTCGCCAGCGAGCACCGCCAAGGCAAGGGCGGCTGCGGCCGCCGTGAAGACCCCGTAGTCGAGTGGCCCCGTCGATCCGCCCGTCAGCGTCATGGGCATGGCGAAGATGAACAGCAGGGCGAAGATCGGCCTCGCAGCCATCCCACGCACCCGCGATCATCATGTCGTTGCGCTCCGCGAGGCTCCTTCCCACTCTTGGCCAGCCGCTTCCACCTGTGGAGAGAGATCATGGGGTATCCCCGCATTGCCTCGGCCCTCACGCTCGCCGCCGTACTCCTCGCCGTAACGGCTCAGACCGCCGTCGCCGACGAGATCCGCTTCATGAGCGATCCCGATGTGGGCCACGGCCTCATCGCCTTTTCATATCTGGGCGACATCTGGGTCGTCGCTGAAGACGGATCCGGCCCCCGCCGGGTAACGCATCACGTGGCACGGGAAAGCGCACCACGCTTTTCACCCGACGGACGCTGGATCGCCTTCACCAGCGATCGCTTCGGCAACGCCGACGTGTTCGTGGTGGCGGTCGACGGCGGCGAGCCCACCCAGCTCACCTTCCATTCCGGGAACGACGTGGTGGGAGGGTGGAGCCCAGACGGCACCCATGTGCTCTTCGTGACCTCGCGCGACACCCATCCGTTCTACTCGCCCATGTACATGGTGCCGGTCGCGGGCGGTGTCCCGATCCCGATGACGATGGATCAAGCGCGCAACGCGGCCATCAGCCCCGACGGGCGGACGGTGGCCTTCAACCGCCGCCCGCTGAGCACGAGCCGGAAAGGGTACCGAGGCAACAACAGTACCGACATCTACGTCCAGGACCTCGCCTCGGGAGTCATCACGCAACTCACGGACACCGACCTCGATGGGTTTCGCGGCCACGTGCACGATGCGATTCCCATGTGGGGCTCCGATGGACAGATCTACTTCGTATCGGAGCGCTCCGGGATCTTCAATCTCTGGCGCATGGCCCCCGACGGCGGTAGCCCCGAACAGATCACGCGCTTCACCGAGGGCGGTGTGAAGTCGCCGTCGATCTCGGCCGACGGTCGCACCATCGTCTTCACCCAGAACCACCAACTCTGGACCATGGCGGTCCCCGCGGGCGCCCCGGTGCAGGTCAGCGTCGACATCGAGGTCGATCCCACGACCAATCTCGTCGAGTGGGTCGAGGCCGACGGCGTGCTCGAGGGCTTCGGGGTTGCGCCCGATGGTGGGTCGGTGGCGGTCGACTACCGGGGCGAAATCGTCGTCGTGCCCACCGATCCAGACACGGGCGAAAAGACGCGCGTCACGGAATCGGCCTGGCGGGACCGCTTCGCCGCGTACTCACCCGATGGCTCCCTGATCGCCTACGTCTCGGATCGCTCGGGCGAAGAAGAGCTCTGGCTCTACACGCTGGCGGACGGCTCTCATCGGCAACTGTCGACCTACGCCTCCCAGAAAGACGCCAACTACGTATGGTCACCCGACGGCTCCCGGATCGCCATGGAGACGGCAAACCGCATCTTCGAGATCGATGTGGCCAGCGGCCTGCAAACCGAACTCGCGTACAACCCGGCCGGAGGGTACGAGCTCTCGCAGTACGCCGGCGACGGGAGCTGGCTGGTCTACGATCGTCGCGACCCACGGCTGAACCGCGACGTCTTCCTGTTCGAGATCTCGTCGCGGCGCGAGGTCGACGTCACGGCAAGTCCGGACCAGGAACGAGGCGGTGTGGTCACCCCCGACGGGTCGTCCGTGGTCTTCATTTCAAATCGTGGCGACGGCACCAATCAGCTCTGGATCGCGAGCCTGGAGTCCCTTGCGAGCGATCCCGACGACCCGCTCGTGCGTGCGCGGCGGGAACGGGAGCGCGCGGCCAGGGAAAAGTCGGACGAAGACCGCGGCGGAACGGCCGCAGCCGGCCTGGACATCGATGCCGAAGGGATCGACCGGCGCGCCCGCAAGCTCACCGAAGGCGAGGGCGTCGGCACCTTCTTCTTGTCGGCCGACGGCAGGACGGTGTTCTTCACGAGCCGAAACGACGACGGGCCCGGACTCTTCAAGATCTCGATCGATGGGGGCGAGACCGAGCGTGTCGCCGAGGGCCAGTTCAGCGGACTGACTCCGACGCACGACCGCAGCGCGGCCTTCTTCACTCGCAGCGGTTCGGGAGGTAGCCAACTTCACCAGATGACCCTTCCCTCGGGCCGCACGGAGCGTGTCGACTTCGACTTCTCGGTCCGCGTCGACCACCGTGCCGAGTGGACCCAGATCTTCGAAGAGGCGTGGCGCGT